>NZ_CP032819.1:615675-1231351 GCF_003991565.1 Butyricimonas faecalis | reverse complement strand
GCCTGTTCGCCGCCATGTTGCTCACGCTCGCATCGTGTGACGATGACATGGACATCCAGCAATCCTATCCCTTCACAGTGGAAACCATGCCCGTGCCTAACAAGGTAACGAAGGGGCAGACGGTGGAAATCCGCTGTGAGTTGAAAAAGACGGGCGATTACGCCAACACCCTATATACCATCCGGTATTTCCAATTCGAGGGAGAAGGAACATTGAAAATGGACAACGGCATTACGTTCCTGCCCAACGACCGCTACCTGCTCGAAAACGAGAAGTTCCGGCTGTACTACACGGCGCAAGGTGACGAGGTGCACAACTTCATCGTAGTGGTGGAAGATAATTTCAGCAACTCCTACGAATTGGAATTTGACTTCAACAATCGCAACGTGAAGGATGACGGGGCTATCTCTATTGTCCCAATCGGAAACTTCAAACCCCTTACACGATGATGCGTGTATTCATGGCTATCCTCTGTTCCCTTCTGGCGGTCTGCTCCGTGTCCGCACGGGACAGCTGTCAGAAGGGGACGGACGGGCAGGCGTCAATCTACCGCCTGCCGCCTTTCGAGCGGGCGGTTCGCTGTACGAAGTATTTTGAAGGCTGGCACTCGGAGAAACACCACCCATACGTGGGCTGGGGGCATCAGGTGCAGCCGGGGGAAAGGTATTCGGCACGCACCATGACGAAGCGGCAGGCGGACGCACTCCTGCGGAAAGACTTGCGGAAGTTCTGCGCCATGTTCCGCAAGTTCGGGCGTGACAGTCTGCTCCTTGCCACGCTCGCCTACAATGTCGGTCCATACCGGCTTTTGGGGAGCGGGAAGATACCCAAAAGCACACTGATCCGAAAATTGGAGGCGGGCGACAGGAACATTTACCGGGAATATATCGCTTTCTGCAACTACAAAGGTAAACGGCACGCCATGCTGCTCAAACGGAGAAAGGCGGAGTTTGCGCTGCTGTATATCCTGTGATACGACTGAAATTCCTTGCGGTAAACAATATCGCAAGGAATTTTAGCGTCTAATACAAATTAACACATTACCTTTGCAAGTAAAATTTGTAAAATGAAAGAAGCGAAAGAAATATATTATTTACCTGTTGAACAGCTATCTGATGATGCTATTCAATGTATTGAAAAAGTTGTTGAACTGTTAGATGCGATAAAAGACGATTGCAATATCAATAACTTTTCTCGTCGATTTACATTCATAAGGGAAGGAAAAGCTATTAGCGATGTTGCGGAAATAAAAAAAGATAGCAATGGATTAAATCATATCTATATCAACGAAAACTTTTGTCAGTATTTATGGTCTGTATGTATTTATCTTAATGCCTATTTTGAGAATGTCATACATATTCCAATAATGGATGCTGTTGGCATAAACAAATATGGTTATAAACCCAATCTGATTGATGTAGAGTATGCTAATGATTGCTTTTTTAGAGGACGGCAATTGTTGCATAACTTCAATAGGGATGTTTATTGGGTAACACCCAACATCTGTAATCCCCAGCAATTTGAAAATATTATAAGTCACACAAATGGTGTATATTGTGCTGCGATAGCATTTATATATGCCCACGAATTTTCACATAATTATTTAGGTCATACACAAATACAACAGACGTTTCCCCATACTATAGATGATGAAATTGCCGCAGATGATACGGCAATTAGTTTTATTCAAACTGAATATGACTCTGCATGGGGAAATACATATAAGGCAGGTGTCGCAACTGTATTAGCAGCCATTTTATTGATGAGCGAAGATTCTATTTCTGGTGATGGAACTCATCCAGATATGGATGTCCGAATAGAAAATTTGGTTACTAAACTGGAATTACATGAAATGGATCCACTTTGGGGCTACTTAGGTGTTGCATTAAGATTATGGTTGCTGGTATTTGGTGGTTTGTCTATCGAAGAGGATATGCAACAGCCCGGTTTTGGCTCATATAAGGAGATTTATTTATTTTACATGGAGAAATTGAAAACAGTTAGACAACAACGTTATCCCAAAATTGTAAAACCTGATTGGGATATATAGCTAAATTAAAAACTCCGATGAAGCCGCAACTTCATCGGAGTTTCCGCTTTTCATACATTCGGGATTTTTCCTTTGCCGATTACCTCACCGTCCCTGCAATGCTCTATGATGCCGGGCGAAAATCCCATCTCCCCGATTGCGATATGCCGGATATACTCCGCATATTCCTGACCTTGAAAATTCCTCCCCGTGAGGTTTTTGAAAATCATCCTTATGCTTGTTCCGTCATCGCTGTGCAGGATGATTTTTCCGTTCTGTCTGATTTCTTCCATGATTGAAACTTGTTTTTGTGAATACTATCGTAGATTGGGACAGCGGTTTCTTTGCTACTTTCTTTGTCCGCCATCATGCTCACCGAAAGAAAGTAGGGCGGCTTTCGCCGTCGCCACTCAAAAACGGGTGTAAAGTCCCGTTACCATCGTGAACATTTCTTCCAGCATATCGCAGTATATGCCATCGTGCGTTGCAATGTCCTTTGTCTTGCACTCGAATGTCTTTTTACTGAACGTCTTGCGGTAGAAACGCATATTGTAGAGGTCTAATCCTGCATCGTAGATGATGTCAAGGCGGTTCGCGCTCGTCTTGTTCCTTGCAAGGCTCATGCGCAAGCCGTTGCCCATGTCTATGAAGTCCTTGCTTCCCGTCATGGCGACAAAGCGTCTGCCGCCTATCTGCTGTAAAATCGTCTTTGCTATCATGCTTTTCTTGGTTTTAGGTTGGCGGTGCGGACACCGCCAACTTGTTTAACATTCTGTTATCTCGGCAATGGGTGTGTTTCGTTTCAACCATTCCATCAGGCACTCCATATTGTACTCGCTTGTGATGACTGCCGTATGGCTGTTGATGGCGGTAAACCTGCTGCTCTCGTAGTCGTCTATCCACCCTTTTAGGGTATCAACTCCCCACGCTTCGGCATCGTCAAAGATGCCGTCCAATACTTTGATAGGCTCGCTGAATTTCACTATCAGCGTTTGATAGGCTGTGTTCATCGGTTGTCCTCCTTTCCATCCTTTGCCGTGAGCCACTTATCCCGTGCGGCTCGGCACTCGTCCAATGTGGGTTTGACACAAGAGAACAACTCTCCGTCTGTGGGGTGGCGGTAGTCGTACTGCACAAGTGTCCGCTTGCGTCTGCCGATACCTAATTGGAAACGCTCATATTTCTCCGTACCTGCTTCGGTGCAGGTGCTTATACCGTTGATGGTCATTCGTGTTGCCATAATCGTTGATTTTAGAGTGGTTAAAAATGTACTGACAAAACTCTGTTGCGCATCACCATTTCGGGGTCACTCGTATAGCGTTGGTGCAGGTAGAAATGGTGGGAGCCGAAGCCGTAAAGGAAAAACCTGTCAAGTCCGTGCTTCTCGGCAAAGTCCTTTACACTCCGTCTTAACTGCTCCTCACTCGTTGCAAGAGTGAGGAGGTTCACAAATTCAAGGAACATCGTGGGGATTTTATCGTCCCACAGACAAACCATGCTTTCAATTCTTACTTCCATTTTGTTGGGTTTTATAGGTTAATACTATGCCACTTCCATCCGCTGGCGGATAAGGTTCACATTGCTGTTCACAAGGTTTACAATGCGGTCGTGGTACTCGGTATTGGAATTGTGCAAGCCACGACTTTGCACCACTTCCAATGTCTTCAAGGAAACCTCCACCGTTTCTATGCGCTTGCCGTCAATGGTGGCGGATAGGATAAGGGAGTTCTTTTCAAGGAAATAGGAGTTGGAAAACACGCAATGGTGCAGTTCCGTCCCTTCCGCTGCAAACTCCGCCACGCTCTCCAACACACGCACCTGCAAAGTGCCGTCCGTGAATGCAATGCCGAAGAATATGCCTTTGAGTTTGCGGTATGCCTTCTCGTGTTTCTTCGCTTGGCGGATGCGTTCTTCCAATTTCTTGCGCTCTATCTCCTTGTTGCGCTTGTGCATAAGTCTGTCGTGTTCGGCTTTGAGGTCGGCAGGGCAGACGTATTTCGGGCTGTTCGTGTCCTTGCCGAAATGCCGCAGGAGGTCTATGGTGTCACGCCACATGGAGCCGTCAGCAATGGTGTAGCCGTTGCGGATACATATCTTTATGGATGCCCAATACCTCTCCATGTCAAAGGAACTGCGGATGTAGTGGCGCAACATGGGGTATTGCCCTGCCTTCAACAGCGTTTCGGCTCGGCTGTCGGAAAGGATAGCCGTGAAAAGGTCGTAAGGCAGTATGTTGTGGTACTCGCCATTGAAGCCGTTGCGTTTCAGTTCGGGTATGAAACGCTGTCGGGGATAGGTGCAGACGGGGTTTATATCGTATGCACGTAGTTTGTTGTTCTTGCGTACTTCCATGTCGCTGTATTCCGCCCATAGGTCATAGTAAAGTATGGACATTCCACGCAGTCGGGCAACGGTGGTAGTTGTACCTTTTGGCGAAATCCACCTTTGCACCACTTCATAAATGGAATACTCGGCTGCCTGTCCTGCCTTGTATCGGGACTTGACGAAAAAGAAGCGTATAACTTGATACTGCTTGCAGGTGGTGACGATGGAGAAATACTCGTTCTCGCTGAACACGCTCTTTCGGGTGCGCAACGCTTCCAACTCCATGCCGCAATGCGGGCAGGTGCATCCGCAAACGGTGTCCGCAAGGTCGTGTTCACTCCTCCACGAATGTCCGCACTCGGTGCAGATGTTCGTGCCGTCCGCCCTCTTGATGGCGTAATGCTTGAAGCAATGGCGGAAAGCGTATGCCCTCTGTATGGCGGTCAATTTCGGCAGTCGCTCGCTCAATCGTGCGACTTCCTGCTGTATGGGTGTTCTCGGTTTCATAATCAGAAATTGAATAGGTTGGGTTGTTGTACTTCTTGTGCGGTCGCTTTGGTGGCGGTTCTCGGCTTGCTGCGGTTTTGCAACTTGCGGAGTTCTTCCTCTTGGTATCTGCGGACTGCGTTCTGCCGTGCTTCCGCCTTTTCCTCTGCCGTGAGTTCCACAACGTGGTTCACCGCCACTTGGCATTGGATAGGCTTGCCTACCTCTATCTCGTTCTCGTCATAGTAGTGGACGGCTTGCCCGAATATCTCCCCGTCCGTGAAGCCGTTGCAACCGCTCCGCTGCACGTAGTTGAGAATGTAGGTGACGCAATCGTCTATGTTCTTGGCAGGGTTGCGGTAGTTCTTCGCAAAGAGCGCATCCTCCGCTGCACGCTGCTCCAAATACATCTGTATCGTTCTCTTGAAATGGTCTGTTCCTTTCATATCGCTGTCGTTTTATCAGTTATACATTTTTCCGTTTCCCAAAAACTCGTAGTCGTTGGCTGCGCAACTCTCCTCGAAACTCTCCTCGCTGCACTGAAATTCCATATCGTCACGGCACGACTTGAAGAAGCTGTCAAGGCACTTGTCCATGAGGTCGTACAGAGTGGTTCGGGTGTCGGGGGCTTTCAGAAAGTCGTAGATGGGTCGCAGGATGTCCTCGTCTGCGCAATAGCCTGTCAGTACGCAACAGTTGTCCGTGAATACCCTGCTTTTGCGCCTTTTCTTGTAATTGCCTTTGAGGTAGTAGGCTTTCGGCTTGAATAGGGTATGCCAATAGTTATTGACGATGTATTTCAGAAGCCGTATGCCGCAGAGTTCCTCTTCCTCTCCGCTGTAACGTGAGGTGAAGCGGTAGGAATAACGGCACGTGTCGTAACTCCAATCGTTCACTTTGACCTTGAACACACTTTCAAATGCTTCCAGCGTGTTGCGGTTGTCGCTGTCCCAACCGTATTCAAAGGTGCGCAACCATTCGTTGTATGCGGTATCTCTCGCTGCTGCGGAGAGTTCAGCTAATTGGAAAAGGTCGTATGTCCTTGTTATCGTTCTCATATCGCTGTCGTTTTAGATGGTCTGTTTCAGTATCTCTCTCCAATAGGTCGGCTGCACCTCGCTCAAAAGGAAGTCTGTAAAGTCCCTCCGTGCGTCCTTGTTCAGTTCTCGGTAGAGTTCACGGAACACGGATATGTTGCCGTTGATGTACGTTTCAACCATATACACGAAGATATTGTCCACCTCGTAGTATCTGCACTGCTGCGCTGCCGTTTTGCTGCTTCTCTTTGCCATGTCGGTAAGGGTTAAAGGGTGAATAACCAAAGGATGAAACCGAAGAAGGCGGTTGCGGAAAGGATAGCCACGATTACGCCTATCGCCACTCGGAACACTCCGTTTACAATCTCTCTAATGATGCCCCAAAGGATGCCGAACACCCCGAAGGCGGTGCGCACCATCAAGCCGCATATCGCAAGCCCTATGTACTGTGCCATTTGTCTGAAATTTGCCGTTGCCGTCATATCTTCGCTGTTTTTGATTTTTTTATTTTTTAATGCGGATTCAAGAGCTGAGGGAGTTGAGTTTCAAACTATCTTATCTGCCTCTCGTTTATCCGACATTTTTTTTATGCGTCTTTCTGTCGCATCGGTCGTTTTCGTTTCGGGTGCTTGAAAAGGTAGGGATTAGGGGATGCAAGGTTTTTCGGGAAAAATACTACCCGCAGGGCTGGAGATTTTTGCCGAAAACAGGAGGCTTGACCTTGCATTCCCGTCCAATCCCGGAATTACCTTTGCGCCCAGAACGGAAATGACTGCCTGATGCGGCGTCACTGAAAGACGCGAAAATGGAGGTAAACGGAAGTGGAGGCAGATTAGACAGGAAAACTTCAAAAGAGAAATCTGTGAAAAAAAGAAATCCCCAAAAGGAAAAAAAGGGACATAGCCGGAAGCGTGAAACCGGGCAAACCACCGGCAAGGAAGTATGATTTTATATGTCTGGCCGAGCGTGTCCGGTCGGACATATAAAATCATTCTTCCCGGTTTGCCTGCCGTGCATAACGGCTTGTTCCATTTATGGATCGGGCGGTCAGACACGGCTTTCCGCTTACGGCTCAAAGGAACAGCGAAAAAGAAATCGTCTGCGAACCCGTAAAAGCACCTCTCTGGCATAAGCACAAAAGAAATGGGCCTTGCATCATCAGTCTAAACTGTTGTTTAGGCGTGAGGCAAAGCCCTTTTCTCCGCTTATGCGGCAGTCGGCATACGTTCATCCAAAATTCTTTTGGGCGATGGTGTGCCGACGGATAAAACAGCTTTTACGGAAAAACTTGTATGAGATAGAAAAAAAATTAGGGAGATTCATTTCAAAATCTCCCGTTTTATTGTTACTTTTGCATATGAAGAGTTCTTTGAAGGTTACGCAACGCGCAGAAAGATGATGCAGTAGATAACTAACTAAATCGTAACCTATTACTATCATGAGCAATTAACCTACGCTCATTTCCAATGAATTACACTCTTTTCGTAACTTCATATTGCAAAGATACAAAACTTATAGATACATAGCTATAAATAGCTATTTTCTATCCTATTGTATTGCAGTAATTTTGCGAACCGTTTTGACTCTATTGTCATCCTTTAGCAACAAATTATTATGATATTCAATCAAACAGAGAAACAAGAAAGAGGCTATTTACATCAAATAATCAATCGGTTGAAGCAGATAATCAGCCACACCGATGTGTCTGTAAAAGATCATGTAGATGTATTGGCGGAGTACAAAGACTACCTTTGGAGTAATAAAGATATCGATCCGCATGAGATTCGCTCCATGCGTGAAAGTATTTTGAATCATTTTGCCATAGGTGAAAGTGTAATTGACAAACGCCAACGGCTTGCCAGAATGGTGGATATTCCCTATTTCGGACGAATAGACTTTCAAGAGAAGAGTGAGAACCGTCCGGTAATCCCTGTTTATATCGGCATACATACCTTTCATGATACTGAAAGCCGGACAACCGTGATTTACGATTGGCGGGCTCCTATTTCGAGCATGTTCTACGATCATGAACTGGGCGAAGCATCTTATCAATCCCCATCGGGAGAGATAAAAGGGGATATTTCATTGAAACGGCAATACCGGATTCGGGCTGGAAAGATGGAATTCATGATCGAAAGTGCGCTGACCGTCCACGATGATATTCTGCAAAAGGAACTAAGTTCTAATGCAGATGATAAGATGAAGAACATCGTTGCTACCATCCAGCGAGAGCAAAACCGGATTATCCGTAATGAGGAAGCCCGAACACTCATCATTCAGGGAGTAGCGGGTTCCGGCAAAACATCCATAGCCCTGCACCGCATCGCCTACTTGCTGTATGCTTTTCAGGGCAGTATCTCTTCAAAAGACATATTGATCGTTTCTCCGAATAAGGTGTTTGCCGATTACATCTCTAACGTTTTACCCGAACTGGGCGAAAAGAACGTACCTGAAATCAGCATGGAACAGATACTTTCCGAAGTGCTGAATCACAAATACCAGAGTTTTTTCGAGCAAGTGGATGAATTGCTGACAAAACCAACTCCGGACTTTATCGAGCGAATCGAATATAAATCATCTTTCGATTTTATCGCAAGTCTGGATCGTTTCATTCTGCACATGGAAAACCACTATTTTAGAGCAGAAGATGTGAAGTTAACCAAACGCATTACCATCCCGGCCGAATTTATTAAAGAGCAATTCCACCGTTTCCACCGCTATCCTATGCGCCAGCGGTTCGAGGCTATGACGGATTATATTCTCGATATGATGAAAGTACAGTACGCTTTCACGGTGACGACTGTGGAGCGGAATTTCCTAAAGAAAGAGATCAAGCGAATGTTTGCTGGAGGGAATGACCTGCAAGTCTATAAAGATTTCTTTGCATGGACGGGGAAGCCGGAACTGTTTAAAATGCGGAAGAATCGCACACTTGAATATTCTGACTTAGCACCATTGGCGTATCTACATATTGTTTTGGAAGGTGGAACAAAGAATAGTGTCAAACATTTGCTGGTAGATGAAATGCAAGATTATTCTCCCATCCAGTACAAGGTGATACAAAAGCTATTTCCTTGTCGGAAAACGTTGTTGGGTGATGCCAGCCAGTCGGTTAATCCTTACGGCTCGTCTACTGCGGATATGATTCAGAAAGCTCTTGTCACGGGCGAAGTGATGAAGCTATGTAAAAGTTACCGTTCTACTTATGAGATCACTGATTTCGCACAGAGGATACGGACAAATACCAATCTTGAACCTGTCGCACGACATGGAGAAAAACCACGGGTACTACGATATAATAATGAGAAGGAAGAACTATCTTCCATTAAAGAGTTAATTGCCACCTATCAGGCATCCACTTATAAATCGCTAGGAATTGTCTGTAAAACCGAATCGCAAGCACGTGAGATGGCAGATAAATTACAAATTCCCGATATTCATTTCCTGTCGAATCAAAGTACTGCTTTTGTACAGGGTATCGTTATCACCTCTGCACATATAGCCAAGGGCTTGGAATTCGATGAGGTGATTATCCCGCAGGTGGATGATAAAAATTATCATTCAGAGATCGATAGGAGTATGCTATACGTGGCAGTGACGAGAGCAATGCACCGTTTAACGCTGACATATAGTCGGAACAAAACACCATTATTCGATTAATTAAAAATGACACAGAGAGAAATAGTACAAGGATTTTATTATTTATCTGAAAAGTAAACACGATTAAAACGAATCAAGTTATGATGAAAAAATATATCCACGTACCGGAGATAAGCAAACCGTCTATTTGAATGCCGTGATTAAAGACCCACAAATAGAGGTGGGCGATTATACTATTTACAATGATTTATTGAAATCCTTATCCACCTATACCTTTCCTCTATTCTATGAAGAATGGGAATTTCAATGATCAGTGGTTTCATTTGATGAGCATGATAACACTTCCGCCCGTGATGAGTAAAGCGCCGATAATGACCTTTAAACTAACAGGTTCTTTCAATAAAAAGAAAGAGAGGAAAATGGTGATGACCACGCTTAATTTATCTATTGGGGCAACACGTGATACTTCTCCGCTTTGCAATGCTTTGAAATAAAAGAGCCATGAGAGTCCGGTTGCTATCCCGGAAAGAATCAGGAATACCCAAGTGTGACGGCTGATGTCTTTTATTTCTCCCAGGTGTGAACCGAACAACACGATACCCCAGGTTATTATTAGAATAATTGAAGTACGGATAGCTGTTGCCAGATCTGAATTTATGTCTTTTACTCCGATCTTTGCGAATATTGCTGTTAATGCAGCAAAGAGGGCTGATAATAATGCGTAATATTTCCACATAAGTTAATAATCATTTGTTGGTTGCAAAATTACAGATTTTAATGAAATAACTTTAACAAAGTTAGGCGGGAATTTTGTAGAAATTTTGAAGATGGAGAGGTATTTGAGGAAATGAAGAGTGTTAAATGTTCTTTATGGCATCATATATTCAAATGTATGTTTATATATTTGTATGTACGAAAAAGGAGAATATGAAAACAGAATGTTTTACGCGAGAAGAGTTGGAAAAGCTGGCCTACGTATTGAAAGCGGTGGCACACCCGAATCGATTGAAGATTATATGCTTGCTCTCGAAAAACGGGGAGATGAGCGTATCGGATATATGTGATCGGATGGGATGCAGTCAGGCGTTGATTTCGCACCACCTGACCGATATGCAGGCAAAGGGAATTTTGTCGATCCGGCGAGAGGGGCGTAATGCTTTTTATCGTATGGTAAGTGATCATATCACGGAGGCTATGCGTTGCATGATGAAATGCATGAAGTAAGGCTGTGAGCCTTGCTGGAGGTGCTTTAAGTATCACATTTGAAGAAATAATGGAAGAATATATTAACCCCTAAAATCTAAGCGTGTATGAAATATTTGATTGTTGGTGGTGTGGCGGGAGGAGCCTCGACGGCAGCCCGTTTGCGTAGGCTCGATGAAAGTGCTGAAATTATTATGTTTGAGAGAGGTGATTATATCTCTTATGCCAATTGCGGTTTACCTTATTATATTGGTGAGTTGATTTACCAGCGAGAGAAGCTTTTCGTGCAAACTCCCGAAAGTTTTGCCGCTCGTTTTAATATAGAGGCTCGGGTACGTTCGGAAGTGAAACGTGTAAACCCGGAAAAGAAAACGATCATGGTACATAATTTGGCCTTAGGAGGGCTTTATGAAGAGACGTATGATAAATTGATCTTGTCGCCGGGAGCGGCTCCGGTGCGTCCTCCACTGGAAGGGATTGATATGGAAGGGATTTTTACCATGCGTAATGTGAACGATACGGATCGGGTGAAAGAGTATATCGAGGAACATGATGTGAAATATGCCTTGATCGTAGGGGCCGGGTTTATCGGTTTGGAGATGGCTGAGAATTTGCACGAGTGTGGCATTCAAGTGTCGGTTGTGGAAATGGCAGATCAAGTGATGACTCCGGTGGATTATGAGATTGCTACTGTGATACACCAGCATTTTAAGTCCAAAAGTGTCGGGCTGCATTTGCAGGAGGCGGTGATTGCGTTTCATCCTGCGGAGGACGGTATCGACGTGGTGCTGAAAAGCGGATTGGTGTTGCGGGTGGATATCGTGTTGCTTTCTATCGGGGTACGCCCGGATGTAAAACTGGCACGGGAGGCTGGGTTAGAGATCGGGGAGACGGGGGGAATTAAGGTAAACGAGTTTTTGCAAACTTCCCATCCGGATATTTATGCCGTGGGAGATGCTATCGAGTTCCCGAACCCGCTGAGCGGTCGCCCTGCTTTGGCGTTTTTGGCTGGACCGGCCAACAGGCAGGGGCGTATTTGTGCCGATAACGTGGTGAACGGTAATCATCAAAAATATAAAGGCTCTATCGGTACGGCAATAGCTAAGGTTTTCGACTTGACTGTTGGGGCAACAGGGTTGTCTGCTAAAATGCTTGATCGCCTGCAAATGCCTTATAAGGAGGTGATCGTGCATGGAGCATCTCATGCCGGGTATTATCCGGGGGCGGTAATGATGGATATAAAGATTAATTTCTCTCCGGAAAATGGAAAGTTACTAGGAGCTCAAGCCGTGGGAGTTGACGGGGTCGACAAGCGGTTGGAGATGATGTCTGCCGTGATTCGGAATGGAGGAACAATTTATGATTTGATGGAATTGGAACAGGCTTATGCACCCCCTTACTCGTCCGCGAAAGACCCGGTGAATATGGCCGGGTTTGTGGCGGATAATGTGTTGAGTGGAAAGGTGAAGATAATCAGTTGGCGGGAGTTGAAAGATATGGACCACTCCAAAGTGATGTTGGTGGACGTGCGTACCCCCGAGGAGTTTGGCAGGGGAAGTATAAAGGGTGCCGTGAATATTCCCTTGGATGGTTCACGGGGGAAATACCAGAATTTGCCAAAGGATCGGACAATCGTGGTGTTCTGTGCGATTGGATTGAGAGGGTATATCGCTACCCGTATATTGATGCAATATGGTTACGATGTGGTAAATTTGAATGGGGGATATAGAACGTATTCTACAGCGATGGCAGAACAATGTTCGGCAGGGTAATTACCATACCCTGCCGGATTTACGCCATCCTTTTTTGTAATAATTTTCGCTCAAATGGTTGATCATAACACCTTTTGATGTGCTTGCATGAGCAAAGTAGCCCTTTTTAAGGTAGATGCCTATGTGGTTAAGGGTTCTTTTTTTCCGCTTGGAAAAATTGAAAAAGACAAGATCTCCCGGTTTCAAACGGCGTTTCCCGATACGCTGACAATCTTTATTATAGATATTAACGACTGCACGTTGCAGGGATTTGTGATAGACATTTTGATACACGGCCCCCACGAATCCTGAACAATCAACCCCTGCACGGGTAGTCCCTCCATATCGGTAAGGAGTTCCTAACCATCGACTGACCTCTTCCAACAGGGGAAGATCGTCTTTCCGGTTCACGGTGAATCCCAGTTTGCGGGATAGCTGTGCGGTTTTGCTTTTTTGAATGGCGAGTTGTTTGGATGAGGTGCAGGACGAAAAGACGATGGTCAATAAAAGAATGCCAATGTATAATGTATTAAATTTAAATGTTCTGTTCATAATCTATTAGTTGCCAATAATGTCAACAAAGATAGGGAATTCGGAAGAATGGGTTGTTTTTTTTCGTATTTTTGTTTCTGAATTGGTGTTAAAAAGAGACTGAAAGACTTGGTATTTGTTATAGGAGAGATACGTAAACTAGCAAATGAATTATTTGGCGCATATATTTCTCTCGGGAGATGACCGGAGAGTACAGATTGGAAACTTTGTTGGAGATGCTGTTAAAGGACGGGCTTACGAAAATTATCCGTTAGGTTTTCGGAAGGGTATTCTGTTACACCGGGAGATTGATGATTACACGGATCATCATCCCGTGGTTCGAGAGGCAATAGATATGTTGCGAGCTGATTTCGGACGTTATTCCGGTGTTTTGACGGATATTTATTTCGATCATTTATTAGCAAGGAATTTCCGACATTATTCTGGGCGGTCGTTGAGACGGTTTGCTTGGGGGTTTTATGGGGCATTAATATTGAACTATCGTTATTTGCCGGAACGTTTCAAGGGATTTCTTTGGCATTTTATCCTGACGAATCGGCTGGTGCGTTACGCTTCCCTTTCCGGGATCGAGCGTTCGCTGGGAATTATGGTGGAGTACAAGAATCTAAGAATTGACCCCGGGGCGGCTATCGTCTTTTTCGAGAGGAATCAGGAGCGGTTGCAGGAACTGTTCGATCGTTTCTTGCCGGATGTCCGGAAAATGTGCCACTTAGTATTGGAAATGAATGCAAATTGTTAATCTTTAATTATAAATTTTGGTATATGGAAGAATTGTTTACAAGTACTTCTAATGTGTCATTAGATGTGTTTTTAACTAAGATGATCGATTTGGGTGTATCGGTCGGTTCTAAGATTTTGTTGGCAATCGTGGTGTTCCTCGTGGGGCGTTGGATTGTTCGGCGATTAAATAATTTGTTGGCGAAAATATTGGAAAAACGTCACGTGGAGGCCTCTTTGTCTACCTTCGTGAAGAGTTTGGTGAGTATCTCGTTAACACTGTTGTTGATTATCGTAGTGATTGGGGTGCTTGGCATTGAGACTAGCTCGTTTATTGCCCTTTTTGCATCTGCCGGTGTTGCTATCGGCATGGCTTTGAGCGGTACGTTGCAGAATTTTGCCGGAGGGGTAATGATTCTATTGTTCAAGCCGTTTAAGGTTGGTGACACGATCGAGGCACAGGGACAGTGCGGTACGGTGAGGGAGATCCAGATATTTAACACCATTCTGGCGACTCCCGATAATAAGATTATTATTATCCCGAATGGCGGTTTGTCCACGGGATTAATGAAAAATTATTCTAAAGAAGCTACCCGCCGTGTGGATTGGGAATTCGGTATTGCTTATGGGGATGATTACACGAAAGCGAAGAGTGTGATTGCTCGTTTGCTGGATGCGGATGGGCGTGTATTGAAAGACCCGGCTTATTTTATTGCCTTGACTTCTTTGGGTGAGAGTTCTGTCAATATCGTGGTTCGAGCTTGGGTAAAGTCCGAGGATTACTGGGGTGTTTATTTTGATATGAACGAGAAGGTGTATAAGACGTTTGCCGAGGAAAATCTGAATATCCCGTTCCCGCAATTGGACGTGCATTTGCATGGGAAGACAGAATAGGTTTCTGTCGTTGCAAGTTAACGGGTTACAGGTTACAAGTTATTTAAATAGAAGTGGTAGCTATTGAAAGATGGTTACCACTTACTTAAATTTTAATTCGTTATGGTACTTCTTTGGTTGGATTTGAATTCTTCGTATGCTCATTCATCATTGGCCCTTCCGGCAATTCATGCTCAGGTGGAAGGAAAGGAGGGGGATGTAGAATGGCGGAAGGTTTCAGCGACGATCAATTCGAACGTGGGAAGTGTGGTGGCCGAGATCGTGGCGGCCCGGCCGGATGTGCTAGCAGCAACAGCGTGGTTGTTCACGCATGAGGTGTTGTTAAAGATCACGGCCCGGGTGAAGGCCTTGTTGCCGGAATGTACCATTATATTCGGCGGACCGGAGATGCTGGGGGATAATGAGGAGTATTTGCGTCGCAATCGGCACGTGGCTTGCGTGTTTCGGGGAGAGGGTGAGCTGGGATTTCATGAGTGGCTGAGGGTGTACGATTGTCCTTCCCGGTGGAATGAGGTTGTGGGGCTGTGTTGGTTAGACGTGGAGGGAGTGTATCATGACGGTGGATTGGCGAGGGTGATGGAGTTTGACCGATTGATGATACCGGAACATAGTCGTTTTTTCGATTGGACAAAGCCATTCGTGCAGTTGGAAACGACAAGGGGATGTTTTAATACCTGTGCTTTTTGCGTGAGCGGGGCGGAGAAACCTGTGCGGGCGTTGTCCGTGGAGCGTATTCGGGAGCGCCTGACTGTTATTCGGGATCATGGTATTCGGGATATTCGGTTACTGGATCGTACTTTTAACGGGTCTTCCCGAAGAGCAATCAGTTTGTTGGAGTTGTTCCGGGAGTTTGCTCCGGGCATGCATTTCCATTTGGAGATTCATCCGGCGTTGCTTTCCGACGAGGTAAAGGCATTGTTGCGGGAGTTGCCCGCGGGGTTACTGCATTTGGAAGCGGGGATTCAGAGTTTGCGGGAGAATGTATTGCAGGCTTGTCGGAGACTCGGTGATTTGCAGGAGGCTTTGAATGGGTTATCTTATTTGGCGTCGTTGCCTAATTTGGTGGTACATGCGGATCTGATTGCCGGGTTACCGCTATATTCTTTGAAACAGATGATTGAGGATGTGCGGGTGTTGGCCGGTTTCGGAACGGAAGAGATTCAGTTGGAGTTATTGAAGTTATTGCCCGGAACGGCGATGCGTGCGGAAGCCGGGGCTTTGGGAATTGTCTATTCTCCGGACGTTCCGTATGAGGTGTTGCAGACGGAAGCGATGTCGGTGGAGGATTTGCGTCAAGCCCGGTTGTTGTCTCGTTTGATTGATGGTTTTTATAATGCTTTGGCATGGCAGGGGGTGACTCGTAAGTTAATCAAACATGATGAACGTTTTTTGTCGGATTTCTTGTCTTGGATGGAGAAGCAAGAGTTGTTGGAACAACCGCTTAGTTTGGAGCGACGAGGGGCGTTGTTGTACGAATTCTGTGAAGAACGATACCCGATGTTTCTGACAGATATTTCGGTGGCATGGATCGTGGCAGGAATTCCTTTTGCCAAAGAGCCCAGCAAACGGCTGAAGCCTTGGAGTAACGAGATACCGAAAGATGTAGTAAACGTGATGGGGAAATACGAGAGTGTGATGCGGGTGTATCATCTGCCCGGTGAAAAGGAAGAGTTCTGGTTCGGTTTCGATCGGGGAAAGTCGGCGTCAAAGCCTCTGTATATGGGGAGGAAAGAAACTTTATAATCTTTTTTTTAATTTATTTGTTTATCCAATTGTTTATCATCTGTCGGCCTTGACGGGTGATGATGGATTCTGGGTGATATTGAACAGCGTGGATGGGAAGGGTTGTATGGTAGAAGGACATAATATGGCCTTCTTCGTCAAAAGCACTGATGTGGAAGCACGACGGGAGGGTGTGTGGATTGACAATCCACGAATGGTAGCGTCCCACTTGTACGGGAAGGTGGAGACCGTGGTAGAGAATATCCGTGTGATCCACGATCGTGAGACGGCTTTCGTGACCGTGCTTGGGATGAGCTAGTTGTTGTAGGCTGGCACCGAAGGCTTCGGCAATGGCTTGATGACCGAGGCATACACCGAGAATATCATGGGTCGTTTTGCAATGCTCGATGAGGGCGAGGAGATCTCCGGCTTCGGCAGGAATGCCCGGTCCGGGGGATAGTAGAAGTTTGTCGTAGCGATCGAGAGAGGAAAAGTCGATTCGGTCGTTCTGAACAATGTCGAATTGACAGTGTTCATTCTCCCGAAGGATTTGAACAAGGTTGTAAACGAACGAGTCGTGATTGTCAATAACAAGTATATTTTTTAATGTTGAATTCTGCATTTCGAGACGTTCTTTATAAGGTTTGTAACCTGTTTTTCGCCCGCAAAAGTAGGAAATCGAGGGAAAATAAACTACTTTTGGCTGTTGACTTTTATCGTATAAGTTGTGATTATGGCGAAGAAAAAGAATTGGTTTTCCTTGTTTTTCACGAACTATTTGGGAGTTTTGAATGATAATTTCCTGAAAACGTTAGCGTGCTTTATTTGTATTGCATGGGTGGGCAAGGAGAACGAGTCGATGGTCGTGACATTGGCATCGGCGGCATTGGTGATCCCGTATTTATTGTTTTCCCCGTTGGCGGGACGGTTGGCAAAGGTATATAAAAAGCGAAAGATTGTGGTTTGGGCAAAGTTTGCCGAGATGTTGATCATGGTTGTGGCCTCGGTCGGGTTTTTGATGCACTCGACGGGACTTGTGTTGTCGTCTATTTTGTTGATGGGATTACAGAGTGCGCTGTTTTCTCCTTCGAAGTACGGGTTGATTCGTGACATCGGGGGTGAAGAGGGGATTTCCTATGGCTCGGGGGCCATGGAGATGTTCGCTTTCGTGGGTATTCTGACCGGGACGTTGATGGCTGCCTTTTTGTCGGAGAGCGTGACGCTCCCCGTCTTGTGCGTGATCCTGTTCGGGGTGGCATTGTTCGGCTGGTTGTCGAGTCTGACAATTCGGGCAGACGAAAGCGAACCGATGAAAGAGAGCCATGAGACGCTGAATCCTGTGAAGTTTGTGAAGGATATGTTTGTACGGGCACTGGCGTTCAAGGGACTGAACCTGGTGGTCGTGGGGCTTGCCACGTTTTGGTTTATTGGCTCTATGGTCCAGATGGTGCTTATCGTGTATTGTCGTTCGGATTTGGGAATGAACGATTCGGAGACGGGTATCGTCATGTCGTTGGCCGCCGTAGGTATTGGGGCGGGATGTTATCTTGCCGGGGTATTGTCTCGCCGGGACGTGGAGTTGGGCTTGGTTCCTTATGGAGGGATTACAACGGGATTGACCTTGCTGACGATATTCGTTTTTGACGCTCATGGGGTGACGTTTGGGGTGCTTGTGTTCCTTGCCGCATTTTTCAGTGGAATGTTCAAGGTGCCGCTGGATGCTTGGATTCAGGCGAACGTGAAGGGACGGGAACTGGGAGATATGCTGGCTTATTCGAATCTGATTACTTTTTTGTTTATGTTGATAGCGTCGGGGTGTTTCGGGGGAATGACCATGTTTTTTGACACGAAGTACGTGTTTGTTTTTCTAGCCGTGCTTACATTTGCGATTACGGTTGTTTTGTTTTCGTGCGTGGAGGAGATGAGAGTAAGGTTTAAGAAGTTTCGATTAAAGAATTAGATATGGGTTATAAACAGGTATTGGCGGCCTTTTACCGGGGAGTATTGAGTGCTCGCTACCGGGTGCGCCTTGAGGGGGTGGAATTGTTGACCGAGAAACGGGCAACGTTGTTTTTGCCGAATCATCAGGCATCTGTCGATCCTCAGATTGTTTGTTCTCAGTTATTACGTTACGTGGATGTGTCTCCGTTGGTGACGGAGGGGTATTTTAAAATTCCGGTAGTTGCGCAGGTGCTACACTTGATGCATGCGGTGCGTGTGCCGGATTTGGAAAAGAGTCGTCGGGGAGTGGAAATTGTGGCCGGGTTGAATCGGGTGGTCATTGACGCTTTGGCGGCGGGGCATAACGTGTTGCTTTACCCGGCCGGACAGTTGACGAATAGCGGGTTGGAGCGTGTGGGGAACAAGCAGGGGGCTTGGCAGGTGTGTCATCAACTGCCGGAGGGTGCTCGTGTCGTGGGGGTACGCATCCGGGGATTGTGGGGGAGTATGTGGTCAAGGGCTAAGACGGGGAGTTCTCCGAATTTTGCATGGACTTATTTGAAGGGGATTTTTTACGTGCTGGCGAATTTGTTGTTTTTCGTGCCTCGGCGTGATGTGCTGATTACTTTTGAGGATATTACTGACGATGCCGTGCGTTATGCTGCGGAGGGGCGGCAGCCGTTTAATCGTTTTTTGGAGAGTTTTTATAATGCTCCGGGCGAGGAGCAACCTTTATTTTTGAAACATTTCTTTTACGTGAGGGGACGGGGTCACGGACCGTCTTTGGGAGTATGAATATGATTACAGCTAACGAGGTCCGGGCTTGCATGAACGAGGCGGGAAGCCGGCGGCAACCATTTTTGTTTGGAGTTGATTTCGAGTTATCGGAGGGCTTTTTCGTGTCCGATCCGTTGGGACAACAAGAAATTCTTTTTGAAGCCGGGGGTGTCACCAATTCTCCCGCGGAAGAAGGAACGTCGGGAAAGGTGTCGGAAAAGATGTTTTCTCTGAATCCGGTGGCGTATGAAGTCTACCGGGAGAAGTTTGCCGTGGTACGGGAAGGACTGGCTCGCGGTGATTCTTTTCTGTTGAATTTGACGGTGGCAACGAGGTTGGATACCGATTGGACGTTGGAAGAGATTTTCCACCGAGCCCGATCTCCCTATCGTTTGCTGGTTCCGGGTCGGTTTGTCTGTTTTTCACCGGAAATTTTCGTGCGGGTGGACGAAGGAATGATCTCCTCTTACCCGATGAAAGGAACAATTGATGCCTCCGTGCCCGACGCGGAGCGGGTGATTTTGGAGGATTATAAGGAGCGTTCGGAGCACAACACAATCGTGGATTTGATACGGAACGATCTTAACCGGGTAGCGGAACACGTGGGCGTGCGGCGTTTCCGGTATATTGATCGTTTGCAGGTAAGCCGGGGGGAGATTCTTCAGGTGAGTTCAGAGGTGACGGGGAGGTTGACGGGGGATTATTATTCTCGCTTGGGGGACGTGGTCTTCGGGATGTTGCCTGCCGGGTCTATTTCCGGGGCACCGAAACCATCGACATTACATATTATTGCTCGGGCGGAAGGTGAACGGAGAGGCTTTTACACGGGAGTTTTCGGGTATTTTGACGGGAAGAAGTTGGATTCGGCGGTGATGATTCGCTATATAGAGGAGCGTGATGGGCACTACTATTTTCGTAGCGGCGGGGGGATCACGATTAACAGTGATTGTCGGGCGGAGTACGAGGAGGTATTGGCCAAGGTATATCTGCCGTTTGGAAACGGGGATAGTAAGTAATTTCAAGAGAATTGTTATGGAGAGTTTCATAGAAACGATCAAGGTGTTGAACGGGCAGTTTTGTAATTTGGATGCCCACGAACGAAGAGCAAAGGCTACGGCCAAGGCTTTTTTTGGAAAATCTCTCGCGTGGGAGGTGGGGGGGATGGTTGTCCCGACCGAGATGTGTTCCGGGGTAGTGAAGTGTCGGGTGGTGTATGATTCGGAGGTGCGAGAGGTGTGTTTTCAGCCTTACGTGATGAGACGGATCGGGAGTTTACGGCTGGTGAACGGGGATGGGGTGGATTACCGGTACAAGTCGACAAATCGTTCTGTACTTGCTCGTTTGTTGGAACAACGCGGGGCGTGTGATGATGTGCTAATCGTGCGGGATGGATGGATAACGGATACTTCTTTTACGAATGTGGTGTTCGAAGATGCGGGAGGGGGACTTTACACGCCGGATACTTGTTTGCTTGAAGGGACTCGGCGGCAGAGTTTATTAGATGTGGGGAGAATTCAAGCGCGTCCGATTCGGGTGGAGGATATTGGGCATTTTCAGCGGGTGTTGCTCGTGAATGCCATGATTGGATTGGAAGATGCAATTCGTGTGCCTGTGGTAAATATCATGAAGTAAACTTTTCAGAATAACACGCGGTGTATTCCCGTTGTCTATTCGATGTTCTTAGGGATTAAAGACGAATCATTGCCGTATCAAAGACGTTCACGAGTGTCTTTGATGGGTTGTTGTCGTGTGATTATTGGATGTTTGTCTGAGGAGTTGATCTTTTCTTCATTTGATCATGTATGGTGGTTTTCCGAATGCAAAGTATGTAAAATATATGTAATTGATCTTTAGTGTGTTGTTGGTGTTGTGATGAAAAAGTGGGGTAAAGTGGTTTGAAGTGGGAAATAATTTTGTAACTTTACATCACAAATTAGGAGAGCAATATGTTGTCGTTTATCGGAGATTACACATGCAAGCCAGATAGCAAAGGACGAGTAGTTGTTCCGGCTGTTTTTCGTAAGGAAATGCAGGCGGCGGGTGAGGTGTCGTTTGTGATGCGGCGGAATATTTTTGATGAATGTATTGACGTTTACCCGAAAGACGAGTGGTTGAAGTTGATAGCGGGGTTGAGAGAGAAGTTGAGCCAGTTTAATCGGGAACAAGTGCGTTTTTTCCGAGAGTTTTTCCGGGGAGCGCAAGAGGTGGAGTTGGATGGTAACGGACGTATATTGATTCCACGCAAGATGCTGGATGGCATCGGTATGGAGAAGGATGAGATCGTGATGGTAGGGCAGGATTCAAAAATCGAGATTTGGGGGAAAATAAAGTACGAAGAGAGTGCGATGGATACGGATGAATTTGTACTTTTGACATCGCAAATAGGTTTGTAGAATTGGAGGGTTAATTGATTAGTGACGAGATATTTATAGATTTTGTTTTAACTTTAAATTTGTAACGCCATGTATCACGTGCCAGTATTGTTGGAAGAGTCCGTTTCAGGTTTGAATATTGACCCGGATGGGGTGTATCTTGATTTGACTTTCGGTGGCGGTGGTCATTCGAGGGAAATTTTAAAGCGATTGAAAGATGGTTGTTTGATCGGTTTCGATCAGGATGCTGACGCGCTGGCGAACGTGCCGGATGACGATAGGTTTATTTTTGTGAATCATAACTTCAGGTATCTGCGCAATTTCTTGCGGTATTGCGGGTACGACGAGGCAGACGGGATTTTGGCCGATTTGGGCGTGTCGTCGCATGAATTTGACGAGGCAGGCCGTGGGTTTTCTTTCCGATTTGATGCGGAGTTGGATATGCGGATGAATCAGCGGAGTCGCTTGAAGGCTACAGATATTCTGAATACATATAGCGAGGAGGATTTGACGCGTATTTTCCGGAATTACGGGGAGGTGGATAACGCGAAGCGGTTGGTAGACCTGATTGTAAAGGCCCGGGCGGAGAAAATGATTACTCGCTCGGAGGAGTTTTTACAGGTAATCGCTCCTTGTGTGCCGAAACAGAAGGAGAAGAAGTATTTGGCACAGGTGTATCAGGCTTTGCGTATAGAGGTGAACGGGGAGTTGGAGGCGCTGGAGGATATGTTGAAGGAGGCGGAACGGGCGTTACGTCCCGGGGGACGGCTGGTGGTGATTACTTACCACTCGTTGGAAGATCGGATCGTGAAGAATTTTTTGAAGAGCGGTAATTTCGAGGGAAAGGTTGAAAAGGATTTTTATGGGCATGTGAAACGGAATTTCGAGTTGGTGAACCGGAAGGTGATCGTGCCATCGGAAGAGGAGATTGAGAAAAATCCGAGAGCGAGAAGTGCGAAATTGCGGATTGCGGAAAAACGAGAATAAATTTTAATGAATTAAATGGTCTGGTTTAAGAAGAAAAAGGTAAAGGATTTCGTGCCACCGTTGCAGGAACAGAAGGAGGTGCTCGGGGATTCGATGAAGGAGTTGCTGGACGGACGTTTGTTGGCAGACACGGTGTTGCGTAAGAACATCGGGTTTATTCTTTTCCTGACTTTTTTGGGAATCGTTTATATCGCTAACGGGTACGCGACAGAGAAATTGTATATGAAAAAGGTGAGGATGGAGAAGGAGTTGAGTGAGTTGCGCTTTGAATCGATTACGACAGCCTCGGAGTTGATGCGAATCAGCGTTCCCTCGGAGGTGGAGAGGCGGATTCAGGAGGCCGGGTTGGATTTGGTGCAGAGTAAGGAACCGCCGACCAAAATCAAGAGGTGATGTGGGGCGATAAAAGGTGAAAACAGTGAATACTATATAAGTAACAGGTTAAAGGCTAAATGATTTTACGATGGAGAACGAGCTTTTAGTTTTTAACTTTTAATTTTTAACTTAAATATGGCAGCATCTATAAAACATGAATTGGCCGGACGGTTGGGGCTTGTGTACCTGATCGTGATGGTGATTGCTGCCCTGATCGTAATAAAGGCTCTGCACGTGCAAATATGGGAAGGAGATAAGTGGAGGAAGATGGGGCGTTCGGTGTCATTTAAGGATTTTGAAGTTGCACCGAACCGGGGAAATATATACGCGGATGATGGGCGTATTTTGGCGAGTTCGGTTCCTTATTATTCGTTGAGGCTGGATTGTAAGGCGATTCCGGACACGTTGTTCCGGAAGAAGGTGGATAGTTTGTCGATGATGTTGTCCCGTTTCTTTAAAGATGCCCCGACGGCGGAGTACCGGAAGAAGTTGTGGCAAGGGAAGTACGGGGCGAAGCCGAATCGTTATTTGCTTGTGAACAAGAAGAAAGTTTCTTACACCGACTTGTTGGAGGTTAAGAAATTTCCTATTTTTCGGGAGAGGGGTACACGGAGTGGTTTGATTTTGGAACGGGAGAATGTGCGTTTGCAACCGCACCGGGATCTGGCCTACCGGACGATCGGGTATCTGAACGAGGCGAAGGACGGTAGTTTTGAGGGCCGCGTGGGGATTGAGGGGGCTTTCGAGAATCAGTTGCGGGGAGAACCGGGACGGAGTATCCGGCAGATGATGTCGGGACGGTGGGTGTCGGTGACGGTGGATGATCCCGTGGACGGAAATGACGTGGTAACGACGATTAACGTGGAGTGTCAAGATATTGTGCAGGGGGCTTTGACCCGGCAGTTGGAGCATTATAAGGCTAGTGCAGGTACGGCTATTTTGATGGACGTGAAGACGGGTGACATAAAGGCCATTGCGAACGTGTCGAAGACGGCAACGGGGTATCGGGAGGTGTTGAATAACGCCATCGGGGATGCCGCGGAACCGGGGTCGGTGATCAAGGCGGCGACGATGGTGGCTTTGTTGGAAGACGGGTATGTTCACCCGGGGGACACCATTGACTTGGGAGATGGTGTTTACACGCATAACGGAGTGACGTTGCGAGAGTCTAGGCGTCCGATTGGTAAGGTAACCGTGCAGGGGATTTTTGAGCGTTCATTGAACGGTATTACAGAATTGGTATACGAGCATTACAGGCAACAACCGGAGAAGTTCGTGAACCGGTGGTACGCGATGGGCTTGAACAAAAAGGTGGGTATCGAGCTGGTCGGAGAGGCGGAGCCTTATATCAAATATCCGGGGGATAAGACGTGGAGTGGTACCACACTGCGTTGGATGAGTTTTGGATATGAATTAAAGATCACGCCCTTGCAGGTGTTGGCTTTTTATAACGCCCTGGCGAATGACGGGAAGAGAATGAAACCGCGTATCGTGAAGGAGATTCGTAACGGAAGTCGGGTGGTGGAACGGTTCGAGCCGGAGGTGGTGAGCAGTCATATTTGTAGCCGGCAGACGGTTGCTTATATGAAACAGATGATGGAAGGGGTTGTCGAGAATGGCTCTGCGAAGAATTTGAAGAATGCAGCCTGCAAGATTGCGGGGAAAACAGGAACAGCGAAGGTGGCTGCCGGGTCGAAAGGGTATAATTCGGAACCGAAGTATCGGGCTAGTTTCGTGGGGTATTTTCCGGCGGATAAGCCGGTGTACTCGTGTATCGTGGTGGTGGATAACCCGTCGCAGTCGGTGGGGTACTACGGGAATGTAGTTTCGGGTAGCGTGTTCAAGGAAATTGCCGATAAGGTTTACACGATGGCATCGTTGATGGGAGATTATAACGAGGGCGAGGAGGAGAAGGATGAGACGTTGCCGATCAGTCAGAATGGATTAAAGAGTGATTTTTTGGAGATATATGACGAGTTGGGGATTAACGTGACAGAGGACAAGGTGGGGCGTGCCGATTGGGTGATGACTTCGCGGGATAAGGAAGGAACGGAGTTCGTTCTAAAAGCCCGGAATGTGGATATGACGTTGGTGCCGAACGTGAAGGGAATGGGGCTGAGGGATGCTTTATATCTGTTGGAGAATAGTGGATTGAAGGTTGGAGTGAGTGGCGTTGGTACCGTGAGCCAGCAATCGTTGACTCCGGGCGGGAAGGTAAAAAGGGGAAGTTATGTACATATAGAATTGAGATAATAAAGAATTTAGAATTTAAAATTTAGAGTTTAGAATTTAAAATCTAAAATTTAAAATGAATAAGTCGAGATGAATTTGAAAGAACTGTTAGACGGGGTTACCTATGAGATCGTGCAAGGGAGACCGGAGGTAGAGGTTAAGATGATACACTTCGATTCGAGAAAAGTCGAAAAGGGGGATTTGTTTGTTGCCCAGAAAGGGGTTAGTGCGGATGGACACGAGTATATCGGGAAAGCGGTGGCGGCGGGAGCCGTGGCGGTTGTCTGTGAAGTGGTGCCGGAAGAGTTGAAAGAGGGGGTGGTTTACGTGAAGACGGCTAATTCTTCGGAGGCATTGGGGATAATGGCTTCTAATTTTTACGGGAATCCTTCCCGCCGGATGAAGGTGGTTGGGGTGACCGGGACGAACGGAAAGACGACGACGGCGACATTGTTGTACGAGCTGGTGCGCTTGCTGGGAAAGAAAGCCGGACTTTTGTCGACGGTGTGTAATTATATCGGTGACGAGAGGGTACACGCTACTCACACGACACCGGACGCGATGGAGATTAACGAACTGATGGGGCGGATGGTGGATGCCGGATGTGAGTATTGTTTTATGGAGGTGAGTTCGCATGCCATTGACCAAAGGCGGATTAGCGGGTTGGATTTTGACGGGGCGATTTTCTCGAATATCACACATGATCATTTGGATTATCACAAAACTTTTAAAGCGTATATCGAAGCGAAAAAGGCATTTTTTGATCGTCTGCCGAAGAAGGCTTTCGCGTTGACGAACGGGGATGACAAGAACGGCATGGTGATGTTGCAGAATACGGTGGCCCGTAAATATACATATTCCTGCAAGCGAATGGCGGATTTTAACTGCAAGACGCTGGAACGGCATTTGGATGGAACGTTGTTGTTGCTGGATGGCAGTGAGGTGTGGACTAGGTTTGTAGGGGATTTCAATGCTTATAATTTGTTGGCTGTATATGCGAGTGCCCGGTTATTAGGGTTCGAGAAAGAGGAGTTGTTGCCCGTGATGAGTATGCTGGTGCCGGTGTCCGGACGTTTCGAGACGATTTTGTCTAACGAGGGGGTGATGGCTATCGTGGATTACGCGCATACACCGGATGCGTTGGAGAATGTGTTGTCAACGATCGGGGAACTGAAGAAGGATGGGACCGTGATCACGGTGGTTGGTGCAGGGGGAGATCGGGACCGGACGAAACGACCGGAGATGGCGGAGGTGGCTTGTCGGTTGAGCGATCGGGTGATTTTAACGTCCGACAACCCGCGAAGCGAGGAACCTGCCGCGATTATCGAGGATATGCGTGCCGGAGTTCCGGAAGAGGCAGAGAGCCGGGTGTTGGCAATTACGGATCGGAAGGAGGCAATTCGTGCGGCGTTGATGTTGGCGAAGAAGGGGGACATTGTACTGGTGGCCGGAAAGGGACATGAGGATTACCAAGAGATAAAGGGCGTGAAACATCATTTTGACGATAAAGAGGTTATTAAGGAAATATTTAAGTTGTAGGTCATGTTTTATCATATCTTTGATTATTTAGAACAGTTTGATTTCCCGGGGGCGGGGATGTTTCAATATATCACGTTCCGGTCTGCTTGCGCCGTGATTTTGTCGTTGTTGATCGCCACGGTGGTGGGGAAGCGTATTATCCGTATTTTGCAGAAACAACAGGTTGGTGAGGAGATCCGAGATTTAGGATTGGAGGGACAAATGCAGAAAAAAGGAACACCTACGATGGGAGGCGTGATTATCCTGCTGGCCATTTTAGTACCGGTAATATTGTTTGCCCGGTTGGATAACGTGTATATTCAGTTGATGATTGTTTCGACGATCTGGTTAGGCTTGATCGGTTTTTTGGATGATTATATCAAGGTGTTCCGAAAGCACAAGGAGGGTTTAAAAGGACGTTTCAAGGTGATTGGCCAGGTCGGGTTGGGACTGATCGTGGGGGTAACTCTTTATGTGAGCGATGACGTATTGATCCGGGAGAAAGTATCCATTTCGGAGGTTGGAGTGGTAACCAGTACGGTGGACGAGGGATTCGTGGCCGAGAATAGCCACATGGTTTTGACGAAAGATATTAAATCGACCAAGACGACGATTCCTTTTTTCAAGAATAACGAGTTTGATTACGCTTGGTTCGGGGCGCTTTTCGGGGACTATGCAGAGGAGATCGGTTGGATCGTGTTTATTATTATCACGATCATAATTGTCACGGCGGTGTCGAACGGGGCGAATCTGACAGACGGATTGGACGGGCTGGCAACAGGAACCTCGGCTATCGTGGGGGCGACGCTGGGTATTTTGGCATACGTGTCGGGTAATATGGTGTACGCGGATTACCTGAATATCATGTATATCCCGCATTCGGGAGAGCTAGTGGTGTTTATCGCCGCATTTATCGGGGCAACAATCGGGTTCCTATGGTACAATTCATTCCCGGCTCAAGTGTTTATGGGTGACACGGGGAGTTTGTCGTTAGGAGGAATTATTGCCGTGTTTGCTATTATGATTCATAAGGAGTTGTTGATCCCGATCCTGTGTGGTATTTTCCTGGTGGAGAATTTGTCGGTGATGATGCAAGTCAGCTATTTTAAGTACACCAAGAAGAAGTTCGGAGAGGGGCGACGGATATTCCTGATGTCCCCGTTGCATCACCATTTCCAGAAGAAGGGGATCCCGGAACCGAAGATTGTGACACGTTTTTGGATCGTGGGAATCGCCTTGGCGGTGATAACGATTGTGACGTTGAAGATACGATAAGAAGAAATTTAAAATTTAGAATGTAGAGTTTAGAATGAAGAACTACCTCCCCTAGCCCCTCCTTACACAGGAGGGGAAACGGACGCAAGAAGGTTCAATCTAAAATCTGAAATTTAAAATCTAAAATGATGAAACGTTTGGTTATTTTAGGTGGAGGAGAAAGTGGAGCGGGAGCTGCTAAGTTAGGAAAGAAGTTAGGATATGAGGTTTTTTTGTCGGACAAGGGAAAATTGGCTGACAAGTATAAACGCATGTTGGAAGAATTGGGCGTGGAGTATGAAGAGGGACAACACTCGGAAGAACGTATTTTCACCGCGGATTTGGTGGTGAAAAGTCCGGGTATCCCGGATAAATTACCGATGATCGTGGGGTTGAGGGAAAAAGGAATCGAGGTGATTTCCGAGATTGAGTTCGCGGGGCGACACACGGACGCGAAGATGTATTGTATTACGGGAAGTAATGGGAAGACGACAACGACCTTGTTGTTGTATCATATATTGGAGAAAGCTGGGTATGACGTGGGACTGGCCGGAAACGTGGGGAATAGTCTGGCGGCACAAGTGGCTGACGATTTACACCGGGTTTACGTGGTGGAGTTGTCAAGTTTCCAGTTGGACGGAATGTTCCAGTTTCGTTGTGACACGGCCATATTGACAAATATTACACCGGATCACTTGGATAGGTATGACTATAAATTTGAGAATTACGCGAATTCAAAGTTCCGGATATTGAATAATATGCGGAAGGAGGATTTGTTTATATATGGTTATGATTGTGAAGTGGTGCGAGAGAGAGTGGAACGGGGAGATGTCGTACCGGAGGCTGTCGGGTTTACTTACACGGATTGTGTAGGGGTAAACGCTTACATGGATGGGAACACGGTAGTGGCTCGGTGGGGCAATCGGGAGTTCCGTATTGCCAAACAGGAGATTACGATCCAGGGACGGCATAACGTGTATAACGCTATGGCAGCAATACTGGCTGCATTGAAGGCAGGGGTGAGTGACGAGGATCTGAGAAAAGGATTGACAACTTTCCCGCAGGTGGAACATCGTCTGGAAACGGTGGACGTGGTGAATGGAGTTACTTACATAAATGATTCGAAGGCAACAAACGTGGATTCGGCTTGGTATGCTTTGGATAGTATGCACGCTCCGGTGGTTTGGATTGCCGGGGGAACGGATAAAGGGAATGATTATAGCGCGTTGTTTGATTTGGTGAAAGAGAAGGTGAAGTTGTTGATTTGTATGGGAGTGGATAATAAAAAGTTGATAGAATCGTTCTCGCCGATTTGCGAAGTGGTGGATACTCATAGTCTCGATGAAACGATGGAAGTGGCTTATCGCCGGGCAGAAAAAGGGGATGTGGTATTGCTTTCTCCTTGTTGTGCTAGTTTCGACTTGTTTAAGAATTACGAGAATAGAGGGGAGATGTTTAAGGAGAAGGTGAAAAGCCTAAAATGAATTAATTTATGATTTATGAATTACGATTTACGATTAAAACGATCTTATGGAGGGAAAGTCATAAATCTAAAATTAGTAAGCTGATTGGAATCTAAAATCATAAATCTAAAATCAAGAAATCAGTATGTTGAATCTAAAGAATAAAGTGGTATTTAAGGGGGATCGGACGTTGTGGTACGTGGTTATCGGTTTGATGCTGGCTTCTTTGATCGTGGTGTATTCCTCGACGGGGAGTCTGGCATTTCGTGTGCGGGGAGGGAATACCAGTTATTATTTGATTAAGCAGTTGTTTTTGATGTTCGGGTGTATGGTGGTGATTCTGACGTTACAGTCGTTCCATTACAAGTACTTCCTTTCATTTGCCAAGATCGTGCTGGGTATGTCGTTTATATTCCTGTTGTGGGCGAAGTTTGCGGGGACGACGTTGAATGACGCGGGGCGTTGGGTGACTATTCCGGGAATCGGGTTTACGTTTCAACCTTCGGAGATGGCAAAATTGGGGATTATTATGTACTGTGCCCGTGCGATAGCTTTTGAACAGACGGAGGAGTGTTGCAGTGATAATGTGTTGTGGCGGATGACATTGGTGGTGCCGGTGCTGTTCTTGATTTTTATGGAGAATTTCTCGACATCGGCGTTACTGGGCGGGGTTTGTCTGGTGATGTTGTTTGTCGGGCGTTTATATTGGAAAACTTACGTGAAGTTGATCGGGGTAATCGTGGGACTGGTGATTTTGATGCTGGCGGTTGTTTTTATCGTTCCGGAAAAGCATTTAAAGTCAGCGGGGCGTTTACTGACAGTGAAGAGTCGTATCGAGCATTTCGTGAACCCGAGCGAGACGGATAGTGACGATTCGTACCAGTCGGATCAGGCAAAGATTGCCGTGGCAAAGGGGGGATTGATGGGCTTGGGACCGGGAAATAGCGTGCAGCGGAATTTCTTGCCTCACCCGTATTCGGATTTTATATTTGCGATAATTGTCGAGGAGTACGGGCTGGTTGGTGCCGGGATTGTGATGTTGCTTTACTTGATTATTTTGTACCGGGTGGGGGTGATCGTGCGACGTTGTACAAGGATGTTCCCGGCAATTCTGGTGACCGGATTAGGTTTGTGTATTGTTTTTCAGGCATTGATTAACATGGGGGTTTGTGTGGGACTTTTCCCCGTGACCGGACAGCCGTTACCGCTGGTGAGTATGGGAGGTACTTCCCTGTTGTTCACAAGTGCCTCTTTCGGGATGATCCTGAGTGTCAGTCATACTTTCTCGGAAGAGGGAGAACGGGAAGAGAAGGAGAAACTAAAGATGGCTGCTCAAGGTATAAACGAGGAAGATGAGAACGAGGAAAATTGAACATGAAGATATTTGAGATATGAAAAAAGTTATTATTAGTGGAGGCGGAACGGGAGGACATATATTTCCTGCCCTTTCTATTGCGAATGCGCTAAAACGCTTGGATAAGGATATAGAGATTCTGTTCGTGGGGGCAGAGGGGAAAATGGAGATGGAGAAAGTGCCGGAAGCCGGGTATAAGATCGTGGGATTACCGGTGAGAGGACTACAGCGTAAGTTAACGTTGAGTAATTTGAAAGTGCTGTGGAATTTGTGGCGGAGTTTGAAGAAAGCGAAGCGTGTGGTGCAGGAGTTTAAACCGGATGTCGTGGTAGGCGTTGGTGGGTATGCCAGCGGACCGATAGGAAAAGTGGCCGCGAATGCCGGTATTCCGTTGGTGTTGCAAGAGCAGAATTCTTATGCCGGAGTGACGAATAAGTTGCTGGCAAAGAAGGCAGCCAAGATTTGTGTAGCTTACGAGGGAATGGAACGTTTTTTCCCGAAAGAAAAGATCATATTTACAGGAAATCCGGTGCGGAAGGATTTATTGAATGCCGCGAATGAACGGGCAGAGGGAATTGCTTTCTACGGGTTGGATGCGAATAAGAAGACGGTGCTGATTACCGGAGGTAGTCTGGGTGCCGGGTCGATTAACAAGGCTATGGTGAGGTGGTTGGAGAAGATTGCGGGGTGGAAGAACGTGCAGGTGATTTGGCAATGCGGAAGTTATTATCACAAGGAGCTGGAAGAGCAATTGAAGGGGCGTATGCCGGAAAACGTGAAGTTTATGCCATTTTTGAAACGGATGGATTTGGCATATGCTTGTGCTGACCTGGTGGTAGCGCGAGCGGGTGCGGGAACAATCTCGGAGTTGTGTTTGCTGGGGAAAGCCGCTGTGTTGGTACCATCGCCTAACGTGGCAGAAGATCACCAAACAAAGAATGCCATGGCACTGGTGAACAAACAAGCTGCCGTGATGGTGAAGGATGCCGAAGTGGTGGAGCGTTTGGGTGAAGTGATGGAGCGCTTGTTGCAGGATGACGGAGAACGGAAGAGTTTATCAGATCATATCTTGACACTAGCGATGAAGAATTCGGATGAAGTGATTGCTAGGGAAATTTTGAAAATAATGTAAAGTGTAGAATGTAAAATTTAGAATTGAATGGTCTGCCATTTTAAATTTTAAATTTTAAATTTTAAATTCATACTATGGAGATTAAGAATATAAAGGCGGTATATTTTGTGGGTATTGGGGGAATTGGGATGAGTGCATTGGCCCGTTATTTTAAAGTGATGGGGTACGAGGTGGCGGGGTATGACCGGACGCCGTCGCCATTGACACGGAAAATGACAGATGAGGAAGGGTTTGAGATTACTTACGAGGATGAGGTAAAGAATATCCGGGAGGTTTTTCAGGATAAAGAGCATACGTTGGTGGTATACACCCCGGCGGTACCGAAGGAAAATCGTATTCTTAGTTTTTTCCGGGATAACGGATATGCTTTACATAAGCGGGCTGAGGTGTTGGGATTTTTGTCTCGCAGCAAGAAAGCGCTTTGCGTTGCAGGAACGCATGGGAAGACGACAACCACGACCATGTTGGCTTTTTTGTTGCATCATTCACACGTGGGATGCAGTGCTTTCCTAGGGGGAATATCCTCGAATTTCGGTACGAATTTGTTGATCGATAAGGATTCGGATTACGTGGTGATCGAGGCGGACGAATACGATCGTTCCTTTTTGCATCTGCATCCGGAAATTGCAGTGATTACGGCTATGGATGCGGATCATCTGGATATATACGGAACGCGCGAACATTTGATCGAGGCTTTCGAGGAATTTGCCTTGCAGACACGAGGAAAGTTGTTTTTGCGTAAGGGGTTGGAATTGAAGAAAAGAACGATTACCGGGCATTATGCTGCCGGGGAGAAAACGGATTATTATGCCGATCGGTTGCGGGTGGATAATGGGAGCTACTTGTTTGATTATATCGGGAAAGATTTGGAGATAAAGGATTTGAGGATGTGTTTCCCCGGGCGGGTGAACGTGGAGAACGCTACGGCTGCAATCACGGTGGCTTTGAGTGTGGGGGTGACACCGGAAGAGATTCGAGAGGCTTTACCTTTATTTAAAGGAGTTTCCCGAAGATTTGACATACACGCGAAGAGTGACCGCTTGATTTATATTGATGATTACGCTCATCACCCGCGAGAGATCGAGGCGTCTCTTTCTTCCATTCGGGAGATGTGGCCGGCTAAGAGGTTGACGGTGGCCTTTCAGCCTCATCTGTACTCGCGTACAAATGATTTTTACCCGGAATTCGCAAAGAGTTTGAATCTTGCAGATCAAGTGATCTTGCTGGATATTTATCCCGCACGGGAGCAACCGATTCCGGGTGTGACGTCGAAATTGATTGCCGATCGGTTGACTGTTCCATTTGTACGGGTGACGAAGGAAGAGTTCCCGGAGTACGTGAAGGAAAACGTGAAGGAGGGGATTTTTATGACAGTGGGAGCCGGAGATATAGACCGGTTTATTCCGGTTTTTACGGAGATGTTTAATCATCCGGATTGTTGATCCGGGTTGCAGGTTGAACCTGCGGTTCTGCAAGTTGCAAGTTACAGGTTGGGTGCAACCGGTAGAAAGAAATTTGATTCAACCTGTTATTTGAAACGAGAAACTTTATTTATAGCCTAAAAATAGAATGAAACGCATTTTACCTTACATATTATCTTGCATTTTGCTTGTATACCTGATAATTGTGCTTACCTTTGTGGCGACAAAATCGGGGGAGGTAACATGTAGAGGGGTACGGGTGGCTGTCAATCATACGGATGTTAACGTGTTTGTCGATGAGGAGGATGTTATGAAGGCGATAAAGAAGGGATACGGAGACATTATGGACAAAAGTATATTGGCGGTAAATAAAGATAGTTTGGAAAGGGTGCTTGTCAAGAATCCGATGATTAAATCGGCTCAGGTTTACTACAGTTTAGACGGTTATATTCATGTAAATATCCAGCAACGTGAACCTATTTTGAGAGTACTAACAGGTGAAGGGTATTATGTGGATCGTGACGGGAGAGTGATGCCGTTGTCTTCTAAGTTTACTTCCAGGGTTGTTGTTGCAACCGGTGATATAAATAAAAAATTCGCTTGCGAGAAACTGGGTCCTTTCGCGATGAAATTGAAGAATGAACCATTTTGGGATGCATATATCGAACAATTGGTCGTGAGGTCGAACGAGGATGTTGTGATGATTCCTAAAGTGGGGGATTTCCGGATCGTGTTGGGAAAGGTGGATGATTGCGAGGCGAGGTTGGAAAAATTAATGTCGTTTCTGAAGGACGGGATCACAAAGAAAGGGTGGAACCGTTACAAAGAGATCAATTTGAAGTTTGACAACCAGGTTGTTTGTGTTAGAAAATGAAATATTAGATATTATTATGGGGTTTGTAGCTTCTTTGGATATGGGGTCTGAAAAAATGGTGATGGCTCTCGGAGAAAAGTCCGGGAGTGATTGTCGTTTGGTCGGTATCATAAGTATTGCCTCACAAGGAGTTAAACGAGGCAAAATTGTTGATAAGCTTCGGGCAAAAGCGTGTATCCAGCGTTTGTTGGATCGCTTTAAGAGCGAGTATGAGGTTCATATTGATGCTTTGAATGTCGCTTTAAGCGGGGCGTGGGTGAAACAGATTGAAGATCGGGAAAATATTAAGTTTTCCCGTCCGAAGAGTATAGACCAAGGGGATTTGCAGGAGATGGAGAAGAAGTGTCGGAGCGTGGTGGGGGCCGGTGACGAGGAAGTGGTGGATGTCGTTCCGTTCGCTTATTACGTGGATAAGGAGAGCGAGGTGAACCCGATGGGGGTTATGGCGAAGCGGTTGGATGTTCATTATCACGTGTACGTGGCGAGGAGTAGTGAATTGAGGGATTTGAGGGATATGTTTGCTAATTTAGGGGTTGACAAAGTTGATTTTTATTCGATGGCCGGAGCCGCGCAAAAGGCTTTGATTACGGCAGGATCGGATATGTTGAATTTTGCTTTGCTTGATCTGGGGGCAGATAGTATCAACGTACAGGTCTTCCAAGACGGGTTGGTTTATTTTGATGAAGAATTGCCATTGGGATGTAGCACGATAGACCGGGATATTAATACTGCATTTTCGATTAATGACATGGAAAAGGCACGCAAGCTGAAAGAAGAGTTCGGCATGGCGTTGCGAGCATCGTGTAAGAATCGGAAAATCATGATTCCCGATACGAAATATTGTATTGATAGCCACGATCTGGTACACGTGGAGCAATCCCGTTTGGAGGAATTGTTGGAAGGAGCTATTTTTCAGATGCAGGAAAGTGGTTGTTACGAAGATTTGGATGAAGGGATTTTGTTGACCGGAAGTGGTTGTCAGGTGGCGGGGATCGAAGTGTTGTTGTCCAAGTTATCGGGACATTCGGTTGGCTTTGCAAAGGTGACGAGTGTTAAAGCAGATCGGGAAACTAGTTTGAAGAACCCGGCATATTTTACGGCTTTTGGGTTGTTGCAGTGTGAACGCCGAGAGGTGAAGAAACCCAAGTCCGGCGGATGGTTTAGTAATTTTTTTAGAGAATAAATGATATAAGACCTTTCAGCTATGCTTAATGAAGATGATTTATTGGTTGTGAATATTCCACTACAGGAAGAATCGATTATCAAGGTGATCGGAGTGGGTGGAGGCGGTAGTAATGCCGTGAACCACATGTGTCGTCAGGGGATTCGAGGCGTAGAGTTCGTGGTGTGTAACACGGATATACAAGCGTTGCGGATTAGTCCCGTGAAAAATCGTATTCAGATCGGTAAGGAGCTTACCGAGGGGCGTGGAGCAGGAAGTTTGCCGGAGCGCGGCAAACAGTCGGCCATTGAAAGTCTGGATTATATCAAAACGATATTGGAGCGTAACACGAAAATGGTGTTTATCACGGCAGGTATGGGGGGTGGAACCGGGACAGGCGCTGCACCTATTATTGCCAAGCAAGCTCGCGAGTTAGGTATTCTGACCATCGGCATCGTGACGATCCCTTTTAGTTTTGAGGGACGGAAGCGGGTGGAGCAAGCGATGGAGGGCGTTGACGAGTTGTCGAATTACGTGGATGCCCTGTTGATTATCTGTAACGAGAAGTTGCGGGATATGTACGGGGATTTGAAGTTGTCGAAAGCATTTGAGATGGCGGATAACGTGTTGACCATCGCAGCGAAGAGCATCGCGGAGATCATCACGTTGAAGGGATTCGTGAACGTGGACTTCGCTGACGTGGAAGTGGTGATGCGGAATAGTGGGGTGGCGCTGATGGGTGCCGGAGAATCGGTTGGAGAGAATCGTGCGTTGGAGGCTGTGAAGATGGCATTGGAATCGCCCTTGCTGAATAGTAATGATATTCGGGGGGCATCTAATATATTGTTGAACATGCTGTACGGTAGTAAGGAGATCACGATGGACGAGATTACCTTGATTACCGATTACGTGAAAGAGTTGGTCGGGAACGATGTGGACGTGATCTGGGGTGCCGGTAAGGACGATGCTCTGGGTGACGAATTGCACGTGGCCGTGATTGCTACTGGGTTTAACGGTTCTCCGATTGAGAGGAAAAAGACGAATATTTCTTTTAAGGTGGAAACGGTGGAAGATTTGGAAATGCAGACGGTGGATGCCCGAAAGTTGGAAGAAGAGGAGCGTGCGCGTAAGCAAAGGTTGGAAGAGAGTCGTCGGTTACGCCAACAGCGGGAAAAACAGCGGCGGGATGTCGGAAAACGTCAACGGGCTATCGTGTTTGACGATGATGATGACGATGAACCGGTTCGGGAAGAGGAGATTCACCGGAAACGAATTGAGGAGTATGACCGGGAGTTTGAACTGGAGAACGGACGCAAACGAGGAAAGAACGAGGTACCGGATGTGGATAGCTGGTTCAAGCGTAAGCTAGGAAATATGTTCAATGAAGATATGAATAGGGATTCACAAATGTAATAATGGACGATCATGGTAGACGGATTGATAAATTTTAACCAGTTTGAGATTACTACCCCGATTATTAAAGTGATCGGAGTCGGAGGTGGTGGCGGTAATGCCGTGGAATACATGTACAAGCAAGGGATTTGTGACGTGGATTTCGTGTTGTGTAATACCGATTCGCAAATATTGGAACATAGTCCTATTCCGACCATTATTCAATTGGGGAAGACCCTGACTGAAGGACGGGGAGCGGGGAATCGACCGGAGATCGGAGAGGCTGCAGCTAACGAGAGTATTGATGATATAAAAGCGTTGTTGAGTACCAATACGAAGATGGTGTTTATCACGGCGGCAATGGGAGGAGGAACCGGAACCGGTGCGGCACCCGTAATTGCCAAGATAGCCAAGGATATGGGTATTCTGACGGTGGGTATCGTGACGATACCTTCCCGCTTCGAAGGGCCGAAACGGTTGGACCAGGCTCGTGAAGGGGTAAAAAGATTAAAAGAACATGTGGACTCTTTGATTATCATAGATAATGAGAAGATACAACGGATATTCGGATCGCAAACATTGTCGAGTGCATTTGCCAAAGCTAACGACGTGTTGAATATTGCTGCCAAGGGTATCGCGGAGATTATCACGTTGCCGGGATATATAAACGTCGACTTTGCCGATGTGAGAACGGTGATGACAGATAGCGGAATTGCTATTATGGGAGCGGCAAAAGCTTCCGGTGAAGACCGGGCTAAGCGGGTGATTGCCGAGGCTTTGAATAGCCCTCTGCTGAACAAGAGCGATATATTGGGAGCCAGTGACATCTTGTTGAATATTACATCCGGGACGGATGAAATTACGATGGATGAGATGAGTGAAATCACGAATTACGTGATCAAGGAAGTAGGTGATAATGCAGCTATTATTTGGGGTGTGGGAACCGATGAGGCGCTGGAAGATGCAATTTCCGTGACGGTGATTGCTACCGGCTTCCCCATGGAGGACGTGGAAAACACGTTCACGAAACCCTTGAAAGGAGTAGCTTCTTCCGTGAAAGATGCTTCGGAAACGGCGGAGGATGCCGCTCGTACGAAGAAAATCAAAGACGGGGTAAAAGATTACGTACAGGTCATTTTAAAAGAATCGGAAGTGGTGCTTCAACCGGATTTGTCACCCGAAAAAGTAGAAGAATTGGCAACGACTCCGGCGTATACTCGGAGACATTTAAAAATAGACAGACTTTGATAATTTTAGATTTGGGGATTTTTGATTTTGGATTGGAAAATCATAAGATGATTTTTGAGGAGGAATTTGAATAAAATTCCGTTAGAAATTAGAAGCTTAGGAAAGGTTGTTTGAGCAACCTTTAGATCAGAAATCAAGAATCGGAGATCAGAAATTACGAGTGTAATTTAAAACAGTTTAATGGAAAAATTTAGAGAATTAGGATTAGACGGGGACATTCTTAAAGGAATTGCAGATTTAGGGTTTGAAACACCGAGTCCGGTACAAGAGAAGGCTATCCCTGTTATTTTGGGCGAAGAAAATGATTTGGTTGTGTTAGCCCAGACCGGAACGGGAAAAACAGCGGCTTTCGGATTGCCGTTATTACAGAAAATTAATCCGGAATGGAATAGTGTGCAGGTACTGGTTCTGAGTCCCACACGTGAGTTGTGTATGCAGATCGGGAGTGATTTGAAGAACTATTCAAAGTACCTTCCGGATATTCGTGTGACCTGTGTGTACGGGGGAACGGACATAAGGAGACAAATGAAGGAACTGCAAAAAGGGGTACACGTGGTTGTGGCTACTCCGGGACGTTTGGTCGACTTGTTGAACCGGAAAGCGTTGAATATCGAGACCGTGTTTGCCGTCGTGCTGGATGAGGCCGATGAGATGTTGAACATGGGATTCCAGGAAGACTTGGATTTTATCTTGAGTAACACGCCTAAGGATAAAAATACGTACCTGTTTTCGGCAACAATGCCTAAAGAGGTAGAACGGATTGCCCGGAATTATCTGGTGAACCAGAAGGAGATTTCCGTGGGTAAGAAAAATCAGGGTGCGGATACGGTATCTCACCAATATTATATGGTTCGTGCGAAAGATTGTTACGAAACGCTACGCCGAATTGTGGATTGCTCCCCCAGTATGTATGCTATTATTTTTACTCGTACGAAGAATGATGCGCAAGATATAGCGAAGCATTTGCAGCGTGACGGGATTGATTGCGATGCATTACACGGGGATCTGAGCCAAGCGCAACGGGATAACGTGATGAACGCTTTCCGGGCGAAACGATTGAAAGTATTGGTGGCAACGGATGTGGCTGCCCGCGGGTTGGACGTGGATTGTTTGACACACGTGATCAACTACAATTTGCCGGAAGACGTGGAGAGCTATACGCATCGTAGCGGTAGAACGGGACGTGCCGGAAAGGAAGGTATTTCCATCGCCATTATTCACTCGAAAGAGAAAGGAAAATTACGCCGGATTGAAGGTATCTTGAAGAAGAAGTTCGAGTACAAGCAAGTTCCGGTAGGAGAAGAGATTTGTCGGGCACAATTGATGTTTTATGCAGACAAGATTTTAGCATCAGAGGATCAGGAGGATATTGATCGGTATGCTCCTGAGGTGTATGAAAAATTTGCTGAACTATCGAAGGAAGAGTTGATCCAACATTTGGTATCCTACGAGTTCGGTAAGTTACTGAAGAAATACAAGAATACAGCCGATTTGAACATCAGTGATGATGACCGGGGAGGTCGTTCTGAACGTGGTGATCGGGGAGATCGACGTGATCGTCGGGGACGTGGAGAAGAAACCGCGTACAGCACGTTTATGCTGAATGTCGGTCGGGAAGACGGGTTGACCCCTCGTGATCTGATGGGTTTGATTAATAAATATTCTCGCCGTCGGGGTATTGGTGTCGGAGGTATCCGTATTTTTGATACAGATACAAAATTCGAGATCGACGAGGAGAGTGCCCCTGATTTTGCTGTAGATTTCAGTAAGGTCCTCTTTAATGGTATTCCATTGGAGATAAAGGCTATTCCTACGCGTGACAAAGGGCGTCGTCGGGATGACCGAAGTCGAGGCGAGTTTTCTGGAAGACGGGAACGTCGTGACCGGGACAAGAAAGATCACCGGGGCGGCGGACGCCGGGAAGAAAAGAGCGGTGGAAAGAGAAGGGGAAGACCGGGAAGTGATCCGAAAAAACCGAGAAATTTCAACAGATCCTCTTCTCGCGGCTAGAAAATAATTGTACATTTGAACAGGGAAAGTGTAAAGTTTGCTTTACATTTTCTCGTGTTCAATGATTATATATTCAAATTGAAAAATGATGGAAATTAAGAGTGCCAGTTTTGTGATAAGTAACACGGATGTGAAGAAATGTCCGGCACCGGATAGACACGAATACGCGTTTATTGGGAGATCGAACGTGGGAAAGTCTTCATTGATCAATATGCTGACAAATTATAGCAAATTGGCCAAGACATCTGCTAGTCCGGGAAAAACTCAATTGATCAATCATTTTTTGATTAATAATGAATGGTATCTGGTGGATTTACCGGGATACGGGTATGCTAGAACATCTAAATCTCAGCGAGGACAATTCAGTTCCATGATAAAGAATTATATATTAAAACGGGAGAATATGGTGTGTCTTTTCGTGTTGATAGACAGCCGACATGATCCGTTGAAGATTGATCTCGATTTCATGGAGTGGTTGGGTGAGAACGGGGTTCCTTTTGTGATGGTCTTTACGAAGGCAGATAAGTTGACAACCACGGAACGGATGAATTGTATTGCCAAGTATCAGGAAAAGATGAAAGATACCTGGGAAAGTATGCCCATGGCGTTTATTACTTCTGCCGAAACAAAATTGGGACGTGTGGAACTATTGTCCTATATTTCTGAGTTGAACAAATTGAAACTAGAATAATTTTAGATTTTTGAAATCATAAATCATAAATCGTAAATCCCAAATCCCAAATCATAAATCATAAATCATAAATCATAAATCTTAAATCAGCATGGAGCCTATCGGATTATACCAATTGAATTGTTTGGTAAAACGGGAATTAAAGAACCGTTTCCCGGATAGTTTTTTGGTGATAGCCGAGATTGCTGATGTGAAAGAGAATCGATCCGGACATTGTTATCTGGAATTGGTGGAGAAGAGAGAGGAAGATGATGCGGTGATTGCCACGGCTCGTGCTACGATATGGGCGTTTACCTATCGGATGCTAAAACCTTATTTTGAAACTACCACGGGAAAATCTTTACAGAAAGGGATCAAGGTACTGGTTCGTGTTGAGATCGTTTTTCATGAATTGTATGGGTATTCCTTGAATATAAAAGATATTGATCCCACGTTTACGATTGGAGACCTGGAGCGGAAACGGAAGGAGATTATTGATCGATTAACCCAGGAGGGGGTGATTGATATGAATCGGGAACTGGAATTTCCGATGTTACCGAAGACCGTGGCTATAATATCTTCTCCTACAGCTGCCGGATATGGTGATTTCGTGGATCAGTTGCATCGCAATGCTTACGGGTACGCTTTCCATACCAAATTATTTCCTGCCATTATGCAGGGAGAGAAAACGACCGAGTCAATCATTGCCGCGTTGGAAAGGATTTACGAATTTGAATCACTTTTTGATGTGGTGGTAATTATTCGAGGGGGAGGTTCACAAACGGATTTGGGTAGTTTTGATTCTTACGAGTTGGCTGCCAACGTAGCGCAGTTCCCTATCCCTATTCTTGCCGGAATCGGGCATGAACGTGATGAGACGATCGTGGACCGGGTGGCTTATCGGAGTGTGAAAACCCCGACAGCTGCAGCAGCTTTTCTGATCGAATGCTTTTCTGAAGCGGATGGTGAGTTGGAAGAGGCAAAGGAAATCTTGGTGAGAGAAACCAAAAGGATATTGCAGGAAGAAAAAACTCGTCAGGTGGTACGAATCACGGAGTTCAAGCAGTTTACCCGTCTCTTTCTGGAGGGGCAGACAAATCATCTGGCTTTATCATCCCGGAGAGTAGAACATGCCTCAAGGCTTTTTGTACAAGAGCGGATCAATGGGCTGGACCAATTAAAAATGAAGGTGGAAGGGAAAGTCGGGACATTATTGGAACGCCGGAGGAATCGGTTGGAAGATATACAAAAGACGGTAGGGCGTAAAATAACAGAACTGTTTACGGCTAACCGTTATTTTCTGGAGCTGGCAGAAACTAAAATGAAGTATGTCGACCCGAAAAATATACTGGAGAAGGGATTCTCGATTACGCGTGTTAACGGAAAGGCAGTTCGAGAAACGGAGGCTGTAAAGAAAGGGGATGTGCTTGAAACTGAATTATTCAGGGGAATTATTCGAAGTGAAATTAAAGATATTGAAACAAACATCTAATACAATCGGTTATGGAAGATAAGTTGACCTATAAATCCGCGATGGAAGAGATTGAAAGTTTGGTAAAGCTGTTGGAAGAAAACAAGTTGGATGTGGATGAGTTGAGTGAAAAGGTGAAACGGATGGCGGTGCTTGTTGAATTTTGTAAGAGCAAATTACACCGGACGGAAGAGGATGTAAACAATGTGTTGAAATCAATTACCGAATGATGAAATCCGGCTGGCTGCTTTTTTTCATGCTGATTTCTATGGTCTCTGCGTTAGGGCAGACTCGAATAGACGAACGAAATCTGTGGGGAAGGGATGAAGTGAAACATGCAGCAATAGGGGTTTGTGTGAAAAACGTAGAAACGGGGCAGGTGGTGTACGAGCATAATCCGGGGATGGCATTGCGTCCGGCTTCCGTGATTAAATTACTTTCTTCTGCATTGGCATTAAAACGGGAAGGAGATTCTCTAACCTATACAACAAAGGTTTTCTATACTGGGAGGATTGAAAATGGCGCACTCTTGGGAAACATTGTTATTCAGGCAGGAGGTGATCCGACATTGGATTCGAAATATTTTCCCCAAGCTGGCTTCATGGATAGTCTTGTTTCTAAGGTGGAGAACTTGGGAATCCAACGGATTCATGGAAATATTATTATAGAAACTGAAGGAGAGCCGGCCCGTATTCCGGGGTCTTGGCCATGGGAAGACGTGGCAAATTATTACGGGGCTCTCTACCATTCATTTAATTATCGGGATAATACCTACACGATCACCTTGAAGTCTGGAAAGTCGGGTACTCAAACCAAAATCGTGTCTGTTGTTCCTGCTGTTCCGGGAGTAAAATTACGGAACGAAGTGATGGCTTCCGCCAAGCATGGAAATGACGCGTGGATATACGGGGGACCGGAAGCTGTGACGTTGTTAATTCAAGGGACTATTCTGGTTAATCGTTCTTCTTTTGCGGTGAAGGGTGCGATGCACCATCCGGATGCTTGTTTCAGGGCTGAACTGGAAAAACGATTGAAAGGGAAAGGAATCGTGTTGGATAAACAAAAAATAAAAGAGGGAGAGCGTCATGCCTTGCTGACGATGGTTTCTCCTTTTTTGAAAGATATCGTTTACTATACAAATAAAAATAGTGTCAATCTTTTCGCCGAGGCATTAGGAGAATTAATCAGTCCGACAGATTATGCGAAAACGGTAAAGGCTGAATTAAGTGATATGGGGATAGATTCATGTGGTATTACGTTGAAAGATGCCAGTGGTTTATCTCCGGCAAATGCCGTCCCTGCAGAGGTATTTACGGATGTATTGATTTGGGCAAGAAGGTATTTAAGTGATGCCTTTGTTTTGTCATTACCGCGGGGAAACGTGGATTGGAGCTTGCGAATTTATTCCGATCATCCGGTTTTACGAGGGAATGTCGTGGCCAAAACGGGCTCTATGTCCGGGGTTCGGGCGCTTGCCGGGTATTTAAAAACGCGACAAGGAGAAACATTAGCTTTTACAATTCTTGTGAATAATTACGTGGGCGACCCCGTGAAAGTACAGGAGTGTATGCGTGATTTATTGAAAGAAGTGGCAGATAAATAGGGATATTCAGTAAATTCCTAGTGTATAAAATACCGGTCACGAGCAATATTCGTGACCGGTATTTATTGGTGTATGCTCGGCATGAGCATTGTCTAACGGGTGCAAGTCCCGAGTAAGCCCTAATAGCGGGAATTACATAGCCCAAGGCAAGGGTGTTCATCGTGAGGTGAAATCTGAAAGAAGCCGGCGGCAAACATCTGACCTAACGGACAGAAACTTCATATAAGGCATATGACCGTGGGTAAGGCTGCACGACAAGCCAAAGCCCTATAGCTATTCGGAACGGTCGGTGTAAATGAAGTGGGTATAAGATGGAAAGACAATGCTCTTATCCGAGGAGGTCTCACGGACGCTTCAAATAGTTTTTTTTTTTACGAAAGAAGCGGAGTAAAGCTTGCCGTGAGAAGTCAGCAGATGCCATAGTATTGCAATAATCGATAACATTGCATGAAGGGCTGAACCTAACAATTAAACGATAGTAATTGAAACATACCTTATGAAGGAAAGAATGCAGAAAACATTATCCCAAGTTAATGGCTGCCCCCAAAGAGATAGGTCGGAAACCGAATGGTATGGGGGAGTGCAGACCTTCATGTGGATGTGTGAAGACAACATCGTGGAAGTACCATTCTACAAGGAACACCTTTTCGAGCAAATCCTCAGTCCTACGAATCTCAACCGAGCTTACAAGGCTGTTATGAGAAACAAAGGCTGTGGTGGTATCGACAAGATGTCATGTGAGCAGTTGCTCCCATGGCTCATGACCAACAAGGATGTGCTCATCCGTTCCTTGATGGACGGCTCTTACCGTCCGAACCCAGTGAAAAGGGTAGAAATACCCAAAGACAACGGCAAGATGCGCCTGTTGGGAATACCTACGGTTGTAGACCGTGTGGTGCAACAAGCCATCAACCAAGTACTGACTCCCATCTATGAGAACCAATTCTCCAAGACAAGCTACGGCTTCCGTCCGGGAAGAGGATGCCATGATGCACTGCGTGGAGCGCAAAGGATAATCAACGAGGGCTACACCTATGTAGTAGACCTCGACCTTGAACGCTTCTTCGACACCGTGAGCCATAGCAAGCTCATAGAAATCCTCAGCCGTACGATAAAAGACGGCAGAGTAGTCAGCCTTATACACAAATATCTCCGAAGTGGTGTAATGAACAAAGGATTGTTTGAAGCGAGCGAGGAAGGAACTCCCCAAGGAGGACCGCTAAGTCCGTTGTTGAGTAACATCATGCTCAACGAATTGGATAAAGAACTCGAACGCAGAGGACTCCCCTTTGTGCGTTATGCTGACGACTCGATGATATTCTGCAAGTCAAAAAGGGCTGCAATGCGAGTGAAGGAGTCTATAACCCGATTTATAGAAAATGTTCTATATCTCAAAGTCAACAAGGAAAAGACCGTAGTGTCGTATGTGCGCGGAGCGAAATACCTCGGCTACTCCTTCTATGTGATGAAAGGCAAATGCCAACTCACGGTGCATCCCAAGTCCAAGGACAAGATGAAGTCAAAATTGAAAGAACTGACAAGTCGCAGCAACGGATGGGGATATGCCAAGAGAAAGCAAAAGCTGAAAGAATACATAAGAGGTTGGGTTGGCTATTATCACCTTGCCAATATGAAGCGTCTCTTGCTTGTAACAGACGAATGGCTAAGGCGTAGAATCCGCATGTGTATATGGAAAGCTTGGAAGAAAGCCAAGACAAAAGTGGCAAACCTCATCATATGTGGTATCAATAAATATCAAGCATACGAATGGGGAAATACTCGCAAGGGCTATTGGCGAATAGCTGATAGCCCTATTCTAAAAAGGGCGATAGATAACAATAAACTACGCTCCGCAGGGTATGCTACTTTAATAGGGTCGTATCTCGATTGGTATCCAAAATAGGAACCGCCGTATGCGGAACCGCACGTACGGTGGTGTGAGAGGTCGGAAAACGAAAGTAGGAAGAAAACTGCTTCGTTTTCCTCCTACTCGATTATTATTTTGATAAGCTAGCCAAACATTCATTCACATTCTTCTCGATGCGTTCAAGAATATTCGTACAATCGGCCTTCTCGAATTTCGTTCCCGTGATATGTTCGTATAATTCTATATAACGGTTCGTGATATTAGCTACCACTTCGGGGGTCATTTCCGGAATGGTTTGACCTTCTTTTCCTTGGAATCCATTTTCCATTAACCATTCGCGAACGAACTCTTTAGATAATTGACGTTGTCTTTCTCCTTTAGCCAAGCGTTCTTCATAACCATCAGCATAGAAGTAGCGAGAAGAATCCGGGGTGTGGATTTCATCAATCAAATAGATCTTCCCATCTTTCTTTCCGAATTCGTATTTCGTATCTACTAGAATTAATCCCATTTTGGCTGCAATTTCTGTTCCTCTTTGGAATAGGGCAAGCGTATATTTCTCAATGGTTTCGTAGTCTTCTTTACTTATTAACCCTGAAGAGATGATCTCTTCCTTAGAGATATTTTCATCGTGTCCTTCCATCGCTTTGGTGGTGGGGGTTATGAGTGGGGTTGGGAATTTTTGGTTTTCAACCATCCCTTCCGGTAAAGGTAACCCGCAAAGAGTTCTCTTTCCTGCTTTATATTCTCTCCATGCACTTCCGGCCAGATAACCGCGAATAACCATTTCTACTTTGAACGGTTCGCATTTGTGACCAACGGTTACCATCGGATCGGGTGTTGCTATTTTCCAGTTCGGAACGATATCAGAAGTTGCGTCCAAGAATTTAGCGGCAATTTGGTTCAATATTTGTCCTTTGTAAGGTATTCCTTTCGGGAGTACCACGTCGAAAGCGGAAATTCTGTCGGATACCAACATAACGAGGTATTCGTCATTGATGTTATACACGTCGCGTACCTTACCGACGTATTCATCTTTCTGTCCCGGGAATTTGAAATTTGTTTTTACAATCGCTTCCATGTTATTTGCTTTAAATATCCGTTATTTAGTTTTTTCTTCGTTGTTGTAAGCGTTTACAATCTCTTTCACCAACCTGTGGCGAACGATGTCGCTGTTGTCGAATTCGACAAATGCAATGCCTTTTATATGATGTAGCAATTTGAAGGCATGAATTAATCCGGAATCACTTTGTTTGGGAAGGTCAATTTGGCTCATATCCCCGGTGATCACGAATTTAGCGTTAACACCCATGCGGGTTAGGAACATCTTTAACTGATTTCTCGTTGTGTTTTGAGCTTCATCAAGAATCACGAATGCATCATTAAGCGTCCGTCCTCTCATGTATGCCAAGGGGGCAATTTGAATGATTTCCGTTTCGAGGTATTCACTCAATTTTTTTGAAGGAATCATGTCAGAAAGCGCATCGTACAAAGGCTGTAAGTAAGGGTCAACTTTCTCTTTCATATCCCCGGGCAGAAATCCGAGGCTTTCGCCGGCCTCTACAGCCGGACGACTTAGAATGATTCGTTTGACCTCTTTGTTGCGTAATGCTTTAACCGCTAGAGCAATTGCCGTGTAGGTTTTACCGGAACCTGCGGGCCCCGTGGCAAAAAGAAGGTCATTTATTCTTGCTAAATCGACGAGTTTACGTTGGTTCGGCGTTCTAGCCCGTATGATTTTCCCATTGTTCCCGAAAACAATGATTGAGGCCGGGTCCTCGGGGTCTTCCACGATCTCGTCTTCCAGAATAATTCTTTTCAGATTAGCGATCGTGAGCATATTATATTTATTATAATGTTCCAGAAGAGCATTAATTTTGGAAACAAGGACATCAATGTCGCTTTCTTCTCCTTGAATAATGATCTCATCGCCCCTGGCAGTGATTTTTAACTTGGGGAAAAATTCTTTCAACGTGATGAATTTTGCATTGTTAATGCCGTAAAAGTCAATAGGATCAATGTTTCCAATACTTATTCTTCTCTCTATCATGAAACTTAAAATAAAAGCCTTATTTTTGCAGGTGCAAAGTAGGGAAAACAATTGAAAATTGAAAGTTGGGAATTGAAAATTTTTCACGAGAGTAGAGTTTGTTATGGAGAAAGATTTTACAAAACAGAAAGAAGCTTTTGCCGAGCTCTTGGATATAATGGAAACCTTGAGGGAAAAGTGTCCTTGGGATCATAAACAGACGATGGAGTCTTTGCGGACGTTGTCCGTGGAAGAAGTCTATGAATTGGGAGATGCAATTCTGAAAAATGATATGCAGGAGGTGAAAAAGGAGTTGGGAGATCTGATCATGCATATCGTGTTTTATGCATTGATCGGAAAGGAACAGGAACAATTTGATATGACAGATGTATTGAACGAGATCTGTGCCAAGTTGCGTTATCGTCACCCGCATATTTACGGGGAGGTGAAGGTCGAGGACGAGAATGACGTGTTGCGTAATTGGGAACAATTAAAGTTGAAAGAGAAGGGACGTCATAATAAAGTTCTGGAAGGAGTTCCGGATACTCTTCCGGCTTTAGTGAAAGCATACCGCATTCAAGATAAGGTGAGAGGAATTGGGTTTGATTGGAAACAGAAAGAGGATGTGTGGCAAAAAGTACGGGAGGAGTTAGGAGAATTGGAAGTTGAGGTTGCCCGGAAGGATCAGATGCGTATGGAAGAAGAATTCGGTGATTTCATGTTTGCCATGATTAATGCGGCAAGGCTATACGGTATAAATCCGGAAAATGCCTTGGAAAAGTCCAACAAGAAATTTATTCGTCGTTTTTCTTACGTGGAAGAAAAAGCCCATGAAACAAATCGTAAACTCTCGGAAATGACTTTGGAGGAAATGGACGAATATTGGAATGAGGCAAAAGCAATGGAAAAAGCTTAGCATGAAAAAAATGTATTAATTTATGATTTATGAATTACGATTTATGATTGAAAAACGAGTATTTCGTGGATAGAAATCTAAAATTAATGAGTGGTTGGAATCTAAAATCTAAAATTAGCAAGGTGGATTTAACAGGTAAATGGAAATATAAAGAGGATTATGGCTACGGGGTGGCCGAGGGTGAATTATTCCTGAAGCAGGAAGGGAATGATTTATCAGGGAGAATTATTTTTACGGATAAACTTGATGGAGAGGATGGATATATGTTGCAGGAGTTTTTAGTGGGAAGGCTTGAAGAACACAAGGTAAAATTGGATGCCGAGGAGTTTGATATTATTCATTCCGAACATGAGATAGAGTACGAGTTGGATAGTTGGTTTGGCATCTTGGTAGATGACGATACGATCATTGGGGTGAGTAAGGATGGCCAGGGGATCGAGGGGAAATTCACCTTCACGAGGGAAAAGAATTGAATGTTAAAAAAACGATAAACCTTGAAAGCTGACTTTTGTCAGCTTTTTTTTGTCTCGGATCGGTTATATTGCAAAAGAATCTAATAACCTAATTAATAAATATATAACTTATATCGAAGATTAATGCGCACCCGATTCTAGATGTTCCGAAACGAGATAAAGTGATTTTCACTTTTAACGGGAAACAAATCGACGGAGAAAAAGGTTTTACTATTGCGTCGGCTTTACATCAAGCCGGATACCCTGTGCATAGTCACAGTCTGGATGGTCGGGGGCGTTCTCTGGCTTGCGGTATCGGGAAGTGTGGGGCCTGTGAGATGCTGGTGGATGGTAAAGTACGGCGCATTTGCGTGACAAAAGTGGATGGTGTGAAAGAGGTACGGGAGTTCGCCCAAGGGAAAATGGCTGAACAACACGCTGAACACCGGATTGATATCCGGAAAGTACTTCGTACCACGGTGGTAATCGTGGGTGCTGGGCCAGCAGGATTAGCCGTACGGGAAGAGTTCGAGAAGTATGGCATAGATAATATTGTTATTGATAATAATGATAAAATTGGCGGACAGTTTAATATGCAGACCCACCAGTTTTTCTTTTTTGAGAAAGAAAAACGTTTCGGTGGAATGCGTGGATTTGATATTGCCAAAACATTGGCAGAGGAGAATATGGAGGGGATTTATCTGAATTCTACCGTTTGGGATATTCTGGAGGGAAAACGAGTGGCCGTGAAAAATTTGGAAACAGATACCGTGTTTTTCGTGGATGCTGATTATCTGGTTGTGGCCACGGGTGCCGTACCCTTCATGCCAGCCTTCGAAAACGATGATCTACCCGGGGTGTACACGGCGGCTGTCGTTCAGAAAATGATGAATAACGAACTCACGTTGTTAGGGAAAAACGTCTTGACCGTGGGGGCCGGAAATATCGGTTATCTGACCTCCTACCAGTTGATGCAGGCTGGAGCCCACGTGAAGGCGATTATTGAGGGTATGCCTAAAGAAGGAGGTTTTCCTGTACAAGCCAACCGGGTTCGTCGTTTGGCAATACCGATCATGACATCTCACGTGTTATTGAAAGCGATTCCGAATGCTGATCACACGGGCATCACAGGAGCGGTTATTGCCGAGTGTGAGAACTTTAAATCGATCCCCGGTACAGAAAGAATATTGAATGGGATAGATGTTATCAATATATGTACGGGATTAATACCTGATAATCAATTGTTGATGAAAGGGAAGGCTGTCTTTGGAGATCATTGTTATGCCGCAGGTGATGCCGTGAGAATAGGAGAGGGAACGAGTGCCGTGTTGCGTGGAAAGCAGACGGCCATTGAGATATTGATGGATTTAGGGGCTAGGGTGACTTATGATGATTATTTGGTCGTTTCTAAAGAATATATTGATTCGCAACAACATCCGGTTCGGATTCTAGAAACACCCTGTTTGCCGGAAGCGGAGCGTATGCATAAACGGGGATTTGTGCAAATGGATTGTTTATATGGTTTTGCATGTAACCCCTGTTCTTTTGCCTGTCCTCACGGGGCTATAACCAAAAGTTCGACTTCTACTGTGCCTCACGTGGATTACGATAAATGTATCGGGTGTATGGAGTGTGTCTACCAATGTCCGGGATTGGCTATCTTCGGTTATGATTTGCGGAAAGACAACTTGTTTCTGCCGATAGAATACGAGGTAAATGAGAAAGAGGTAGTTTACTTGGTGAATAACTATGGAGAAAGATTGGGAGAGGGGCTTATCGAAAAGGTGCTGCATAAGCCGAATAAAACGAATATTGCTCGAGTGAAAGCCTTGAATGTTCATGGGGAAGATTTAGTGAAGGTGAGAGGTTTCGTGGTGAAGGAGAACTATCCCGAACCGTTGGATTTGGAACCGTTGTTGAAAGATCAGCCGGGAGCCACGTTTATTTGTCATTGTGATGATGTTACTTTAGATGATGTCCTGAAAGTCGTGGGTGATCGTACCTTTATCTCGATTGACGAGATAAAACATACAACCCGCTTGGGGATGGGACCTTGTCGGGGTAAACGTTGTATTCCTCGATTGAAATTAGCTTTGCGTGCGAAAGGAATCGAGATCGTGGGTGATGCTACGCCTAGAGCACCTTTGTCTAACCAGTTGAATTTGGGTGAATTGTACCCGCCGAAACGGGGCGACGAACATCGAGTGGCTAATCGGACAGATTTTAAGAAGATTGAGATTGGGGCATTGATCGCCGGAGGGGGTATTGCCGGAAGTGCTTTGTTCCGCTATATGTCTGATGCCGGTTTGAATCCTGTGCTGGTGAACGCGGATAGAGGTTCTTCTTGGAGAAATATCGGGGGAGGTCGTACGGCCTTCTCTTTACCGGAGCTAGCTGAAATTGCAGAGCATAATCATGCCATATTTAAAGAATTACAGAAAATATCAAATATTGATTACAAGACGACACGCTATATTAATTTGGCTCATGATGAATCCACGTTTAATGCTTTGGATGCAAGTCGTGCGTGGTCGGATGCTTTTATGGTTGACCCGAAGAACTTCCACAAGGAGATTTCTCCTTATTTCAGCACGAAGTCCAAGCGTTACTTGGGAGCTTTGATTACCAATGATTGCTGGCAGGCAACACCCGGTAAAGTGGTTGATTTAATTCGTAATATGGGTGTTTCAGCCGGGGGACGGATCGTGGAAGATTGCAAGGTGCTGGAAGTAATGAAAGAGGGATCGACATATAGTATATTAGTATTGACACATGATAAGAAATACGTAGAATTCCGTACGGAGATATTCGTGAATGCCTTGGGAGCCGGGGCTGGAAAGATATGCGAGGGATTGGGAATTCATGCAGGATTGTACCCGGTACGCCATCAGGCGTTTATCACTCGTCGTTTACCTATGCTGGGAAAAAACGGTGATAGTTTGGATATGTTGATAGATCGGCAGGAATATAAAGGGTTCTCCGCTGTTTATGGGCAACAACTACTCCACACAGGACAGATTATCGGTTGTGCTTCTCCGCGGGTGGATGCGTTGAGGACGGATAAAAATTTGATCTTGAATACGAAGGAGTTCATGGAAATTGTCAGTGAATTCTTCGTGGATTGGGTGCCCGAGTTGGCGGGAGTAAGTATACAAGCCACGTGGTCAGGTTATTACACGGAGCCTCGCTATATCGTTGATCCCGAGTTAGGTCTGTTTGTCGGTATGCGGGGACATGGTTTCATGTTATCTCAATATCTGGCTAAAATCTATGTTGATAAATTAATGGGCCGTCCGGTACCGGAGTATTTTGATCAGTTGAAGTTAAATGGACCGGGATTATCGGAGAAAGCTTTTAAATGATGTAGTGATTTTAAATCTAAAATTATTCCTATCTTTGCATCAAAATAACAGAATATGATAAAGTTAGGCGAATACAACATATTGAAGGTCGTTAAGATCGTGGATTTTGGTGTTTATTTGGATGGAGGAGAGTATTGGGGGGAGATTTTGTTACCCAAAGAAACAGCTCCGGCCGAATGTAAGGAAGGTGACGAATTAAATGTTTTCATTTATTTTGACTCGGAAGATCGGGTGATTGCCACGATGACAATACCTAAGGCTGTCGTGGGTGATTTTGCTTTGATGAAAGTGGTGGGAACGAGTCGAGTGGGTGCCTTTCTGGACTGGGGATTGCGTAAGGATTTGCTGGTTCCTTTCCGGGAACAACGGGAAGAGATGGTGGTGGGACGTGAATACCTGGTTTATGTCTATGTGGACAAAACGACAGACCGAATTGTCGCTTCCACGAGGTTAAATCGTTTCCTCGATAAAACCCCGGCAGATTACAAACTGGGACAGGAGGTTGAGTTAATCGTTGCCCGGCGTACGGATTTAGGGTATAGTGTCATCGTTAATAACAGCCACGAGGCTATTATCTATCGTAACGAGATATTTCAACCCATATCCATTGGCCAACACTTGACCGGTTACATTAAGACGATTCGGGAAGACGGGAAAATCGATTGTATTCTACAAAAGAATGATGGTCATGAACAAATTGATCGTCTTGCAGCCTTGATATTGAAAAAGCTGGAAGAGAACGGGGGCTCTTTAGCCGTATCGGATAAGAGTAACCCGGATGAAATATACCGTCTTTTTGGGTGTAGCAAAAAGAATTACAAAAAGACGGTTGGCGGCTTATTCAAACAGCACAAGGTGATTATCGAGGAGAAAGAACTGAAATTGAAAAAATAAATTAAAAATTACCTCCAGTGTTTTCATGCAGCGTATTCTCCCCCTGTGTAAGGGGGAGTTAGAGGGGGTAGTTGAAAAGCTAAAAATAGATTTAAGTAATAGAAAATGTCTAAAGTTCGGGCATATATCACGAGTTTTCGGTTAAGAACATTACCTTTATCCCTATCGGGTGTATTACTAGGTTCTCTGTTGGCGGCAAGTGACGGGTATTTTAAGACAATGACCTTCGTGTGGGCCATGCTCACCACGGTTGCTTTGCAAATATTGTCCAATCTGGCGAATGAGGTAGGGGATTTAACCAAGGGAACAGATAATGAACATCGTTTAGGCCCCATTCGGAGTGCTCAAAGTGGTGCTTTGAGTATGCGGGAAATGATACAAGCCATGATTGTTTTTGGCGTGGTTGCAGTCATCACCGGTAGCCTGTTAATCTATGAAGCCTTCCGGGATTTATTGAATTGGAAAAGTATCTCCTTGTTTATTGCCGGAGGTGCATCCATCGTGGCTGCCGTGAAATATACGGTAGGAAAAAGTGCTTATGGTTATCGGGGACTGGGTGACCTTTTCGTGTTTATCTTTTTTGGGTTAGTGAGCGTGATGGGAAGTTATTTTGCCATGTCCGGCGTTTTGTCTTGGGTATGTGCTTTACCGGCAGCAGCCATCGGCTTTCTTTCTTCCGGCGTTTTGAATATGAATAATATCCGCGATATCGAGAATGATTCGGTTTGCGGTAAACGTACCATCCCGGTTATCTTGGGTATACGAGGTGCGAAAATATATCATTTCGTGATTACGCTATTGACCGTGATCTGCCTAGTATTGTACTCCATGTTGCACTCAGCCGGATGGACTGGCTTTCTTTTTTTGCTGACCTTGCCATTATTGGTAGTACACTTGAAGCATGTGTATCAAGGAGAAGGACGTGCTCTGGATTCTCAATTGAAATTTCTTTCCATCACAACCTTATTGATTTCCTTATTGTTGGGTTTTGGTCAAATTCTTTAATTAATGAAGAGACGAAAGGAGCTTAAAAAATTCCATAGTATGTGTAAAGCAATAGCATAACCTAATCCCAATCGAATCCTTGTATATCCAAATATTAAGGCTCCTGCAAAAAGGGAGAGTAGAAATAGAACTGGCATATTGTAAACATGATATATTGCGAAAAGAACAGCTGACAGGTAGAAAATAAAAGAAAAATTCGAGTTCCATTTATTTTTTAGCAGTGCAAGTTGTTTATTGCATAGACTCATGATCAAAAAGAGTATGGTTGCTATGGTGAACATGGAACCATATAACGAGAAAAAATGAAGAATAAGATTAGACTCGCAGAGCTGATGAAGTTTGTAAAAATATAGAAGATAAGAAATATGAAATGCAATAATAAGGCTAACAGAAATCTTGATTCGCGTGACGTTAAATTGTCCAAGAGCATAGCGATAACTAAATTCTTCGAATATAGGGCTTAATAGTATAATTTGAAATAAATTCCATGTTTTCCACCAACTAGGAATTTGTGTTGCTTGACCTGCCGTACTGGATGTTAAAGAAATGTTCGTAACAATAACTTGTAATATTCTTACTACCACATTCATTCCGAACATAATTACTAATAGACACAAAAATAGGGTGAACAATATTTTTATCTTATTTCCAGCATTATCTTGAATAGATACAAAATCGGGTTTTCTTAAGAATTGGAATAGGTCTGTTAGAATATTCATATTTCCTTCGTGTTATGATTTATTCAAAATTAATAAAATATTAATGTTTGCTCAAGATAATCACGGAGTTTTTGCATAAGATAAAAAGAAGGTGCCCGAAAAGTCCATGATGGAAATTTACTTTTCAGACACCCTTATTAGATTTTTGAGAATAGAATAGGTTTTATAAGCTTTCTAAAATTTTAGAAAGGAAGATCGTCAGCTTCCGGCATCGGAGGAATATCTTCCACCTTGTATTCGGGTACCGGAGTTCCCATCATCGGAGCTTCCGCTTGAACTTTCTCTATTCTCCAACCTTCGAGGTTCGTGAAATAAGATACTTGTCCGTTATTCTCCCATTTGCGGCCGCGCAAATTGAAATACACTTTAATATTCTCGTTCAATTGGACGTTTTCCAATAGATCACACCGGTCTTGGATCAATTGAACTTTTACGAAGTCGTTCCACTGTGGATTCTTCTCGTTTTCAACTTCTATCACGAATTCTCTCTTCTGGAAACGATCACTGATTTTTTGTGTAGCTTCTTTGTAAATTAATTTTCCGGTAACTTCGTAATTCATTGTTTTTCTGATTAAAAACAAGCCCAAGAAACCTTGGGCTTGCTAGCTGTTTAAATATCGAATGATAAATTATTTTTGAGCGTTCGGGTCAACGATGTCGATTAATTCAACTTCGAAAATCAACGTTTCGTTCGGTCCGATAGCACCTCTAGCACCTTGAGGTCCGTATGCCAAATTTGACGGGATATAAAGAGTCCATTTAGAACCCACAGGCATTAATTGTAATGCTTCCGTCCAACCTTTGATCACGCGGTTAACAGGGAATTCGGTAGGCTCGCCTCTCTTGTATGAAGAGTCGAACTCGGTTCCGTCAATTAAAGTTCCTTTGTAGTGAACTCTTACAACACTGGTATCTGCCGGGATAGCTCCGGTTCCTTCTTTTTCAATCTTGTATTGAAGTCCGCTCTCGGTGATTTTGATACCATCTTTTTTGGCGTTTGCTGCCAAGAACTCTTCTCCGGCTTTCAATGCTTTGTCAGCCTTAGCCATCATGGCTTTTTGAGTATATTTCTGTAAAAACATATTCATTTGCATCATGTCGGCAGGAGCGTCTTTTTTCTGTAACGCACTGTTCATTCCGGCGATAATAGCATCCATGTTGATGTCTTCAATACCATTGCCGGTGATATTAGAACCGTACATGTAACCAATATAGAAACTGGCAGTATCAGTTTCGTTTTTCAGTGATACATTCGTTTTTGTAGAAGTGTTGCAGCAGCTAGATAAACCGATTGCAGCAACAGATAAACCTAAGATTAGATTTTTTGCGTTCATAGTTTTTCGTAAATTAAATTATACTATATCTAATAATTCGATATCAAAAATCAAAGTTTCGTTCGGTCCGATAGCCTGTCCTGCACCATGAGGGCCGTAGGCTAGATCAGAAGGGATGTACAATTGCCATTTTGAACCCACGGGCATCAATTGAAGGGCTTCAACCCAACCGGCAATAACTCCGTTTACCGGGAACTCAGCGGGTTCTCCACGACGGATGGAAGAGTCGAACACGGCACCATTGATCAAGCGTCCCTCATAGTGGCATTTCACCGTATCGTTACTTTTCGGGATAGCCCCGTTTCCGGCGGATATTATTTTGTATTGTAAACCGCTAGCTAAGGTAACCACGCCTTCTTTGTTCTTGTTGTCGTTTAAGAATTGTTCTCCGGCTTCCTTGGCAGCCTTACCTCTTTCGTTTTGCAACTTGTTGAAATAGTCCTGCAAAATCTGGTTTGCCTCTTCCGGTTTGATTTCCGGCATCTGGCCCGCGTAGACAGTTCTGAGCGCATCAACAAAAGCTTCTGTGTTAATGGAATTTACTCCTGAAGAAAGGAGGTTACTTGCAATACTTAGACCGAAACAATAACTCACTTTGTCTAACTCTTCTGTATATTTCATTGAAAGGTTTTATTAATAAATAAATATTTTGTTTATTAAGATGCAAATGTAAGAACATTGCGCGAAAACACAAACAGGTTTTCGTGTTTTATTTGCGATACGAGAAAATCATACCGGAAGATTCATTTTATTCATTCATTAGCATTCCGTCATTTAATTTTATTTGCCGATCTGACATGCGGGCTAGTTCCGTGTCGTGCGTGACGATTACAAAAGTCTGCCCGAGTTCTTCCCGTAAAGTGAAAAACAACTGGTGTAATTCATTTTTGGTGCGGGTGTCCAGGTTCCCGGAAGGCTCATCGGCCAACACCACCCGGGGATGATTGACGAGAGCCCTTGCCACGGAAACTCGTTGTTGCTCCCCGCCGGAGAGTTGGTTCGGCTTGTGGCTAACCCGCTTTCCCAGACCGAGAAGAGTCAGTAATTCCATGGCTCGTTGTTCCGCTTCCTTTTTCCCGGTTCCCTTGATCCATGCCGGAATGCAAACATTTTCCAACGCCGTGAATTCCGGCAATAAATGGTGGAATTGGAATACAAACCCGATGTTATTGTTTCTGAATTCCGATAGTTTGTTGGAGGATAACCGGGCAATATTCACGGAATCATACAATAACTCGCCCTCGTCCGGGGTATCGAGTGTTCCTAGAATGTGTAGCAACGTACTTTTCCCTGCACCGCTAGCCCCTACGATCGTTACGATCTCTTTTTCTTTTATGGTGAGATCGATTCCTTTCAATACTTTTAGTTCGCCGTAGCTTTTGACTATGTTTTTAATTTCTATCACCTGCCTAATTTCTTGATGTATGATTTAGTGATTCTTACTCACTAACTGTATTATTTTGATGGTAAAGATAATAATTTTCAATTTTGACTAATCCGATTGATTACTTTTTTTGAATAATTAAATTGATGATAGAAGATTTTCTTTTGCGCCGGGATTATGTTGGAAAACATGATCGATGGTCAGGCAATGATTCAGTTCATTACAATCGCCACAGGTGTTGAATCCCTTTGCTTGAACACATTTCCGGATTTCACAATAATTGCTACAATAGGCGAATTTTGCCCCCTCAACACGACAACCCGTGCAATTGATGGTTTCCGGGGTAATCTCTGACGTATTGTTCATGATACTCCATTTTCGAGCGGTTTCTTCTCTTAACTTATCATCATTGTTGATCGTGGCAATACGGGCGTCACAATTTTCGCAATCTAATCCGCAACAGGCGATTAATTGTTTCATGAGTGTTTATTAACGTGAGTTTGAGATAAAAATTATTCAATGATTACTAAGAATATAGTAATAAAATATTAAATTTATTATTCATTTAAACGATTACCACTATGTTCTTAGGGGCTAAAATTACAGAATTTATTGTATTGGCAGATGATTTTAGCAAAGAATTTGCGTTGCAGTGGAAAAAATACATAGTTACAAACTAATAAATTTCTTTATTGTTGTATCGTTCACGGTGTCTGTAGTAGAAATGCGGAGCATACGAAGTCCTAACTTTGTTAATATCTGGTCTTTCAGTGCATCACGCAATTGTTGAACATCGTTTCCCTTATGGAAATACCATCCATCCACTTCTATAGCGCAATGCGGTTGTTTAGTAAGAGAGTTATAGATGAGAAAATCCACATGCGAGAATGGGCTTTCAGCAAATGCTTTTTCTTTATCATTCAACAAACCCCAATCTGCAATTAATCTGGATAGCGGGTAATGACAAAGTATACCAGTATTAATTAAACCTAATTCATTAATGGCCTTTAACAAAACATTGTACATCAGGTTCTCTGACAGATGTTTCGATACACTCAGATGTGTTGCCTCGTAAGCTAATTTTTCTGCTGTATATTGTTTGTAGAGTAGATCAAAAACTGAATGTAGTTTACTCGCTTTCACTTCAAAATTGTTGTATTGGATGTAACTGATAAGTTGACCGAGATTGGAATTTGGGGGCATTTCATTACCGTTTGTTACAATGCAAAGTCTTGTCTTGGCACGTGATATTGCTACGTTGAGCAAATTGGCATCATCAGAAAATACAGTAGGGACGTTGTCTACCATACTCATGATGATGGTATCACATTCTCGCCCTTGATACTTATGCACTGTGCTGGCAATATCTTTCTTCAATATTTGATTTATTGCTTCAGCTTGTGAACGATAGGGGGTAATAATACCTATGCTTTCCGAATTTGTACATTCTGGTAATACTTCTTGAGAGATGACATCAATTTCCCTTTGATTGAAATGTCCTCTGGCATGATTACCCGGTACTGTCTTAATTACTTGAAGCACGTTATCTTCATTCTTATCAGATGTCATTGTTATGAGTTCTCCATCATAGAAACGCTGATTGCAAAATTCTATGATTTTGGGATGGCAGCGATAATGTTCTCGAAGTAAAGTTACTGGAGCATCTTGAAATACTTCAGCACAAGATTGCAAAAAGCTATGTGTTACAGCGTTATACCGGTCATCTACTTTGTAGGTTGTTTGAATGGCATTAAGCGAGAGTGCCTCTTTGCGGTTTATCACATTGGGCAGTTGTTTGTCGTCACCCACAATTACGGCATTAATAGCACATGACAATGCCAGTGCGCCTGTTTTTATATCCACTTGTGAAGCCTCGTCCATAATCACATAGTCAAATACCATGTCCTTGCTGATACAGCTTTTGGCTAAATAGGTTGTACTAAGTACAACCGGATATTCCTTTAAAAATTCTTCCGTTCTGAGCTTGATATCCCTGAGGGTAAACGTTTTTCTTTTGCCAGTACTATATCGCTTAGCAATCTTATCCTTTAATAGTAGGAGGGAAGAGGAACGAAGGTCTTTTACGTTCTTTTTGATGTCTATGTTTTGAAATGTCGATGCAATTAATTCCAATTCATGTTCTATTTCTTGTTTTCGAGAGAAATAGAATGCCGATTCTAGACTGGCTATAACATTCGAAGATTTGTCACCTAAGAACTTCAACATTTTTGCACCTAATAAAAACGACCACTTTACCTTGAACCATAAATTTGGTTTATGTCCATTTCCTATTATTGTCTGGTAGAGATTAAGTAGTTTTATTAGTTTGGTAGGCGATTTACTATTTAACCATTTGTCTTCTGCATGATTTGTTTCCAGCATTTCATTATATCTCGATTCTTTTAATAAAGCATCGTACTCTGCTTTTAGCTGAGCTTGACGTAGCTGTATGTCAAATCCTTGTGAAACAGTACGAAGCGAATCTTGTGCTAACATCTTTGCGGATGCCAGTTCGTCAATCTTCAACTCGGTCATGTTTGGATAATTTGCTTGGTTTGCAATGAACACTTCTTTATTTTGCATGTTACCTAGCTTGGCTACAATGAAACCTAGGCTCTCTCCATCGAGTTTTTCTGCCACATTCTCTACGGCGGAATTGTTGTTCGACACCACTAATACCGTTTTGTCATTCATAAGCAGATTGGCAATGATGTTCAGAATAGTTTGCGTCTTACCGGTTCCAGGAGGTCCTTGTATGATGCTAACTTGGTGTGTTAAAGCTGTTTCTATAGCAGTTTTTTGGCTCGCATTGCATCCAAAAGGATAGTATATCTGTTTTGGCATGCGATAAGTAGCCAGTTTTGTTTTGTCACCAAGGTATTGGGCCAAGGGGACATTATCGCGCTTTACATCCACCAAATCATATTGTTTGGACAGAATGTTCTCATCATCTTCAGTTGTCAATCCAGTTTCAGCAGCTAATTTACGAAGATAATCCCATGTAGAGCCGCCATTTTTATCAATCGGCGTACGGGTGATATAGACTTCGCTTCCGTCCAAATTTTCATAATAACCATTGGTATAAGTCACTCGATAGAATGTGTAGTGACCATTAGTGAAGCGAAGTAGTTCAGCTATATTAAAGATGTGCTTGTTTTTGATATATAGACCCTTTTCGTCAAGATTAATAGTTTCCGGATGTGTCAGATAAAGCAGACGGGACTGGTTGTAATTGAACACACGAGGGGATGACAGAAATCGAACAGACCAAAAGCCATTTTTGTTTTCGTTAATAGAGGAAATCTGATCGGTGACAAACATTTGTTTGTTTCCACGTTTTTCTAGGTCAATAATCATGCACAGCTTTACGTCCATATATTTGCTTATTTTAACGTGAGCTCGATATAAGATTTAATTTGTATTATACTAATTTATTTAAATTCCAAGCAAAGATATGAATTATTCGATTAAATTATTTGCTGGATAGAGATAGCGATTAAATAAAGAGTGTGTATCTTAGCAATCTAAAATAAATTACGTATGGAATATTATATAGATCCGGTCACATTCGTGACGCAAAAGAGTGGTTTTGAGAGTAGATATATAAAAAATTTATTAGGATTATTGGATGAAGGAGCCACGATACCTTTCATTTCCCGTTATCGAAAAGAAATGACCGGGAGTATGGACGAGGTGCAGGTGGGACAGGTTCGGGAGATTTATGAACAGTTCAAAGAACTGGAAAAACGAAAAAAGACCGTGTTGGAGAGTATCGAACAGCAAGAAAAACTGACTCCGGAACTACGGAAACAGATAGAACATTGTACCGATTTACGGGAACTGGAAGATATTTACCTGCCTTATAAACCGAAAAAACAAACTCGGGCATCGAAGGCAAAAGCGAAAGGATTGGAACCTTTGGCTGCCATATTGATGAAACAGGATAGTGGGGACGTGTGGGACAAAGCGGCTCGTTTCGTGAAGAATGACGTGGAAAATGAAGAGGAGGCTTTACAAGGAGCCCGAGATATCATTGCCGAGTGGGTCAGCGAAAACGACCGGGCACGCAACACCGTGCGTCGTTCCTTTGACCGGGTGGCCGTGGTAAAAGCGAAAGTCGTGAAGGGGAAAGAGGAAGAAGGGGAGAAATTCACGGATTATTTCGATTATTCCGAGCCTTTGCGGAAGATCCCTTCCCACCGGATGCTGGCGATTCGTCGGGGGGAGGCGGAAGGTATTCTGAAAGTGGCGATCGAGATACCGGAAGAGGAAACGATCGAGTCTTTGGAGAGAATATTCGTGAAAGGTCGTAACGAGAGTGCAGAGCAAGTGTCCATGGCCGTGAAAGACGGGTACAAACGTTTGTTACTTTCGTCTATCGAGACCGAATACCTGCAAAGCGGTAAGCAAAAAGCGGATGAAGAAGCGATTAAAGTGTTTGCTGAAAATCTGCGTCAACTACTCTTGGCTCCGCCTCTGGGAAATAAACGCGTGTTGGGTATAGATCCGGGATTCCGCACGGGATGTAAGGTTGTTTGTCTGGATGAGACGGGAAATCTGGTGCATAATGAAACCATTTATCCTCATCCGCCACAAAACGAGGTGAAGCAGGCAGCCAATAAAATTACCAACCTGGTCAACTCTTACCGAATCGAGGCGATTGCTATCGGTAACGGTACGGCCGGACGTGAAACCGAACGATTTATCCAGAATTTGCGTTATGACCGGAATATACAAGTGTTTGTCGTGAGTGAAAGTGGCGCATCAATTTATTCGGCTTCTAAGATAGCCCGGGACGAGTTCCCGCAGTATGACGTAACGGTTCGCGGGGCGGTATCCATCGGACGTCGGTTGATGGACCCGTTGGCCGAGTTGGTGAAGATTGATCCGAAGTCTATCGGGGTAGGTCAGTACCAGCATGATGTCGACCAGACGAAATTAAAAGAGAGTCTGGATCGGGTGGTCGAGTCCTGCGTGAACCGGGTGGGGGTGAACGTGAACACGGCAAGCAAGTATCTGTTGACGTATGTTTCCGGTTTAGGACCTACCTTGGCAGAAAACGTGGTGAACTACATCAAGGAGAATGGAGCATTCCGTAGTCGCAATGAATTGAAAAAAGTGAAACGCATGGGAGAGAAAGCATTCGAGCAATGTGCCGGATTCCTTCGCATAGAGGGAGCCGAGAATCCTTTGGATAACTCATCCGTGCATCCGGAATCATACACCGTGGCAGAACGGATGGCAAAAGACTTGAACATCCCGCTGAAATCATTGATCGGTAACGAAGAGGCTTGCAACAAAATCGAACTATCCCGTTACGTGAATGACCGGATTGGATTGCCTACCTTGAAAGACATCGTGGAAGAACTCAAGAAACCGGGACGTGATCCCCGTTCTGTGGCTAAAGTATTCAGTTTTGCTGACAACATTCACACCATTGATGATCTGGAGATCGGGATGGTTGTTCCGGGAATCGTGACCAATCTGACAAACTTCGGCGCCTTCGTGGATATTGGCGTGAAACAGGACGGCCTGGTACATATATCCGAGATTGCCGATAAATATATTTCGAACCCGGCAGACGTGCTTTCTTTAAATCAGCATGTTTCAGTGAAAATCGTACAGGTTGACAAAGCCCGGAAACGTATCGGACTTTCGATCAAGCAAGCGTGATATTCGAACTTTTTCCCTTTTCTTTCGTTTCACGTATTAAATTCAAACGAACACAGTTATGAAAGAGAAAGGAAAGAAACAAGAGAACATGGATGTGAAAAAGCATCTGACACCCGAAGAGGATGAAAAATTGCACGAGGCATATATAAACGCTTTAGGTGAAATCCTGGAGAACAACGATGATGACGCCCGGGATAACTTGGCGAATTACATGGACGAAATGAAAGAAGAGTCCGATGCCTTGGGTACAGAACCGGACGAGAACGATTTGGATAGGGGAAAGAACGCTTGACTTTCCCCTATTTTATACTATCTACCGGATTCATCCGGGAGGCTTTAAACGCCTGCCAGGCAACGGTCAGCGTGCCAATAATGACTGCCGCAATACCGATAAAAATAAATGATACCGGAGACATCTCGTTTTTATAAACGAATTGCGTGAGCCACTGTGCCGAGCAGTAATAGGCAATCGGCGCCCCGATGCAAAAAGCGATCAGAATCCATTTGATAAATCGGGCGCACAACAACACGGTGATCTGGTTTTCACTGGCCCCGTTGATTTTACGTAGGCTGATCTCTTTCCGCCTGTTCTCCACGGAGAACCATGCCAACCCGAATAATCCAACTCCGGCCAGTAAAATGCTGATATAGGAAAATATCGAAAGAATTTTCATGACTTGTAACTCTTCTTCGTGAAACTCCATGAATCGTTCGGCCATACTACAAGTTTTTATTTCGATTGCTCCCGGTGCAACTTGTTCCCAAAGTGCATTAATCTTTTCTTCGACTATTTTTCGGGTACCGGGTTGAATACGAATGATATGACGTTCGGATCCGGTATCGCTGAACCGGATAAACATGGGAAGTACTTGTCGGGAGAGTTTATCTGTTAGATAGTCAGCGACGATTCCGACAATCGTGTAGTTTTCTTCCCATAATTGAAATGGTTTACCCAAAGGTTCTGTCATTCCTTTTTTCTTCAAGAATGCCTCGTTCACGATAACTTCGTGTAATCCCTTTTCTCCGGGAGAGAATCGTCTTCCTGCGAGAAGTTGTATGTCATAAAAATCAAAAAAGAAGGGTCTGCATCAGTACAATTTGCTTCCATATCCTCCAATCCATAAGTGGAATTCTGCACGATATTGGTTCTTGTGTGATGCGTGATTTCGGGTATAGACGAGAGTCGTTCCCAGAAAGTTTTAATAATGTCGTCTTCTACGGTATAGAGCTCCCATCCCAATATAATAATCTCGTCTGCATGCGGACGACAATGTGTGGCAAAATTCATTTGGTGATGAATGTTTACTACGGTAGTTGTCAAGATGATGGATATGGTAAATTGGGCGATCACGATATTGCGAACAAGAATAGTTTTTTGTTTGTTCTCGTTCTTTAGGATTTCGGCTAATGAATTTCTATTGATTTTTAGTATTACGTACAGGGGTGGTATGATGATAATAGTAACAAGTACCAAAAGAAGTACTAGTGGAGTATTTCCGGCATACAAATCCGATAGACATAAATCGGAAGTAATGAATGTATTGAAATAAGGAATAAGTACATGGATGATGCCGATGGATACAATAAAGGAGAACAACACGAGTAATGCGGTTTCCATGATCAATTGTTTTTGTATGCCTCGTTTCGATTCGCCTGATATGAGTTGAATGCCTGTTGTTTTTACTTGTTGAATAGTACGGGTTAAACAAATGTTGATGTGATTAAAACAGGCAATGATGAATATGAGTATGGCAACTCCTAGGCCGAGATAAACAAAGGAAGGATCACGTTTAAAGATTAACCCGTCTTCGTATAAATGAGTGGCCTTTGCCAAATAGAGTTGCTCAACGGGTTTAAGATGAATGGTTTCATCTTTAAATTGTTCTTTGTTCCAATCCTTTATTTTATTTAGAAATTTGGAGGCAGAAATTTTAGGAGCAAGTTCTATAAATGTATAAAAAGAAAATCCGGTATATTGCGATACTTCTTTATCGGATAAACCTCGTAAAATCCCGAAATGGAGAAAATTTTTTTGAGAATCATTAATCACGGAAGTGATTGTATAAAGTTCGAATATTTTTTTGTAGATGTTTTTCTTTCCGTCAAAATGAATAATATAGCGTCCTAGCATGAGCGATTGTCCGATAGGATTGGCAACTCCGAAATGTTGGCGAGCAAAAGATCGGGTAACTGCAATTTCATTAGGAGACGAGAGTGTCTTACGTAAATCCCCTGACAGTAGGGGGAGTTTGAAAAAGTCTGTAAAACTAGGCGTAACGGAATAGGCGTCTCTGTATTCTGCTTCTTCGGCTTTTTCGGAGAAAAGAAGATTCTCGCACCTAAATACACAGAGATTTTCTACCTCTGGATAAGTGTTCTTGAGTTGGACTACGATTGCTCCAGAGGTAACAACATCATTGAGAATGTTTTGTTGTTTCCTTTGTGTTTGAACGAGATAACAGTTTTTCTCGTTCAGTATAGAGTGTGCGATTCGATATTCGTGTAGCACGAATGTTATTAATAGCGTGCAACACGTGATCCCCGAGATCAAGCTGACCAAAGAGATCAGTGTGTAGGTCCTATTTTTTATCCATCCTCGAAATATGATTTTGAATTGAACATCTTGCATGGCTATTCGGTTTTAAGAGTATCTATCGGGTTTTGACGGGCAGCCTTTCGAGTCTGCCAAGTTGTGATGGCGAGGACGACAAAGACGGAAGTGAGGAAAACAAATATAAATAATCCTGCGTGTATTTCAATCTTGTAAGCGAATCCTTTTAACCATTCTTTCGAGGCATAGTAAGCAACGGGCAGACCGATAAAACAAGCTAGGAGAACTCTCGTGAAGAATTGTTGATTAAAGAGTTGCATGATCTGCCATTCGGTAGCTCCGTTTACTTTACGTAGGGCGACTTCCCGGGTCTTACTTTCAACCATAAAAGTAGAGAACGCGAAAATACCCATACCACCGATGAGAATAGTTATGAGGGCGAACAAAATGATGAGTTTAACAACAGCGATATCTTTGCCGTATAATTCTGAAAAATTGTATTCTTCACATTTAAAAACGGTATTGGGAAATTTCTCTTGAAACATTGTCCGGATATAACGGTACACGTTTTGGAATTCTCCCGTTTGGTAGTGAACGATCATCGTGGAGGATATTTGAGGAAATTCGTACATGATGATTGCGGGCTCCGTGTATTTGTATAGTGGGAAATACTGGAAATCGTCCACGACCCCCACTATTTTGAGAAGGTACTCATAATCCCATAAGTTGAGAATGGTTTCCAACGGGTGTTCTAGTTGAAGAGCTTTCACGAGAGACTGGTTAACGATAGCTTCCCGGATATGATTGGGACGGATTCTTGCAAATTCTTTCAGATCAATAGGATAGTTATACTTTTTTAAGCATCGGCCTTCCCGAAGTTGAATTTGGTAAGTATCGATATAGTCAGCATCGCCGAGAATAATACGAGCTTTAATAGTTTTCTCCGGTTGGTTAGGTACTGTGATCGACTCGGCTCTTTCGTAACATGGGAGGGGGTAACCATTACTGGCGTTAAATATGGCAGGGTGATGTCGCAGTTCTTGTTTTAGGGTTTCGTATCGCAATTCATTGTCCGGCCAGTAAAAATATAAGATGTTTTCCTGATTGAAACCCAAATCCATGTGTTGCATATAGTTCATCTGCCTTGATACCACGAGGGCACAGAAAAGGAGGGCGCTGAAAATTGTAATTTGTACAACGGTGAGTATTTTTTTGATATCCCTGTGCCGGGGAGCAGATTGGATGGCTTGTTGGAGTTCGTTATGATTCAATCTTCTATGAGTGTATAAGTGTATGCTATCGCACGAGATCATGAACTCGATCGCCCCCGTAACCTCTTTAAGCGACACGTTACTTTCCATGCACGCGGACCCGGAAATCGCTCCCGACGATTTGAAACGCAACACGGAAAACGGGTTGAAGGTGATCAGTGAAACGGGCAAAGGCTTAATCTCTTTCGTGGAATCCTATCGCAAGTTTACCCGCATCCCCCGTCCCGAACGGGAATTGATCAACTTGAACGAATTTATCCAGCGGGTGGTGATCCTGAGCAGCACGGAACCGAATTTCCCGGAAGTCAAGATCGATATTTGCATCCAACCGGACGACTTGAAAGTATTTGCTGACCCGAACCTCATGGGGCAAGTCCTTTTGAACTTGATGAAAAACGCGTTTTACGCTTTGCGGGGTAGGGCAGACGCTTGCATCACCCTTTCGGCTGAACAAGGGGCTACGGGCAAGGTGTTGATCCGGGTACGGGACAATGGCCCCGGCATTCCTCCCGAAATCATGAACGAGATATTCGTCCCCTTCTTTACCACCAAAGAAGAGGGGTCTGGCATCGGGCTAAGCATCTCCCGTCAGATTATGCGAATGCACGGTGGTAATCTAAAAGCTTCCTCCATAGCGGGTAAGGAAACGGTCTTCACGATTATTATCTGAAAATAATACTCTGTTTTTGTTTGAAATCTTGTCGAAAATCCATGTGTATCCGTTGAGTCCGACGGGAGGGATAGGTTATTGAAAAAGTCTTTCGAATAGAGTTTGAGTTCAGAAGGATTTTAATACCTGTTTCTATTGTAATAATTAACATACTTTGTATTAATTATCTATCATCTAGCCATCATAATGCGAGCCGCTCCCATTCCCCTCCCATTCCGCTCCCATTCTCCTCCTATTGAAATAGGAGAGGAGTAGTATGTATTTAGTAAATGTAAACAAGTTTTTACATGGTTGATAGCAAGTATGTAGATAGAATATAGTTTGTAAAGGTAGGATATGGGTTGTTCAAGGAGGCTTACTCGGCATTTTTTAATTGAATCTAAGGGTGTAAAAAACTAGGAGTATCAACCAACATTTGTACTTCATTCATGGTAAGTGCAACACGAGGTGTCTCTATGTTTGTTATTCCTTTTACTTTTGCGCTGATGTCAACCGTCAGATATTCATCAATGAATGCCTGTTTCAATTCGGCTTTGAGTATGGAAAAATAGGTCGATGCCGTGTTTTTAAGTTGTACCTTATCGCCAAGTAAGACGTGTTGCAAACATGTCGCAAATAAGAGATAAAAAAGCCCATAGAAAACACATAACAACCATGAGCCCCATAAACGCAAAAAGGGTGCAACTCATTGAGCTGCACCATTTTTGCGTTTATTGTTTATTATCTGTTTCCTTATCGGAATCATTTCACTTCTTCGAAGTCAACGTCAGTTACTTCCTGATCTTTTCCTCCGTTGTTCGTTTGTTGTTGTTGATCAGCGTGAGGGGCTCCTTGTTGTGTACCGCCTTGTTGTTGTTGGGCGTTGTACATTTCTTGAGAAGCTGCTTGGAACACGTTGTTCAATTCATCGATAGCCGAATTGATGGCAGCAACATCCTGAGCTTTGTGAGCATCTTTCAGTTTTTGCAGGGCTGTCTCGATGGGTTGTTTCTTGTCGGCAGGTAATTTATCTCCAAATTCTTTTAATTGTTTTTCCGTTTGGAAGATCATGCTGTCGGCTTTATTAATCGTGTCGATCCGCTCTTTCTCCTTTTTATCAGCTTCTGCATTAGCGGCCGCCTCGTCCTTCATTCTCTTGATGTCGGCATCGGAAAGTCCTGATGAAGCCTCGATACGGATGGATTGCTCTTTTCCGGTAGCTTTATCTTTTGCAGATACTTTCAGAATACCGTTGGCATCGATGTCAAAACTAACCTCGATCTGTGGCACTCCACGCGGGGCTGGTGGTAGTCCATCCAAGTGGAAACGTCCGATTGTCTTGTTGTCTTTTGCCAAAGGACGTTCTCCTTGTAACACGTGAATCTCAACAGACGGTTGGTTGTCGGCAGCCGTGGAGAATACTTCTGACTTCTTGGTCGGGATCGTGGTGTTGGATTCGATTAATTTCGTCATCACTCCACCTAGAGTCTCGATACCTAAAGAAAGCGGGGTTACGTCAAGTAACAACACGTCTTTTACCTCTCCGGTCAACACACCACCCTGAATGGCAGCACCTACGGCTACAACTTCATCCGGGTTAACTCCCTTGGAAGGTGCTTTGCCAAAGAATTCTTCAACTTTCTTCTGAACAGCCGGAATACGAGTAGAACCACCTACTAGAATAACTTCGCTGATGTCTGATGCACTCACGTTGGCATTCTTTAATGCACGACGGCAAGGCTCGATGGTAGCTTGTATCAAGTGATCCGTCAATTGCTCGAATTGTGACCGGGTCAAGGTTCTTACCAAGTGTTTTGGAATTCCGTCAACCGGGAATATGTACGGCAGGTTGATTTCCGTGGAGGTTGAACTTGAAAGCTCGATTTTAGCTTTCTCGGCAGCCTCTTTCAAACGTTGGTGAGCCATCGGGTCTTTCCGGATATCCACGTTTTCGTCTTTCTTGAACTCGTCAGCCAACCAGTTGATGATTACGTCATCGAAATCGTCACCTCCCAGGTGTGTATCACCATCGGTTGATTTTACCTCGAACACGCCATCACCTAATTCCAAGATAGAAATATCAAAGGTACCACCTCCCAAGTCGAAGACGGCGATTTTCATATCTTTATCTTGTTTATCCAACCCGTAAGCCAATGCTGCGGCAGTCGGCTCGTTGATAATACGTTTTACACTCAATCCGGCGATTTCTCCGGCTTCTTTCGTGGCTTGACGTTGAGCGTCGTTGAAGTACGCGGGAACCGTAATTACCGCTTCCGATACTTCTTGTCCCAAGTAATCCTCGGCTGTTTTCTTCATTTTCTGAAGAATCATGGCTGAGATTTCTTGCGGGGAGTATTTACGGTCACCGATTTCAACACGCGGGGTATTGTTTTCTCCTCTTACTACTTTGTAAGCTACACGGTTAATCTCTTTGTCTACTTGATCAAATGTTTCACCCATGAAACGTTTGATAGAATATATTGTTCTCGTCGGGTTTGTGATAGCCTGACGTTTTGCAGGATCACCTACTTTTCGTTCGCCATTGTCAACAAAAGCAACAATAGATGGTGTTGTTCTCCTACCTTCACTGTTCGGGATCACCACCGGTTCGTTACCTTCCATCACGGCAACGCAAGAGTTCGTGGTTCCCAAGTCTATACCAATAATCTTTCCCATATTGTTTAATATTTATAATGTTATTATTATTTTTTTCATTCTCTATCCTTGAATAGTTTCAAGAACACTTATCTTTTATCAAACGGTGTGCCAGTTCCCAAATAAGACTTATTTTCATAAAAATCTCTTACAGGGGCCTGCTTGGTGTCATATTTACTGACATAACGTCATAAATCGGACGTGCTACAACGTTTTAATCTGACAATGAAATGACAGAAAGAGTCTTGGGAGTTGATAACTTATTTTATATCTTTATGCCCGTTAAAGACCATAAGTTGGCGGAATATTAATTAGTTGTGTAATAAATTTTACAGTGGAAGAAGTCGTAAATAAGTCAATCCAGGTAATTGGTTTCACGAAAAGTGTTGATTTCCAATTACCCTCGTTGAATTCCAATAAAGAAATCATCCTGTTACAGGCTGGTTGTCAGCATGAAGAGTTTCTAAATGTGCTACAAGAGGTTCAAGCCGAGGATATTATGCTTGTTGATCTGGATCGGGTGGCACTGCCCGTGTTGGACACGCTCGAGCAAGTTTATGAAAAGACGGCACGCGAGGATTATCTTTATTACGTGAGCAACCGGAAGCGTAAATTGTGGCTTGGTTTTGTGGATGTTGCCTTGTGGCGGGGGGATCGTGTCATTACGGATTCTCCCGTGTTGATCGGTAACAAGTCTTTGTTCATGAGGGCTTACGCGGGGAATGACTTGGACGGGAATTTGTTGCGGGCCGTGAGTTATAGCTTGCAGAAAGCGTTCGTGAAATTCGAAGCTTTGGAGGCAGCAATTACTTGGAAGGAGGCGGAGAATGTTTCGGATCCTGCCCTGAATTATTTTTGGAAAATACCTTTCCGCTTCTTGACGACAGGCCGTTTCTTTTCCACGTTGTTTGATGTTTCCGGTCGATCTCGTCGGGACATGACGTACCGGATGTTGATGTTGTTATTCGGTTTGTTCATCTTTTTCTATATGCCTTATATCAGTAAGGATTACGGGATTAGCGGGGACGAGTTTGTCGACCACCGGCATTCCGGTTACGTGCTTGATTTCTTCACGAAAGGAGATAAGGCCGCGTTGAATCAGCCCAAAACAGCTTTACACCTTTACGGTAATTCGATGCAGGTTGTCGCGGCCGTGGTGGCTAACATCATCGGTGCGGATGATGTCTATGCCGTGCGTCATGTGGTGTGTGCCTTGGTGGGAGTTCTGGGTGTAATCACGATCGGTTTGTTTGGATTACGTTTCGGGGGAGGATTGTGTGGATTGATTTCCATGTTGTTACTCTTTTTCTCTCCTCGATTTTTTGGGCATAGCATGAATAACTTGAAGGATATTCCTTTTGCCGTCGGGTATTTGGTGGCCATATTCTATTTTGTACGGATGTTCGATCGCTATCCCGTGGTTAAATTGCGTCACATGATCGGTGCCATGCTGGGAATCGCGTTGGCATTGGGAACTCGTTCCGGGGGCTTGCTTTTGTTCCCGTATTTGTTGATGTATGGCGGTTTGTTCTACATTTTACGGGTTGGGTTCAAGGAGTTCTATAAATTTATGAAATACCGTAAAGAAGTTGAAAACATCCTGTTCTTGATTGTACTCGTCCTGTTTGTCGGTTATTTCTTGTCTATCATCACGTGGCCCTTTGCATTGGCTCGCCCGTTTGCTAATGTGGTCGTATCTTTGAAGGAATTCACGAATTATAATATCGGGTTGCGTACGATATTCGAGGGAAAACAAATGATGTCGAATATGCTGCCCGTTCATTATGCCCCGAAATACTTGCTGATCGGGTCTCCCTTGGTCGTGGTGATCGGTTTTATCGGGTATCTCTTTTTCATGATTTTCCGGAAGAGAGAATTCTCCTTACCCTCCTTTTTCATTTTATTCGCGCTGGTATTTCCCGTATTTTGGGTCATTTATCAGAAATCGAATTTGTACGGGGGTATTCGTCATTTGTTGTTCGTGATGCCTTTCATGGTGTTGCTGGCTGCCCGGTTCTGGACGTTAATGCTGTCCGTTTCCCCTAAATATTTGAAAGGGATCACGGTGGTCGTGTTTGTCGGGTTGTTGTTCCTGCCTGCGCGTCACATGGCCGTGAATCATCCCAATGACTATGTTTATTTCAACGAGTTGGTGGGAGGCGTACGAGGTGCTTACGGGGATTACGAAACGGACTACTATTATAATTCGTTGAAAAAAGGGGTGGATTGGTTCAAGAAGAACGTGGATTATAAAGGACGTCCTCTACGGATCGTGACAAATCATAGTGCGAACTTACAACATTATTTCCGGAAGGATACGAATATAACCATCGTGTATAGCCGGTATTACGATAAGTTCAGTAAGGAGTGGGATTACATGATATTCGATAACGTGTATATCAATAGTTTCCAATTGAAAAATGGTCTTTTCCCCGTGAAAGAGGGCTTCCTGTACTCGGTCGATGTTGACGGGTTGCCGATGTGCGTGGTGGGAGAGAGAAGGTCTCTGGAAGATTACGAGGCGATCAAACTGGAGGAAGAGAAGAAATATCCGGAAGCCATCGCGAAACTGGAAAATTATTTGAAAGATTACCCGTGGAACGAGGAGATGTGGATGCGTTTATCTCGGATGTACTACACGATCGGCAAGCCGGAGGAGGCTCTTCGGTGTACGGGCGAATCGTTGAAATGGCAACCGCAGTTGATGGATGCATTGAATATCAGGGTGCTGAGTGCATTGGATTTGAAGAAGTTCACGACAGCCCATCAAGCAGTTGACGCCATGCTAGCCCAAAATGACGTGGCATCTTCTTCTTATTATTTGAAGGGATTGATTTATTACACGGAGGGAAAGGACAAGGAGGCTCTGGACTATGTCAATAAGGCATTGAGATATAACGGGGGAAACGCGCAGGCTTTGGCCTTGGGCGGGGATATTCTGCGGCGAAACGGGAGCTACTCGCAAGCCATTGGACCTTACGAGAAGATTGTGAGAGCCAAACGGGCAGACGAGCGGGTGTTGCTTTCTTTGGCAGAATGTTATTGCCGCGTAAATAATTACAAATTGCTGGAACAAGTCACCTCGTTGTTGCGCGAGCAAGGACATGATAAAGCAGCGTTGCAGAAAATTGAGCTCCGGGCTTTGATTCAACAAAAACGCATGGAAGAGGCTGAACAATTGTTAAAACAGATGAGTGGGGTTAAAGAGGATAGCGAATTTTTGGTATTACGTGCGTTGTGTGAACTCGCGGCGGGACGCCGGGCTGCAGCTACAGAAATGACTCAAAAGGCGCTAGAACTGGACCCGAAGAACAGGGAAGCGGTTGAATTGCGGCATGTCTTGTCGAAAGAAATGGAAATCCGAAAATAAAACAATGATTGATGGAAAAGATATGTATCATTATCCCGTGTTATAACGAGGCACAACGTTTGGAGTTGGAGGTCTTCCGGGAATTCGTGGGCAAGGAGGAACGTTTTGATTTTTGTTTCGTGAACGATGGTAGTCAGGATAATACCTCCGAAGTTTTACGGCGGGCCGTGGCATTGGAACCGAATCGTTTTTTGTTGGTAGACAATGCCGACAACCGGGGAAAGGCCGAGGCCGTCAGGAGCGGGATATTGTATGTCAATTCTTTAAATCGTTACCATATCGTGGGATACTTGGATGCCGATTTGGCCACCCCATTGGAGGACTTGTATCTGCTGGCAGAAGTGATGGATAGGCAACCGGAAGTGTGTATGACGATGGGTGCTCGTTTGAAACGCCTGGGGGCTAATGTACAGAGGAAAGCGTATCGTCATTACCTGGGACGAGGTTTTGCCACGTTGGTTTCCATGTTATATCAACTTCCGGTATATGATTCCCAATGCGGGGCCAAACTGTTGAAAAGCGAATTGATACCCGTCGGGTTTAGCGAGAAATTCCGTTCCGGTTGGCTTTTCGACGTGGAGCTGATCTTGAGAATCCGGGAGAAACACGCTGATTATAACCGGATTATTCATGAAGTGCCGTTGAATACTTGGGTGGAAAAAGGGGATAGTCGTATCAAGTTCAAGCATTTGCTGAAAATGCCTAGGGAATTGTTTAATATTTATTGTCGTTACATGGGGCGGGAGTAATGCTTGCCAGCAGGAAGAAAAATAAAAATCCCGGAGGGTTAATCCGGGATTTTTTGATATTATCTGTTGCGTTCTTTCAATATCACATCGTGGGCACCGCCTTCCACGATACTGGTGGATGACACCAAGGTAATCTTGGCATTCTGTTGTAATTCCGTGATGGTGGTAGCACCACAGCTACACATCGTGGAACGGATTTTACCAATGGTTACATCCAAATTGTCTTTTAATTTTCCGGCATAGGGTACATAACTGTCTACACCTTCCTCGAATTTGAGCGATTCGCTACCGCCCATATCATAGCGTTGCCAGTTGTGGGCACGGTTAGAACCTTCTCCCCAGTACTCTTTCACGTAAGAATTACCAACCATTAATTTCTTGGTAGGCGATTCGTCGAAGCGGGCAAAATAACGTCCCATCATGAGGAAGTCGGCACCCATGGCAAGAGCCAGTACCATGTGATAATCGTGTACAAGGCCACCGTCACTACAAATCGGCACGTATATTCCGGTTTCTTCGAAGTATTTGTCGCGGGCTTTTGCCACGTCGATCACGGCAGTGGCCTGTCCGCGTCCGATACCCTTCTGTTCGCGGGTGATACAGATGGAACCTCCACCGATACCCACTTTGACAAAATCGGCTCCGGCCTCTACCAGGTAGCGGAATCCGTCTTGGTCTACCACGTTCCCGGCACCAACGAGTACTTTGCCGTTATACTCTTGTTTGATCCATTGCAGCGTCTCTTTTTGCCATTCCGAGAAACCGTCGGATGAGTCGATACATAAAACGTCCACTCCGGCTTCAACCAACGCGGGTACGCGTTCTTTATAGTCGCGAGAGTTGATTCCGGCGCCTACCAGTAATTTCTTGTCCGTGGTGTTTAACAATTCATTCGGGTTATCCTTGTGGCTATCGTAGTCCTTGCGGAACACGAAATAAGCAAGGTTTTGATCTTTATCGATAATCGGTAAAGTGTTCAATTTGTGATCCCAGATAATCTGGTTTGCCTCGCTGAGGGTCATCCCGATTTCACCAACCGTTAATTTGGAGAAAGGCGTCATGAATTCTTTCACCTTTCTGTCTTTCGGGTCTTTTTCTCCCCGGTAATCCCGGCTGGTAACCATTCCCAGCAGTTTGCCGTTCGGGGTTCCGTCATGAGTAACTCCCATGGTGGTATGTCCCGTGCGTTTCACTAACGCCAGTACATCTGCCAGCGTGGCTTCCGGGGTGATGTTTGAATCGCTGGTAACGAATCCGGCTTTGAATTTCTTTACCTTGCGAACCATTTCTGCTTGTGATTCGATAGGTTGCGAACCGAAGATAAATGACAATCCTCCGTTGCGAGCAAGCGCGATGGCCAAGCCCGAGTCGGAAACCGACTGCATGATCGCTGAAACAAACGGAATATTCAGTTCAATGGCTGATTTCTCGCCTTTTTTATACTTCACCAAGGGGGTTTTCAATGAAACGTTGTTTGGAATACATTGTTTCGTGGTTAGACCGGGAATAAGCAAATATTCTCCGAAAGTTCTTGATACATCGTCCAAATAGATTGCCATAGAATTTATCTTTATGCGGTTTGATTAAAATTGTGCAAAGATACTCAAATTTCCGGAATACTTAGAATTGTCCGTCTTATTTTTTGTTCCCACCCTAAAATGGATTGTAAAAGTGATGTTATTGTTCTCTATCTCACTTAAATCTGATGGATTTAAATATATACCCAAAAAATTGGTTCTTGTTAGATTCGGATGATCCAGAATATCTTTCATCAGATGTCGCGGGCGTCCATATTCCATGACCATCGTTTGTGAGCAACTTCTGTTGTTCTGATAAGACTAAATCTATTGTATTCCTAGAATTATTGGGTATTAACAATCCGTCTGTATCATCGACTCTTGTAATCGTGCCAAATACAAGCTTTTGAAGATAGTCGCAGTTCCTAAAACACCCATTATTGATTTTTTCAAGTTTAGGAGCCTCTATTGTTTTTATATTTGAACATTCCTCAAAGGCATAAGCCCCAAGCTCCGTAACATCTGGCAAACGGATGGATTGCAAGTTTTCCATCTGTGAGAATCCCTTTTCAGGAATAGACGTGATTCCCGTAATGGTGAGATTTACAGAAGCATCTTGCAGAATGCTAGTTATAGCCTTGAGTTCTTCTTCTCCGGCATTAGGTGCGAGAATAATTTTGAAATCTGTTCTGCCTTCTTGCATTTCTTTTTTGACCATCTCCATGATGTCGTTGGGTTTCAGGTCGACTGCAGAAGTAAACGTCGCATCCAATGCATAACTTATGCCATCTTTTGTTGACTCTGTAAAAGTATAGTCAACTAAAGAGTTTTCTCCATATTTAACCTCTATAGATGAATCCATTGTAAAATTGCCATACAAAAAGACATTACCATCAGCATCCGAAGTGAAAGTATAAGTGTTATTTACCGCACTATTACCGTTAGCCGGAATAAAGTCTTTGGCTATAACAAGAACATCTGTATTGGGTGCCGTCGCGATGCGTAAGCGTGAATACTTGCGTGTGGCACTTGAGAAAGAAACGGTTACAGTCTCCCCATCCGTGGTCGTGCCCGTGCCTTCGATGCATTCGTCCGTACCAGCCACTTTACCTTCTTTCAACTCAAGTTCACCGGAACTCCATTCATAATTGGGAGCATAGTACACGTGTGTTACCCTGACAATATTACCTTCCCTAAAATACAATTCACCACTTGTCAACGTCCAAGTCTCGCCGTTATATGTAAAGACAGCATACTTATCCCCGTGATATGCAGAGTTTACCGCCAAAAGTAGTTCATCCCCTTCTGTCCACGATGTTTTTCCGACGTCAGGTGTACCTATAGCGCGAGTAGTTGATTCCCCAAATGCAGGGAAACCATCCACGACAAGCTGAATGCGATGTTGGCTTGCCTCTATTTCCGTCTCGTCCATTTCACTGACACATGATGCCGTTGTTACGACAACAAATGCCATCATTATATATTGATATATTTTGCACATAGTTCTATCCTCTTGTCATTTTAGTTCTTCTTCTGTAGTCCAACCAGATAAGTTGTCTTCACTTACCGGAACCAGATCGCATTTCTTCTTACCCATCTTAAGATGAAAATCATGACGGTATCCTTCATAGAATTCTGTATCAATCTTTATTGCCACGTTATATTCCTTCCCGTTAAGGGTGATGCGCATAAACACCTCATTGGCTTGATATTTACCAGGCGTAACGATGGCAGAAAACTTATTGCCGTCATGCAAGTGGGCGGTTACCCATTTATCTCCTCCGGTTAAAGAAGTGATTTTTCCTTCCGTGTCAAATTTTACCTGATAGTTCTTTGAAAGAACTTCAACCTTGGTGGGCGAAGGACTGCCTTCAAAATCCGAACTGCCAATTTCATAGTCTACGGTGACTATTGACATTCTATGCTGCATCTGTATACTTATAGTTGTGTTATCATATGGATCTCCTTGCCATGAACCGTTCATGTAGTCTGCTTTTTTTAGCTTTTTCAATGTTTCCTGTTCAGCAGGCAACTCAAAGGAAAAACATTCACAATCACAAGGATATGATGCCCATATTGTATGGTTGGAATTCAAATCTAACCAACAAAACTGCCTATCACGTGACCATCTTCCTATTCCATTGGAATTGGAAAAAGTAAAAAGAGCGTAACCTGTTGAATCTCCCGCGAAAGCTTGCACCCTTATACTATCGCCATCCTCCCAATGATCTCCCTTATCTAGTATGTTGGTACGAGTTTGCATGCCTCCAACAATGAAGGATACGTCGATTTCTTGTCCACCCCAAGTTGGAGCTATATCTTCATTTTGCGTACATGCAGCAAAGCTCATGGTTACAAAAGCTATGACCGCATAGGAAATTATTCTTATCTTCTTCATAATCATCTATTTTTGTTGTTGGTGAGCGACCGGACTCACGAACCCGATATTCCTATTGTACTTGGACTATATTTATGGTTCTACATCAACATCTAAGTCACCAAAATCCCTCTTCCCCCATTGGATTATTGATGAATTTTCGATCTCTATCTTTGTATTGGAAACAAAAAGGGTGTAGGTGTACATATTTCCACCATTAAATTTACCGTCCGCGGGTAAAGTCAAAGGTGTTGAACAGGTATTTGTCGTGCCATTTGCTGATACCTTGAGGCTTACACTCAAACTATCGCTTTGCAAAGACTGGGGAAGCAAAATGAAACTGATCGTTATGTCGTCAGCCAGACTTTGATTCATCGGCTCTGATAGTTTAGTCTTTGTTGTAGCGTTTGCTATAGCCTCGCCAGTTTTCGGATTTACGATTCCCTCGTTGTTCACCCCGTCCAAGATAAAATCACCATTAAGTAAAGTCTCGTTTGGGGTAACGAAATCGCCTGCTTTGATAATGAATTTTACCATTGCCATGCAATGCTTGAACGCGTTGTTACCTGAAAAATGTACTATGGGAGACGATTGCCGGGCAGTTGCACCATGGGCAAAAAGAAAATCCCATTGACATTTTCCGTCTTTCACAACACCACCTTGCCAATTTATTGTCCCATCCTGGTTTACACGTGTGTCGTTAGAGCTACAATAAGGGTAATATGCGCTAAAAGAGGTTTCATCCTTATCGGCGAAATAAATGGGGTTGTCTGCAGGTGTGAAATTGCCTGCTTGGTCGGAAACTACATATTTCACGTTATCCCCTTTCGTGTAACCTGTGGAGGTAACATACACGCCAATAGCATCTTCGTTGGCAGTCCATGTATTATTTACAGTTGCACGAGTATTTACACTATTAAATATGTCCGCTCGTACGGTAGCGGCAACGGGACGGTTGCCCATCCCATCGTCCTCGTTAGCGCAAGCTGCAAACAGCAATGCTGTTGCAGCGATGTATAAGAATTTAATAGCCTTCATGTGGTCGTATTTTGAAGTTATTATAACGCGACATTTTCATTGATATTCTTCACCTCGTTCCAACTTTCGATGGTACCCATAATATCCACGCTGGTTCGCGTCAGCTTCACCGTGGTATAGTTGTATCTGTTACCTCCCTTAAGGTCGGACTCCATGGTCCAAACAAAAGGAGCGTCATATCCAGTGTTAAGATCGAACACGATCTTTCTGGTCTTCGATGTTGTTGGAAGCAGGATGGCCTCGTATACTTTACCGGCCTCAACCGTCTTCATCGTGATGTTGTTAGGATTTCCTTCATCCGAGATCGTACCATCAACAAGATTGAATGTAGCTGTTGTGTTTTGGTCTTCAATGGTGACCTTCAAATTTTCCAGATCATCTTCAGTCAAACCGTTCCCGGCTTGAACATTCAGTACTAACCAACTCAACTGGTGGGAGAACTTCAATTCTACTTGTGGAATGGCTTTGTTGCACCCGGTAGTTTTGGCATACATGAAGTCGATAGCTTCCTGCTTGCTTTGGTCAGCTACATTGAGTGCCACCTTGTAGTCATTGACTGTAGTTTGTGGATAGTAAGCATAGAAATCCACGTCTCCATCAATGGGGTAGTAAATGGTCTTACCACCTGAAATCGGTGAGAAAGAAATACCTCCGTTTGTCTCGTAAGCCACATTGTCAACGCCTTCTTTGATACTATTGGCAGAAAGGGTCTCTTTCGCTGCTGTCATGAAAATACCAATCTTGTCACCATCAGCCCAAGCTACTCCAGCAGCACGAGTGCTTACGTTAATGCCGCCAGTAAACTGTACGGCTACCTTTTCATCCTGTGCCATCGGCGAGTTTTCGTTGTTACATGATACCATTACACCAGCCAAGAGTGCAAGGGCGAAAAACGTTACTATCTTTTTCATATTACAAACATTTTAAAAGTTATTGTTATTTTATTTCTACTTCGTCTTTGTTGAGGTCTTTCCAATTATTGATGGTTGCATCAAGATTCATCTTAGGCTGCATCTCGTTGTGCTTGAACCGTAACTCATACTTGCCTCCTGCCTTCATCGCGGGAGCGGTGATGTCATACTCTTGCACCACCTCGTTCGGGAGCAGAAGGCGGAGATAGATATGAGAAGCTGCACTAATCGGCGTTGTCGGCATGAGTCGAATGACTTCCGATTGCAGGGTGTTCTCCGTGGCCAAGATGGTAGGGAGTTTCACTTCCACGAGATCCGTGCCCGGCAAGCCATAGTCACCGTCGCCATCCTTCCGCGTGGGGAACAGGCATTGGGCTGCATCCAATGCCTTGCCACTCATCTCCGTTCCCTTCGGTACATTTTCGATAATGATGGTCAGCTCGGCAAGCACGCTCTTTATCGGATTCTGTACCACGTAGTTCCCTTCCTTGGTATCTATCCTCACATCGGTCACTCCGAAATAGGCATTCTCCTTCACATCCTTCGGATGGGTCAGCCCGATCATGATATTGTTCCAATCAGCCAAGGCCCTTGTCGCCTCGTTGATAAAGAAAGGCTCCGTGAGGTTGATTGTTGCCAAGATACGATAGTTGCCTTCCGGGAGTTGGAAACGTTGGTTTGCCACCTCTTCGGCACTGCCATAATGCATCTCTTCCACGAGCAAACTATCGTCGGCGTTGAATAGCCAGAGTTTCACATCCTTTACTTCCGTACCCTGGTCGGTCTTGTCTTGCCAAGTGAGTGACACGGACAATCCTCCCTCTTCCTTGCCATCATGGACCTCATGCTCGCAACTTGTCAATAGGCATGGGACGCATAGCAGTACCCAGAACCAAATATTACATTTACTTTTTGCTTTCATTTTATCTTGTTTTATGGCTTACTGATTACGATTATCTGTTGTCTCCACTCGGCGAGCATTTTCCGCGTTTTGAGTATCATCGCTTCCCTTACCCACGGTCTGGATGCGACTTGCTTCAATGCCTTTCTTCACAAGCCAAGCCTTTACCGCCTCTGCACGCTGTTTGGATACACGTTTGTTGACAGCAACGTCGCCTTGGGTATCACACCAACCTGTCACCGTAACCTTTACCTCCGGGTTTGTTTTCAACGTGTTTAGAATTTCGTTCAGCTTTACTTCTTCACTCTTTCTGATGTCTATGCTGTTGAATGAGAAATATATGTTAGGGAAGGTGACCTTTGTCTGCTCAACCGTGTCTTGTGTCGTGACCTTCGCTTCCGCTTTGCTTACGGGCTCCGGTTGGATTGTATTCTCCTTGGGACTTTCCTCCTTTTGTTGAATCTCGGTTTGTGGAGTTGGAGCGACCTCTATGACCTTGTTCTTTTTCTTTTTTGATAGATTGAAGCCTAACCTGATACCACTTTCCCAAACGAAGTTATTCTTATGCAGATGTTTGGGCATTCCATCCATTCGACTTCCCGTGAGACCTGTCCATCCGGAATAAACACCGACTTTCAGAAATGAGTTCAGTTGGTAGCCAACCTGCAAATCTGCCCCGTAACCGAAATGCCAGTTGGTGGAGCCTTTCATCACGTCCGCACCGTCGGCTATGGTCTGCATATCAGCTTTCGTTGTCACCGCGGATATATGAGGGGACACGGCTACTTCCCAACGGCTATTGGCTGTGTTTGCGAATAATCCCAAGAGATTGACATTCACACTGGCACCATATTCTCCCAGGGTGACATGGCTTTTCAGATTGGAATATTCCCAACTATCCATGCCCAAGACTCCGGCCTTGTATAATACGCCATTGGAACCCAACCAATAGTTTTGCTCCACGCAGCAGTCGTGTGCCGACAAACTCATCTTTCCATATTTGGCGGACAGCTCTGCCGAGAATATCGGATTGAAACGGTAGCCTCCATATATACCGGCAGCCCAACCAAGACGTGTTTTATCGTGTCCAAAACTTGAAAACGTAGAGAAGCCGAAGGGCACTCCGCCTTTGATGCCGACATACCAACCTTGCGAATTTGACTTCACTTTATCGTTACCATCCGCTTTCGCGACGGAAAGAGGAAGAGTCGCAGCGAGTATCGCGACCAGTAATCTAATCCTTATTGTAAAATAATTTATCATAATTATTTGTTTAAAATTAGCCATGAAGATAAGAGGCATTCTCCTATTGCTAGGATAGGCCGCAGAGTCTACCTTTGGCTGGTTTCAAATATTTCTTTTATGGTGCAAAAATAGTGATTTTTAACAAAAAAACTCTTATGGAAATAAAATCTCAACCTAAAATAGATAGAGAAATGTGTAAAAAAACTTTTGTCTTGCTAGAGTAGGGAATTTGTTTTTCGTTCTATCATATTTGCCTCTAAAATACTTACCAATTCGTTAAACTTATAATGATGATTAACCATTCTGTTGTTAATTAAATAAGTTGGTGTCTGGTTTATTTTGTTTTTAGCACCCCAGGCGACGTGTGATTTAATTATGGTTTTAGCTCGCTCGTCAATCTCCGGGGTGGGGGATAAATATTTATCAATTTGAGGATAGTCTGAAATATATTGGGATAATTCATCAAGGAATTTATTGGGATTAATAAGATATAACATTGTGAAGTGCAATATCATGGGTAAATCTTTTCTCAGGGTTGTTCGCCACGAAATGAAGACAAATTCAATTGCTATATCCATTTTTGCATGTATTGTTTCAATAATCTCTTCTAAATGATATAAACAAGGTGTACAATCAAATCGAAATATGATGGTAATTTTATCAGGTGCTGTTTTGTTGTAGATAACACTTGCCACTTCTTCAATAGGCTCTAGTGGTTCGAATAGGAAAAGAGTATGCTTCAAGTTTTCGAATTTAAATAATCTATATTGTTCAACAGTTGCTTTTTTGCTAATGAATGTTTTCAATATATATTTTGCCGAGAAGTAAGTTGTCACAGTCAATAACACGACAATTGTCATGGAGAATAAATCAGTTAACTTATAGGTATGATTATGTCCCGATAAAACGATTATGGACAAAATAAATAATACAATCAGTATGAATTGAACCATCAAACACATTCTACACCATGATTTAGCGATTTTCCATTGGTAATACACGGAAAAAATGGTATACGGGAAAGCGATAAAAGAAGAAATAATCAATGCAAGGTTATTGCTTTCATAAGAAAACAGGAGGGATATGATATACATGGACAAAAAATACACGATGCCTATATCACTCCATGATATTTCTCCGATAATGGTTGCTCCCTTGGATAGAACCACGGGAGAACAACCGTTTGATCCGGATTTATTACTGCAAAACCTGTTTATTATCTTGAATTGAAAACCGTACGTTTCAAGAAGAAGAAGTATGCTAAAAAATAAACCGCTACCGTACAGTATGCAGTAGAGAACGAGTATTAGATTTTCCTGACTAAAAACTATAATAGTTTTATAGAGGATTAGTAATAGCACGATATACCCCAGGGCTTTGAGCATGAATAGTTCGATCTTGTTGTTGATTTTCGTGTCCTTGGAAGTTCTCATACGATCTGTTTTAACAAGCGTGATAATATGTTTGCACTTTCTAAATCAAGGAAATATATGACAAGTAGAACTAACAGAAACACAATGACGTAGATCAATATTGCTGAAAGAACTAAACGTCGTGGCATTTTTCCGATAACGTTTTGTACTTTGGGACTTCTTAATTCAATGTTTTCTTTTTGCATGGTACTTAATTATTCAATTCAAGTTGATTTTTTACGAGGTTGTAATAATAGCTTTTATTACTAATTAGTTCATCATGAGTACCGGATTCCGCAACATAGCCGTCTTCCAGCACGACAATTTTGTCAGCATGTTTTACCGTACTAAGACGGTGGGCGATAATTAGAGCCGTTTTATTATGAATGAATTGATTAATATTTTGTAGAATGAATTTTTCATTCGTTGCGTCTAGTGCGTTAGTCGCCTCGTCAAAAAAAAGGAAATCTGCATTTTTGTAAATAGCTCGGGCTATTAATAATCTTTGCCTTTGCCCGCTACTAAGACTTCGTCCATCATCGCCTACAATGGTATTGTATTTCAAGGGTAGCGATTCGATAAAAGGGGACAATCTTGCCATGTCGGCCGCGTATTTTAACCGGGAAAGATCTATTTCATCCGTGGAGGTCGCAATATTCTTGGCTATCGTGTCTGAAAAAATGTACCCGTCCTGCATGACAACCCCGCACCGGTCCCAGAGAGATTGAACGTTAACATCCCGCAAATCAGTACCTCCCATTTCAATACACCCGTTTTGAGGAAGGTAATATTGAAGAATCAGTTTTAATAACGTGGTTTTACCACTCCCGCTACTTCCCACGATTGCGACAGTTTCATTGTTGTCAACGGTCAGGTTTATGTTTTTAAGCACGTCTACGCTAGAGCCCTCATATCTGAAAGAAAGATTTTTTATTTTAATCGAATTATCGGTGATGTTTAGTGAATTGTGCCGGTCTGCATTTTCATCTTTTTGATTTTTTATCTCGTTGATACGTTCCAGGCTGATCTTGACATCTTGAATATTATAGATATAATTTGCGATTTGTATCACGGGTACGGATAATTGTCCGATAATGTATTGTATGGCCAGCATCATACCTAACGTGATGCTTCCGTTTATGACTAGTGAAGCGGCAATAATGGTTATTACTATATTTTTTGATTCATTTATGAATGTACTTCCTATTTGTTGCTTTTGCGACAGTTTGAGTTGTTCGATATTGGCATCGAACAGGTCTACGCGTATATCCTCCCATTTCCAACGTTGTTCCTGGGTATTGTTCTGTAGTTTTGCCTCTTGTATGCCACTGATTAATTGATATGTAGCACCTTGGCTTGCGGAACTGATCCCGAAGAATTTGTAATCCAGTACCTTCCTCTTTTTCATGAAAATCAGGAGCCAGACGAAATACACGGTACTGAACGCCAGAAAGACAATGAATATCTTCACGTTGTAGGTAAGCATCACGATGCTGAACACGACCAACGTGATTATGGAATAAAGAAGAGATAGGGATTGTGTCGTTATAAAATTTTCTATCCGGTCGTGGTCTCCGATCCGTTGCACGGTATCACCTATTTTTTTGTGATCAAAGAATTCCATGGGTGATTTTACCAGCCGTATGAGAAAATCGGATATTAACGAGATACTCACTCGCGTGCTGATATGGAGGGTTATCCAATTATTCACCATCCTCACGGAGGTAGCCCCGATCAACAGCATGAGTTGTGCGATAAGTATGAGTGTGATAATACTTAGGTCTTTGTTTGCAATACCCACGTCTACGATGGATTGTGTCAGGTATGGCAGGATTAATTGAAGCAAGCTTATAATGATATAACCGCATACTAACAGCAGGAAGAAATATTTGTACCTGCCGAAATAAGGCATCAGTTGTACCACTGCGGGCCTGTATTTTTTTGTTGATTTCTGGAATGATTGTTTACCCCATACATTTTGGTTGTTATAGATGAATAGAGCGATCCCTTTATCTTCATCATGAGTCCGGGTACTGATCCATTTTTTCTCGAACTCTTCTTGCGTGTACGTTATTACACCAACTGCGGGATCCGATACATGAAAGACGTATTTCCTATGCTTGTTGGTAATTTTGAAGAGAACGACAAAATGGTTTTGGCTCCAATGAAGAATCACCGGTAGAACAGCTTTTTCAACGAGTAATTTAGTGGTAGCACGACCACCCACGACATTGAATCCTAATTCTTCCAGCGTGGTGGAAATGCGTTTCAGTGAAACACCTTCTTTCGTGGGCACACAACTCTTTTTTAGATCGGGGATAGGTGCGTAAATGCCGTACCACTCGCATATCATGGATATGCAAGCCACCCCGCAATCCATGGCGTCATGCTGTAAAACCGATGGAATCCTTCTCGTCGTCATTGTTTATAATGCTCTTTTGATTATTTCCGATTCTTCCCTTTTTTCCTTATCTATATAGTTGTTAAAATTGTAGGTGACTCCGATTGTAATACCGCGAGGGTGAAAGTTGCTGTTATCAATGGATAGCGTGTGTTTATATCTACTCTCTTGATATTGGGCACCAGAGTTTAGCAGGCTATTCCCTGCTATCAACACGTTCAATCGCTTCTTCAATAACAACATTTGAAGTTGAACGGTTGCAGAATAAGCTTCTTCCGAATAACTTGTGACAGACTCACAAGCGGTAGTGTAATTACCTATGATGTTTAATTTGATATCCTCGTACAGGGTAATAGAATTCATCGCGTAGAACGAATACCCCGGTTTACTGTACTTGACTTTTTGATCCACAAACGGTACTTTGGCAAACGATTGAAAATAACCGGCATTCAAGTTGAGATAATAAAACCGGAACGTCCGGTCCCAGGCGAGGGTCAGACTTAACCCTTGCGATTTCTTTAGATTCTCGTAAGTATTAACAAGGATATTCGGGTCGTCTTTATCGTTTACAGTGAGTTGGAAAATACCGTTTTTATTGTAGGAATAATTGCAGGTAAGTGATAAATGGTAAGGAAAGACCCAGCGGGTCATGAAGGAATGAGACACGGTCGGTTTTAATAACGGGTTCCCCGTGAAGTAGACGTATTTATTCATGTATGACACGTTCGTGTTTAATTCTTTTACGCTTGGCTGTGTGGTCGTTCTATAATAATACAGCATGAAGTTCAAGTCATCATCGACTCGATATGACATTCCCGCAGAGGGCAAAAAATAAAATGAATGCTTTTTCTTGTAGTTTTCGTTTTCCTCGTGTCGGTATTCGTACTCGCCTCGTAACCCGATTTGGTAATGAAATTTACCGATAGCATGGTCGAGATTTAGATAGACTGTCGCACTTTCGTTGCGGCTCGTGCTTTCTGGCGTGTTTTCTCCGGTATCATAGTCCATTTTACTCCAGGTCCAAAGTTTACCGTAGGATACTCCTGTCTCGATTTCTAATTCTCCGAAAGCATGCGTGTAATCCAAGGAAGAACTCAACACCTTGTTCTTGTAAGCTTGGCGATAGGCCATGTGAGTACTTTCTGGTTGTTGTACTTCTTCCTTAAGTTCTTCATCCCGTTTATCGTCGATTAACAAGCAACCGATGGAAAAAGTCAATCGTTTTCTTTCGTCAAACATATTATCATATCTGATGTTAGCCAAATGTTGATGGCCTTTCATATCTGTAAGAGTACGACTTGAAAGGTCAGGTTGATCTTCATTGAAAAAAGCAGTATAAACCAAATTATTAGCTAATATATTTTCCATGCTAAAATAATATTGTAAATCGACAAAACTGCTAGTATTAATTTGGTATTTCGTGCTGTATATAAAACGATGTTTTTTGTTTTTCTCATACATGTCTGTTGAAGTAGACATATTGTAATGAATATCTTCTTCCGGGATGATTGTTTCATAGCCATAACGTAAATCATATTTTAATGGTTCGTAACTAAAACTGTAGCCGACATAATGGGATAGTTTGTTTTTCTTGTAATTGCAAGATAGTGATGATTCGTTATTTGTTACATTCGTGTATTTAAATTGGTTTTTCAAGCGGACTCTCATATAGTCAAACCACTGTTTTTTCGTTTCAATATAAATAATTCCAACAGCAGTCGGTCCAAATTTGCCGGAAGGCATCCGGGCAATGGTCACTTTTTCGATATCTCTGGGATTTAAACTTTCCAACTCACCCATCTGAGGATTCAATCCGTTAAGAATGTAAACAGGTTTACCTATACCGGCTATTTCGATGTCATCATTTTTTAATATAAGTCCTGGAACAAGTGCCAGTAACGAGGATAAGTCATAAGCTTGCATCCCCATCCATTCGGGAATCATGTATTGATCCCTGCCGCGTTCCACTTTATGAACGATGGGCTTTTTTACAGAAACTGTCACCTCGTCAATGTTCAGAGTCCAAGGTTTCATCACGATTTCGCCTAAGTCGAGGTGAGTGGGATCTATCTTGATGTATTTGCCCGCGTAACCAATAGCCGACACGTGGAGCAGCAGTGGTTTTCCCGTATCTTTGTATTTCAATTCAAACATGTGCTCTTTACATACTATCCATGTGATCTGCGAGGAATCAGCTTGATTCATTAATACGATTGAAGCATCCTTCACTGGATTATGACAGGTATCTACCAGACTACCTTTTATCCGATTGGATTGTTGTCCCCATAGAATACAAGGGAATAACAGAAAAAATATTGATATGAGTGATTTCATTTTTATAGTGCTCTTTTAATTATTTCCGATTCTTTTCTTTTTTCCTCGTCTATATAGTTGTTAAAATTGTAGGTGATTCCAATAGTGATACCGCAACGATGGAAGTTGCTCTTGTTAATCATTAGTGTGTGTTTATACCTGGTCTCTTGATATATGTTACCCGCATTTAACAGACTATTTCCTGCTATCAACACGTTCAATCGCTTTTTCAGTAGTAGCATTTGAAGTTGAACACTCGCTGAATAACTCTCTTTGGAATAGGTAGTGGCATATTCACGGGTAGTTGTGTAACTACCTAGAATGTTTAATTTGATATCCTCGTACAGGGTAATGGAATGCATTGCGTAGAACGAATACGCCGGTTTACTATACTTGACTTCTTGATTAACAAACGGTACTTTGGCAAACGATTGAGAATAACTGGCATTTAGATTGAGATAATAAAACCGGAATGTCCGATCCCAGGCGAGGGTCAGGTTTAATTCTTGCGATTTTTTCAGATTCTCGTAAGTATCGACAAGAATATTCGGGTCATCCTTGTCGTTCACGGTGAGTTGAAATATACTGTTTTTATCATAGGAATAATTGCATGTCAGCGATAAATGACAAGGGAAAGCCCAACGGGTCATGAAGGTATGAGACACGGTGGGTTTTAATAACGGGTTACCGGTAAAGTATAGATAGCTATTCATGTATGACACGTTCGTGTTTAATTGCCTTTCGGTTGGTTGAGTCGTGATTCTACGATAATACAACATGAAATTCAAGTCATCATTGACTCGATATGACATTCCCGCTGAGGGCAAAAAATAAAACGAGTGATTCTTTTTATAACTGTCATTTTCTGCGTGACGGTATTCGTATTCACCTCGCAATCCGATTTGGTAATGAAATTTACCAATAGCATGATCGATGTTCAGATAGGCTGTTGTATTTTCGGTACGACTCGTGCTCTTTTGTGAGTTATTTTCGGTATAATAATTCATATCGCTTTGAGTCCAAAGTTTACCGTAAGATACTCCGGTTTCAATATCTAACCCTTCAAAGGTGTGCGTGTAGTCGAGTGAAAGTCCCACATCCTTATTTTTGTACGCTTGGTTATAGGCCATACGGGTACTTTCTGTTTGTAGTGCTTCTTCCTTGAGGGCTTCATCCCGCTTGTCATCTACTAGCATGCAACTTATGGAAAAAGTCAATCGATCTTTTCCATCAAACGTGTTGTCATATCTGATGTTGGCCAAATGTAGTTTGTATTTCATATCTGTAAGAGTATGACTTGAAAGGTCCGGTTGATCTTCATCAAAAAAATCAGTATGGGCTAAATTATCGGCTAGTATGTTTTTCATGCTAAAGTAATATAGTAAGTCAACAAAGCTGTTGGCATTGATTTGATATTTCGTGCTGTATGTCAAATTGTGATTTTTACCCTTTTCATACATGTCAGTTGAAGTGAACATACTGTAATGAATATCTTCTTCAGGAATGTTTGTTTCATAGCCATAACGTAAATCATATTTTTCGGGGTCGTAATCAAAACTATAGCCAAGGTAATGGGATAGTTTGTTTTTCTTGTAACTGAAAAACAATGACGATTGGTTATTTGTCACGTTCGTGTATTTAAACTGGTTTTTCAAGCGGATTCTCGTATAGTCATGCCACTGTTTTTTAGTTTCGATATAAATAATTCCGACGGCGTTTGGTCCGAACTTACTGGAAGGCATCCGGGCAATGGTCACTTTTTCGATGTCTCTGGGATTGAGATTTTCCAACTCTCCCATGCGAGGATTCGTCCCGTTAAGAATGTAAATAGGTTTACCGATTCCGGCAATTTCAATATTTTCGTTATTTAATATAAGTCCCGGAATAAGCGATAGTAACGAGGATAAGTTATAAGCTTGCAGCCCCATCCATTCGGGAATCGTGTATTGATCCCTGCCGCGTTCCACGTTATGAACGATGGGCTTTTTTACAGAAATCGTCACCTCATCAATGTTCAAAGCCCAAGGCATCATCACGATTTCGCCTAAGTTAAGGTGAGTGGGATCTATTTTGATGTATTTGCCCGCGTAACCAATAGCCGACACGTGGAGCAGCAGTGGTTTCCCCGTATCTTTGTATTCCAATTCGAAAATGTTTTCTTTACACACCATCCATGTGATTTGCGAGGAATCAGCCCGATTCATTAATACGATTGAAGCTCCCTTCACCGGATTATGACAGGAATCTATTAGACTACCTTTTATCCGATTGGGTTGTTGTCCCCATAATATACAAGGAAACGATAGGAAAAATATGAATATGAGTGTTTTCATTTTTGGGGTTTTAGTAGGGAATAGTGTATATATTTTATGACTGAATATTGTGTTTTGAAAGGTATTTTTTTGTTGTGGCTAATACCCTTTCATACATTAATTCCAACGCAAGATCAATATGTTCAAAATTATAAGGACATATTTCGAGATTTGTGTTTCTCGTTAGGTTACTATTTCTATTGCTCGGACAACCTCCGATACAAACCGGTAGTAAAAAGCAAGCTAGACATTTTGGGTCATTGAATTTATTATAATTGATCGAATAGTCACAGATTAGATCATAATTAGAGATCATTTTTTTATTCTTGATATTCCCAACAATATAATCTTTACGTCCGATTTCATTCCAGCATTTATATAAATCTCCGTTCGGGGCTATAACAAAACTATTAATAGAGGTTGCGGTACATAAACATTGTCGATGTTTTGGATATACCTCTTCCGCAATATGATGTACATCTTGTAAGTAGCGTAAGAAATCTATTCTTTTTTTAGAATCGAGACAACTCGCACCTCCACACATACTATAATCTTCTACAAAGCTAAAGTAAATTGAAAAGTTCGTTTTATCCTTATATTTCTCTCGAAGTTCACGATATAAAATAGGATAATCAGCTCTATTATTTAGGCCTATATTAACTCTTACAGAAAAATGACAATCGGGAAGTATTTCTAAAGCTTTATCAAGGTTACTTAGAATAATACGATAGGAAGATTTACCGTTTTTTGTTATTCTGGTACGATTATGATTTTCTTCAAGTCCGTCTATGGTTATTTGTACATTCTTTAATTTTTTCTCGATAAAATACGAACCTACCTTTTCTGTCAATAAAGAACCGTTTGTAACCATATCGTATTTTACTTCTTCAATATAACTCAGTTCATTTATATTCTTCATCAATCGTTCTATGGTTTTGAAATTCATTAAAGGTTCTCCACCATACCATGTGATATATAAGCTCTTGGGTTTTATTGTATTGATATAATCAATTATTGCCGTTTCCGTTTCTTCATCCATTTTAGTATGAGAGATTCCTTCTTCATAACAATATGGACACTTGAAATTACAATCGGTTGTTGTTGCGATTGTGAGGGAGAGCTGAGAATTTGCAAAAGCTGATCTTCTGTGTATAAACTTAAGTTTAGTTAGGTATTTGTTGTCAAAATCATTGGAAACAACAATGTTATGCGCAACTAGAATTTTTTTTATATCTTCATCTAGTTCGTCTATTTCTAAATCCCAGTCCTTGATATTTTTTAAGGAATCTAGTAGGGTCTTGCTTATTTTTAAAAATGAATTCGTGGTTGAGTTATAAACAAAGACTCCATGTTTACAATTCAGTATATAATTATATTTTGACCATTTCATAGTTATATTTTGGGGAAAACTTGACTAAGGGTTCGTAATAACCCTTAGTCAAATAGATTAAAATCACATTGCTGCAGGAAAACATCTTTTCCTCTCTTTAATGATGACTGCTATTAATCCAGGACAACACGGTTTCTGATCAGTAGGAATATTTCCCTCTTCGGTACAGTTTCCATCACCACCGCCGTTATCGTAATTTGGTTTACAGTCGATATTTGGATTACACCTTTGTATCAAACACCCTCCTCCCAGAATGTCTTCAAGTTCCGACTCTAATGCATCGTAAGCTGGAACGATGACTTCAAATTGATTTTCTTTCATTGTAATTGATTTTAGTTATTAAATTGAATTACCGGTTTCATAAACCGTTCTTTTTTGTTTGTATGGATACAACGATTTGTATCTCTAATTTTATATTTCCTTTCTCCTATCTTGTGGATGCTTCATAAGTATTATGAGTTGTCCTATACCTATTACAATTCATCTACTTGTTAGGGTGAAGGATGTCATTTAAATATTTGTTGTTGTATGAATAAGTATTGGTTTATTTCTTTTCCAACCGTTTATCCAGCCACACGTCTATTTTCATATAAGAAACACGCTCATCAGGATTTAGATGGAGACAAAAAGTGATTTTTTTGAAAAAAACTTTTATGGCGATTTACATTTCCATTTATTTTATGGGATATATCCAATTAATACTCCTGTCAAAAGGTGTTTTATAGGAGTTCCTATCAGTGGTAGCTATTATCTTGTGATTATATTGCTATCAAAAATGTAACCGAATCATTCCAGATATTAATTAATGTCTATTTTTTGCTATTGTAATGGGAGGGGAATAGGAAGAGAATGGGAGCGGAATGGGAGCGGCTCGCAATGTGATGGGAATATGATAGGAAGTTGGTAACAATAATTAGTATTAATTCAGTAAGACTTGGGATGGAACTCGGTTAAAGTTATTTTAATAGGCCAACCGAACGTTGTCTATCCAAAGTTTATTTCCAACCGTGCCGATGTAAGCTTCCCCGTAACTGGAAGATACACGTAAGAATAGATGCGTGGGTTTGTCATCGGCATCCCCCCAACCGATCTCTTCCACGGGTACGGATTTACCTTTGCTGTTGATGCAGTACAGGGATTGTTCTTTAGGGATTAATTGCATGTAGGATTTGTAGCCGGGTTGGTTGGCCGGGTTCCCGTAAATCACATCCAGCCGGTGACCGTTTTTCCAGTCGGGCGTGTTCTCCGAAAGGCGTTCGATGGCCGTGCCGATACGTTTGGCATACACGTTGCCGTTCTCGTCCTCCCAGCGTTTTTGAAAGATTACATATATTTCGGCGGAATCCCGTCCCGGTACGTCAACAATTTTGCTGAATCCGGTTGCTTTGATCCGGTGATCCGTTCCGGGAGTTTCCATCTTGTAGTCGAACACGACGGCTTTCGGGGTTTCCGTGAAAGGAATCCCGGCATTCAGTTTACTTTGCGGGTTTTTCGTGTCCTTGATGGGTTCGTGCATTTGTCCCAGGTAAATGGTGCCCGGTACAAGGACGGTGATGTTCACGATCCCCAGCACTTTGCATTTCTCCATGAGTGTTTCAACACGCACGCAATAACCGTCGTCTCTTTTCTCCGGGAAAACGGAGATACTGCATTTCGTGATTCCGCTGACTTTTGCCATCACGTTGGAAGTTCTCCACGGGGAGACCGTGGAACCGATATAGGGCTTGTCACCTCGAATCGTGTCCACCGGGGCAACCTCGTAGAGGATTTTCGTGTTACCGCCAATAACAAACGATTCGTCAATGACGCGAACCATCCAGCGATTAAAGTCCCCGAATGGGATTAGTTTTTCATTTTCGTTCACGGTCGTTTGTGCCACGGATGATAGGATGCTGCTTGCGCCTAAAATGATCCCTAGGCATAGCATTTTTATAGTATTGCGTGTAAATTGTTTCATATCGATTAACTTTTTCTGTCTTGAATACGTTTATTACGATAAAATGACTTTAAAGTTTTATGCAAGAAACATGCCAGTGTTAATAATCGTGTTGAATAACGTAAATAATGTTGTTAGCGCGTTTATTCTTGCTGCAAAATAGGGGATGTTAAATAATAAAGCATATCTTTGACTGTCTTAAATACTTTTATATATGATGATGAAAAAATTAAACATTGGGAATCTTTCGATCTCAGTTCCGATTGTACAAGGTGGTATGGGTGTTGGAATATCACTTTCAGGGTTAGCGTCTGCAGTGGCAAATGAGGGAGGAGTTGGCGTGATTTCCAGTGCTGGATTGGGTTTGTTATACCGGAATTTATCCAAAGACTATATTCAGGCGAGTATCATGGGTTTGAAGGAAGAACTTCGTAAGGCCCGCGAGAAGACGAAGGGGGTGATCGGTGTGAATGTCATGGTTGCCATGTCGAATTTCACGGATATGGTGAAGACGGCGATAGCTGAAAAAGCGGATATTATATTCTCGGGCGCGGGATTACCGTTGAATTTGCCGAGTTTCTTGCAAAAGGATAGCGTGACGAAGTTGGTCCCGATCGTTTCTTCAGCGCGTGCTGCAAGGGTTATTGCCGAGAAGTGGCATAGCTTGTATAATTACCTGCCGGACGCGTTTGTCGTGGAAGGACCGAAGGCGGGAGGCCACCTCGGGTTTAAAGATGAACAAATCAATGACGAGCATTTTTCGTTGGAACATATTTTGCCGGAAGTGATCGATGAGGTTCAAGACATGGGAGCGCGTTACGGGAAAGAGATCCCGGTGATCGTGGCCGGGGGTATCTACACGGGGGAGGATATAAAACGTTTCATGGATATGGGTGCTTCCGGAGTACAGATGGGAACTCGTTTCGTGACCACGGAGGAGTGTGACGCTTCCGATGTTTTCAAACAGACTTATATCGAGGCGAAGCAGGAGGATATACAGATAATCAAGAGCCCGGTAGGGATGCCGGGGCGCGCGATATTCAGCAAGTTTATCCAGAAGGTGAAGGAAGGGCAGAAACAGCCTAAAACGTGTATATGCAAGTGTATCAAGACGTGTGATATCAGCAAGAGTCCTTATTGTATCATCGCGGCTTTATATAACGCTTTCAAGGGGAACATGGATAACGGTTACGCTTTTGCAGGGGCAAATGCTTTCCGGGCCACGAAGATCGTTTCCGTGAAAGAGACTTTCCGGTCGTTGTTGGATGAGTTCAGTCGTTCGGGGAAATAATAGATACTTTCTACTTTCTCCCGGTAAATCGGGAAGGGTAATTTTTTTCATTTTTTCTTGATTTAGGCGGAAGGCAAGTTGTACGTCTTGCATTTCGCCTATTTTTTCAGTTTTTAAAATCTGAAATCACATGGGTCTCCACCAGATGCTGAACACGGCGAAGGTGGCAATCGTCAGTAATCCCGTGAAGATGATGACTGAGGTTTGACGCATGTGGGTGGGATTTTTCACGAGTTTACGGTCTTGGTGATATTTCAGCCCGTTGGCAATGCCGTCTATGCGAAGACAGAAACGGTATATTCCATAAGTGACAGCTCCCGCGGCAAAACCGACAATCGTTCCGAAAAGCAAGTCTCCGGGGTAGTGAACTCCCACGTATATCCGGGTGTAACACGTCACGATGGCCCACAACATGAAGAACGTGGTGAGCGCCTTGTTTTTGAACAGCAACATGATGAAACAAGCCAGCGCGAACGTGTTGGCCGCGTGACAGGAGGGGAAACCGTACATCCCGCCTCGTTTCCCGTTGACGATGTGAACCAGATCGGCAATTCCCGGGTCCCGTGACGGGCGGGGACGTTCAAATATGGGGCGCAGGATGGAACTGCACGCCTGGTCGGCCAATGCTATAAGCAGGGCGAACATTACAGTTGTGAAAATGACCATCCGGATGTTCATGTTTTTGTACAAGACATACAAGATGGAGGCGTAGAGAGGAATCCACACGAGTTTACTCGTGAAGATGTACATGAACGAATCGAGGTATGGCGTGTGCATGCCATTCAACGTGAGGAATATCGTCCGATCGAGAGCTTGTAATGATTCTAACATGGGATTTGAATCTATAAGTTTAAATAAATAATATCCAATTGCTATTTGGGAAAAATCGCATCACAAATATACCGAAAAAAGGTATATTTGCAAAGTTGTTCGATGAAATGGTAAAACTCCTCCGTCAGTTTCGCTGTGGCCTCCTCTATAAATCGAGGCGGAGTTTTCACATGAAATTGAATGAATTACAAATAGTAGGTCGGCGGTGCCGGATGTTTAATTTTGATGAATATATGGTAGTATTTCCGAATGCAAAGATTAATATAGGGTTGTTCGTCACGGGGAAAAGGCCGGATGGATTTCATAATTTGGAAACCGTGTTTTACCCGATAGAGTTGCGGGATATACTGGAGATCACGGAGATAAAAGGTGAACGGGGAAGTTGTGTTTTCACCTCCACGGGGATTCCGATTGATTGCCCGCCGGAGAAGAATTTGGTGAGTAAGGCCTATGCTATTTTGGCTGACGAGTTTGATTTGCCCTCGGTGGATGTGCATTTGCACAAGATGATTCCTTACGGTGCCGGACTGGGTGGCGGTTCCGCTGACGCGGCTTTTATGCTGGTCGGTTTGAATCAGCTTTTTTCCTTGGGGTTGAACGAGGAACGGTTAACGGGATACGCTGCCCGGGTGGGAAGTGATTGTCCTTTTTTTGTTTTGAATCGTCCCGTGTTTGCTTTTGGGAAAGGGGAGTTGATGGAAACGATAGACGTGTCGCTACGGGGGTATCACGTGGTGCTTGTTAAGCCGGACCGGGGTGTCGCGACTCCCGAGGCTTACCGGGGAATAACGCCTCGTGCGGCCTCGTTTGATTTGCGGGAACTGGGGAAGTTGCCGGTGGAACAATGGAACGGGGTGGTAGTGAACGATTTTGAGGACTCCGTGATACCGAAGGTGCCGGAGATACAAGAAATAAAACATACGTTGCGGGAATTGGGTGCGGTTTACGTTTCCATGACCGGAAGCGGATCGGCCGTTTACGGGTTGTTCTCTCACCCCGTGGAGGCAGGGAAGGCGTTCCCGGAGTATTTCGTGTGGCAAGGGGAGTGAAGGAGTTTATAAAGTCGAAGGTTTATAGAGCTCGGCGGGGGCTTTGGTTGGTGGTTGTGTTGCTGTTAAAAATAAACGGCTACCCCCTCTAACTCCCCCTTACACAGGGGGAGGACAAGCTGCATTGAAGTATCGTGATATTTGGTAATCAACTCTCCCCCTGTGTAAGGGGGAGCCGGAGGGGGTAGTTGTTTACCCTCTCCCCACGAAAGCATATACAAATGAAGAGATACCGGCGAAAATGAAGCTAAGTCCAGTCCAGATGATGATGTTAAACACGCCGAACAGGGGATAGAAAACGATCATGAAGGAAAAGAACAAGGTGATGATTCCCGCGATGAATATCCATCCCCAGCCTCTGATTCTTAGCGATGACATCTGTAATGATTCGGCAATGTAGTCAATGCTTTTGAACATGAGGATAAAGCCGACGATGTAGGGGAGTATGTCTTCCGCGATGATCGGGTGGATCAGCAGTACGAAACCGATCACCAGGTCGAGTAACCCGATGAACAATCCCCATCCCCAATGCCGGGAGTTCCCGCCCGCGAAGGCGTTCATGATTTCACTGATTCCGATAACGATGATGACGATACTAAAATACATGGCCAGCCCGAAGTAGGAAGCCACCGGGTGCCGGATGATGCCGACACCGAAGACGAATAACACGATACCCAGGATAAGGTATAACCATCTGAATCCCTTGGGTCCGGTAGAGGTTGTTGCGCTTGTTGTAGTCATTTCTTCTTTATATGTGAAATACCTTCAAAAAGTTGTTATATTGTCATTAAAAATAAATAATCTTGGGTCTGTTTGTTGGATTTAAAGTTATTAACGCTAGATAGAATGAGGGTATATAATAATGCGAATGTGTTTTTAATAGCACATTCGCATTATCTTTATTTCGAATGATTTTGATTATTCGTTATCTTCACGTTTTCGAATGGTTAGGGGACTATCTAGAAACATCTTTGTTAATTCTTTGCTTCCTTTGGTACACACGTAAACTAAAGCGCGAAGAAGATGATTATTTCCGGGGTGAAATTTATCTTCAGTGGGAATCCAAGATAATGTATCTTTCCCGAATATCTCTCCGATTTTTATTGAATCAACAAATATTTGCATCGTTATGGGCTTATTGACTTCTCCTTCAATGATACATTTCTCATTAATATAGGCTCCATACGGAATGTCTATTCTAATTTTTACATCTCTATCGTTATAACAGATGATTTTATCACTGTCTTTATTGCATGCGATAATTGTGATGATGACGTATAAAATTACGATAAATTTCATAGTGGTACAATGTTAGTATTTTAAATTTGGCATTGTTGTTTTGTATCCAAATGCTATGCCATATGCAAATGGATATATTCTCGCTTTTAGCGATAGTTTTTCTAGTTCTCTAAATTCTAATTCTTGCCCTATTGGTCGTGTGCAAGTACACCAATCTATAGGAGAATTGTTATTATCGTAGCGAAACGTAAAAGAATGAGATAAATGATATCCATCCTTTTCTGCTCCAAGTTGTGCTGTTGATGCATTTTTTATTTCGTAAGGCCAAACAGGTAAGGTTCCAACAGAGAAGGAAGTTTGATACAGAAGTGCATTTATTTCTTTGCATTGTAATATGTAATCCCATTGATCTAATTCCTTATTTGTAAATTGCAATAATGTATCTGTGATTGACATGTAGGCTGTTGCCGTTTCAAAAACAAGAGCTCCTTCTGTATTCACATAAACAGAATCTAATACGTTATTTTGTGTTGAACGTGATAATGAAGTAATGGTCTCTTGATGGTTGGGAACGATTTGTTCATCTAATGAGTTTTTTTCATTCTGACAAGCAATAAAAGATGAGAGAATGAGAAATAATGGAATGTATGTAGTTTTCATTTTCATTCTTATTAAATCAATACTAAAATCTTAAACACATAAAATTTATTTTATGTTTGTACTTTTGATTTAATTAAATCTCCTTTTGGGATTAATTATGTATTCAACGGCCGATCAATACAAATGTATGAATAATATTTTATTAAATGGTGAAATAAGTTGAAAATACTTCTATTTTTTGGATAATGTGATTTTTGAATTTAGGTGATGCTAGAAATAAAGAATACATTGCGGGAACTGGGAGCGGTTTACGTTTCCATGACCGGAAGCGGATCGGCCGTTTACGGGGTGTTCCCTCATCCGGTGGAGGTAGGGAAGGCGTTCCCGGAATATTTTGTGTGGCAAGGTGAGTGAAGGAGTTTATAAAGTTGAAGGTTTATAGACCTCGGTGGGGGGCTTTGTTTGGTGGTTGTGTTGCTGTTAGATATAAAACGACTACCCCCTCCGACTCCCCCTATTCTTATGATTTATGCAAATATTTCATGAATAAACAGGGGTATAAAATTGATCTTTTTTGATGACAGCAAACATTCTCGCGATCAGCTTTGCCCTGATCGCGTTAATGACCGTCATCTTGTTCTTTCCTTCCTTAACCTTTCTCTCGTAATACGCCTTTAACTCACCAGACTTCCTTCCCGTGATCGACAAGGCAGCCATGTGTAACAACGTCTTGATTTGCTTGTTCGCCCGCTGGGATACCTTGTTCCTGGAATGTTGACTGCTTCCCGAGGTGTAACGGAAAGGTGCTACCCCGGCATGACAGGCGAACTTGCGGGGATCATCGAAGCGCGTGAACGCTTCAGTCTCGATGATCAAGCAAAGGGCGACACTCGGCCCAACCCCCTCGACTGATAGCAACAACTCCCGCTGCCGCCAGAGAACACGGCAGGAACGGATAATTGTCTCGACGAGTAGATCGATATCTTTGATCAATTTTTCCAGCTCTTCTATCAACCGTTCCAGTCTTTGAGCCTTCTCTTGATAGACTCGATCAAGCATGAACTCTCGTTGGTCGGAGAGTTGCCCCTTGTACTTGGCCAAGTCCGACTTGTAAAGGTCTTGCTCGTTCCTTAACTGCTTGAGGCGCTCGATCTCTTCCCGAGGACGCTGGTAATAACGAGCGTTGTCACTGAAACGAGAGGCGTAGCGAGCGATTCGGTGAGCATCGACCTTGTCATTCTTCCCACGTGAGAAGCCCGAAGAATACTTGATCTGCGCTGGATTTTCAAGCCATAAACCACAAGAGAGAGACTGGCAAGCGATTGACAGGGGGAAGGTGTACTGCCCCGTGTGCTCGGCACAGACTAGCAGGTTATCGATCGAGGTTTTAAAATCAACCAAGAACGTTTCCAGGAAACGACGTATCGACGGGATGTTATTGTTTACTACTTCTTCAAGAACTATCGTGCCGTTTAGCAACACGCAAAAATCAAGTTTCTTTTTACTAACGTCTACCCCGATAAAATAAAAGTTTTCCATATCTTTGTGTTTAGCAATTTGAAGAGGGAAAGGATATTGAACGTCACCTAAAAACCTTAACAACAAGAAAGTTAATTTCTTATACAGGTCCCCGTTCAAGAAAGCCAAGGTGTCCAAATAGGGGGATGAAGCTGTTTTCAAACACAGCTCACGGTTCACACCTCGGTTTCCTTTCTTTCAAATTAGTTCATACTTTACAAATATAAATATTACTTTTTTATTCCATTTACTTTTCATGATACAAAGCTAAGGTTACACAGGGGGAGAGTTGATTACCAAACATCACAATATTTCAATGTAGCGCATCCTCCCCCTATGTAAGGGGGAGTTAGAGGGGGTAGCCGTTTACCCTCTCCCCACGAAAGCATATACAAATGAGGATATGCCGGCGAAAATGAAGCTAAGTCCGGTCCAGATGATGATGTTAAACACGCCGAACAGGGGATAGAAAACGATCATGAAGGAAAAGAACAAGGTGATGATTCCCGCGATGAATATCCATCCCCAACCTCTGATTCTTAGCGATGACATCTGTAATGATTCGGCGATGTAGTCAATGCTTTTGAACATGAGGATAAAGCCGACGATGTAGGGGAGTATATCTTCCGCGATGATCGGGTGGATCAGCAGTACGAAACCGATCACCAGGTCGAGCAGCCCGATGAACAATCCCCATCCCCAATGCCGGGAGTTCCCGCCCGCGAAGGCGTTCATGATTTCACTGATTCCGATAACAATGATGATGATACTGAAATACATGGCCAGCCCGAAGTAGGAGGCCACCGGGTGCCGGATGATACCGACACCGAAGACGAATAACACGATACCCAGGATAAGGTATAACCATCTGAATCCCTTGGGTCCGGTAGAGGTTGTTGCACTTGTTGTAGTCATTTCTCTGATATGTTTAAAGTTTAATTTATTTCTTTATATACGAAATGGGCTCAAAAAGTTATTATATCGGACTTAAAAATGAATAACGGATTGCCTGGGAAATATGTTTTCCCGGGTACACGAAGCATTTTTTGAGGATTAGAGGATCGGGGTGATTCGGATGATTCCTTTCCGGTTTTTCGTGAAGACAATACATTTTAAGCGGATGGCTTGTTTCTCGAAATCGATGAGGATGGCGGGATTAAAATGTTTGCCGTTGATGCGGGTTTCAAAATGCACGTGTTCGGTAGTGGCCCGTCCGGTACGTCCGACAAGGGCTATGGGGTCACCCGCGTTTACCCGGTCTCCCGATTTTACCAGATGCTTGAAGTTATGGCTGTACACGGTTTCCAGTCCATTGTAGTGGCGCACGACAATCACGTTTCCGTATCCCTGTGCTCTGCAGGCCACCCGTATAATTCCCGGGAATACGGCCCTTACGGTGTCTTTGGCAAATGTTTTCAGGTCTATACCTGCGTGCATTCTGCCGCGTCGTTTGCCATAGGTAGAGAGCACGCGTGCTCCGGGCAGCGGGAATGAAAATTCATCGTCCAGAATTTGATCCAGATCCAGGATGTGGTTTCTTCCGCGTGAAAATAATAAGGGATCTTCCACTTGCACGTATCGTTTTTCTCGGGCATTGAAAGTCTCGGTTATCGGGTAGGTTTGTACAAAGAAATCAGCGATTTGGGGTCGTGTACAGGAATATAAATCAGGGATTTTCAGTAAGTCTGAAGCCTGTAAGACCGGGGTGGAAAAAGTCGTGGGGACTCTCGTCAGGTGTTTCTGCGAACAGGAACAACAAGCGATGAGCCATAGGAATATCCATCCGAATAGTGATAACGTACCTTGCATATGTAAATTTATGGGGTGCAAAGTTATGAATTTTTATCTGTTTTTCACTCAAAATCATGTACCTTTGCGAAACCACTAAAAAAATAATATCATGAAAATTGCAGTACCAACAAGAGAAAATGTTGTTGATGACCATTTTGGACATTGCGCGTATTACACGCTGTTCACGGTAGATGACGATAAGAATATCACGGACACGGAAACACTTCCTTCTCCACAGGGATGCGGTTGTAAATCGAACATCGCTTCCGTGTTGAAAGAAAAAGGGGTTACCGTGATGCTTGCTGGTAGCATGGGCGACGGGGCTTTGAAGGTATTAAGCGACCAAGGGATCAAGGTCTTCCGGGGTTGTAAAGGGGATGTGCGGAAAATAGCGGAAGGTTATTTGAAAGGGTTTATCTTGGACTCCGGCATCGGTTGCCACCATCACCAGGAGGATGGGGAGCACCAGTGTGGGCATCAGCATTGAAATGATGGGAGGGGCTGGCAGGGTTTATCCTTGAGCAACTACCCCCTCCGGCTCCCCCTTACACAGGGGGAGGGTTGATTACCAAGCCGCTTTCTCCTTGTTGGTTACCGGGTGGTTTACTCCTAGTTGATTACCAAGCGGTTTCCCCTCCTGTGTAAGGAGGGGCTAGGGGAGGTAGTTATTCAAGCATAAACCTCTCACTCCCCCTCTCTGTTTACCCTGACAAGTACTTTGTCGATTCGAGCGCCGTCCATGTCCACGATTTCAAACTGGAAATTGTACCAGGTCAATTTCTCTCCGGTTTGGGGAATATGTTCCAAAATCTTTAGGATCAACCCGCTTAGCGTGTTATAGTAGTGGTGCGTGTAGAGACATTCCATGTCGAAATAGGCCAGGAAATCATAGAAAGAACACTGGCCGTCCACGAGATACGTGCCATCTTCCCGTTGCACGATGTCCGGTTCTTCGCCAAGCTCCGGTAAGTCTCCGATCAAGGCTTTCAGAATATCCTGCAACGTGACGATCCCCTCGATACTTCCGAATTCATCCGTGACCAACCCGTATTTTATATGCCCCTGCTTCAACTGTTCCATGGCGTTATACACGCTTTGATTCTGCGGAAAATACTGCGGTGGGCGGACAATGGCTTTCAAGTTAAAATCCGGTGCATCCATTCTTCCGAAAAGGTCTTTCAGGAAAACCACCCCGACCATATTATCCAGCTTCGTGTCGGCCACCGGGTAAATCGTGTGGAGATGCGTGTTTACCGTCTCCCGCAGGGCCTCGTTGCTATCTCGTACGTTCAACCAGATCAAATCACTCCGGTGAGTCATGATGGAGCCGAGATCCCGATCCCCGAGGTTAAATACCCGTTCCACGATGTCCTGCTCCACCTCTTGAATCTCCCCTTCGGCGGTACTTTCCTGGATGATTGCTTTGATCTCTTCTTCCGTGATCTTGTTCTCCCCGGACTTGTTCAGCCCCAACAGTTTCATCATGCACGCCGTGCTGGCGGAGAGCAACCACACGAAAGGGGAGGCCACGCGGGAAAGCACGTCCATGGGAGCGGCAATAAGTTTTGCCATTCTCTCGGCAGCCACCATGCCGATTCGTTTGGGGACGAGTTCCCCGAAAATCAACGTGAGGTAGGTCACGACGATCACGATAAGCGTTTTGGATACGAGTAGCGCGTGAGGGCGTAGCACCTCGATTTTCTCCACCCACACGGCCAAATCGTTCGCGAGGGCTTGTCCGGAATAAAGACCGGTAAGGATACCGATTAACGTGATCCCGATCTGTATCGTCGAAAGGAAGCGATCCGGTTCGTTCGCTAGTTTTAAGGCTCTTCGTGCGGATTTGTTCCCGCTTTTCGCTTCTGTTTCAAGCCGGGATTTGCGGGCGGAAACCATCGCTATTTCGGACATGGCGAGTATCCCGTTAAAAATGATAAGTCCTATGATGATTAGAAATTCCATGTGTTAGTTTTTTGATTTTAGATTTTGGTTGTTGAAAGCCGGTAGTTTTCTCCATGCTAAACTTCCTCCCTGTTCATTTGTCTCGGTCGTATGATCAGGAGCGAAGGCAGTTTTGCAAAAAGTTCCTGATCTTTTGACAATTTCTCGCAAGTGACGTAACTCATCACCAGTAAAGTCTCTTTATTCTCAATAAACGAGTTCGCGGTCAACGGCCTGTCCAGCACGAACTTGTTGGGATCCTGTTGAACAAAATCAGTCATTATCTTGGCTTGCAGCTCTTTGTCTGCTTGCTCGTCGATGAAGCAAATCCGGATCGTCATACTCTGTTCCCCCAACCGGGTTCTGGCGTAATTGAAGAGGAACAAGTCATCTTCGTTATCCACAAGCAGCAGAATATTGGAAGCCCGCGTAAATCCCCGGTTCACGAAGATTCCCACGGAACAGTCCACGTGATCCATGATCGATTCCAGCTTTTGCCGCAGCAACGTCCCCGGCAAATGCAACGGGCGATCTTTTAATTGTTTCACCCAGCGGGCGATCGCGGCAAACCTTTTGCCCCCTTTCCCGGGGGTGGTACTGCTGTCCTGCATGAATTGCTGTCCGGCTCCGACGAATAGGTAGTCCACGTGCTCTCTCTTGGCCACGCGAACCATTTCCTGGATCAGTTTGTCGGTTACCTGATAACGTTCGTCCACCCGTAAATTCAACTGCCGGGCCTCTTCCCGCAGGGGAATAAAACTCTCCTCCGCGAACTCCTCCGCCTTGGTCGGGTTCAATTCTGTTCCCAGCGTGAAGTGCGTGGCTATAAGCTGGCTCTTTTGCAGGCGATGTCCCAGTAAAAGGTCGGCCATCCCCAGTAGCATCCTACCGGTTTCCGGGCGACCAAAGGAGAGCAACACCTTCTCGTGTTGATGGGCTTTCTCCTCTTGCTTGGCAAATATTTTTTCCACGAGCGACAACATGGGGGTGGCCATAAACGTGGTCAATAAAGACATGATCAGCAGCACCACGAACATCTGGGCGGAAAGAATGCCCATCTCGAACCCGATGTTCAGCGCCACGAGTTGCATCAGCCCCCGCGTGTTCATCAGCGTGCCGACGATCAGGCTGTCTTTCCAGTTTTCGCCCACGGCCCGTGCTGCCAGCGTGCATCCGCCGAACTTCCCGGCAATGGCAACCACGATAAACAGCAGGCACACGCCCCACAACTCCGGGGTGTTTATCAATCCGATTTCCGTGTGTAGCCCCGAGAAGGCAAAGAACAGAGGCAGGAAAAATACCAGGGAAATATCCTCCACCTTCTCCATCATGACCTTGCGGAACCCGAGGTTCATGGGCATAACCACCCCGGCCATGAATGCCCCGAAAAGGGCATGGATACCGATAATTTCCGTCGCCACCGACGAGAGCACCAGAAACAGGAAAATGAACCCCACGAATGCTTTGTTGATCACTTCCGAGTTGGCATACGTTTCTCCGATTTTACGAAGAAACGGGCGCATGACCATAAACATGAACGCGATGTAGACGATGGTTAAGGCAATGGTGTAGAGGGCGCTGACAAAACTGCCCGCCTTGGCCAAGGCAATCACGATGGCCAGCAGGCACCATGCCGTGACGTCGTCATTGGCTGCCGAAGCGATGGACAACATCCCGACGGGGCTTTTGGTCATGTTGCGTTCCTGCACGATGCGGGCCAACACGGGGAAGGCCGTGATACTCATGCTTATCCCGATGAACATGGCAAAAGGTAAAAATTCCGTTTGCTGGGCCCCGTAGTCCGTGTACACCCAAATGGCAGCCACCACCCCCAGGAAGAAAGGAACCACGATCCCGGCATGACTGATGACCAACGTTTCGTGCAGTTTGTTCTTGATGACACTGAAATCCAATTCCAGCCCGATCACGAACATGAACAGGACCAACCCGATCTGGCTCAACAAATTCAAGTTCATCAGTGATTCCGGGGGAAACAGCGCGGCCGAGAATTCCGGGAAGAAATACCCCAGCAACGAGGGCCCCAAGACGATTCCGGCCACGATTTCACCCATCACGCCGGGTTGGCCGATGTATTTGAAAAGGAACGAGAATATACGGACGGTGATCAAAATCACGATGATCTGTAACAACAGAATCGTCAGTGAATTGGTCAGGTTGTCGGAAATAACTCGTTTGAATAGTTCAAACGATCCCATTTCCAGGTTTGCCGTACTGCCGACATCCGAATGGTCGAAATGCTGTCCCGTGCAAAGTGCGAAATAAATCAAAGCACAGAAGACGGTCATCATGCCGAGATAAATCCAGTAATTTGTGCTATTCCTTTTCATGATCCCCAATGATATGTTACTCTATTTTTTCATCCGTTTGAATGCTCTAAAGATTTCTCCCACCCAAAGTACGACCGAGGTGGCAAGCGTGATCCCCATCCATTCGCCCCAGGTCAGCGGGACGGTTCTGAAAACGGAACCCCCGAAATTGACTACCAGCACCTGTCCCACGATAATCGCCATCCCCACGGTGAGGAATCCCTCGCTTTTGAATATATTTTTAAAGGCCGAATCGTTTGTCCCGAACGTCTTCGCGTTAAACATGTTCCAGAACTGCAACATCACGAACACGGTGAAAAAGATCGTCAGGTTGCGCAACCCCTCCGGCGTACCGGCATCGATGCCTCCGGCATAATGGGAGAGCACGTACAGCAGGCCGAGCAGGATAACCACGAACGCGATCCCCGTGGCCAGTATCAGTCGTCGCATTTGCGGTACGATGATAAAGGCATTCGAATCCCTCGGCTTGCGTTTCATCACCTCCGGACTGGGTGGGAGCGAGGCCAAAGCCCCGGCGGCAAACGTGTCCATGATGAGGTTCACCCACAACATCTGCGTCACCGTGATCGGAAGCTCCGAACCGAACAAGGAGCCCAGTAGCACGATGATCAAGGCGGCCACGTTAATGGTAAGCTGGAACAGGATGAACCGTTGGATGTTCTGGTACACCGAACGTCCCCACATCACGGCAGAGGTGATGCTGCTGAACGAGTCGTCCAGCAACGTGATGTCGCTCGCCTCCTTGGCCACGGAAGTACCGCTACCCATGGATAGCCCCACGTGCGCGTGATTCAACGCCGGGGCATCGTTCGTCCCGTCCCCCGTGACAGCCACGATGGCCTGTTTCTGTTGTAGCAACTGCACGAGGCGTTGTTTGTCCATCGGGCGGGCGCGGGACATGATCTTTAAATCCAGCACCCGCTCCAGGGCCTCTTGGTCGGTTAACCGGGCAAACTCGACCCCCGTGATCACGTTCCGCTCGGTATCTTTTTCCGTCCACAGCCCGATTTGTCGCCCGATCTCTTTTGCCGTACCCGGCGTGTCCCCGGTCACCATCTTCACTTGTATTCCGGCATCGAAACAACGTTTCACCGCCTCCGGCACGTCCGGACGAATCGGGTCCGAAATCGCCGCGATCCCCAGGAACGTCAATTCCGCGTTGTACAGACGTCCCTCTTTGAAGCGCGATTCATGATCCTCGATGACCTGGTAAGCAAAACCCAGCGTCCGCATGGCCTGATTCTGGTATTCCAGCAATTGGGCCTCCACCGTCGTTTTATAACGGGCAATCGGTTGCAGCTCCCCGTCGATCAAGGCATGTTTACATTGGGCGAAGACGATCTCGGGAGCCCCCTTCACGTATAGAATCTTTTTCCCCATGACGGGCGAATCAACCAGCGTGGCCATGTATTTCCGTTCCGTGGAAAAAGTCAACTGGTCGATCACCGCGGCATTCTCCCGGAGTTCCCGGTAATTTACCTGTTGCCCGTTCAGCCAGAGCAGCAAGGCGGCCTCGGTCGGGTTGCCCAACGTCTTCACCCGGCCCGGCTCGGAAAAGTCGAGAAATGCGGTCGTGTTCACGGCAATCCCTTCCTTTATCAGTCGGGAATTCTCGTTGTCCGATAGTTGTTGATCCTTCAGACCGTAGAAATTGGTCTTGTACACGGTCATCCGGTTTTGGGTCAGGGTCCCCGTTTTATCCGTGCAAATGACGGTCGTGGCACCCATCGTCTCGCAAGCGTGCATCTTGCGCACCAGGTTGTTCGATTTCAACATTTTGCGCATGCTGAGAGCCAGGCTCAAGGTGACGCTCATCGGGAGCCCTTCCGGCACCGTTACCACGATCAAGGTAACGGAGGCCATGAATGCCGATAGGATCTTCTTCCCGAGGCTTAGCGAAATCCATGCTTGCGGGTCCCACGGCTTCACCCCGAAGGCCAAACCAACGGCGAGCATGACGACCAACGCACCCAGCCCGTACAGGAACCAGCGTGCCCAACTGCCCTGTTCTATGCTTCGTGGAAGCTCTTTTGCTTTCCCCCGCAGGGCATGCACGTCGTATATGACCGGCACCCACACTTTGGCCAGCATGATGACGGCCGCGATAATCAACGCCCCGATCAGCCCGAGTTGTCCCCATCCCGGGGTAGGGGATGCCGGGTTGAAGAAAATGGCTTTGATGAACAGGATGGTAAACGTGGCTGCCGCGCCACAGAATCCCACCACCCCGATGAACTTTGCCAGTGAATCCAGTTGCTTGTCAAGTGGGGTCGGTTCCTCGCTTTTCTCCGAGGACTTCTCTGCCACTCTCCCGAACTCCGTGGCGTCACCCACGGCAAGCACCCGCATGATCCCGTGACCGTCGGAAACGGTGGTTCCCCGCATCACGTGATTCGATGGATAGGTGGCTTCCAGGTTAAACTCGGACTCGACCACGGTTTTATTGGCCATCGGCTCTCCGGTCAAACTGGATTCGTTCACCTGCAGGGAGATCGCCTCCAGGAGTACCCCGTCGGCGGGAATCTCTTCCCCTTGCTCCAACAGCACGATATCGTCCACGACGATCTCCTTTTTCGGTACCTCGTGCACGTCACCGTCGCGAATCACTTTGACCAGCGTGTCGTCGTTCACCTGATTCAGCACGTCGAACTTCTTGTTCGCGTCCCACACGAACCACGTGGCCACTCCCGTCGCGAGCAATATGGCCACGGCAATACCGATGGTTTCCGCGATCTCGATGACCCCTTCCGAGAAATACATGGAGATGGCGATGCCCCCGGAAAGAAATACCGCCACCATTAATATGCGAATAACGGGATCCTCGAAGTTCCCGATAAAAATTTGCCACAAAGAGTCCCTCTTGGGGGGAGTTAACACGTTGGCCCCGTGTTTTTCACGACTTTCCAGCACTTGTTTACCCGTGAGACCCGTGTAGTGTTTACGTGATTCCATTTATATGTTAAGATTTAATTGTTTTTTTTTTACGTGTTGACTGGATAATAGGATACATGAAAATGCCCGTTCCACCGGAAAAGGAGGTGATTGTCATGTTCGTTTACGGCACTCGTCATAACAGCAACACTTGCAGTGAATAGATATAAAAACCTTGGCTGTGTCGGGTGGTCAGGTATTGAATAAAATGTCGCCTTTCCCGTGCGAAAGACAACTTGACCGGAATGTTTTTTCCACCATGTATGTTGTGATGCGAATACACGTTTGTCTTCTGGGCTTTGTTGAGCCCGAAACGCCGTCCGGTGGGAGTGACCACTCCTTCGTCGGCACCTAAATGGAGGCCTGGCGAGAGGGGTGCGTAGCAGTTGGTGAACTCGTCCGATTCGGAAAGTTGTTCCGTTCGTGTAGGTGGTGTTATCTCATCCGCGTTTTTCTCTGTCTTTAGTCCATTGGCTATGAACGATAAAGAAAAGATGAAGATAGGTATGTACACAAAAAACAACGTTTTCATTATAAAATTATTTACAGGTTCAAAAGTAATATATTTTTTGGATATATCTCCGGTCTTGTTAACGCTTTTTCTTATCCATAAATCCGTTTTATTACGTACCTTCGCGTGGAATCAGAAATATTCGGATTATGACGGTAAAAATGATATTAGCTTGTATCGTGGCCCTCTTGGCCCTGGTCAACCCGGTACAGAAGGTTTTAATTGTTACTTCGTTGCAGGAGAGGTTCACTCCTAAGGAGTTGCGGTATATATCGATCAAATCGTCCATTACCGCCGCGTTGATCCTGGTCTTTTTTCTTTTCCTGGGCGAGGTCACGTTCAGTTACGTGTTCCATGTCGAGCTGTACTCTTTTCAAATCACCTGCGGGGCCGTGTTGATGTATAACGGGTTGTCCGGCCTGCTGAAAGGTTTTTTCTTGAAAGTGGACGAGCATATCAAACTGGCCGATCTGACCACGGTGCCTATCGCCATCCCGATGATCGCGGGACCGGCCACGATCACGGCTGCCGTTACGTTTCCCGTCCAGTACGGGCGCGAGATCACGATCATCGCCATCCTGATCGCCCTGTCGGTGAATCTGTTTTGTATGTTGCAGGCCCGGCGAATCGGGAATTTCTTGATTAAATACAATTTCATGAACCCGTTGATCCGGATTATCGGGTTGATTGTTGCCACGATCGGTTTGCAGATGATATTTGACGGGATCACGTTGTTTATAAAGTCGTTGACGGTATAAAAAGAATCTATTCTTACTTAAAATTAGCTTATTTTAACGATGTTCTTTCGCGTTTTCCCCCTTATCCCGCGTGGGAAGGGGGCTGAGGCGTGTAAGAGGTGGGTGATCTTCGTGGTTTGTTAACGGTTTCTTCTGTTAGTTACCGGTAAGTTACCGGAAAGTCACCGGAAAGTTACCGGAGCAGGTCGGTGACTTATTATTCACGATCCGGTAATTTTCCGGAAAAAATGTAAAGCTATAGTTAAGGAATCTTAAAGGGGCGAGGGATTACCGGGGCGGCTTTCTCCCTCCCTTAATTACCAAGCGGTTTCCCCTCCTGTGCAAGGAGGGGTTAGGGGAGGTAGTCTGTCGCGCTCATCTTCTCCATTATTTATAAGGACATAGAAGAGGTGTTTTGGTGGAAGGAGCGACTACCCCCTCCAACTCCCCCTTGCACAGGGGGAGGGTTTGGTTACCGGGTGTTTTCCACTCGTTGATTACCGGGCGGCTTTCTCCCCTCGGGGATTACCAAGCGGCCTATTTCACGATCTCGTAATCGATGCCGTTCACGTAGTAGATGGAGTAGAAGTCCTTGTTATGGTTTTTCATCCACTCCCGCATTTGTTGGATGCTGTTCTTTTCCGAGTTGCAATGGTCGGCGTCTTTGTCGCCTTTCGCTTCTTCCTCGGCCACTTCTTTTTCCCAGTTATCGATGTATTCCTGTGACAGGCGTTGTTCCTGTAACACCCCGGTCACGACGATTTCGGAGTTGACCAGCTCTTTGTTGAAGGCTTGGATGTTACCTCCGGCCTCGACGCGAATCGTGAGTTTACCCGTGGTGTCGGCCATGAAGCAGCGGCGTCCGGAGTGGGAACAGGTGTGTTTCACGATGCCTTTCAGCACGATGGTGTCGTTGACCTGCTGTTCGGCAACCTGCATAAGAGCGTTGACATCCAGGGCTTTGTCGGCCGCGGATATTTCGGGGGTACTCTCTTGTTGTGTTTTCTTGTTGGCGTTTTTACACCCGACGATGGAGAGTGTCGCGATGCAAACGAGGATAAAAATGAACGTGTTTCTTTTCATGGTGTTATTGATTTAATGTTATTTTCTTATTCTGGCAAAGAGGCATACGGTGATGAATCCGGCAATTCCCGTGCATAGGGTGATGATTCCGGCAAGGTATTTCCCGCGGGATCTGTCTTTGCGGTACACGATAAGGGTAACGACCGCGAGTACGATGTTCAACGGGAGTGACGGGAAGTAGTACCCCGAAACCCGGGGATAGATGTAACTGTTCGTGCTGTCTTGGAAGGTTACCGTGAACGGGAATAGGTAGGGCAGCGTTTTGTCCCACGCGGATTCCGGTGCCGGGCGGAACAGGCTGTCGACCCGTTGCATGCTTCGGCTCTCCAGGGCGTAGGTGTGTTCCCCGTCCGAGGTGGTTTTGGCCACCGTCCAGTAGAACATGTTGGCCATGATGGACACCCGGTCTTTGTCGGGGTCCACGTCGTCCAGCACTTTCACGAGCCGGTAGCCGTCCGTGGAGAGGTAGTACAGCGTGTGGTGCGTGTCGAACAGGAATCCGTACAGGCTCCGGTTTTCAATTTCCATCGGGAGCATGCAGGAGATGTCGCGCACCTTCGTGTCCTTGACAAAAGGTTTGCCGTTCGTCATCTTTACATGGAAGAGGTGGCCCTCGCTGTCCAGGGCGAAGTAGCCTTCATCGTATGATTTCTGGCTGGTGGGGATGCCGGCCACCCATTGCGCGGGGAAGGCGAACCCGGCCTTTTCCAAGGCTTGCTGGAAGCGGGCGGATTTCTGTTCGTCGACCCGGTTGGTGGCCATGTCGATGAATTCGATGTTCTCTTTCAGGCGGAACATGTCGCTGGGGTTCTCCAGGTCCACTTTCCCCGAGCAGGATTCGAACATGGGGTAGAGCGCGATGACCGGGGTGTTTTTGTCCTTGGGCTTGTACCAGAAGAAAAAGTTGTTGCGGGCGATCGTGTGCAGGTCAACCGGGACCCCTTGTATGGAGTCCGGAAGGGCGTTTTCCATGGCCAACTGGCGGTAGTAGAACATGGGCAGCACCCGGTCGAATTCCGCGTCGGTGTAGGTTCTACCGCTCATGTCCCGTCCCCGCACGTTGTCATCCTCCTGGTCAAAGTAACAGAATTGGTTGACGACGGAGCTGTAGTAGGTGAACGGGTAGCGGGAGGAGGAGTCCAGGGAGAGCTCAACGAGCGACGGGATTATCCACGATAGTAAGAAGACGGATAACCCGATGTATAAGATCTTTATTTTCATTTGCTTGACATTTAATGGTGTTACTGCATTCCTTCTTTAAAGTGACGAATGGAGATTTTGGGGTATAGGGCTAGCAGGACGAGTGTCCCGAACAGGAACGGGTACATGCACGCGTGGCTGCCGGGCACGCCCTGGATCATGAATACCGACAGGACCAACAGCCCGATCACGGCGTTGTAGAGGCGTTGGCTCCACACGGGTTCCAGGATGATCCATGCCGCGAGTAGGTAGGAGGCGAATCCGCCTAACACGTGGGGGAGGATCGTGACGAACCATGCCCCGACGACTTCACGCGGGAAGCTGCCGGATAGTCCCCACAGGAATCCGCCGTAGCTGACCGCGAAGAGGAGCAGCAGGCATACCATCCCGTAGCCCAGCATCAGGCACACGATCCGGTTTTCTCCCAGCGGGAGGTGTAGTGTCAGTTTAAAACGTTTCTTTGTCATTTCCGGGATAAACTGGGTGATCCCCATGATGATTCCGGCGAGTAGCGGTAAGACTTTTATCTGGTCCAGCAAAACCACGTTTTTCAGGATAAATACTTCCCACAAGTGTGGCATTCCCACGTTGCGGGCGGCACTCGATATACGGAGCGCGATGTAGCCCATGGCGAGGATAAATACCGCGAACATCAGGAGGAGTATCCAGCGGGTTTTGATCCATTCTTTGAATAGTAGTGCTTTGTTCATCGTTTTGGTGTTGTTTTCTGAGTTGGTTAATATTTCCCGGTCAAGCCGATAAAAGCGTCTTCAAGGGTCAAGGTTTCTTCCTTCAAGTCGGACACGTGCGCGCCTTTTGCTTCCAGCAGTTGACGGACGGTTGCGAGGGGCTCGAAGGAGTAGGTGATCCACTGACCGTTGGTTTTCTCCGTGTTCCATAGTTTTTCATGGGTGGCGGGAAGTTGTCCCTCGTCCAGGGAGAAGCGGAAACGGTGGAAGTTGTCCATGATTTCCCGGGTCGGCTTGTGTATCAACAGGCGTCCGTAGTCCAAGATCATGCAGTCGTCAATCAGCAGTTCCATGTCTTGGATGATGTGGGAGGTGAGGAATATCGTTTTGTCCCCGCCGGCGGCAAAGTCCCGCAAGTATTCCACGAAGAGGCGGCGGTAGCCGGGATCCAGTCCCATGGAGAAGTCGTCCAGGATCAGCAGCTCCGGGTCTTGGGCAAATAGCAGCCCGAGGGCGACTTGGGAACGCTGGCCGCATGACATGTTGTTGATTTTCTGATGGGGAACGACTTTTAGTTTTTCCATCAGACCGTAGAAGGCGTCCCGTTTCCAGTTCGGGAAGAAGGCCCGGTAATATTTCTCGATTTGCTCGATCGTGAAGTAGGTGTGTTGCACGTGGCCTTCCAGTAGCAAGCCGATTTTGGCTTTCGTGGCGGGCGTGAGGTGATTCATGTTCTCGCCGAGGAGGTAGCACTCTCCGGAGCGGGGTTTCAGGTAACCGTTCAAGATGTTGATGATGGTGGTTTTTCCCGTTCCGTTTTTCCCGAGCAGCCCGAGCACTTTGCCTTTCTCTACTTCAAAGTTCAGGTTCTCGTAAATGAGTTTTTCCCCGTAATAGTGCGTTATGTTTTTACACTCGATTACTTTTTCCATGTATAAGATATTTGTGGTTTAAAAAACAATGCCGCAATGTGCTTGCAGGGTTTCCCGGTGCAAGTCGTTTTTGCAGGAGTCGTGTTGCCAGTTGAGTTTGATGAAAATGCCCCTGTTTTTGGGCAGGGAGTAATTCCAGCGGACTTCGATGTTCGTGGTCCAGTTGTCCGCCGAGAGGTTGTCGTAAGCCTTGTAAACGGCAGCCAGGGCGATTTGCTCCTGGTCGATTTCCGTGAGTTGCAAGTCGGCGGTCGAGTTCTTGCGATACGTCCCGTCCAGAACGAGCTGGAAGGAGGACTTTTTGTAGCCGGCAGCGGCAAAGAGGTTCATCCCGCCGTACAGGTAGTTTATCTTCATGAGGCGGGCGGGGTCAATGTATTCCATCTTGAAGGAGTTGAACCCGGCTTTGGGCGAGAGGTACCACGTGAAGCGGTTGCCTTTGGTTTGCCCGTACACTCCCGAAAGGGAGAGATCGGCTTTTTTCACGGATAGCTGTTCGGCCTCGCCCGTTTTTTCGTACACGTTGGTTGAGGCGCTCCCGATGAGGGATTCAATTCCTTGACGGTTTTGGTAGGTGGCCCGTGTCCGGATGCCCCATTGGTGGTTGTTCCGGAAGGAGGTGTAAGCGATTTCGGCTTTCATCTCGTCCTGGTTCAAGGTGTTCAAGGGGAGGTCGTTCAGGTCTGAAATGAGTTTCTCGAATGAGAATCGTTCATATCCGAAGGAGCCGGAGAAGCCCTGTTTGTCGCGGGGGAAGATTTCGAGGCTTGCCCCGTAGCGGTGACCGTCGTAGAAGAGGGAGGTGGCCCCCCGGCGAAAGCGGACGTAGTCCATGCCCAGGCCGCTGAGGTTGTAGGTGATGGCGGAACCCAGTTCGCTATAGAATTTCAAGCTGTTGGTTTGTTTGTATTTGCCGACATGGAGGGCGAGCCCCAGGGCGTATTGCCTGTTCAGCCGGGCCGATATGCCGACGGAGGCTTTCAGGTCGGAGACGATGTTTCGAGGGCGGGGGTCGATTTGCCGGTACTCGATGAGGGCCCGGTAGTTGGCGTATACTCCCCACGTGAAGCGTTGATGCTCCTGGGCGTATCCCCCGGCGAAGTAATATTCTTCAAAGTCCATGTCCCCCCCGACGGAGTCCGCGACCACGTAAGGGTACACGGTGAGATAATCGGACGTTTCGTTCCATTCCACTTTTTCCTTTTTTCCTTTTTTGAAGTAGGCATTTCCCCAGGTCTTGCTGTTTTCTCCCAATGGCAGGTAGGAAAACGCGTGGAAGGAGAAATGGCTGTTTTCCGATCCTAACTGGGGCAAGAATGCCTTGTTCGCGTTCTGTTGTTCCCAACCGATTTGTATTTCCGATATGGAGAACGTGTGGGCATAGTAGTTTATTGCCGGGTTACGATAGATTTGCGACACGAAATTCTCCGTCGGGGAGAAGTAGATCCGAGCGCGGGTGTTTGCCGGAATAGTGTCCTGTGCCCAAGTCCCGAAGGCCCGGAAAAGAAGGCAAAAAATCAGAATGAAACGAAAAGTCGTCATGATTTTGTTGGTTTAATAATTATTGTTTTAAAGACGGGGTGGCTTGGGCCTCAAAGTCTTCCGTGGAGTTGTTCGTGTCTTGCAGTATCTTGCGGCCATCGATCGTGGTGGTAAGTACTTTCCGACGGACACTTTTGTTGTAGCGGTTTTTGTCGAGTTGGACTTCCCCGCAGTAGGTGTATCCCATGTCGAGGGAGGCGTCAACGACATTCCACGCGTATTGTGCTTTGTTGCTGATGTTGACGGCGTCGATGATCCATTCGTTGGGGACTTGGTAACCACTCTTGTTCATGGAACTACCTGTAGCACTGATGTATGTAGCGTTGTATGTGTAATCGGTTAAAAAAGTATTTCGATCCACTTTCAGACGAGCAATGGCATAAGCGCAAAGTCCTTGGTTGTTCAATACCCATATTGTGTTTGAGTAACAGTATATTTTGTCTAAATTGGTTACTTCCGGGTTGTCGGTATCCATGTTGTTTTTTGTCTCGTCATACCATTCGAAGTTCGCATTTCTCAAATCGAATGAATTGGAGTTTGCTTCCCTATGATCGTTGGCCTTATCACATATCAGAATAGATTCTCCGGGTTGTACCGGGTAGTCTTTCCCATTTCCGGGAATGGCATACACGCATTGAACTACCATTGCTTGTGACATAACATCCGGTGTAAACTCGAAGTGTTGGGAAGTTTTGAAAGCGGATTCCAGGATCACAAGCCCGTCGGCATATAGCACGGAGTCCGAGTTGTTGTATATTTTAATGTATTGATCCCCTAGATATTGTTTCCCTTCCGGGGTCGTGCTTCCGGCGAAATAGATCTCTTCAATAACGAAGTCTGCTTTCGAGTTGAAAAGGAATAGTTTGATGTTATCGGTGCTTGTCGTTCCGATAATGTTCACGGATTCTTTGTATCCTTTTACTTGTCCTTCAATGGTTCGCTCGTCAACGGTATAATTTATTTTCCCCTCGACGGAGATGTTGTAAAGGCCTTCGTTGAGCGTGATTTTCCCTTCGGTTCCGCTCATCTTGTTTGTGGTCAGTTTGCCGGTGTTTATGTTCTTGAACGAGACTTGCAGGTCGGAGATACCGGAGACATTCAAGTTTTCCGGTGCCGTGAACGTTAACGTAAACTCTGTGATTTTAACTTTGTCATCATCCGTGCAGGCGATAAACCCGGCACAGATGAATAGCATAAATGCTAGCGCGTAAGAAATTTTATTGATCATGTTGTTTTTTGTTTTATGACGTTTTTACTTTTTCAGTGATGGCGTGGCTTCCGGGATGAAGTCTTCCGTTGAATTGTTGGAGTCTTGCAGGATGGCTCTGCCGTCTTCGGTGGTCGAGAATGTTTTCCGGAGCACGCTTTTCCCGTACCGGTTTTCATCCCTGTCGATCACCCCGCAATAGGTCCAACCCATGTCTATGGCCGGGGAGGTTACAATCCATTGGAATTCCGATTGGACACTCAAGTTGACCGCGTCGACAATCATTTCGTTGGGTACTTTGTAGCAACTTTCTTCCATGGGGATCTCGTATTCTTCAAAAACGAATAGGTATTCGTAGTCATACTTGTAGTTCTGTAAATATGTTTCGATATCCCCCAGGCGGGCTATCGCGTAGCTATGGAATCCGCGGTTGTGGAATCCAAATATGTCATACGGGGTCAACATGTTTGTAACGTCCGGGTTGTCGATATCATCACTGTCGTCATAGAAGATTTCGAAGTCCGCTTTGCTCAAATCAAAGGAATTCGAGTTATAGGCCTGGTGGTTTATCGCGTTATCGGCAATGGTGATGTATTCTCCGGGATTAACCGGGTATTGGGTTCCGTTTCCCGGGATGGTAATGATAGAACTTACAGCCATGGCCTGTTTCATGATATCGGGCGTGTAGTCTTGCTTGTCCGTGGTCAAGAATTCTGATTCCAGGATGGACAGTCCGTCCGCGTAGAGCACTTTATTCGTGTTGTTGTAGATTTTAATGTATTTGTCACCATTGTATTGTTTGCCTTCTTCCGTTACCGTTCCCGTGAAGAAGATTTCGGCGATGATGAAATCGGAAGAGGCTTGACTGATGAACAGTTGGGTGGCTAGGGAGGCGGTTGGGCCTGATATGTTGACGGATTCTTCGTAGCCCCGGATTTGTCCTTCTTGGTTTTCACCCTCTCTCTTGTATCGGATAACGCCTTCCATGCTGATGTGGTACATGCCTTCCGGGAGGGTTATCTGGATTTGATTGTTCGCGAAGGAGGTGTTGTTGATTACACGTCCGGTGTTGACGTTGGTGAATTTCACGACCATGTCGGATATGCTGGGGTCTTCGAAACCTTCCGGCAGGGTCGCGGTGAGTGTGAACTCGGTGGTATTGATTGTTTTGTTATCGTCCGTACATGATAGAATACTGAAAATCGTCATGATCAGCGAACAGAAAATGATAAAATTGTTTTTCATATTCATGATATATTAATGTTATAATTTGATATTCAATTCCATCCCGAAGTAGGGGATCGCTTTTCTTCTGATCTTTGCCCCGTTGGCCTCGTAGCTGGGGTTGTAATCCAGAATGTTGTTCACGAATAGGGAAAGTCCTATTTTTTGATTGAAGTATTTGGTCGCCGAGAAGTTGATGTTGATGGATACGGGGACCGTGGTCCGCTTGAAAGCGGCTTCGTTGTAATTTACTACCAGGTGCTGGCGTTCCATGTCGGCTTGGTCGGCTGCCGTGTAATCGTGTTCTTCGCCTTTGATGTCCACGTACTTGATGGGTACACCGTTCTTTCTCATGCTTTCCTGCGCGGAGAACCACATGCATTGTACGGAGGTGGCAAAGTTGAGTCCGAGTTTTTGCAGGTACGTGTCGAACATGAAGTTCGTGTTGAATTGTTCCCGGATGTACCCGTCGTCGTCCAGGTATAGTCCGATGTATTTTAGTTCTTTCCCGTTCAGCATCACGCTGGGTTTCCGGTACACCGGCTGGCTGTTGTGGTAGGTCGATTTGAACCATGCCCCGGTCACCGTGAGGCGGGTGTGTATGGATTCGATGCGGTTGGAGGAGTATTGGAATTCAACTCCTTCTTTGATGATCATGCTACCGTTCGTGTTTCTGCTGTAGGTGCTGATCACCGTGTCGGTCGTGTAGGTCAGGTCGCTTAGTTCCGGAGGACCTTGCAATGACGTGTGGTCAATGCCCGAGGCATCGTACTTTTTATAGGGGAAGGAGCGGTAGTAATTGGTCGTTCTGAATCCGTCGGTCATTTTCTCGTGGAAGTAGTTCACGGAGAAGAGGTGTTTGTCGTAATCGAAATCCAGACGTACTTCCCATTTCTTGTTGCGGGCAGGTTCCAGGTTGTAGTTCGTCGGGTCGATGATGTAGGTCATTATGTTTAAACGGCGGAAGTCCGCGTTCGTGTGGTAATAGTTCAATTGGGAGAGGTCGTAATAGATTTTCTCCGGGTAGAGTTGCGACATGACGGGCATTTTTCTTTGCCAGCCGATGCCGCCGACAAGCTGGATGTTTAGTTTCCGGTCACCGAGAAGCAAGGTCGGGAATTTCCATTGCGCGTTCACCCGGGGGTCAAAGTACATTTTGCCTTGCATGCGGTAGTCCGCGTCCAGGTTCAGCGGGGAGAATGTTCGTATTCCTCCGGCCACGATGAGTCGGTGTTGGTTGACGGGAATGTCAATCCGGTCCTCGATGAAGAATGACAGCAGGTGGTCGGCCGGGATCTCGTCATACGGTCTGGGACGGTACGATGTCGAGGGGTAAAGCGGGCGTGTCAAGTCGTAAACCTGACCTTTCCCCAGGTTTTTACTCATCCGCCATTCAATTCCCGCCTTCAATTTGTTCGTGCTGCTGAAAAGATCGAAGTGGAGTTCACTCATGGCTTTCACGTAGGCGTTGATGGGTTTACCATCCACTTTTAAGTGTGCCGTATAGCGGTACGGGAGAAAGATCCCGTCGTGTTCGCCTTCTTCCGTGTTGTCGGGGATGGGGGTGTCTTTGTCTAGCGAGATGAATTTTGTTTGCTTGATTTTGTTCAGCGAGTAGTCCACGGCGGCCGTCAGGTTGACGTATTTCCAGTGCGTGGATTCGGTGAATACCCAGTTCAATGTGTTTGCCACGGACATCCGGTGGTAGCTGGATTTGTATTTATCGATCTTTTTGTAACTGATGTCGGGATCGCTTTTCTCGTCATCGATGGATTGGCCGTAGTCGAGGTCCAGATTCCAGGATAATGACCGGGCGTTTGTTTTCCATTCGCGGGCCACGTGGGTGGTTGCCGTGAGACGTTTGTAGTTCTCCAGGTTGTTGCGGGGGTCAATCTTGGCATCCAGGTAATCGAAGCCGAAGTTGAATATCCATCCTTTGTCTGTCGCGAATCCTTTCCCGAGGTAAACCAGTTTGCTTTCGGGGTCGGCTTTCACGCGGGCTTCCCAGGGATGGGCTCCCGCTTTTCGTTGTATTTTGATCACCCCGCTGGTCAGTTCCCCGTATTCAACGGAGGGAATGCCCCGGATGACTTCCACGCTTTCGATGAAATCGGTCGACAGCATACGCATATCGACGCCTTTGCCCGTGCTGTTCCGGTAGTAGTCGTGGTCGCTTTGACTGGCTCCCAGCACGTGTTGCATGTTGGCATCCGTGTTGATGGGCACGCCATTGACAAGAAAAGCGGTTCCTAACGACGAGATGTCGTAGTTGTTGCTGGAAATGCCGACTTCCCGCAAGCGGGCTTGGTTCACGCCTCCGAGGGCGGGATCTTTCGTCCTACCACCCGGCAGTAGGGCCAGAATATCCGTGAAACTTGACGGTTGCAGGAGTTCCATGGCTTTGCGGTTGATCTTCGACGAGGTGGTCAGTCCCCTGGATTCGGAAGCGGTGACGATAATGTCTTTCAGCGTGATGTTGTCCGGTTGCAAGGCGATGGCCATGGTGGTGTCCCGGCGGATGGTTAGGGACTGGTGTATCGAGGTGTACCCGATGAAGGAGATGCCGAGAGAATAGGTGCCGACGGGGACGTTGCTGATGCTGAACGATCCTTTCGTATCACTGATGGCGTGGAGTTGCACGGAATCATTTTGGAGTAATACGGTGGCAAATTCCAGTAACTCGTTTGTCTTGGCGTCTTTTATGGTGCCTTGTAGGCGAAATCGTGTTTGACTTTGCGCTTGAGTCGGTAGCGCGATAGACAGGTAGCCTAATAAACAAAGAATCTCGATAATTCTAAATCTGCATTTCATCACTTACTTCTTTTTGTCGCGACAAAATTATAAGGCAGGAAAATATAAATCCATCGCCAAAAGTGAGGATATCGGTCGTGTTTTAGGCTGGGAAAGCATCCCTAATTGTGGGGATGGAGGGAAAAAGGAGGGTGTTCTCATGTCTTTTTGGGGGATATTTGAAAATATTTTTTCAAGAAATGAATGAAGTGAAGAAAATTATATTACCTTTGCATCGCTCAAATGAGAAGGACTCGTAGCTTAATGGATAGAGCACTTGGTTACGGCCCAAGAGGTTGTGGGTTCGACTCCCGCCGAGTTCACCAGAAAATGGCAAGATGAGTGTTAGACCTTGTAAATCTACTGATTTACAAGGTCTTTTGTTTTAGGGAATGCTCTTTGCGGCTCACGTGATCCCTTATTCCTATCAACAAGCTACCCCCTCCAACTCCCCCTATTCTTATGATTTATGCAAATATTTCATGAATAAACAGGGGTATAAAATTGATCTTTTTTGATGACAGCAAACATTCTCGCGATCAGCTTTGCCCTGATCGCGTTAATGACCGTCATCTTGTTCTTTCCTTCCTTAACCTTTCTCTCGTAATACGCCTTTAACTCACCAGACTTCCTTCCCGTGATCGACAAGGCAGCCATGTGTAACAACGTCTTGATTTGCTTGTTCGCCCGCTGGGATACCTTGTTCCTGGAATGTTGACTGCTTCCCGAGGTGTAACGGAAAGGTGCTACCCCGGCATGACAGGCGAACTTGCGGGGATCATCGAAGCGCGTGAACGCTTCAGTCTCGATGATCAAGCAAAGGGCGACACTCGGCCCAACCCCTCGACTGATAGCAACAACTCCCGCTGCCGCCAGAGAACACGGCAGGAACGGATAATTGTCTCGACGAGTAGATCGATATCTTTGATCAATTTTTCCAGCTCTTCTATCAACCGTTCCAGTCTTTGAGCCTTCTCTTGATAGACTCGATCAAGCATGAACTCTCGTTGGTCGGAGAGTTGCCCCTTGTACTTGGCCAAGTCCGACTTGTAAAGGTCTTGCTCGTTCCTTAACTGCTTGAGGCGCTCGATCTCTTCCCGAGGACGCTGGTAATAACGAGCGTTGTCACTGAAACGAGAGGCGTAGCGAGCGATTCGGTGAGCATCGACCTTGTCATTCTTCCCACGTGAGAAGCCCGAAGAATACTTGATCTGCGCTGGATTTTCAAGCCATAAACCACAAGAGAGAGACTGGCAAGCGATTGACAGGGGGAAGGTGTACTGCCCCGTGTGCTCGGCACAGACTAGCAGGTTATCGATCGAGGTTTTAAAATCAACCAAGAACGTTTCCAGGAAACGACGTATCGACGGGATGTTATTGTTTACTACTTCTTCAAGAACTATCGTGCCGTTTAGCAACACGCAAAAATCAAGTTTCTTTTTACTAACGTCTACCCCGATAAAATAAAAGTTTTCCATATCTTTGTGTTTAGCAATTTGAAGAGGGAAAGGATATTGAACGTCACCTAAAAACCTTAACAACAAGAAAGTTAATTTCTTATACAGGTCCCCGTTCAAGAAAGCCAAGGTGTCCAAATAGGGGGATGAAGCTGTTTTCAAACACAGCTCACGGTTCACACCTCGGTTTCCTTTCTTTCAAATTAGTTCATACTTTACAAATATAAATATTACTTTTTTATTCCATTTACTTTTCATGATACAAAGCTAAGGTTACACAGGGGGAGAGTTGATTACCAAGCGGTTTCCCCTCCTGTGCAAGGAGGGGTTAGGGGAGGTAGTCATTAAAAGACTAACTTGTTAGACACTTTCTCCTTAGGAGGTAAAGTTAATTCATAAAAATGAAGTGTCTTGATAACCTTAACTAGAGGTAGAGTATATTTCCTTCTTCTGCTGCTTGTTTTATCGCGTTGATGACTGTAAGTAAGCGGTCGCACATCATTCCGGGAGTAAAGACGTTTCCTCGCATGTCTTCATAGACTCTCTCTCCTTTACTTGTGTAGGTGTAAAAATATAGAGCCTCGAATTGGAAAATTCGGAAATCAGAATTTTCGACATTTGGAATTTTGGATTTAACATGTAGGATCTTTTCTCCAAAGTCATGCATCATTGCATTGGGGACCCAATTGGATTTTTGTTTTTTAGTTGTTAACGCGTATGAATTCCTAGCTTTTTCTTGCACGACAAGCATGGCAAAATCGTCCGGTTGATACAAGGATAAGAGAAGATTTTCGGGAGTTGGATCTTCATAAAATTTATCCATATCAAAGTAGTAGAAGTTTAAAAACTCCACGTCGTTGGCTTTAATGGCTGCAATTCTTGAAAGCATAGTGCTGGAGGAACGACTCTTCCCCCCGATTGAGTCTGCGAAAGAAACTATTGATTCTATAATGCTTTTTTGCTCTTTTGTTAATTCTTTTTTGGCTGATTTATCCATTCCATTGCAACCGATAATGCTGATAATGATTAATATACAAAATAATGTTTTCATAGTATTAGTTTTGTATGTTATAGAAAGTAATTTTCTTGTTGTAACACAAATCCTTTGCAAAAATTGTCCGCCATACAATAAATCTCTGTAACTTTAGCCTCTGAGAACATAGTGATAATCGTTTTATTTTATTTTTGGCACTATAAATTTACAACTTTTATTGCTGTATTTCTAGTATTTAAGCAAATAATTTTGATCCTTATGTCGAACTCACGTTAAAATAGTAAAAGATGAAAAGAAAAGTATTTCTAATATCGACAATGTTAATAATAATTATATTGTTGTTTGATTTTTATTTATATAACTCGTGGTTATATTTAACACAATATGTTTTTAACGGAGATTTTACGAATAAAGTTTTATGTGGATGTTTATTTATATTGTTGTTAGTATGTTATATTTTGTATAAATTGTATCTTGTTTTCAAAAAAAATAGATACATACATTGGGTTGAGAAGTGGGTAATTATAATATTAATACCTTTGATATACATGTATTTGTTTGAATCGTGCATTTATTTGAATCGTGATTTTGGAATTGTTGGACTAAATTATCTCATTATTCCCTTGGGGTTTGTAGGTTATGTTGTATTTTCATATGTTGTTAGCATTTTGATTATAAGGAAAATAGGATATGTGTTACCTTGAGAAATGTTTACTAAATAGCCTATTAAGTATTTTCTCAAGAGGCGACAAAATAAGATTAGCTACACCGCTAAATAGAGTCAAGCCCAATAGTTTTTATGAAAAGGAACTAAATTATTTATTCGAAAAAGGTTATAAAGTAAGTTCTGACGGACAGTGGTTAATTAAATAGAGGTGATGGAAAATGATGAAAAAATATATGACACTTTAATGTCAAATGGATTTAAATTGATAGCGAAAGATGTATCTGCATTTTTTGGGGATTGCTATGATGTATTCAGTAACGGTATTTTTCAATTGAGATTTAGTGTTTCTAAATCTTTTAAATCGATAGATATTCGGAATAATCATCTAGACGAGGACTGGTATGATTTAGCATTAGTAAAAGCTTTATTATATGATGAGAAAAATCTTAATCATGTAACAACCATAGAGGAATATAAAGATTTTTTGCAAAATGAATTAATTGATATAGTAAAACTTTTTGCTGATAAAAATTATTTAACTACAAAAAAGAGACTGGAAGAACTCGGAAATGAGAGGGCAAAACAAATGTTTCCAATGACAAAGAGGTAAACTATATTAGATATGTCAGATGGTTTCGCCTGTCCCGCTGCTCAACACCAAAGGGGTGTGAGGTGCATTAATACTCTCTACGTGTGGTGAAACCGCTTGGTAATGGGTTAGTTACCTTGTTAGGAGTTGACGGGGTGCATTCTTAGGGCAGAGCCCTTTTATCTTTGGAACCGTCATGGATCAAAAACGGTACATCTTCGCTCCTGAAGGTCTTTGCACCGAAGGTGATTCGAAAATGTACTGAAGTTGATCCCTATTATCAACAGTATATCTTTAGAACTTGATTGGTAATTCTAGGGAAATTAGAGAAGCTATTAGGCTAAAAAATTGTAGATGAAATAGAGAGAAATTAATAGGAATGTCATTTTTTTGAAAGGGATAAATGCTATTTTTGTAAGAGTAATAAAAACTAAGGTGCAATGATGGAGAAGACGGTTTATTTTTTGGGGTCTGGTTTTTCTAAGGAGGCTGGAGGGCTAGTTCAGAACGAAATTATTAAAACAATTTTAGATGAGGATTTTACGCGAGGTAACGAGCGTTTAATTAAAGCCAAGGATAATTTTATAGGCTTTCTGAAGGAGGAGTTACATATTTATGAGGATCATTATTGTAATGTACAATTAGAGGATATATTCACGCCGATAGACCGTTGTATATGGGATGGACTTTCTATTGGTCGTTATAGTTCGAGGGGGTTGGTGGAACTGCGGGAGGAGTTTAACGCGCTGATGGGAGCCGCGGTGAATTATAGTTTCAAGAAAAACCGGGCTTGCTGTGATTATATAGATGAGTTCGCGGAATATGTAAACCAGATTGCCCGGCAGCGTATGGTGGACGGGGTGGATCGGGTGGCCGTGATCACAACCAATTGGGATGTGATGTTTGATCACGCGTTGAAACGGGCGATTGAGAACGGGCACCCGGAGAAATTGAGCGTGGTGGATTACTGTTGTTACGTGAGTTCTTGGGAGGCGAATGATGACACGATTAAGCCGGGGTTGCTTGCCGTGGGGTATGGCGGATACAATATTAAATTGTTGAAGTTGCACGGGTCGATGAACTGGTTTCAGTGTCCTATGTGCCAGCGTATGTACGTGCGTTTCGGGGAAGAGATTGAGATTATGAAGGCGGCGTATTGTCGGCATTGCCGGAAAAATTACGGTATGCCGGAGATTAATTCGATCAAGCTGCAGAGTAATCTGTTGTTGCCGACGTATTTGAAGAATCTGAGTAATATTCAAATTAAGTTGGTTTGGCAGAACGCGGCGATCGAGCTGTCGGAGGCCACGAGAATCGTGTTTATCGGCTACTCTTTGCCTGCTGCCGATTTTGAAATCAGGCAGTTGCTCGCCCGAATGATTCGCCCGGACGCGGAAATACAGGTTGTCCTTTATCCCTATAATCCTCGCGTGGAGGCGGAAGCGGAACGTTATCGCAATTTCTTCGGGAGTCGTATTTCGGAGGGGGATATTATGCGGTTGACGGTGCCGGAATACGTGGGGAAGTTAAAAGAAATTTAGAATTTAGAATTTAGAATTTAAAATAAAAGTGGTATTTATACTCTGTTATGGCGGGTTTGAATGCTCTATTTTTGTACGTATAAAGAAATGTACAAATCAAGGAAAGAATTTATGACAAGTTATCATTTAGAGTCAGCATGTTGTGGGACTACTTTTGAGGATAAAGAGTGGGAGTTGGAATGTCCCCGTAAGGATGGTGCAGCATTGATCTATGCAAATTATGCAAAACGTCAATTTGAGGTGAGAAATGATCTGCCCGGTATTTACAGGTACGCGAACTGGATGCCTATTTGCCGGACGTTGGAAGGTTCCGGGGCTCCCGTGACTTACAAGAGTGAGGGGTTGGCTGCACATTTGGGACTGTCTAATTTGTACATAACGTTTAATGGGTATTGGCCGGAACGGAAGGCCATGATGAAGACGGGGTCTTTCAAGGAGTGTGAAGCGTTTTCGGTGTGCGCGCGGAATAACGCTTTTACGGACAAGATTATGGTGGTAGCTTCTGCCGGAAACACGGCGAGGGCTTTCGGGCGTGTATGTTCGGAGAATCATATCCCGTTGTTGTTGTGTGTGCCGGAAGATAATTTGGAGGCGATTTGGGCGGATGGGCCGTGGAATGATTGCGTGAAATTGGTTTGTGCGGCTTCAGGATGTGATTATTTTGACGCGATACATTTATCTAATATCATATGTGAGATGGAGTTTTTCTACCCGGAGGGAGGGGCCAAGAACGTGGCTCGTCGTGACGGGATGGGAACCACGGTGTTGTCGGCCGTGGAGAAGATCGGGCGTATTCCGGATTACTATTTCCAGGCCGTGGGTAGTGGAACCGGGGCTATTGCCGCGTGGGAGGCCAATAAACGATTTATTGCCGATGGGCGTTTCGGTTCGCATTGGATGAAATTGATGGTTTCTCAAAATGTTCCTTTCTCGTTGATGTATGACGCGTGGAAGGCGGGTTCTCGTGCCTTGTTGCCTTTGGATGAAAATACAGCCAGGGAGCAAGTGAAGGAGATGTGTGCCAAGGTGTTGTCCAATCGTAAACCTCCTTACTCGTTGAAGGGCGGGTTGTATGACGCGTTGGTGGCAACGGGGGGAGATATGTTCTTGGCAACGAATGAAGAGGCTATGGAGGCCGGGGCGTTGTTCGAGAAGTTGGAAGGGATTGATATTGAGCCGGCGGCAGCAGTTGCTTTGGCCAGTTTGATGCAATGTGTCCGGGAGGGACGGGTAGAGAAGGATGCCGTGATTATGTTGAATATCACGGGGGGAGGAATTGGACGCTATAAAAAAGAGTTTAATCCGATGCGGCAGAAGCCTGATTTGGTGTTCCCGGTAAATCCGGACCCGGAGATGGTAAAAACGAAGGTGAGAGAGCTGATCGGGAAATAATGAAATATATTAAAAGCCCCGTAACGAAAGTTGCGGGGTTTTTCGTACCTTTGAAATCAAATATTTTCAAAGAAAAGGGATATGAACAGATTGGAAGAGCACAAGGGGATAAGTTTGTTGCTTCGGTATAAAAAAGAGATACTCCGTCGTATGGATTGCCTGTTGGACTTGGACTACCATTACATGGTGTTGCGCAGGGATTACGGGAATCGTTTCGTGATCACGGAGTTCTTACAAAAGGCGTTGTCCATCGTGGTGGTTTCTTTCAATCGTTTTATCAAGGATGCTTGTACCATTTCGGCTTCGGCTCTCACGTTCTACTCGATTCTGTCGTTTATCCCATTGATGGCGCTGGCTTTCGCGTTGGCTGCCGGTTTTGGCGCCCGCGAGGTGTTGGAGAGAGAGTTTATGATGCACGTGGGGGATAACCAGGAGTTTGCCGGACAGTTGCTGGAGTATGTCACGAGGGCGATTGATCATGCCAAGGGGGGGGTGATCACGGGTGTCGGTATCGTGATTTTACTTTGGTCGGTGATCAAGGTGTTGAATAGTACCGAAATGACGATGAATCGTATCTGGGGAGTACGCAAGGGACGAAGTTTGCGGCGGATGTTCACGGATTATTTCTCGATTATCTTTATTGCCCCGATTCTGATGATTCTCGTGAGTAGTCTGAATTTGCTTATGACAGGTTCCGGTTGGCAGGAGAGTTTCCCGTTAATCAGTTCTTTTCTGCAAGTTCTGATTAAGTTACTGCCTTATATGCTGGTGTGGATGTTATTTATCTTTCTGTATATGTTTATGCCGGCGACTCCGGTGAAGTTCAAGCACGCTTTCGTGGCGGCGATGATTGCCGGGACGGTTTACCAGATCATTCAGTGGTTTTATATCCGTTTCCAGATAGGCATGAGTTCTTATAGTGCCATATACGGTACGTTGGCTGCCTTGCCGTTGTTGCTGGTGTGGTTGCAGTTGAGTTGGAGTGTCGTGTTGTGGGGTACGGAGTTGTGTTATATTTTCCGGAACAGGCATTTCATGTACAAGAACGAGTTGTTCGGGGATACGGCTTGGATGGAGACTTTGGAGTGTGCACTGAAAATCATGAAGTTCGTGGCTAGGGTGTACGTGAACGGTGACGGGGGACCCAGTTTGGGGATGATTAACAAGGAATTGAAGATTAACACCGGGAAGTTGCGTATCGTGTTGCAAGAGTTGGTGGATTTGCATATTTTGGTAGAGGCGAAGGAGGAGGATGATTATTTTTATTATCCGGCTTCAGATCTTCACGCGATGTCGGTGGGAGATATTATCATTCGTTTTTCGAGGGTGGACGAAAGTCGGGATGCAGTCTGGAAAAAGCAATTCAAGGAGACCGTGTTGTCCGGTTTTGCAGGCGATCGGTTGATCGCGGACTCCGGGATTCAGCAATAACGGGAATGCTTTCGTTTTAAAGTCTTGTTTTTTCTTGTATATCCGGTAAAACTTTTATATATTGTCGGGCAAATTGAAATGAAGTATGAGGAAAAGAATCGATTTGGAGTATATTTTCTCATCGTCGGTGACAATATTGTTCTCCCGTCTAAGTACTGCTCCCGGTTTGGCGGAGTGGTTTTCCGATGATGTGAAACATGCTGGTAATATCTTCACGTTTGTGTGGGATGGTATTGGTGAAGAAGCAAAGTTAGTGGATATGAAGAAAAATTCTTACGTGCGTTTCAAGTGGTTGGACGCGGACGATGAGGAGGAATTTTTTGGATTTTCGCTCCACGTGGAGCCTTTGACGGAGGAGGTCGCTTTGATCATCACGGATTTTGTGGATACTGATGAAGAGGAGGATGCCATAGAATTATGGAATAAACAGGTTGAAATGTTACATCGTACGGTTGGCGGATAAAGTTTTTTTCTATCTTTGTGAATTCGTTTATCACGAGTAAAGTAGAAAAATAAGAAAACCAATATAAGGTGCTAAAGATGAAGAAGCTCCACCTGTTTATGCTTAAAAGTTTTGTCGGTCCTTTCGTGGCCACCTTTTTTATCAGTATGTTCGTTTTGATCATGCAGTTTTTGTGGCGATATATTGATGATCTGGTAGGAAAAGGACTGGAAGGGCATGTGATTTCGGAATTACTTTTTTACGTGTCATTGACACTGGTTCCCATGGGGTTGCCGTTAGCCGTGTTGTTGGCCTCTATCATGACGTTTGGTAGTTTGGGAGAGAATTACGAGTTGACGGCGTTGAAAGCGGCAGGTATTTCCTTGTACCGGATCATGAAACCGTTGATCGTGTTGATTATTATTTTTACGATAGCGGCTTTTTTCTTTTCTAATAACGTGCTTCCTTACGCGAATTTGAAGGCGGGTAGTTTACTGTACGATATAAAACGACAGAAACCGGAGTTGTCGTTAAAGGAAGGGGTGTTTATCAATGATATAGAAGGGTATAGTATCAAGGTGGATAAGATTGATAAGAAGACGGGGATGATGTACGATATGCTGATATACAATCATACGGATAGAAGGGGGAATTACGAGATGACGATAGCTGATTCCGGTATCATGGAGGCAGACCCGACGGGGCGTTTTATGGAGGTGGAGTTGTATCATGGTTACACGTACACGGACGAGGGGTTGAAGTCGAATAATAATAAAACCTATCCTTTCCGACGGGTGCAGTTTGATAAACAGTATTTTATTATCCCGTTAGGCGATAAGGATTTGCAGCGTACAGATGAAGATTTATTCAAGAATAGCTACGGGATGTTGAATATCGCCCAACTGGATAGTACGGTCTCTGCCTTATCCTTACGTTTGGAAAGTCGAAAACAAAGAAAGGCGCACGATATGCTTCGGGATAATTACGTGAAAAAGCAGGAGAGAAATCATAAGCGGGATAGCGTGATTCGTGAAGAAACGAGAGGGTGCGTTAGGAATTTGGATAGCCTTTACCGGACTTTTGACGTGGAGGAACGGAAAAACATGATTGATCAGGCCGTGCAACTTGCCCGAGGAGCTCAAGCGAGTCATATGAATGATTTGTCTATCAATAAACGGGACGAAGAGTCCGTTCGTAGATATAATATCGAGTGGCACAGGAAGTTTACCTTGTCGTTTGCTTGTTTTATTTTCTTCTTTATCGGGGCTCCGCTGGGGGGTATTATCCGTAAAGGAGGATTGGGGGCTCCGGTTGTGGTTTCGATTTTCCTGTTTATCGTGTATTATATTATTTGGATGATGGGGGAACGAGCGGCCCGGGAGGGGGTGCTGGAACCTTGGCAGGGAATGTGGATTTCTTCCGTGATTCTGTTGCCGTTGGGTGCTATATTGACTTACACGGCCATGACGGATTCGGCTGTTATGAGTAGTGAGTCGTATACTAATTTCGTTAAGAAGATCATCGGTTTCTTTAAAAAGAAAGATAAGAATGCGTGAATTGAGAATCGTGTACATGGGAACACCGGATTTTGCGGTGTATCCGTTACAGAAGTTGCTGGAGGCCGGGTATAAGGTCGTGGCTGTCGTGACTAATCCGGATAAACCGGCAGGAAGGGGACAAAAGATTCAAGAGTCTCCCGTGAAGAAGTTTGCCGTGGAGAAGGGGATTCCCGTGTTGCAGCCGGAGCGTTTTCGGGATGAACGGTTCTTGGAGGAATTGAGGGCTTTTCAGGCAGATTTACAGCTTGTGGTGGCGTTCAAGATGTTGCCGGAGGTGGTTTGGAATATGCCCCCGTTGGGAACGGTTAATTTACACGCTTCGCTGTTGCCGGATTACCGGGGGGCAGCCCCGATTAACTGGGCGATTATGAACGGGGAGAGGTGTAGCGGGGTGACGACTTTTCTTTTGAAACACGAGATCGATACCGGGAATTTGATTTTCCAGGAACGAGTGGAGATCGGGCCGAACATGACGGCCGGGGAGTTGCACGATCAATTGATGTACACGGGTGCCGATTTGCTGGTGAAAACGGTGGAGGCGATGACCGTGGGGAATTACCCGTTGCAGGATCAGGCTGGGTTGCTGGCCGGGCGTGAACCGAAACACGCACCTAAAATATTCAAGGAGGATATGAAGGTGGATTGGACGTTGGATTTGGATACAATCTTTAATCATATACGCGGACTTTCACCTTTTCCAACCGCATGGACCGAATTCCGAAACAAGAAGACCGGGGAGACCGTGTCGTTGAAGATTTTCGAGACGGAGCGGATCGTGAAAGAGCATGGGAAAGAGGTGGGGTTATCAACGGATAATAAAACTTATCTGGATGTGTTGGTGGAAGGGGGAATTATTCGGATAAAAGAGTTGCAGTTGTCCGGGAAAAAGCGGATGAAGACGGAGGAGTTCCTGCGGGGATTTCATATAGAGGATTACTCTCTGTAATCAATTTACTATGCGTGTCGGGCGAGAAACAACGCGAAGACCGATCCTGCGGTTAGGGATTGGCGGGGGTGTGTTGCTTGCTTTGGTGATAGGGTGGTGGTATTTTCTACCTACCCCGTTATTTACCGTACCCTATTCTACGGTGATTTTGGATGGGAAGGGGGAGATTATGGGTATGACCGTGGCGAGTGACGGGCAGTACCGGGTGTCGGGAAGGGGACGTCTTTCCATGAAGTATATGGTCGCCTTGATGTGTTTTGAAGATAAGCGATTTTTGACTCATCCCGGGGTGGACCCGCTGGCTGTGGGAAGGGCATTGTGGTTGAATGTACGAAGTGGTTCGGTGGTAAGTGGCGGGAGTACGTTGACGATGCAGGTGATTCGTTTGTCACGTGGTAACCCGCCTCGGACGATTCCGGAGAAGATATTGGAAATGTTGCTGGCGATTCGTTTGGAACAGAGTTTCACGAAATGGGAGATTCTGAATATGTACGTGGATCACGCACCCTTTGGCGGGAATATCGTGGGTATACAGGCGGCTTCGTTGAAGTATTTTAATCGTCAGCCGGATGAATTGAGTTGGGCGGAGGCAGCGTTACTTGCCGTGTTGCCGAATGCCCCGGCTTTGATGTATCCGGGAAAGAATATGCCCGGTTTGAAAGGAAAGCGGGATGCTTTGTTGCGTGTGCTTTATGAACAGGGATATTTTGATCAAGGGGATCTGGAGATGGCAATGGCCGAACCTTTACCCGGACAGGTGTATAGTCCGGAGTGTATAGCCCCTCATTTGTTGGCAAGGGCCTACGGGCAGTGTCGAGGGGAGATTAGTCAGACATTTATTGATTCCCGATTGCAGGAACAGGTGAACGGGATTGTGAGGCGGCATGTTGACGTGTTGAAACATAATCATATCTATAATGCTGCCGTGTTGGTAGCGCATATCCCGACCGGACAAGTGAGGGCTTACGTGGGAAACGGGCCTAAGGTGCGTGATGACGGTGGTAATCAGGTGGATATTATCATGTCTAATCGTAGTTCCGGGAGTATTTTGAAGCCGGCATTGTACGCGCTGATGCAGCAGTCCGGGTATATTTTGCCGGGGACGATCGTGTCGGACGTACCGTCCCGTTTCGGGGGATATGTTCCCTCGAATTTTAACAAAGATTTCCAAGGGATTGTTCCTGCCGACAAGGCGTTGTCGATGTCTCTGAATATTCCTTTCGTGCGTTTGCTACGGGAGTATGGGGTGGAGCATTTCTATGATGATTTGAAAAAGATGGGGATCACGACGTTAAATCGGAAGGCGGAGAGCTACGGGTTGAGTCTTATTTTGGGGGGTGCCGAGTGTAAGTTGTGGGATTTGTGTAATATGTACGGGGGAATGGCTTCAATTTTGAGGCACTATAGCGAGTGTGACGGGGCGAGTTTTGACCACGAGTTTCGACGTTTACGACTTTGGGCAGATGAACAGGTGGATAGTGTCGAAGTACAGAATAACGTGGTCAATGCTGCCGCCGTGTGGCTTACATTTAAGGCATTGCAGGACGTGGAACGGCCGGATTTGGAGTCGGGATGGAAAAATTTTGCCTCTTCAATGAATCTTTCTTGGAAGACGGGAACGAGTTTCGGTTTTCGGGATGCCTGGGCGGTGGGCGTGAATCCGGAATACGTGATTGGGGTATGGGTTGGTAACGCGGATGGCGAAGGACGTCCCGGATTGATCGGGGTACGGGCTGCTGCGCCGATTCTGTTTGAGGTAGCTTCTTTGGTAAGAACGGATGCTCGTTTTTATATGCCGAAGGAGGAGTTGTCTGCAATTGCCGTATGTCGCAAGAGTGGGTATCGGGCATCCTCGATATGTCCGGAAACGGATACGGTTTATGTTGCCCGAGCCGGGGAGAAAACAGAGGTTTGTCCTTACCATCGGTTGGTAAATCTTGATCGGACGGGTAAATATCGGGTGGATTCGGAATGTGAATCTGTGTCACGCATGAAGATAGAGCCTTGGTTCGTGTTGTCTCCCGTGCAGGAGTGGTATTATGCCCGCACGCATTCGGATTACAAAAAATTGCCGCCTTATCGTGCCGATTGTCAGCGAGGGCAGGATGATGTGATGGAAATGATTTACCCGCAGCGGGGATTACGGGTGTTTATTCCTAAAGATTTAGGAGGAGTCGTGCGTGGCGTGGTGTTTGAAATGGCTCACCGGGAGCCTTCCACGTTGGTGTACTGGCATATTGACGATCAATTTCTGGGAACTACCCGTTATCATCACCAGTTGGAGGTGAACGTGACTCCTGGCCGACATACTCTTTACCTCGTGGATGCGAAGGGAAATATGTTACGGCAGAGTTTTGTTGTCGTGGACGGGGAAAAGGATTATAAATGAATTAATGTTTGTCGGGCTTTAGGAAATCATTTTTGCTGATCTTGGTGCGATGTTTTTCTTTGTCCCCGGATTTTACGATGATAGTTACCGAATCTTTCCATTGCTGAAGGTTTGCAAGTGATGAAATATCACATGATACGGTTCTGTAGTCAACCAGGGTTTTTGACCAATCTTCGGGAATATTCGGATCGTAGTAAAGTTGCAGTTTCAGTGAATCTTGAGTCTGTTCCAGCGGGTCATATACCAGAGTGATTTTACCTTGAATGATCTCTCCGGTTATCGAGTTAAACGTGGAAAAACCTGCATGTAGATCGAAATAACCGCGATAGCCATAGCCTACACTTAGTAATGATGGTAATTGACAATTCTCGGCTATGTTTGCATCATTAGCTTCCTCTTTGTTGATCGGGTGAATTATATCGTATTTTGACCACGTGACTACATGTGCATTGTTGATAAATATTTCTCCGCTTGTGGAGGATTCCCAATCATCTTCGTTATAATAAAAACTAAAATAGCCTCTTTCTGCCTCAACGAGATTTTGGTCATGAGAGACAACCAGACCTCCACCATCCAAATAGTAATAGTAGCCGTGGGTTGTGTCCCCGATAACCGTGGCGACACACATGAAACCTCTTGAGCCGTCATCTTTGTTGTCATGGCAACTAGAGCCTATTGCCAACCCTATAAATAGGGGAATGATTGCTAATAAATTCTTATTCATATATCTCAAAGATAATATAAAATGCACTATTATTTGTTATTTACACTCTTAATAGTGCATTTATATTTCACGTTATTTCCTGTTCACGTCTCTGGAACTAGCTTGAGCGGTAGGCATGATTTGAATGTCGTTCAAGCAGATGTGGGCCGGACGGGTCACGGCAAATACGATCGTGTCGGCGATGTCTTCTCCCGTGAGAGGTGTAACTCCCTTGTACACGTTGTCAGCGGCTTGTTGGTCACCTTTGTAGCGTACTATGGAGAATTCGGTTTCAACCATTCCCGGGGCGATGTTGGTTACCTTGATGTTGTGTTTCAACATATCGATGCGCATGGCTTTAGAAAGGGCGTCCACGGCGTGCTTGGTGGCACAGTAGACATTTCCACCGGGGTAAACTTCCTTTCCTGCCACGGAGGCCAGGTTGACGATGTGTCCTTTTTCATTTTTGATCATCAAGGGGGCTACTTCGTGGGTGATGTAAAGAAGGCCTTTCACGTTGGTGTCGATCATGCGTTCCCAGTCATCCAGAATTCCATCTTGAATAGGAGAAGTTCCCACGGCAAGACCTGCATTATTGACTAGAATATCTATATTTTTCCACTCTGTCGGTAGATTGCTAATGGCGTTGTGGACTTCCTCTTGGTTGCGAACATCGAATTGAAGGGCTAATACTTTAATACCTTTTGCCTTTAATTCATTTTCCAAGGCGGCCAGACGATCGCCTCTGCGTCCGGTGATGATGATGTTATACCCGATTTCGGCCAATTTAGTTGCTGTTGCTTTTCCTATTCCGGAAGTGGCCCCTGTGATTAATGCTATCTTGTTCATCGTAATTATTGTTTAAATCTGTTGTGCGAAGGTATGATTTTTTTCTTATTTTCGCACGAAATAATGGTTTCAAGTTACAGGTTACAGGTTTGTTACCGGATGAATAACTTTGAACTTGTAACCTGTAACTTGTAACGTGGCGAAGCCACTCATCATTATGTACAAAGAGATAGAATTGAGAATCACGCCGGAAGAGGCACTGGATCGAGAGATTGTCAACGAATTGTTGGCAAAGATGTTGCATGTGAGCAAGGAGAGAATCGTGCATGTGGAGATTTTACGGAAATCGATAGATGCTCGTCAACGCCGGGTTGTTATTCAACTGAGAGTCGGAGTACACCTGGATCGGGTGGAACAGAAAGAACGTGTATTTGTACCTCAATACCGGGATGTTGCGTCTGCCAAGACTGTGGTTGTGGTGGGTGCAGGACCTGCAGGTTTGTTTGCAGCCTTGCGGCTGATCGAATTAGGGAAAAGACCTGTTGTTTTGGAGAGAGGAAAGTGTGTGGAAGAGCGGAAGCTGGATCTGAATCGTTTATACAAAACCGGGGTGGCAAATGAAGATTCGAATTACGGTTTCGGGGAAGGGGGTGCCGGGACATTCTCGGATGGTAAATTGTTTACCCGCTCGAAGAAAAGGGGAAACGTGGATCGTATTTTGGAAATTTTGGTCTATCACGGGGCGAATCCTAATATATTGATTGATGCGCATCCGCATATCGGTACGGATAAATTGCCTCAAGTGATTGTGAATATGCGTAAGACCATCGAAAGGTATGGTGGAGAAGTGCGTTTTAATAGTCGGGTGAGAGATATTATTATAGAACAAAACCGGGTAAAAGGAGTTGTGATCGGAGATCAGGAAATTGAGGCAGAAGATGTTATTCTTGCCACGGGACATTCTGCCCGTGACGTGTACCGAATGTTACAGGCCCGCTCTGTGTTGATGCTCCCGAAGGATTTTGCCGTGGGACTTCGCTTGGAGCATCCACAGGAGTTGATAGACCGAATTCAGTATCATAATTTGCGAGGAAGGGGAGATTTTTTGCCTGCGGCCGAGTATAGTTTCGTGACGAATGTTGGTGGGAGAGGAGTGTATTCCTTTTGTATGTGTCCTGGAGGAGTCGTCGTTCCGGCTTGTACGGGACCCGAACAACAAGTGGTGAATGGAATGTCGTCATCCGGTAGAAACACGGCATGGGCAAATTCGGCTATGGTGACTTCGATTGGTGAGAATGAATTGAATGGAATGCAATATAGAGGGTTGTTTGCCGGGTTGGAGTTTCAAGAGGATTTAGAGCGGGTGGCTTGGGAACAGGGAGGAAAGAATTTATACGCTCCGGCTCAGAGGTTAACTCATTTTTTGAGAGGACATTTAAGTGAAAATTTGCCCAAAAGTTCTTATAAACCGGGAGTACAGGCAACTTCTTTTCAGGAATGGTTACCTGAAGTTGTTTACCAGCGTCTTTGTGCCGGGTTGGAGCAGTTTGGGAAGAAGGCGCGAGGATTTGTTACGGAGGAAGCCCTTCTTTTGGGAGTGGAGAGTCGGACTTCTTCTCCATTGAGAATACCGAGGGAGACTGAGAAAATGGTGCATCCGGAAATTGTCGGATTATACCCATGTGGGGAAGGAGCCGGGTATGCCGGGGGAATTGTCTCGGCTGCGATGGATGGAGAAGGCTGTGCGGAAGCTATTGGTTAGAAACAAGAAAGAGCCTGACGGGTTATAACAGAAGATATTAAAGCGACCTTGATATGTTATCTTTTTGAAAACTACCTTCTCCCCCTGTGCAAGGGGGAGTTAGAGGGGGTAGCTGAACTTTACAGATTCTTTAAAATTCCGACGTGAAGTGGAACACCAGTTTCTTGTAGTTCGCTTGTGCCATTTGCAGCATGTATTGTGATTCAGCGAGGAAGACATCGCGGCCCCACTTGTCCTTGGCCATATATTGTGCCTTGTGGAGGCGGAAATCTTCCAGCTCCTTCGGGTCGAGAGCCTCGATCCAGCAAGCCTTGTAAAGATTGATATTTTCCCAGCGGCAGGCGGCACCGTACTCGTGCAACAGACGGTATTCGATGACTTCGAACTGGAGGGCGCCGACGGTACCGATGATCTTGCGGTTGTTGAACTGGTTCGTGAACAACTGAGCCACACCCTCGTCCATGAGCTGGTCGATTCCTTTGGCCAATTGCTTGGATTTCATGGGATCGGCGTTCTCGATGTATTTGAAGAGTTCCGGTGAGAAGCTAGGTATGCCCTTGAAATGTAGTTTTTCGCCTTCCGTCAGAGTGTCACCGATCTTGAAATTACCCGTGTCGTGAAGACCCACGATGTCACCGGGGTATGCCTCGTCAATGATGGATTTCTTGGACGCCATGAATGCCGTGGGGGTGGAGAACTTGAGGTTTTTGCCTAGGCCGACGTGCAGGTAGTTGGTGTTGCGACGGAATATCCCGGAACACACTTTCACGAAGGCGATGCGGTCGCGGTGGTTGGGGTCCATGTTGGCGTGGATCTTGAAGACGAAACCGGTGAATTTCTCCTCATCCGGTTGTACAAGGCGCTCGTCCGTCTCGCGGGGGAGTGGGCTGGGTGCGATCTCGATGAAACAATCCAGCATCTCGCGGATACCGAAGTTGTTGAGCGCCGACCCGAAGAATACGGGGGCTACTTGCCCGTCAAGGTATGCTGCACGGTCGAGGGCGGGGTATACTTCCCGAACGAGTTCAAGGTCTTCCCGTAGCTTGTCGGCCGAACGTTCGCCGATGTGCTCGTCGAGTTCGCCGGAGTTGATGTCGTCGATCTCGATGCCGTCTTGGATGGTCTGTACGCTTGCCGAGTAGAGGCAAAGGTTCTCGCGGTGTATGTTGTAGATGCCCTTGAATTGGTCGCCGTTACCGATGGGCCAGCTCAGCGGGGTGACTTGTATTTGCAGTTCTTTCTCGATTTCGTCCAGTAGGTCGAACGGGTCGTGGCCGGGACGGTCGAGCTTGTTGATAAACACGATAACCGGGGTTTTGCGCATTCGGCACACTTGCATTAGCTTGCGGGTTTGCGACTCCACGCCTTTCGCCGAGTCAATGACGATGATTACGCTGTCGCAGGCCGTCAGCACGCGGAATGTGTCTTCGGCGAAATCCTGGTGACCGGGGGTGTCAAGAATGTTGATCTTCACGTTCTTGTACTCGAAACCCATGACGGAGGTGGCCACGGAGATACCTCTCTGTCGCTCGATTTCCATGAAGTCGGAGGTGGCCGTTTTCTTGATCTTGTTTGACTTCACGGCTCCCGCCACGTGAATGGCGCCACCGAAGAGCAATAATTTCTCCGTTAAGGTCGTTTTACCCGCATCGGGGTGACTGATGATACCGAACGTGCGTCGTTTTAATATTTCTTCCTTGAAACCCATGCTATGTTGTTTTTTGTATTAGCGGGTGCAAAAGTAGGAAATTAAAAGTTAAAAGCTAAAAGTTAAAAGCTAAAAGTTGAGGTCTGGAATCACGAAATTTGAAATTACAAATCATAAATGGTTTTGGTTGCGAAGATAGCATGAGGGGAGTTAAAAATGTAGAATTTAGAAGGTAAAATTTAGAAGGTTCTGAATATATTATTGTAGTTTTGTGTATATAAAAAAAAGAAATATGGAAAAGTATATAGGAGCGCACGTGAGTGCATCGGGAGGAGTGGAGAACGCCCCGTTGAACGCCCACGAGATCGGGGCGACGGCTTTTGCCTTGTTTACTAAGAATCAGCGGCAATGGAAGGCGGCACCGCTGGCGGCAGAGAGTATTGCGTTGTTCAAAGAACGCTGCGAGGAATTCGGATTTACGCCGAAACAGATATTGCCGCACGACAGTTATTTGATTAATCTCGGTAACCCGGATGTGGATGCGCTGGAGAAGTCGCGGGAGGCTTTCCTTGACGAGATGCGGCGTTGCGAGCAGTTGGGGCTGGATCGGTTGAACTTTCACCCCGGTAGCACGTTGAAGAAGATCAGCGACGAGGAATGTCTGGCGTTGATCGCGGAGTCGATTAACCTGACGTTGGACAAGACCTGTGGCGTGACGGCGGTGATCGAGAATACGGCGGGGCAGGGATCGAATCTCGGCTACACGTTCGAGCAGATCGCCTATATTATTGACCGGGTGGAGGACAAGAGCCGGGTGGGCGTTTGTATCGATACTTGCCATTCTTTTGCGGCGGGTTACGATTTGGCTTCGGTTGGTGGGTTTACCGAGACGTTCGAGCATTTCGATAACGTGATTGGGTTCAAGTACCTGCGGGGTATGCACCTGAACGATGCCAAAAAAGAACTGGGTTCACGGGTGGATCGCCACGACAGTTTGGGAAAAGGAACGTTGGGCATAGAGCCTTTCAAGTGGATCATGGAGGATGAACGGTTTGATGGTATTCCATTGATACTGGAAACACCGGATGAGGTGTTGTGGCCGGAGGAAATACGGATGTTGAAGGGTTTCGTGAAATGATACCGGTGCGTGCGTCTGTGAAATGGTTGTTGACGGTGGTGGCCGTCTTTTCGGGGGTATCCCTTGCGGCACAAGTCTTGTCGGAGGAAGAGGGTATACTTGAACGGGGAGGGTGTCTCCCTGGTGAGGTGAGCGTGGAGGTGCTTGTCGTCGGACGAACCACGTGTGGAATGCCGTGCGAGTGGCGGGGGAGTGGTGGCACGTCGATATGATGTGGGCCGTGGGTGCGTTGGGGAGAGATGCTGGGGGAGAATGGGTGTTCAAGCGGCAATGGAACCCGGAATACGTGTTGACGCGGGGCGAGCAATTTCTGACCACTCATATGCCGGCTGACCCGGCGTGGCAGTTGACCGACAGGCCGTACGCCATGGATGCGTTTATCGAGGGGAATTTGGCGGGTGGTGAACGGGAAGATTATTATAATTACACGGATAGTATTATAACCGGAAGACACGGGCCGTGTTGACCCGGGCGAGGGAGTATTTTAGGATCGCGGAAGAGTACGCTAGGGATTTGCCCGGCGTGAAAGAGAGTATTGACGAGGGACTCCGGAATGTGGAGGCTCTAATTAAATAGAAGATGAAAATATTACATACTTCAGACTGGCATCTTGGAAAGCGGTTGAATGACCGGGAGCGTGCCGGGGAGCAAGTGGCTGTGATGGATGAGATTGTGCGGGTAGCTGACGAGGAGGCTGTGGATGCGGTGATTGTGGCGGGGGACTTGTTCGACACGTTTAACCCGCCCGTGGAGGCGATCGAGTTGCTTTACCGCACGTTGCATCGGTTGGCACGTGGCGGGCATCGGTTGGTGGTGGCTATTGCCGGGAATCACGATTCTCCGGACCGGGTGGATTCGCCCGACGTGCTGGCACGGGAGAGCGGGATTTTCTTTGCCGGGAACCCGATGATCGTGTCGCGGGAGACGCAAACGGAAGGCGGGGTGACGTTGGTCCGGTCGGACGAGGGGTTTGCCGAGTTCCGCTTGCCAGGGTTTGCTTACTCGTTGCGGGTGCTACTTACCCCTTACACGAATGGGCAACGGGCCAAACGCTACATGGGTGCGGAGGATGCCGACGAGGGGTTGCGAGTTTTCCTGCGGGATCACTGGACAGGGTTGGCCAACAAGTATTGCGACACGGAGGGGGTGAACCTGTTGGTGGCTCATCTTTTCATGGCGAGGGAAGGCGGTGAGTTGCCCGAAGAGCCGGAGGATGAGCGACCAATCAATATCGGCGGTGCCGATGCCGTCTATACTTCGTTGATTCCCCCGGCCATGCAGTACGCGGCGTTGGGACACTTGCATCGTTGGCAAACGGTGGATGTGGAGCCTTGTCCCGCGGTGTACAGCGGCAGTCCATTGAGTTACAGTTTCAGCGAGGCCGAGCAGGATAAATACGTGACGCTTGTGGACCTTGAACCGGGAGGTCCGGCCCGTGTCACGAAACGTCGGTTGGCGAGCGGGCGTCCCTTGGTGCGTCGTCGTTTCGAGGGGGTGGAGACTGCCTTGCAATGGCTTACGGAACATCCCGATACGTGGGTGGAACTGACCGTTGCCACGGATACTTTCCTCACGGCGCAAGAAGTGAAATCCCTGCACGCTGCACATGACGGTATTGTTTGTATCGTCCCGGATGTGCGTGACGCTTCTCTCGTGAACGATCGTGTGGCCTCTATCCACGACCTGCGTTCGGACGTTAACGCCCTTTTTGCCGAGTACTTCCGCCAGCGCAAGGGACAGGAACCGAATGAAGAAATCATGTCACTTTTCCGCGAGGCGTTGTCGATGGATGGCGATTCGAGGAAAAGTGACAGTTAGAAAGATGTCGGTAAGTTATAGGTTCTATCATTTTTAATTTTCAATTCTCAATTTCCTATGTTGCCCGTTAAATTAACCCTTGAAGGTATTTACTCCTACCGGGAGCGCCAGACGATAGATTTTACCCGATTGACGGAGGCCCGGTTGTTCGGGATATTCGGTCCGGTGGGGAGCGGTAAATCGACGATATTAGAGGCGATGATTTATGCCATTTACGGTACGATTGACCGTTTGAATAATGACGTGAAATATAACGTGATGAACCTGCAATCCGACCGACTGTTCGTGGACTTCGAGTTCCGGGCGGGAGAGGACGGGCGACTGTACCGGGCGACGGTGGAGTGCAGGCGGAACAAGAAGAGGTTCGCTGAGGTGAGTTCGCCGAAGTACCTTTACCACGTGTGGGAGGGCAATGGGTGGTTGCCCTGTACGCGGGAAGAAGTGGTCGGGGCAATCGGGCTGACGGCACAGAATTTCAAGCGGGTGGTGATTATCCCGCAGGGGAAGTTTCAGGAGTTCCTGATGTTGCGAGACAAGGAGCGTACCGATATGATGATGGAGCTTTTCGGGGAACTCCGGCGCTACGATCTGGGTGGGCGGGTGGCTTACCTGGAGGGGGAGACGACCCGGCGGGTGATTGATTTGCGGGGACAGCTCACGGGATTGGGCGAGGTGAACAGAGAGCAGTTGGCCGAGCGGAAACAGCGTTATGCGGCCTTGCAGGAAGAGATTGCCGGGGTGAAAAAAGAGATTCACGAGGGACAGGAGCAAGTGGAGAGACAGAAGAAAGTGAAACAACTCACCGACGAGCGGGTGGCACGACAGGAGGAGGAACGAAAGCTGTTGGAACGACGGGAGGCGATGGCGGGTTTGCAGGCTCGCGTGGACGAGTACGAGCGATGTTTGCAACAGTTCCAGCAACCGTTGAGCCGTCACGACGAGACGGGGCGGCGGTTGGCAGAGTCTATGCGGGTGTTGTCCGGTTACCGGGAGCAACTGACCGCTAAACAGGCCGAGCTTACCCGTTTTTCCGGACAATTCTCTCCATTGAAACAGGCGTACGAGGGACGGGATGTGTTGAAAGAGCGTGCCGGACAATTGGAACGGTTGCTGCATTTACGTACGATAAGCAAGGAGCAGGATGAATTGAAGGAGCGACACCGCAAGGGTGAAGAAATCGTGGTGGTGACGAGGCGGGAGATCGAGGTGTTGCAGGAGCAGTTACGAGAACAGAAAGAGAGGTTAGAGCAGTTAAACCAGTCGATTCCCGATATGAAGATGTTATCGGACATTCGGGAATGGTATAATATACAACAGCATATCCGTGAAGAGTTGACCCGTTGGCAGGAGGAGTTGGCCGGGGTGGATAAAGAAATCGCCCGGGAGGAAGAGGAGGTGCGGATGGTGCAGGAGCAGTATCCTGCGTTCGGGGCGTTACGGGCCATGACACGCGAGGCGTTGCAGGAGGCTTGCCGGGAGAGACAGGAACAACTTGCCGCCACGGTGAAGAAGATGCGGGAGGAGTGGTTACATTTGAATACCCGCCAGCGATTGGTGGATTTTGCGAGGGAGTTGTCGGAGGGTGAACCTTGTCCCCTTTGCGGGGCCTTGTCGCATCCCGCACCTTTGCACGCCACGGAGGTTGAGGGTGAGTTGAAGGAGAAGGCTGACCGTGTTGCGGGCTTGGAGGAAGAAGGGAAGGTGTTGGAACGGATGATGTCCCGTCTGGCCGTAATCGGGGAACGGTTACGGTCGGCAGGGGAACGGAAAGAACAAATCACCCGACAGCAGGCTGTTGGGCGGGAACGGTTACGGGAGCATCTGACCCGTTTCACGTGGGAGGGGTTTACACCCGATAATATGCAGCACTTGACAGATGAGATGAACCGGGTGGCATTTTTGAACAAGGAGAAAGGGGAGCGGGAGACGGTACGCGGGAACATGGAGAAGAGTATCGAGCAGAAACGAGTGAATCTTGAAAAGTACGTCGCCCGTCTTGACGAGATCAGTCGGGAGATCGTGCTACGGGATTCACAGGCTGGGTTGTTGCGGGAGCAGCAGGCTGGGTTCGATGAAAAGGAGTACGAGGGGGTGCCCGATATGGAGATCGGCAAGGAGTTGGATGGATGCAGGCAGCGTTTCGAGCAGGTCGGGCGGGATTATCAACGGGATGCCGCACGGTTGCAGGTGATCGAGGCGGACTTCCGGAGGTGGGAAGGAAGCGTGGAGGAAAAAAGCAAGGAAGTGATCCGTTTGCAGCAGGAATTGGAAGAGGAAGTACAGGAGCTGGGGCGTTTGTTGAAAGATTCGACTTATCCCGATCTGGCAGCGGTTCGGGAGGTGCTGGCAGGTAAGCTGGATTTGCCCGGGGTGCGGGGAGAGATTAACCGTTACCGGGAGCAGGTTCACGCCGTGCAGGTTCGGAAAGCGGAGTTGGAGGTGTTGCTTGCCGGGGTGTCTTATAACGAGGAAGAACACGTTGCGCTATGTCAACGGGTGGAGGCTGCATTGGTACGGGAACGGGAGATGCTGGCGGAACAAGGAGCTTTAGGGAACCAGATTAAGGATATGGAAATTCGTGTTGCGGTGCGGGAGAAGATCGGACGGGAGTTGGAAGGTTTGGAGTTGCGGTTGATGAATTTGCAGATGTTGAAGGGGTTGTTCCGGGGGAATGATTTCGTGAAGTTCGTTTCGTCGATTTACTTGCAGAATCTCTGTAATGCGGCGAACGAGCGTTTTTACCGGATGACCCGCCAGCGCTTGAAACTGGAGTTGAGCGAGGAAAATGATTTCGTAGTACGTGATTTCATGAACGAGGGACGGGTGAGGAGCGCCCGCACGCTTTCCGGGGGACAGGTGTTCCAAGCCTCATTGTCTTTGGCACTGGCATTGACGGATAATATTCGCCATCTAACAGGGAGTAGTCAGAACTTTTTCTTTTTGGATGAGGGGTTCGGTTCGCTGGACCGGGAGTCGTTGAGTGTCGTTTTTGAAACCTTGAAATCCTTGCGGGCCGAGAACCGGGTAGTCGGGCTGATCTCTCATGTTGAGGAAATGCAGCAGGAGGTTCCGGCGTGTTTGTTCGTGGAGAACACGGTGGAGAGGGGGAGCGTGGTGATAATTGAAAATTGAAAATGGAGAATTGAAAATGGAAGAACCAATTAATTTATGAATTACGATTAAAAAAACGTTGACTTCGTGGGGGTAAATCACCTAATCTAAAATCATAAATCAAGAAATTAGTTGAATCTAAAATCAAAAATCATAAATCTAAAATGGTAAAGGTCGGTTTGTTATCAGATACTCACGGGTGGTTGGACCCGAAGATCGTGGAGTTTTTCAAGGATTGTAACGAGGTGTGGCATTGCGGAGACATCGGGGACGTGGCGATCACGGATGCGCTGGCGCAACGATTCACGTTACACGCCGTGTACGGGAATATTGACGGGGGTATATTACGCCGGATATTCCCGGAAAAAGAGGTATTTCACTGCGAGAACGTGAAAGTGGTCATCACTCATATCGGGGGGTACCCGGGGCATTATGACCGGAAGATTGCGGAGACGTTACGGCGGGAACGCCCGCAGCTTTTCGTGTGCGGTCACTCGCATATTGCGAAAGTGAAATACGATCAGGCGTTGGGATGCCTGCATATCAACCCGGGGGCAGCCGGGAAATTCGGGTTCCACTCGGTACGGACCGCAGCCCGTTTCGAGATTAACGGGGAACGGATTGAGAACCTTGAATTGATTGAGTTGGAAAAATAAATAATTTAAGAGTCTGTTAGGACATTTAATACTTTCAGTTTGTTACATTTGTGCGGATTACACGTAGAATAGGAAGAACATAAAGTATATAATAAAGTATGAAAAGAGTATTACTATCGGCGGTAGCGTTGCTGATCGCCTGTTTAAGTTGGGAAAATGCTGACGCACAACGGAAACCCCGTGAGGTGCAGGAACAAGCGATTAAGTACCAGCGATTAATGCAAATGATTGATGCCGCTTACGTGGATACCGTGAACTTGAAGAAATTGACGGAAGATGCCATCGTGAAGGTACTGGCTGATCTGGACCCTCATTCCGTGTATATTTCCAAAGAAGAGGTTGAGGAGGCGAATGAACCGCTGGACGGGGGCTTTTTCGGGATCGGGATACAGTTTAACGTGCTTAACGATACGTTGCTGGTCGTGGATGTGGTTGCCGGGGGACCATCGGAGAAGGTGGGCTTGTTGGCCGGAGACCGGATTATTGCCGTTGACGGGGAGAATATTGCCGGAATCGGGATTAGTAACACGGACGTGCGGAAACGGTTGAAAGGCGAGAAAGGGTCTATCGTGAAGGTGAAAGTGAAGAGAGGCGGTGAGATCATTGATTTCAATATCACGCGTGATATGATTCCGATTTATAGTGTTGATGCCTCTTACATGATCGATAAGAATATCGGGTATATCAAGATTGCCCGTTTTGCCGCGACGACGGTGGAAGAGTTCGAGAAGGCCGTGAAAGAGTTGAAGGCGCAGGGTATGAAAGACCTGATTATTGACCTGCAAGGAAACGGGGGCGGTTATATGGGGGCCGCTATCGGTTTGGCCGATCATTTGCTTGACGGGGAGAAATTGATCGTGTACACGGATAGTCCTGCTTTCGGGCGCATGGGCGAGTCATCCACGCCGGCAGGGTTGTTCCAAGACGGACGGGTGGTCGTGTTGATTGACGGGAACTCGGCCTCTGCCAGCGAGATTGTGTCGGGAGCGGTGCAGGATTGGGACCGCGGGTTGATCGTGGGACGTCGTTCTTTCGGTAAGGGACTCGTGCAACGGCAATTCCCGTTGACGGACGGTTCTATGGTTCGTCTGACGGTGTCGCATTACTTCACGCCGTCGGGTCGGTGTATCCAGAAGCCTTACAAGGGGAAGGATTATCAGGCCGAGGTGTTCGAACGGTATAATAGTGGCGAGATGTTCAGTGCCGATAGTATTGAATTGACGGATTCCACGAAATATTACACGAAGAAGGATCATCGTCTGGTTTACGGTGGGGGTGGTATTATTCCCGACGTGTTTGTACCGATTGACACGGGGATCAATTATAGCTACTTTAATCGTTTGCTGGCAAAGGGCGTGATCAATGAATACGTGTTGAATTACGTGGACAAGAACCGGGAGTCGCTTAAAAAGAAATACCCGAAGTTCGAAACTTTCCAGAAAGATTTTCAGGTGACGAATGATATGGTCAATGAGATTGTGAAAAGTGGCGAGAAGCAGGGCGTGAAGAAGGACGAGAAACTTTTCACCCCGATTGTACCGGAAATCAAGTTGTTCGTGAAGTCGTTGATTGCCCGCGATCTTTGGAATATGAACGAGTTGTATCGTATCTCTAACGAGGAGAATAAGATACTGAAAGCCGCCGTGAAGGCGTTGCATGACGGGACGTATGGGAGGATTATCAAGTAACGGGGACCGTTACTTGATAAGGTAAAAGTTAAAAACTAAAAGCTAAAAGTTGAAAGAAATTACAACTTATAACTTGCTGTTTGCGTGGCTTGTGATAGAACTAAAAAAATGTTTTTTAGTTCATCCTTTTGGTCCGTTTTTTGTTACAAATGTTTATCGATGTTAATGGTTATGGTGTATGTAGGGTATTTTAACTTGTGGCCCGTAACTTGTTAACTTGTAACTAAACTGGAAACGAGTTTTTCAGTTCATAATTAACTTTAAATTTAATGGAATGAAGAAGTTTTTCTTTGTGGTGCTTGCCATGGTCATGTTAGGTAGCGTGCAGGCACAAACAGCGTTTAAAAACAAGGTAGAAGGGTTAACCGGGACAGAATTCTATTTCGGTCCGAAGTTCGGGTTTAACGTGGCAAGCATTAGTGATGGTTTGAACAAGAGCAAGTTTAGTTTCCATTTAGGAGCTTTTGCCGAGTTTAAATTTAATGATCTTTTCGGTTTGCAAACGGAATTGATTTATTCTCGTCAGGGAGATAAGGAAAAATCCGGAGGCGTGAAGACGTGGGCTCGTGTGAACTATTTGAATATTCCTATTTTGGCTAAATTCTATGTTTGGGAAGGGGTTAGTGTAGATCTTGGACCGCAATTGGGTTTTGCCTTAAATGGTAAAAGTAAAACAAAAAGCGGTGGTACGGAAGTAAAAACGGATATTGACAATTTGAATACGGTTGATTTGAGTTTTGCCATGGGATTGTCTTACGATTTCGATATGGGATTGGTCATTTCTGCCCGTTACAATTTGGGATTGACGAACGTGATCGAGAAAGATAAGTTCGGTGGTAATAATCAGAACCGTGTGTTCCAGTTATCAGCAGCTTGGAAATTTTAAGTGTTTGTCTGTAAAATATAGAAACTCATAGCTTTCATAATGTGAAATAATGAGTTGTACTGAAAAGGAGTTGTTCGAAAAAGGACAACTCTTTTTTTTAGTCGTGTGTTGTGGGATTGAAATAGCTAATATACTTGATTTTGAGGTCTCTGTGACTTAGTTTAAGACGAAATAGGAGAGTGATTAGAGTATTATTTAACGAAGGTTTTTAGATATCGTCCGAAACTACTTTTAACAAGCCAAATACAACGAATGACAATCCCTTCTTAACCATTGATTACAAATAAATTAAACCTTCTAAAAACTTTTTTGGTTATTGAAAGAAAATAACTACATTTGTAATATCAGAAAAGGTTCGTTTAATGAATCAAAAAATGATAGTGTAAAGTGGTTGTCTAGCTTGTAAAATGGGCTGGTTGCAGGGACTGTCTAAATATTGTTTGGGCGGTCCCTTTGTTGGTTACGAACTACCTCCTCCGGATCCCCTTTGCACAGGGGAGAGTTAAATGCCAAGCGGTTTTCTCGTTTGTTGCAGGAGGGGTGGGAATTTTTGATACATATCTTTTTTGCTATTGTCTTACTAATTTTTGGGTTAATGTTTCCGAGGTATGTAGGTATTTGGGAAGGTACTCTGCTTTGTTTGCTCGGGAAGGACAGATGTCGATACCCCCACGACGGGTGTAGATACAGGATACAGCTAGGATTTCCGGGTGGAAGAGATCATTCAAGCGTTTGTAGGTCATTTCGCATATCTCTTCGTGAAAGTGGTTTTCGTTTCGCAGGGAAACGATGTATTTCAGTAGAGAAAACTGATCTGGTAGGTGGTCGGCTTGCATGTGAATGTAGATACTTCCCCAGTCCGGTTGTTTTGTAATCTTACAATTGCTTCGTAACAAATGACTGCATACTTTGATTTCCCCGCTTCCGATTGTCTGGTTTTCGAGTAGTAATGTAGGGGTTTCAGTATACTCGGTGAAGGTTTCTCGTTCGATGCCGGGCGTGGCTTCTAATAGCGTGTAATTTTGAAAGTCGAAATACAGCTTTTCTGGGGCTCGCTGAAAAAAAGTGGTTTCTACACGGGTTTGAAGTATTTGTTCAAGATCTGATTTTATGGTTTGGAGATACGTTTCTATGCCTGAGGGTATGTCTTCCCCGAGGCGAGTCATGTTCAAGGAGTTCAAGTATAGTTTCAGCGATTTACTTTCCACGATACACGGGCTGCTGGCCGGATAAACCAGTTTTAATACTCCGCACACGGGTAGGCCGTTTCGGGTTAGGAAGCCGGCCTCGTAGGCGTGCCAGGTGTCATATCCTTGGAACAGTTCTTCTGGAGCGTGAATATCGTAAATCTCCCGATTCAAGTAACGCGGAACCGGGACGAGAATCGATGGGCAATAATTGGTAGGATAGGCAACTTGTTGTCCGAGGACTTTGGCTTCAATACTCATGATTAGAAGTTTTGCATGTTGTATAATTTCGTGTAGATACCATTCAGGGCCAACAGTTCCTCGTGGCGTCCTCGTTCAACTATTTTACCCTCGTGGAAGACGCAGATTATGTCGGCGTTACGGATGGTCGATAAGCGGTGAGCCACGACAATCGACGTGCGATTTTTCATCAAGTTGTCGAGTGCTTCCTGCACAAGCTTTTCGGATTCGGTATCTAGTGCGGAGGTGGCCTCGTCGAGGATCATAATCGGTGGATTTTTCAACACGGCGCGGGCGATGCTTAGACGTTGGCGCTGGCCTCCGCTCAATTTTCCCCCGCGGTCACCGATGCAAGTGTCGTAGCCTTTCTCGGTTTGCATGATAAACTCGTGGGCGTTGGCTATGCGTGCTGCTTGTTCCACTTCTTCTCGAGTAGCCGATTCCACGCCGAAAGCGATGTTGTTGAATATGGTGTCGTTGAAGAGGATCGGGTCCTGATTGACATTCCCCATTAATTCACGCAAGCTGTGTAACGATACATCCTTGATATTAATACCGTCGATCGTGATCTCTCCCTTGATGACATCATAGAAACGGGGAAGCAGGTCGACAAAGGTACTCTTTCCCGAACCCGATTGTCCGACGAGGGCAATGGTCTTACCTTTTGCGATCGTGACATTCACGTCTTTCAAGACTATCCGGTCAGGGCGGTAGGCGAAACTGACGTCATGGTATTTAATTTCCCGGTTGAATTCTTTTAATGGTTTCGGGTGTTCGGGTTCCTGAATGGACGATTCTGCATTTAATATCTGGTCGATACGATCCATGGCGGCGGCTCCTTTCTGGATGCTGTACAACGCCGTGGAGAATTGTTTTGCCGGGTTGATGATCGAGTAGAATAGGGCGATGTAGGCGATAAAGTCCGAGGCTTCCATGATAGGGCTATGCCTTAGGATCAAGGTTCCACCGAACCACACGACTATCACCACGACAATCGTACCGAGAAATTCGCTCATCGGGTGAGCGAGAGAACGTCGCCACATGAGGCGGTTCATGATGCGTCGGTATTGTTCATTGTGTGTGGTGAAGAGGGTATCCATTTTGTGCTCGGCGTTGAATGCCTTGATCACGCGCAAACCAGAGAGGGTTTCCTCGATGTTCGAGAGGATTTCGCCCATTTTGTCTTGTCCCTCCTTGGAGCGTTTTTTCAGTGTTTTTCCTACTTTTCCGATAAGAGTTCCCATGATTGGTAACAGTACCAATACGAATAGGGTTAGTTGCCAGCTCATGAAAACCATGGCAGAGAGGTAGATCAGGATGATGATCGGGTTCTGGAAAAACATTTCTAGAGAGTTCATGATCGAGTTCTCCACTTCCTGTACGTCTCCCGTGGTTCGGGCAATAATATCTCCTTTGCGTTCCTCGGAGAAGAAAGGTAGGGGTAAGGACAGGATTTTCTGGTATATTTTCCGGCGGATATCACGAACCACACCGTTCCGGATATACACGATCTCGTAGGCAGCGAGGTAGGAAAAGCCGGTTTTAAATAATGCGGCTACCACGAAGAATCCCCCGGCAATCAACAAGGTTGTCGGGGCAGAGAAATACTCTTTCAAAAGCGTGATGTAGTAGTTGAAGTTGTTCATTAAAACCTCCTTGTCTAGTTCGAAAGGCATGAGCTCCGTGACGTCTTTTGTTACATCAAAAAGAATATTCAACACAGGTGCGAGTAGCACGAATGATATGGAACCGAATACGGCAGAAAGAATGTTATAAAATATATTTTTCCCAAGCCGGGCCTTGTAAGGAGGGATGAACCTCTTCAGTATTTGTATGAAATCACGCATAATAATTGAAAATTGAAAGTTGAAAATTGAAAATGAGAATAGAATATACATTTTCAATTCTCCATTTTCAATTTTCAATTGTTTATAGTTTCCCCGTGTAGTTTGACGGGCTGATTTGTTTCAGTTGTTCTTTCAGCTCGACAGATACGTCGAGGGTATCGATAAACTCAGCGATGGAGGCTTGGGTTACCTTGCTGTTGGTACGGGTAAGTGCTTTTAATGCCTCGTACGGGTTGGGGTAAGCCTCGCGGCGGAGTATGGTCTGGATGGCCTCGGCTACCACGGCCCAGTTGTCTTCTAGGTCTGCTTCGATGGCCGGTTTGTTGATGATCAGTTTATTCAATCCTTTCAGTGTGGATTTGAAAGCGATAATCGTGTGTGCCAAAGGAACCCCAATATTACGTAGTACGGTGGAATCCGTGAGATCGCGTTGCAGTCGGGAGATCGGTAACTTGTTACTGAGGTGGTCAAGTACGGCGTTTGCTATACCCAAATTACCTTCCGAGTTCTCGAAATCGATCGGGTTTACCTTGTGGGGCATGGCTGACGAACCAACCTCTCCGGCCTTGATTTTTTGTTTGAAATAGGCCATGGAGATATATGTCCAGAAGTCACGGTCCAAGTCCACCACGATATTATTGATGCGGCGCAGGTTGTCGAACACGGCGGCAAAGTTGTCGTAGTTGGATATTTGGGTGGTGTATTGTTCCCGTTCTATTTTTAGTTTTTCGGTGAGGAACTTGTTGGCAAATGCCGTCCAGTCAATCTCAGGGTAAGCCACGTTGTGGGCGTTGAAGTTCCCGGTGGCACCACCGAATTTACCGGAACAAGCTACTTTTTTCAGTAGTTCCAGTTGTTTGGTTAGACGATAGACGAACACTCGTATCTCTTTGCCCAAGCGGGTTGGAGATGCCGGTTGTCCGTGTGTTTTTGCCAGCATGGGGATATCTTTCCACTCTTCGGCCAGCTCTTCGAGTTTGGCAATCAGTTCGTCAATCACGGGGTAGTACACGTCGTGAATGGCATCGCGGAAAGAACAGGGTACTGCCGTGTTGTTGATGTCTTGTGAAGTTAACCCGAAGTGTATGAATTCTTTGTACTCGTGGAGGTTCAGCGCATCGAACCGTTCCTTGATGAAGTATTCCACAGCTTTTACGTCGTGGTTGGTTACTTTTTCGATGTCTTTAATCTTTTGGGCATCCTCGACGGTAAAGTCCAGGTATATTTCTTTCAAGTTGTCAAACAGCGCATGGTCAAATCCTCGTAATTGTGGTAACGGTAACTCACAGAGAGCGATGAAGTATTCAACCTCAACCATTACCCTGTAACGAATCAGGGCACTCTCGGAAAAGTAGTTTGCCAGGCTATCTACTTTATCCCTGTATCTGCCGTCAATCGGCGAAATTGCTGTTAATGCTTGCATATTTATTTGTTTTTCGCGTTATTGTTAAATCAAGGAATTTACTTTCTCTCGCGAAAGTACAAAATAGTTTGTAAAGTTCATAAGGTCTGGAAAGTTTATGAACTTAAGGCAACTATCTTGCCTTGATGTTTGCGGAAAATTGTTTAAATTTACGGAAATTTTAATACACAGTTTATGAGTTTTGCACGAGATTTTTCAAGAGGCATACAGGCATATGGGAAGGCGATAAATTTGTTGTTTTCCTGTAAGTTGTGGTATTTTATGCTTTTCCCAGTGGTAATCGTTATTGCATTGTTCGTGGTTGGTAATTATGCTGTGGGGTATTTGGGTGATGGGCTTTCCGGGGTGATCGAGGCAAAAGTGACGGGGTGGATCGAGGGAATAACATGGCTGGAATGGATGTCGGGAGTGGCTGGGTTCTTGGCGAGGTTGCTGACACGTTTCCTATACTATATTTTGTTTATCTCCTTTGGAGGATACGTGGTAATGATGGTGATGTCTCCTGTTTACTCGTGGCTTTCGGAGCGAACAGAGGCTATCGTGTCGGGACGGGAGTACCCGTTTAATCTGAAACAATTGGTTTGGGAGATCGGACGGGGAATTGCGATTTCATTGCGTTGTATGGTACTGCAGTTACTCGTGACCATCGTGTTGTTTTTCGGTTCATTTATTCCTTTAGTGGGATTGGTTATGCCTATATTGACTTTTGGGGTAGGTGCTTATTTCTACGGGTTTGCTTTCATGGATTATGCCGTGGAGAGAAAGCGTTTCCGGGTAAAGGAGAGCGTGCGTTATATGCGACGCAATGCGGGAACGGTAACGGCGGTCGGGGCGGTGTTTGCCTTGTCGTTGATGATCCCGTGGGCGAGTATCGTGGTTTGCAGTTTCGTGTCCTTGCTTTCGGTTGTGGCGGGTACGGTAGTTGTGGAGAAACAGTTGAACGAGAAAAATATTAACAAGTAAAAGATATTTGTGATGAGAAAGTGGCTGGTAATTTTGATTTTATTGGTGGGTAATCTGCCAATGTTTGCGGGAGAGGAAAAAGGCGGCTTAGGGGAGAGACGGGAAGTGGTTTATAGGGTGGATATTAAGGACGAAATCGGTCCTGGCATATGGCGATTGGTGAAAAGGTCTTTTGACCGAGCCACGGACGAAAATGCGGATGTTATTTTGGTACATATGAACACGTACGGGGGAATGGTCGTGTATGCCGATTCTCTGCGTAGTTTAATATTGAATTATCCGAAACCGGTATGGGTGTTTATTGATAACAATGCTGCTTCTGCAGGGGCGTTGATTTCTATTGCCTGTGATCGTATTTACATGCGGGAAGGGGCGAATATAGGTGCTGCAACAGTCGTGAACCAAACGGGGGAAGCCATGCCTGATAAATACCAGTCATATATGCGGTCGATGATTCGGGCCACGGCTCAGGCGCACGGGAAAGATACCGTGACGGAGAATGGCCAGACGGTGATTCGTTGGAAACGGGATCCAAGGATTGCCGAAGCTATGGTGGATGAGCGGGTTGTGATTGAGGGGGTAACGGATAGTGGGAAAGTGGTAACATTTACTCCGCACGAGGCGATACAATACGGGTTCTGTGACGGGATTGCGGAGAATGTGGCAGAAGTGTTGCAGAAAGAAGGAGTTGCAAATTACGAGTTGCACGAGTATAAACCGACGACGATGGATCGGTTTATCGGGTTCTTGATCAGCCCGATCGTGCAAGGGATTCTGATCATGATTATTATCGGGGGAATTTATTTTGAGTTGCAGACGCCGGGAGTTGGTTTCCCGTTGGTGGCGGCAATAACGGCGTGTTTGTTGTATTTTGCCCCGTTGTATTTGGAAGGAATGGCAAATTACGTGGAGATGATCTTGTTTGTGGTGGGGATTATCCTGCTGTTGCTGGAGATATTCGTGATACCGGGTTTCGGTGTCACCGGGGTACTGGGAATTGTTTGCGTGGTGGCGTCGTTGGTATTAGCAGGGATTGATGATTTCACGTTTGATTTCTTGCCGGATTTCACAAGTGCTATTATTCGTTCATTGTTTTTCGTGGTGAGTTGTTCGTTGCTTTCGTTGTTCGGGAGTATTTGGTTGAGCAGGAAATTGTTTGGTTCTAGGCGATTGAATTTTGCCCTTTATGCAGAACAAAAAGTGGAGGATGGTTTCGTGGGCGTGGATATGGCGGCAAAGGAGGTGATTGGTAAAGAGGGAATGGCATTCACGGATTTACGCCCGGCGGGGAAGGTAATGATCGGAAACGAGGTGTATGATGCCGTGTCCGACACGGGTGCTTTTATCGAGAGAGGAAAAGGTATTCGGGTGGTTAAATACCAAACAGGTCAGGTTTACGTGGTTATGAATTAAGGTTATTTAATTTTTTTCAATAGATGATTGTATTCGTGTAAAAAGTTTGGGGTAAAGATATTGGTGTCTGCGTTTTGTTCTATCTCTTTGCGTGACCAAAAACGTCCTTCATCAACTTCATCATTATTGATGTGAATGGCGTCATGAGAGGTACAAAGAAAAGGAAATACAAGTTCTCGTTCGCGGGAACTTTCCCACACGTAAGAACCAAGGAAACGGGCCTTGAATTTCGTGATACCTAGTTCTTCAAAAGTTTCCCGTTTTAAGGCATCTTCTATTTTCTCTCCTAGGGCAACGTGTCCACCCACGGCAGTATCCCACATACCGGGAAGAAAGTTCTTTTTCATACTGCGTTTTTGCAAATAAATGTTCCCTTGTTCGTTGATCAGGTGGAGATGCACGACGGGATGCAGGAGCATGGAACCGGAATGACAACTTCTACGAGTGGCTTTGCCGACTACTTCACCTTTCTCGTTCACGATAGGTAACCATTCGTCTTGACTGGCAGCTTTGGCAAGTAGCCTATTCTTGACAAACAACGTGAGGAAGAATAGAATGATCAAGATATACAATAAAGGCCCTTCTATGAATTGGTGTATTTCTTCGTCAAAGATAAAGGCAGAAGTGAAAGCTAGGACGGTATGCAATACGAGCAGATAGAATAGTAGGCGTAGCATCCGGTGCATGGCTTCTTGCTGTTCAGGGGTAATCTGTAATGTCTTGCGGTATGATTCCGGTAATGTTTGGGTCATATCCGCTTTCGAAAATGCAAATATCCCGATTAGAACGCACATAGCTGCTTCTACGATGGTTTGTTGTATCCTCTCAAATGAAGTTCCTTCGAGTAACACGCTGACCGCTGCAAGGGCTATGAAAAACAGCGTGTTGAAGAGTGTCATCTTGTTGATACGCTTCTCTTTAATCCATGAATAGAAAAACTCTCCGGCTCCTAATATGATTACGGCGATTAAGCCTATTTTCGGACCAAAAAATTCTTCAGCAATAAAGTATAGAAGAATAAGAATAAAGGAGGGGAGAAGTGATTTCATACAATTGAAAATTGAAAAGACAGGCTACAAGTTAAACATTAACTTGTAGCCTGTAGGCTTGTAACTATCTAATTTCGGCGTTGAACAGGTGCTTGTAGGTACCCATCAACTTGTTCATAATTTTGTCGATCTGTTTGTCCGTGAGCGTCTTTTCTTCATCCAGAAGAGTAAAACTAACGGCATAAGACTTCTTGTCTGCACCGAGTTTTTCTCCCTCGTAAACATCAAATAGCGTGACGGATTTTAATAATGATTTTTCGGTACGAAACGCCGTTTCCTTGATTTCCTTGAACGTGACTTTCTTGTCGAGTAGCAGGGCTAAGTCTCGTTTTACAGAAGGGAATTTCGGTAGCGGAGTATAGGTTACCTTGAGATTCTTGATGGCCTTCAAAATATTTTCCCATGAAAATTCTGCATAGTAAACTTCTTGACTGACATCTGCTTTTTTCAGCGGAGCTTTACTCAAGATACCCATGGATACGATATGTTTATCCCCAACTTTGTACGTCAGTCCTTCCCGGAAGATATCCTTGTCTGTGGCATCAATTTTCAAGTTATCGGGGTGAAGTCCCAGACGGTTTAATATCATTTCACAATACGCTTTCAAGTAGAAGAAGTCTGTTTTCGTCTCTTTGGCATTCCAGTTTGTCATGTTTTTACTTCCCGTGATGAAAAGGGCGAGCATGTTGTCTTCCTTGTATTGTTTTTGCGGGTTGTCAATACCATCTTTTGGGTTGAACGTGTAAGCTTTACCGAATTCGAATAACTTTAAATTATGATTTTTCCGGTTGATGTTGTAAGCAATGTTTTCCAGTCCACCAAACAAAAGGGATTGGCGCATAGCCCCCAAGTCTGCACTAAGCGGGTTGAATAACATGACTGTCTTTGCCGTATCGAAACTCTTGAAATCTTCGTAGTAGCTGGCTTTCGTCAACGAGTTATTCATTACTTCATTGAATCCGTTTGCTGCCAACAAGTCTGAAATGATATTCTTCAATTGGAAGTCATCCGGTTTTTCGGAGTAACTTAACGTGGATCTCACGCTGGCAGGAACCTCCACGTTGTTGAAACCGTAGATACGAAGAATATCCTCGATCACGTCTGCTTCTCTTTGCACGTCGACACGGTATGGAGGAATATTCAACAAAAGCCCGTCTTCGCACTCTTCCACGATCTTTATTTCAAGAGAACGGAGAATGTTTTTGATCACCTCGTGGTCAATCTTTTTACCGATCAGACGATCTACGTGAGCATATTTTATAGCCACTTCGAAATCCTTCACGGGTTCCGGGTAAATGTCGATGGGAGCGCAAGTAATCTTACCTCCGGCAACTTCTTTAATCATCATGGCGGCTAATTTCAGCGCGTAGATCACGATGTTCGGATCTGTTCCCCGTTCATAACGGAAAGAGGCATCCGTGTTCAAGCCATGACGGCGAGCTGTTTTGCGAACGAATACCGGATCGAAACAAGCGCTTTCCAAGAACACGTTTGTTGTCGTATCCGAGATGCCACTCTCTTGTCCACCGAAAACTCCGGCGATACACATGGGAGCTTCGCTGTTACAGATCATCAGGTCATCCTCGTGTAATTCTCTTTCCACTCCGTCTAAAGTTGTGAATTTAGTTCCTTGGGCAACACTTTTCACGATAACCTCGTTTCCTTTTACTTTGTCTTTATCGAAAGAGTGTAAAGGTTGTCCCAAGCCGAAAAGAATGTAGTTGGTCACGTCCACGATATTGTTGATCGGGTGTAATCCGATAGCTTTCATCCGGTTTTGTAACCATTCCGGAGAAGGTTTTACGGTTACTCCTTCGATACATATTCCGGCATACCGACGGCAGGCTTCGGGACGTTCCACCCGTACGGAGATTTTAGCATCCGTACTGTCCGGCTGGAAAGTTTCCACGGAGGGAAGAGTATAGTGAACATCTTGTGTCTGTTGTAAATAAGCGGCTAGATCACGGGCGACACCAAGATGTGAGGCTCCGTCAATCCGGTTCGGGGTAATATCGACTTCGATAACCGTGTCCCGGTAAACGTTGAAATAGTCTGCAGCCGGTATTCCAACCGGGGTATCTTCGGGTAGTACCATGATTCCGGCATGGTCGGTTCCGACACCGATTTCGTCTTCAGCGCAGATCATACCGTTAGAGGCTACACCTCGTATTTTTGATTTCTTGATCACGAACTCTTCATCACCTTTGTAAAGGGTTGTTCCTACGGTGGCAACGACAACTTTCTGTCCTGCGGCCACGTTAGGTGCTCCGCAGACGATTTGTTCCGGTTCACCCGTGCCCAAATCAACAGTCGTCACATGTAAATGGTCCGAATCGGGATGTGCTTCGCAAGTTAACACATGACCGATGACCAATCCTTTTAATCCCCCTTTTATTGCTTCAAATTCTTCGTACCCGCCAACTTCCAGTCCGATACTTGTCAGAATTTTGCAAATCTCTTCAGTGCTTTGGTCGATCTTTAGATAGTCTTTCAACCAGTTCAGTGATACGTTCATATTTTAATTTTAGGTTTTAGGTTTTAAATTTTAGGCTTCGGCCACATGGGCCCGTACATTTTATTTAAACGATGATTCCAGAGTTCTTTTAGCTAAGGTCTAACATGCGTTGAATGGGTAACCAAGCTTTTGCTCTTAAGTCTTCCGGGAGCCGTACCTCGTATTGCTCTTTTTCAAGGGCTTCGAGAACTTTTTCCAATGTTACCTTCTTCATTTGGCCGCATATGGCTTTTGAATGAATCGGGATGAATTCTTTGGTCGGGTTATCCGCCTGGAGTTTATGAATGGTTTCCAATTCTGTGGCAATGATAAATTGTTGCTTCGGGGATTCCTTGGCATGTTTGATGATTCCTGCCGTGGAATACATGAAAGCACGAGGATGGTTTAATATCCGATCATCGTGTGAACAACTGGATTCGGGGTGAATCAACACGTCGGCATCAGGATATTCTTCTAATTTATCCAGTACCATCTGGGTGTCAATCTTGTTATGTACGCAACAATCTCCATTCCAAATTTCCATTTCACGTCCGGTTACCTTTTGTATATAGGCTCCCAGATTCTTATCAGGAACAAAAAGAATCTTTTTGTCTTTCGGCAGGCTTTGCACGATTTTCAAGGCATTGGAAGAGGTGCAACAATAATCCGTGTAAGCCTTTACTTCAGCAGTGGTGTTCACGTAGCTGACAATGAGGCCATCCGGGTTTGCTTTTTTCCATTCTCTCAAGTCATACCCGCTTACGCCTTCGGCTAAGGAGCAACCGGCACCTTCTGCGGGGATTAGTACTTTCTTGTTGGGAGAGATGATGGATGCTGTTTCTGCCATAAAATGCACACCGCAAAAGACAATAATATCGGCTTCCGTGGTTCCTGCCATCTGAGAAAGTCCTAGGGAGTCTCCCAAATAGTCAGCAATGTCTTGCACTTCAGGACGCGTATAATAATGTGCCAAAATAATGGCATTTTTCTCTTTCTTGAGTTGTTTTATCCTGTCGATAATCTCTGTCTGCGTCATAACGTTGTTTTTTGAGGCTTCAAAGATAAATATTAATTTAGAATTTAGAATGTAAAATTTAGAGTGTTACCCTCATTCTATATTTTGAATTTTACATTCTACATTTTTATAATGTTCATGCTAATATCCATCGCCGTAACCGAGTGAGTGAGGGCTCCGACACTGATGTAATCAACTCCGGTAGCGGCAACGCCTTTCAGACGAGGAATACTCATGTTCCCGGAAGCTTCTGTTTTGGCTCTGCCTGCTATGAGTTTTACTGCTTCTGCCATAGTTTCGTTACTCATGTTGTCGAGCATGATAATATCTGCACCCGCATCAATGGCTTGTTGAACTTCTTCCAAATTTGTGGTCTCGACTTCCACTTTGATACTTAGCGGAAGATTTTGTTTCACGGCTTTCACGGCATTGGGAATACCTCCGGCAATTTTGATATGATTGTCTTTCAGCATAATCATGTCGTAAAGTCCCATCCGATGATTGGAACCACCTCCGTGGTGTACGGCCATTTTATCCAGTACTCGCAAGCCGGGAGCTGTTTTTCGGGTATCCAATAGTTGAGTATGTGTTCCTGCTAATTCTTTCATGTAGTGTGAGGTTGCAGTTGCAATACCGGACATCCGTTGCAAAATATTTAATGATAACCGTTCTCCGCAAAGTAGCGTACGGTAGCTAGCCTCGATGCGCAGGATAATATCCCCTTTCTTTACGGCAGTTCCGTCAGTAACAAGAGGTTCCCATACTATATCTTTTTCAAATCTTTCAAATACTTGTTTCGCGATCTCCAGTCCGGAAATAACACCGTCGGCTTTTGCTTTCATTTCGGCAACCGCTTTAGCATATACCGGGATAATGGCGTTGGTCGTAATATCTCCCGTTGCGATGTCTTCTTCTATGGCAAGGTCGATGAGTCTGTTTATGAGCGAATCGTACATATATTAATTTTAGATTTTAGATTTTAAATTTTAGATTCCAACCGCACAAGGCCGATGCTTCTTAATTTCCTACTTTTTTAACTTTTATCTTTTAGCTTCCTAATTACCGGTGTCGTCCTGATTTCTTTACCCTTTTGCTGAATGATATGACACACGTATTTGTCATTCGGGGTGGGGTAGTCGGAACGGAAGTGACCACCTCGGCTCTCCTTACGGAAGAGGGCGGAGCGGATAATTAATTCGGCGACGGTGAGTAAATTTTTACTTACCAACGAATAGTATTCATTCTCTTCGAATATTTCGGTCTCTTCCACGTGGTGCAAGTTTTCCAGTCCTTCCTGTAATCCGTTTTCCGTACGGATGATGCCAGCTTCTTGTGTCATAATATCGGCAACCTTGTTTTTTAAACATAGGTAGGCTTCTAATTTTTGATGATTAAGAGAGAATAATGGTGTAGTTTCCGGGATTGTGGCTTCTCGTCGGTTGTGTACGGAGTCTTCTACCGCACGTTTTCCGAATACCAAGCATTCTATCAGTGAATTGGATGCCAATCTGTTGGCTCCCATGATACCGGATGAGGCGAGTTCTCCGCACACGTACAAGTGTGGGATATTCGTACGTCCCGTGAGATCCGTTTTCACCCCGCCCACGGTGTAATGTGCGGCAGGAGCAACAGGAATACGGTCTGTCATGTCGATACCCAATTCAGCGCATTTCTCGAAGATGTTGGGGAAACGTTTCTTGATCTTTTTAGGATCAAGGTGTTTTAATGACAAATAAACGTAGTCCTCGTGGTGTTCTTTCATTTGTTGGAATATGGACTGGGCCACGATGTCTCGTGGGGCAAGTTCTGCCAATTCGTGTTTTCCCACCATAAAGCGTTCGCCTTGTTGATTTAACAGGTATGCCCCCTCGCCCCGTACCGCTTCACTTACCAGATAGGCTTCTCCGGTAGGCGTGTAGATTGCAGAGGGGTGGAATTGAATGAATTCCATATCCACGATTTCGCATCCGGCATTATAGGTTAGCGCCAAACCGTCACCAATGGTCGTGTGAGGATTGGTCGTTCGTTTATAGATGGCTGAGGTCCCTCCGGAAGTCAGGAACACGTTGTGTCCCGTGAATACTTCTTCCCGGTTCTCGTTAAAATCCCAGCATCTGACACCGTAACATCCGTGTTCATCCTGTAACAGGGCGATGACGGCATGATTATCGAATATTTCCACGGTAGGACAATGCTCTACTTTGTCAATAACGAAATTCGTGATCATTCTTCCAGTGGCATCTCCTCCGGCATGGAGGATTCGTTTCTGATGATGCCCCCCCTCTAGGCCTAGAGCCAGTTCTCCATTTTCCGTGTCAAAGTGCATACCGTCATTGATTAACTCCTGTATGCGGGCAGGTCCTTCATTTACCAGCACGTTCACCGCGGGGTAGTCACATAAACCTCTTCCTGCCGTGATCGTGTCTTGAAAGTGAAATAACGGGGCGTCATTTTCTCCGGTAACAGCCGCAATACCTCCTTGGGCAAAATAAGAATTACTTTCCCTAATATTTGATTTAGTTAAAAGTGCAACTTTCCCATAGGCAGATGCACGATAGGCCGTGTAAAGACCCGCTAAACCACTCCCAACAATGATATAATCGTAATTACGCATTTTTGTGTCATGTAAATTGGCACGAAATTAGGATTTTTTTATCTATATCCCGCCTCTTTCTTTCGTTTTTTCATTTTTCAGAGGGTATTTTCCATTTTCCCTGATAAAAATAGTAATTTTGATTTTCTAAATTTGAATAGAGATGAAAGCACTTGGATGGTTCATTATCACCCTTTTATTAGGGGCTTGTTCTGCAGATAAGCCTTCTAAAAAGTGTATTTACCCGGCAGGAGATTTGTTTTTCAGTAAGGAAAAGGCAAGTTGGAGTGAGGTATATATCGATAAGGAGTATGCCGACACGGTGCTGGTGTACAATCCCACGAAAGCGGGGATTCGTCTGGAAGGTTTTAACCATTTCCCGGAGATCACCTGTCGGAAGATAGGGCACTCTGGGCAGGATTGGAATTTAGGAGGATATACCGTAGAATCCGGAACTTGTGACACGTTAATCGTGACGTTACGTTTAAAGAATGAGTCCATGTTAGGTAATTATTATAATGTGATGCGTTTCATGATAAACGGGGAGGTGGATTACGATTACGGGTTTATGATTGATGTACCTGTACGGGAGGATTTTGCACATTGGAGCGAGGAAGAAAAAGCACAAGCCCCTCATTTCATGGTGGACTCGACGGAACGTGATTTCGGAATACTTCGAGAAGGAGAGGAGGCCAAGATGATTTTTAAAATCCAAAATGTTGGAGAACGTAACTTGATCATCCGTAAAATAGAAACCACTTGCGGTTGTACCGCGGTACTCCCTAGTCAACGAGTGCTTCTTCCCGGTAAAGAAATGGACCTAAATGTCATCTTTCACTCTGCCGGGCGAAACGGTAAACAACGTAAAGTCATCACTCTCTTTTGTAATGATCCCCGTCAACCCACGATCCAGTTGATTGTGAAAGGGGAAGTGAAGGTTTAATCATTTGATCGTGAATTACTAAATCAATATTGGTTCTTTTTTCAAGTGAGGTCGTGGACGATATTTTTGTTTATGACCTGTAATCCGTTGGTATTCACCGGGTAAATATGGGGATTTAATACCTGTGTGTGTATTATAAATTAATTATATGATATAGTAATGACATAATATTTATTTTATAATTATTATAGAATTATAATTCATTTCTTATTTTTATAGGAGTTGAATGGGAAATGAATAGGAGTTGAATGGGAGTTGGTATAATATAAGTATGAATAATATTTGTTGAAAATTTAGTATATTTTATTTAATAGGGTATAAACAGGCCTTGTTAACGGTAGGACGTGTCGCGTGAGTAGGGACGCAATACTTCCATTCGGTTCATCTCTTTATGTCTTTGTAAATAATTATAATATTAAATGTGAATGGGGGAAGAAATTCCACCCATTCACGGTAAACATTATTTCACGATGATCGTAAAACAATCGTTTACATCTTTGGAGTATCCTTCGTTTCTGAAATTCAGAGAAATCAGATAACGTCCGACGGGAATATCATGTTCTAAAGGCACTTCGAAAGTCCCGTCACCATATACTTTCAAGTATTCCCACATCTTTTCGGCGTTTCCCGTTGTCGTTTTGATCTCTTTTATGGAAACGTATATCTGGGTAGTCCCGTCCACTCCTTCAATCGGGTTACTTACCCACGGCGTGCCCCATTGTGCCCGTTGATAATCTTCTCCGGCACCGACTTCTATAATTTGAGTGGGGAAAATGCCTAAAATGGCCAATAGTTCCGGGGTATAAAATTCAGGGTTTTCTTCCAGCAATTCATAGTAAAGCGGATTATCCACTTCTTGTAATTGAGGAGGAGTGGTGTCCAGTTCTTTCTTTACGACCATCGTGTCGGGATTATAACCGGCATCTTCTGTTTGCAAAAAACCGATCGTTACGTCTTGGCAACTCGATCCCAGACAAGCGGCAAAAACGAGTATTCCCAGTATAATTAGATTCTTCATGATTTTAAATTTTAAGTTCCACGTTAGATTCTTCCTAGTACATAATTGTAGTTTAGTGCATGTACCACTCCGTTTAACGGTTGAATATCCGGAGAGGCCAATGGAACCATTTCCATGGCATCAAACGAGTAGAGATACATGAAAATTGCTCCGGCATCTGCAACTCCACCATAATTTGTTTTTTCCAGGTAAGCCCGCAATTTGTTTCCGCTTTCGCAGGTAAAATCTGTTCCCCCGGTTTGTTCTTCCGCTTCAATTTCGTAATCCCGATTTCGGAAAGCGATCTCGTCTTTCAGATGTTTGCCTTTAATAACGTGGCGTAGTACCATTTCCCGGCACCAATCTTTGTCAAGTGCTTGAACAAGATGCTCCGGGTGATTTTTTTCCTCTTCCGTGAGTGCTCTCCAACGATCCGGCTCCCCGGGAAATTGTTCTTTTCCGGATGCTTTGTCCCACACGTACCGAAGAATGGATAGGGAAGGGGGTGCGAAGAACGTGATTTCTTTGTAATTCGGATCTTTCCCCTCGAAAAGATCTGTGAGTTCCGCTCTTTCTATCAATTCTACGGTTAGTTTCCAGTTTGCCGTATCCTTCTGCAAATATTCCATGATACTACAATCGTGATAGGGAGAGCTGATTCCGGAGTCAAACCAGTCTTGTTTTGTATCGCAAGCTGAAAATCCTACAAGAATCAAAAAGTATATCCATATATTTAATCCTGTTTTCATGATATGTTCATTTTTGTTTGTGTTCTGTTATTGTCTTTTTAGCCAATAGGTGTTCTGTCTCATCAATGGATTATCCCAGAATAAGGTGTTTTCTAATGCATTGAAAAACACACCGTCAACCACGTCTTGATCTGAAACGTTGCGGAAGTTTCCGTAAAGTTCCGTTTTGTAATACCCGTTTCGTAACACGTCGAAATAGCGGCTGCCTTCCATCAATAATTCTTTTTCCCGTTCTTTGAATATGGCGTAGCGTAGATTACCGTCATACTCGGATTCATTGTAACGTTTGGCTTTTGCCCGATCACGGATTTTATTCAAATCAGCGATAGCTCCTGTCCGGTCGTTTAATCTGGCTCGACATTCCGCACGTAACAAATAGATGTCAGCCAGTCTCCACCATATTTTGTTTTGGTCGAAGTTGATGAATTCTCCGGCCATGAATCCCTCCGTGGCCACCCGGGCGTAACGCCATTTGTAAGGATAGGCATATCCTCCGGTAATCTCTTCGTCTTCTTGTTCCATATTTTCAAAGTCATAGAACCAAGCAAACCGGCGTAAATCGGTAACAGGGGTATTTCCATCGGTATAATCTTGAAACATTTCCCGAACGGTTGAATTTAATATTCGGTACGTTGTTTTTTTGTTATCTCCTATTTTGCTGCCGGGGATGGCCGGATAGGCTTCGTAGTTTCGTCCCGGGTTTGTTGTGTTACTTTCATTCATTTCGTCAAATTCATTCCAATATCCTCGAAATACACTCTCGAAAATACATTCCTTTCCCCCGTCTACGAATGTTTTGGTGCAAACCTCATCGGGTGTCGCTTCTAAATCATAAATGTCTTGTCTGTTGATAATTGCTGTACAAGCTGAATCGACCATTCGCCATAATTGTTGTTCATCATAATCCCGGTCTTGTGGTTGGGCCATGTATTTACATCCGGCTTTCCAGGCACATAGATGGGCCAGCACGGCGTTGGCAGCTCCCTTGCATGGCCGAGCCCGATGGGTGACAGAAGCTCCGTCGGATTCTTTCAGTTCATCCCATTCCGGTAGAAGACGTACGGCCTCTTTTGCTAACGTTATGGCATAATCTGCCACCTTGGGCCAGCTTGTTTTAGCAATGGGTTTTAGCTCCACTTCATCTTGTATCATCACGCAATCTCCCCAGCGACGGATCAAATCCAGGTAAACGAATGCCTTGAAAAAAGCAATTTCACCCCTGTAAAAGTCCCGTCTCTCTTGTGGCATTTCGACTTGGTTGATATAGGGTAAAGCAACATTGGCTGCTGCAATTACATTATAATTCCAACTCCATTGTGCAACGTATAATATGGGATTTTCTTCTTTTAGAAGGTCTTCGGAATAACTAGAACGATAGTCTGAAAATTCACCTCGCATTTCTGGCGAATAGGGAGCAGCGGTCATGTTTACTCGTAGGCTTTGTTCTGCCCCGAATAAGGCTGCTTCGATGTCTTTTTCCGTGTCGAAGGCATTCTCGAAGGTAACCGAGTTTTCCGGTTTTAATTCCACCCACTCTTCGCAGGCACACAGCATAAACGCCCCGAGTAATGTTAAAAATAAGTATCGTTTTTTCATCACTTAAAATTTCAATGTTAAACCTAATGTTAATTTACGAGCTAAGGGGTAGGAACTTCCCACGTCTTCACCATTGCGGATGTCCACGATTTCAGGTTCAATACCGGAGTAATTGGTGAACGTGCATAGATTTTCCCCGCTGGCAAAGATTCTCAACTCGTCCAGCCCGTATTTCTTCATCCATGCTTTGGGTAAAGTGTAACCAATGGATACTGTTTTTATTTTCAGCCAGTTTACCTTTTCAACTCTTCGATCGACATATCGTCCGCCCCACAAATAAGTGTTCCAGTCATATTGCCATTTAGGGAAGTCCGGGTTGTCTCCGGGTTTCTCCCAAAAAGATACTTTATTTAAATTCATGACAATAGCCGGATATTCTGCCGCTCCAAAATTGGATAAACATCTCGTTTGAGTCATGTTCAACATGTGTCGTCCCAATTGGAAACTTAACAGGATGTTTACATCAAAGTTTTTCCATTGGAACTCATTCACGATTCCCCCGGAAACTTTTGGTAAGGCACTTCCACAATATACTTCATCGTCGAAAGCAGTGATTTTGCGGTTTCCATCCACATCGACAAATTTGTAATCTCCCGGTTTGTAAAATGTTGCACTTCCCATTTCAGAAGCTAAAGGTGCTTTTATACCTATTTGATTGTAAAAAATGGGGACTTCATCTTGATAGTCTACATATCCGTCTGTTTTCAAGGCGTATATCCCGTTTAGTGATTTTCCAATTATTCGAACCCCATCTAAATCTTTTCCGGTATATGATTTTTCAAACCGGTTCCAGTTCTGGGCGGCGTTCACAGATATTTTCCAATATAAATCGGGTTTTCTGAAAATTTCATATTTGACCATAACTTCCAATCCTTCATTGGAAACGGCTGCTGCATTCTGCCATTGCATTTGATAGCCGGTGTTTATCCCGGCACTGGGTAAACGAACCCGATCCAGTAATTTGTCTGTATAGCGGTAGTAATAATCAATCGTGACTCCTAGACGATGGTCAAACATATCCAAATCTAACCCGAAATCGTACTGATCCGTTTCTTCCCAGGATAATTTGTCATTATAAAGCCCGTCACCCCATTGTGGTTGGATATAACTATTTCCGAGGTAAGACGTACTTCCTACTTTCATAATTCCCAGGGCCAAGTAATTTTGGGAAAAGTGCATCCCGGAACGTCCCCAACTAGCCCGAATTTTTCCAAAAGAGATCCATCCGAGATTATCTCTCACGAGAGGTTCTTCCGAGAAACTCCATGCTGCGGCAATGGATGGGAAGGTTCCCCAGCGGTTGTTTTTCCCGAAGGTGGAACTTCCGTCTCGCCTGATACTGGCTGAAAAAAGGTATTTTTCCCGGAAACCGTATTCCAAACGAGCAAAGTAGGACACCAGTGTTTTTTCCTGCATATCGGATTGGTAATCTTTAAGGGCACGGATTTCCGTGTAATCTCCCCAACCAACGGTTTCAAGATCAGGCATACCGTAAGGTGCATAGTAAATTTTGTCACTTGGGGATTTTCGGGCTGATCCTCCGTTGTATTCTTCTTGGTCATATTGATAGGAAAAACCTGCCATAAATTCAATGTTGTGATCTTCATGAAGTGTTTTTTTATAACTTAACAGGTTTTCATTCAGGACCATCAGGTTGATGCCTGTTTCCCCGATAGAGATGGAGTTGTTGTCGCTGGCAATGTACGAAGGGGAAAAATAATTTCTTCGGCTTATAGCATAGTCTGCGGCTAGAGAGCTGGAAATGTTCAAGCCGTCGATAATATCATATCCTAAACGAAAATTACTGCGTAAACGAATGGCTCGGTTGGCTTCTTTCGTTCCTTTGTATGCTTTCAGAACTTCCTGCCACACAACAGATTCTTCGCCGGGTAGTAAAGATGAAAGTTTGTAAGGTTCTCCGGGGATGGTTTCAATAGGTACTAAAGCCCCACTGTAACGCAGGTGGTCGTCGGCACTGGATGATGCTCTTTTCTTTTGAGCCAGTGAGGCATTGAAACGAATGTCAACGTTTAGTCGGGGAACAGGAATAACGTTCATGCTAGAATTTAAATCGATTCGTTTGAATCCGGTACCTTTAAAAACACCAGTTTCATTGTAGTATCCCAACCCGATACCGTACGTGATTCGCTCGCTACCGCCATACGCTTGTATATTGGCATTCGTGACCTTGCCCGTTTCAAAATAGATAGGGAAGTAATTCGTGGAGTGATTATAGAATGCATTCAAGCTATCTTGGTACATGCTCCCGTTTCCTCTCGGCATAGTGTTTTTGTCCGGATACCAGAAACCATTATATGAACTTTGGGCATGCTCGTATTGTTCTGCCAGACTTTGGGGATATTTGTAACTGTTGGTTTTCTCATCCAGATAGGCTCTGAAGTTATTTTCCGTACTTTTCAAGCGTAACAATCTTTCTGCTCGTCCTGTTGTCAGGGCCGGATATTCCGGGAGAATACTCCATGTTTCTGAAAAATTCACGGAAAAGGTGGCATCTTGGTTTTGTCTTCCTTTTTTAGTAGTAACGATGATAACCCCGTTAGCTGCTCTTGAGCCGTATATGGCAGCCGAAGAAGCATCTTTCAATATTTGTATGGACTCGATCATGTCCGGGTTCAAGTCGGAGAGTAAATTGGTTCCCGTGATCGGGGATGTGAACGTGTTTAAAGGTACTCCATCGATTACCCATAGCGGATTTGAGAATCTCCGTCCGGCTTCTACATCCAATGAGTTGTATCCTCTGACAGTAATGGCCACGTCACCACCACCGGGAGCCCCGGAAAGATTCGTAATATCCAGCCCGGCTACACGACCTTGTAAAAGATTGGCGATGTTGGCAGAAGGTATACCCTTGAATTCTTCAGCCTTTACCACGGAAACAGCTCCGGTGGCTTTCCGACGAGTGGTTGTTCCATAGGCGACAACCACGGTTTCATCCAGTGTTTGTACATCTTCTTCCAAAATGATTCGTAATGTATCTGTTCTTTCCGTGAAATTTATTTTCTGGGTTTTAAAGCCCACGAAAGAAAATTCCAGTGTTCCTTTGGTTAGCGGGAGTGAAAGAGAGAACCATCCCTTGTTGTTGGTAGCCGTTCCTAGGTTGATATCGGTCAGTTTGACCGTCACTCCCGGAATGGGTTCTTTTTTCTTGTCGTAAACCCAACCTTTTAGCGTGATAGACTTTTTTTCGTCCGACGTGTTCATTTTGAGTTTAATGACAATGGCATTGTTTAACACAACATATTCCAAGTTGGTGTTTTGCAAGCACTTTCGCAAAATCTCCTCCACGTCTACTTCTTTTTCATTCAAATCGATCCCTTTTATTCGGGCGATATCTTCATTGTTGTACATAAACGTGAATCGAGTCTGCTGCTTTAACTCCCAAATCACTTCTTCCAGTGACGCATTTTGTTTTTTAATCGTGACAGTTTGTGCATTCAGGCCTGCAAAAGTCTGAACGACAAAGCACGTGAGTAGTAGAAAGGTTAATTTCATACATCTAAAAATTTTTTGTAATTTTCTCCCTAACGGAAAATTACTCTTCCATCTTTTTTTCATACCTTTGAAATGTTTTAATTATAACTAATTAATACAGAGGATCGGGAAATGTTGGCGCAGGCCCCGATCCTTTCTTTATTATCGGGCGTGGATGGTTATGGTATTGTCCTTGCGGGCGACAACCACTTTACCACTTTCATTGATAATTTCCAGTAGATCATCTATATTTTTGTATCTGTTTAGGTTCGTGGAGATTCGGATTTCCTTGGCTTCTGCCGTGGAATAAAATATGGTCATGTTATACCAACGTGCGAGGTCGTTCATCACGTCTTCCAGGCGTTGATTCCGGAATACGAACATACCTTCAATCCAACCCGTGTAGAGTTCCGTGTCGACCTTTTGCACCGAAGTCATCCCGGTTTCCTTGTCATATCGGAATTGTTCGGACGGGGTTAATTGCACTTGCGTCTGATCGGCGTAAGCCCATACAGAGCCTTCGACGAGAGTGGTATGCACGATGAGTTCGGTAGAGTAAGATTTCACGTTAAACTTTGTACCGGTAACTTTTACTCGCATTTGTTCCGTGTTGACGATAAATGGCCACTCCGTGGCTTTGTTTACTTCAAAATACCCTTCTCCGTCCAGGTACACTTCTCGTTTTTCATCCCCGAATTCCACGGGATACCGTAAAGTTGACTCACAGTTCAGCCATACTTTTGTCCCGTCAGCCAGTGTTACTTGGTAGTCAGCTCCGGCGGGAACACGTAACGTGTGATACGTGGTTTCTTTGTTTATCTTTTCCGGGACATTAGTTTCGGTCAAGTCTGTTTTTCCTGCATCGCTTTGATAAGAAAGCAGTTTTAGCGTGTCGTTTGTGATCAACGTCCCGTCCACGGCCTTTTGGTAAATCTCTTCTTGTGACAAGTCAAGAACTTCTCCCGTGGAAACGATCAATTGAGCGCTTCGTTTCCCTACATGTTCAATGGGTGTCATGGGGGAAACTGATTTTTTCTCTTTCCCTTGTTGCAGTAACATTCCTCCGGCTAGGGCCATCAGCATGCATACCCCTGCTGCCACTGAATACCATACCCTTCGGGTGGTTTTCCGCTTTTCCGGTGTAGGAGTATGAAAATCTTTTTGTATTTGCTGCCATAATTTTTGCCATTCCTGTTCGGGTTTCACTTGTTGACCGTATTCTTTCTCTAAGAATGCCATTCGGTTTGTGACCACTTCCTCGAACAGGTGTTTATTCCCCTCCTCTTGCAACCAGTTCATGAACTCCTCTTCCAGTAATCGTTCCGGCTCTCGAAAGTGTTCCAGTATAAATTCTATTTTATCTAGTTTTTCTTCCATTTGCATCTGGTTTTATCTTTTTACACTATATACACAGGTGAGGTTGAAAAATGGGTGAGTGGGAAATGATATTTTTTTGAAAAATACCACCCTCAAAATATTCCCCCGAACAGAATCGAGGATTTAGGTATGAATATCCGTAAATTATATACAACCCCATTTGTTTTATTGTCATAAATTTGTCATCAGAAATTTAATAGTAAAAGGTCACAAATTATGGATAGGAGAAACATTTTGAAAATAATATCGAGTTTTGTATTACTTGTCATGTTGTCATGCAACTCGGCAGTAAAAGAGAACGCGAATCAACCTAATATCATGGAAATAGAAAAGAAAAATCTCGGAAGCCTGTTGGCTCTCTATCCGAAGCCGATGACGGTGGTTGGAACAAAGGTGGAAGGAAAAGTAAATTGGCTTCTTGTCGCACACACGGGTATTATCGGTCACGATCGTATACTCGTGAGTATGAGTAAACGGCATTATTCTAATCAGGGAATCAAAGAATTGAAAAAGCTCTCCATTAATCTTGTCAGTCGTGAAATGCTGCCTCAAGCGGATTACGTGGGAAGCGTGAGCGGGAAGACGGTTGATAAGTCTGGTGTCTTCGCCTATCATATCGGGGAGAATGGTTCGCCTGTGATCGATGTGTCGCCTTTAACGATGGAATGTAACGTGGTGGATATTTATGAAACTGAAGGTTTCGATAATTTTATCTGCACGGTGGTCAATACCTATGCAACTCCCGATGTGCTTGATCATAACGGTAAACTCGACTACACTCGGTTAAAACCCGTGTTGTTTGAATTTCCGACTTACTCTTACCTTGCCACGGGAGAAGTCATCGGTAAGTGTTTGAATCTGGATAAGAAACCCGGTATGTGTGCCAAACAACCGATGGCAGCCGATGGTATCGTACGCCTGTCAAAAATAGAGGTCTATCCGGAGTACCTTGAGGAGTATATGAAGTACGCGACCGAAGTAGGCGAAGTCTCTCTGCGTACCGAACCGGGGGTATTGACCATGTATGCTGTCAGCGAAAAGGAAAATCCCTGCATGGTAACCATTCTCGAAACCTATGCAAGTCAAAAGGCTTACGAGTTACATATCGCGTCGGAACATTTTCAAAAGTACAAACAGGGAACACTGCACATGGTCAAGAGATTAACTCTCTCTGACCAGACACCCCTTAACCCTGCCAACCAAATCAATAACTTTATTCAATAAATAAATGATGATGAATAAATTTCTCTTATTTTCAGTATTCAGTATTTTAACGTTCAATGTTATGGCACAAGAAAAGATCGTACAGACGGCTGGGCGTGATAAACTTGGAGAGTTTGCCCCTAAATTCGCGGAACTCAATGATGATGTCCTTTTTGGTGAAGTTTGGAGTCGAACCGACAAACTGGGTCTGCGTGACCGTAGTTTAGTAACCATTACTTCCCTTATCAGCCAGGGAATTACGGACAACTCGCTTGTTTATCATCTTCAATCGGCAAAAAAGAACGGAATCACCCGTACTGAAATTGCCGAGATTATCACCCATATAGGCTTTTATGCCGGTTGGCCGAAGGCGTGGGCTGCGTTTAATTTGGCCAAGGGAGTATGGGCGGAAGACACGACCGGTAATGATGCCAAGGCTGCCTTCCAGCGTGAAATGATTTTCCCTATCGGCGAGCCGAATACGGCATACGCGAAGTATTTTATCGGGAATAGTTACCTCGCTCCGGTTTCTCGCGAGCAAGTTGCGATTTCCAATGTTACGTTTGAACCTCGTTGCCGCAATAATTGGCACATCCATCGTGCAACGAAAGGTGGTGGGCAAATGCTTATCGGTGTTGCCGGACGTGGTTGGTATCAGGAAGAAGGTAAGGCTCCCGTGGAAATCCTGCCCGGTACGGTCATCCATATTCCTGCTAACGTGAAACATTGGCACGGGGCAGCCGCTGACAGTTGGTTCGCTCATTTGGCCTTCGAGGTTCCCGGGGAGAAAACCTCCAACGAATGGCTCGAACCGGTTACGGATGAAGAGTACGATCAACTCGAACAGACCAAATGATGGTTATTCCCCGATCTGCTATTTTTTTAGGACATTCTTTGTATCTTTGAAAAAAATGAACGAGAATGTCCTAAAAAATGCAAATATATGATTACAGATATTCGTTTAAGGAGCCAGCAGTTGGTGAACCCGGCTTTTGATAATCCCAAGGAACTTGTGGCATGGATGGGTGCTTTGCAGGGACAGGAATATAATATGGCGAAGTGGGCCGTGGGCTTGCGGTTGAAGAAACCGGACATTCGGAAAGTGGAGATGGCTTTGGAAAAGGGGGAGATATTGAGGACTCACGTGTTGCGTCCGACTTGGCATCTGGTGGTGGCAGAGGATATTCGATGGATGTTGAAACTATCGGCCAAGCGGGTAAAATTGGCGTACGATTCGTATTGGAAAAATCACGGAATATCGGAGGAATTATATATCAGGAGCCATGATGTAATCGTAAGGGCCTTGGAGGGAAATAGATATTTGACCCGGCAGGAAATTGGGGAGGAATTGAATCGGGCAGGAGTTATCGTGGGAGATGATTTAGTGAAATATCTTTTAGGGCGAGCCGAAGTAGACGGGCTTGTTTGCAATGGCGTGGACAAAGGGAGTAAGCGGACTTACGCTTTACTGGATGAACGGGTTCCTCCAATGAAAGAGTTGCACAAGGAAGAGGCTTTGGCAAAATTGGCAATAAAATATTTCAGGAGTCATTCCCCTGCTAGTTTACAGGATTTTATCTGGTGGTCGGGGTTGTCTATAACAGAAGCCAAACAAGCGGTCGGGTTGATCGATTCGGAACTGATCACGGAAAAAATAGGCGAGACGGACTGGTTAATTCATGAATCGTGCGCGAGGAAGGCACGGACAAAACGAGTTCTACACTTGTTGCCTTCGTATGACGAATATCTCATTAGTTATAAAGATCGTTCGATGGCTTTGGAGCCGGAGTATTACAGGAAAGCTTTTAATTCCTTTGGCATTTTCTATCTGGTAATTCTATATAATGGGAAAATTGTCGGAAATTGGAATAAGTCTGCTAAAAAGAAGCCATTCGGACTCGAATCTTCATTCTTTATTCCGGGAATAAATGTCGATGAGGGGGAACTCGATAAGGCAAAAGAAAGGTTTAGAATATTTCATAACGGGAAGAATGACTGATCAGTCGGCATGTCTGTTTTGATTCGCGAGTAAAAGTAACAGCAGAGAAGTGGGAAATTCATCCCGCAATGTTTTCAAGCCTGTGGTGATGTGAGTCTTTACGGTATTCACCGAAATGTTTAACTCTTCGGCAATCTCTTTATATTTTTTACATTCGATAAAACTGAGTTTCATCACTTGCGAGCAGCGTTCGGGGAGGCGTTCGATGCGGCTCAGGATGCGTTCCAATAATTCTTCCCGGGTGGGATCATCCGATAGCGTGTACGTCGGGTCGTCGGCAAGGTGTTGTCGCGCGTGGTTATTCTGAATCTTTTTATGTTCCAGGTAATTCAATGCCCGGTTGCGGGTGAGGCTTAACAAGTAAGGGTACACGGGACGGGAGAAATCAATGGTGCTCCGGTGATTCCACAAACTGAGGAACACGTCGTGTACAATGTCTTTGGAGGCATCCAAATCGTTTACTAAACTCATGGTATAGAAACATAGGGTACGATAGTGTTGCTTGAATAATTGTTCAAACACCCGGCTACACTGTTTATTATCTTGCACACGTTCCATAATCCGACTTTGATTGTTCGCAAAGTTAGGAAAAGTGAGATTAAAAACAAAATAGCTCCCGATACGTATTCCTGTTTTTTTAATTAATTTTGGCGCTCAAAGATAAAATTATGGAATGGTTGACTAGTTTATTAACAGAACATTCAGTGATTCAGGCCGTAATAGTGATTTCACTGATCTCTGCAGTGGGGCTGGTTTTAGGGAAAATCAGTATATGGGGCGTGTCGTTGGGAGTAACTTTCGTGTTTTTCGTGGGTATCATGGCAGGGCATTTCGGTTTGTCGATCGATCCGCAGATGTTGAATTACGCGGAGAGCTTCGGGCTGATTATTTTCGTGTATGCCTTGGGTGTGCAGGTGGGACCCGGTTTTTTCTCTTCTTTGGGAAAAGGGGGATTGAAACTGAATATGTTGGCCATGCTGGTGGTTTTATTGGGAATCGTGATGACCTTGGGATTTCATTGGACCACGGGAGTATCCTTGCCCGATATGGTAGGAATCCTAAATGGTGCGGTGACGAATACGCCCGCTTTGGGTGCGGCACAGCAAACGTTGAAACAGTTGAATGATCCCGCGTCGGATTTGGCATTGGGGTGTGCCGTGACTTACCCGTTGGGGGTGGTAGGCGTGATTTTTGCCATTATTTTTGTGCGTAAACTTTTAGCTTCCAGTATATTTTTCAAAAAAGGTGATGAAAATAGCCACAAGAAAACAGTGGTCATGGGATTTCTCGCGAGCAATCCCGGGGTGTTCGGTAAGACAATCAAGGAGATTGCTCAGCAATCGTCAAAAAGGTTCGTGGTCTCCCGCTTGTGGAGGGATGAGAAGGTGATTATTCCGGCCTCCGACACGATCGTAAAAGAAGGAGACTGTTTGCTGATGATCACGACTAAAGGAGATGTCGAGGCATTGACCATGTTGATTGGGAAGCGGGATTCGAGAGATTGGAATAAGGAAGATATCGACTGGGATGCTATTGATAGCCAGTTGGTGTCCCACCGGATCGTGATTACCCGCCCGGAGATTAACGGGAAACGATTGGGGTCCTTGCGGTTGAGAAATCAATATGGGATAAATATAACCCGCATTTACCGGGCAGGTATCGTGTTGCTACCCACGCCGGACCTGATCTTGCAATTGGGTGATCGATTGACGGTGGTCGGGGAGGAATCGGCCATCGCGAAGGTGGAGAACGTGGTGGGGAATACCGTGAAAGATTTGGACGAGCCTAACTTGGTGGCCGTTTTTATCGGGATGGTGATGGGATTGTTGTTGGGATCGATTCCGTTGACGATTCCGGGCATTAGCTTTCCGGTAAAGTTAGGTTTGGCCGGAGGGCCTATCGTGATGGGGATTCTCGTGGGGGCTTTCGGTCCCCGGATTCACATGGTGACTTACACGACAATCAGTGCCAACCTGATGCTCCGGGCGTTGGGGCTTTCCATGTATCTGGCTTGCCTGGGACTTGACGCGGGAACTCATTTCTTCGAAACTGTCTTCCGTCCGGAAGGTGCGCTGTGGGTCGGTTTGGGATTTGCCATTACGGTGGTTCCGGTGATCCTTGTTGCGATTGTCTCCATTAAATGGATGAAAATAGATTTCGGCTCGGTGGCCGGAATGTTGTGCGGGAGCATGTCTAACCCGATGGCGTTGAATTACGTGAATAGCACGGTGGACAGCGATGCGCCTTCGGTGGCCTACGCGACAGTCTACCCGTTGACGATGTTCGTGAGAGTCATTATGGCACAGGTGATTCTGATGCTATTCTTGTAAATAGAGAGAGAACGTATCAGTTTGTCAATTCAATGCTTTTCTAGCGAATGATATCATGGAAAAACGTTTATAACGTTATGGTCCAATAGATATACTGTACAATTAAATTTCTACTTATATATCAAATGTTTGCAATGTAGCATTTTTTTTACCTATCTTTGAAAAGGGAGGAGATTTTAGTGGAGAGTGAAAAAATGTGTACTTGAAAAATAAACCTGTAAAAGTGTATTTATGGAAACATGGCAAACTGTTGTAAGTTATGAAGGTAAACTAGTAAGGCGAAATTGGTTATTCTACCTCTTCGTCGTGGGAGTACTAGGGTATGCGTCGGTTTTTCTTATCCCGTGGGACATTCATCGGGGGTGGTGGTCTAGGATCGTTTTTGCCTCTTCTATTCCGATGAGAGGAGTCTATTTTTTGAATTTGTTGCAGTCATTGGTGGTCGTATTTCTCGTTTGTGATATTCAAAGGAGGCGGAATAAGGCAGAGAGTCGGGAGGTGCTTTTCGTGCGACCGTTAACTAACGCTCGGATGTTTTGGGCGGAGTTGGTGGGAATGGCTCTCCCTTTTTTGGTGGTAGACGTGGTTTTCATGGCATTTTGCCTGTTTATTAATTTGGTGATTCCGGATTCGCCGACAAACCTGTGGGTGTACTTCTCTTTTTTGGTAAGGGATGTGTTGCCGACGTTAGCGTTTGTTACGGGGTTATCGCTGTTGGTGAACAGGGTATTACGACATTTTTTCTTAAGCTGGGTCGTGCTGACTGTTTTTTTTGGCGTGTCGTATCTTTACTTGGTGGAACCCTTACATGGAATACTGGATTTCAGGGGAAGCCTGTTACCGGAGTCTTTTTCCTCGATAGTGGGGTTTGTGCATTCCGAAGCGTGCTTATTGCAACGAGGCGTGTTCTTGTTGCTGGGATTGGGATTGTTGTGCGTGGCGGTTCCTTTTGCGAGGCGGTTGTGTGACGTGCCGTCCCGACATGCGTTCTATCACGTCATGGGTGGCGTGTTGCTGGTATTGGCGGTGGGGATGGGATACGCTTATGTCGAAAAATTCCGGATACGACAGGAGAATCGGAAGGCATACCGGGAGGCTTTCTCGCGGTACGAGGAGTATCCCAAGGTGCGAATCGAGACGCATGACATCACGTATAAGTCCGAGGGCAATAGATTTTCGGCGGAGAGCTGGATGACGGTGGTGAATCGAAAGGCGGAAAAGTTGGAACGTTTGATCCTGTTCCTGAATCCCGGTTTGGAAATCAGTAATTTGACATCGGAGGACGGGGATGTTCCTTTCCGGAGGGATCGACAGGTAGTGGTGGTCGAGCGGTCGCTGGCTCCCGGGGATAGCGTGGTGCTGGAAATGAAGTACGGGGGATATATAGACCAGGATGTTTACCAGGTGGATATCGATGATGATAGGTATTTCGCTCCTAGGCGGCAAACAAGGTGGGTGGAACGCCTCGGGAAAGGTTCGGCCTTCGTGTCGGGGAATTACACGTTGCTCATCCCGGAGGTGCTATGGTACCCGGCAGCGGTGGCCCCGGTAGCATTGCAGCCGTCAAGAGAGACGGATTTCACGGATTACACCTTGCGCGTGAAGAATCCCAAGGGGCGGATGGTGTTGTCGCAAGGCGTGACGGAAAGGCGGCACGACGAGGTGATGTTTCGCAATTTGCAAGCATTAACCGGATTGTCACTTTGCATGGGTGATTACGTGAAGCGGTCGGTGGTTGTGGATTCCGTCACGCTGGAGTTCTACACTTACCCGGGGAATGATTTTTACTTGAAACCATTCGACGGTTGGATGGATAAAATCGCGACAAAACCGAACACGGGGGAGTACTGGAAGGAGTTGGTGGGCAAGTGTCGCGACCGCGTGGAGGAAAATATGCCCAACGCTTATCCGTTCAAATTCCTGAAAATCGTGGAGGCTCCTTCTTCTTTCCTGCATGACTATTCGTTTCATAATAACGTGCAACCGGAAATGGTGTTTTTCGGGGAACGGATGTGGGAGAGTTATGATAAACCGGGGGATCTTTCTCTTGATAAATTGAGGGAGGAAAGCGTGCAGGAACATATGTTATTTCATGATTTTCCTCCTTTTCTTGCCAGTGCAGGAGTGGAACGACTTTTTGCGGATTTTCACTGGAGCGTTGCTTCCGACAGGTACGCGGGGATAGATATGTTGTTTGGTAAAATGGCAAATCCGACGCTTGATAAGTTGCCACTGTTCCCGTCGATGTTGGATAGTATCGCACCGGGAGGATTGGAAGGGATAATCCGGGGGGAGTATTTTTGGGGATACGATAAGCTGGTTGGCATGAAAGTTAATCAGTTGCTGGCTTACCTGACGACAATTACCACTTGGGATTCGGTGTGTGCTTACACGCGGGAGTTTTACGAGAGTGCCCGTTTCCGGGAAGTGGATTTTGATGTGTTCATGGAGGGATTCCGCGAGCGTTTTGGTCAGGACATCCAGCCATTCGTGGATGAATGGTACACGACACGCGAGATCCCGCGGTTGGTGATAAAGGATTTGGTATTCCGGCAGACGAAGGAGATAAAGTCGATTGATTTCATGGTGGGCAATATGGGTAAGGTGGATGGCCTGGTTTCTGTAATTGAATCTTATTCAGATGATAATGGAAAATGGGTTATTAAAAATTGGCGAGGCTACTTGGTCAAGCCGGGAGAATACAAACGGATTGTTGCCTGCCAGCCGAGAGAAATGAATCTTTTCTTAACCACCAATTTTGCGAGGAGCGTACCGGAACGATTTATGTTTGGCTCTCATGGAGTCCCCTTGTGGAAGGGAGACCTTCCGGGGGAGCGTGTCGAAATTCTAGACAGGGATCAGTTTTATCCTCCCGGGGAGATTATCGTTGATAACGAGGACGAGGGGTTTCATTTGATCGATTCGGCGGGTAGCAAGTTGAAGCGGTTGGCAGAGCGGTTAGCGAAAGAGGACGAGGAGGAATATAGGACGGGGTCGGATTTCAAGAAGGGGTCGTGGGGAAGACCGTTTATAAAGCAAGATGGGGTTTACGGAGAGGAGATTCTGAGTGCCTTTATCAAGATCGCCGGAAATGGGAATTGTAAGGCGATATGGACAACAGATCTTCCGGAAACGGGTAAATACGAGATCTTTGTTTATCAATCTCGTGTTAGTGCCGGAGCTTGGGAATGTAGCTATGAATCAAATTATCCGGGAATGAAAAATTATTATACTGTTGACACCCCGGAGGGAAGCAAAGAAATCGAGCTGGAGAGGACAAGGGACGATACCGGATGGGGGTCGTTGGGGGTATTTGATTTGTCTGCAGGGAAATCTCGAGTGGTTTTGGATGATAGGGGTATGTCTTCGTTTGAGGTGACAGAGAAATGGGGAAACGACAAGTACGCTCAAGTGGTGGTGGCGGATGCAGTAAAATGGGTGAAGGTGAAGTAGGTTGTTTGAGCGGAAATTGCGATATAAAAAGGGACTATCTAACAAGTCTTATTCCTATCAACAAGCTACCCCCTCCAACTCCCCCTTACACAGGGGGAGGGTTGATTACCAAGCGGTTTCCCCTCCTGTGCAAGGAGGGGTTAGGGGTGGTAGTCATTAAAAGACTGACTATGGGCAAACTTTTTTTGTTTGATAATTGATTGATAACCAGTAGTTAGTTTCGCTTAAAAAAGCTAATCTCTACTTATAAGCATACATAGAGGGTTTCAATAACCAACTGATACTGAAGACAAAAGTATATAAAAAAGTCGGATTGTAAAACACTGGAAAAGAACCTTCTTTTATCAATCAAGGAAATCAAAAAGTGTATAGAGCAAAGTGGCGCATGTATGGTATAGATAATTCCGTACATGCGCCACTTTCTTAATCATCTGATTTGCATTGATTTACATTAATTGTTATTATATACTATCATTTGGTACTGATAAGCATTGATTTTGCTTGTGGGGTGTATTATTGTCCACCTAAAAAAATCAAGAATATCTCCTTGAAACGGGTTTGACGAGCAGGTCGATGTGCTCGTGTTCAAGGATATGTTCCATAGCCTTGTATATGGGCATCTTTTCGATACCGGCAATCTTCAGGGCTTCCATCTTGATGGTATTCTCGATGAGCAACAGGTAGTCTTCCTCCTTCAGCTCAACATATTTCTGTGACTGTGATTTTAATTTTGCCATATTGATGTTGTTATTTGTTTCCGAAGTCGGCAGGAATCTCACCCCACAGGCGGTTGTCCCAGTGCAGCACTTCGATGTCCTTGATTCTTGCCTCCATCACTTTGAGGAATATCTCCGCTTTCTGCAATGCCGGGCATCTGCGTGAAGAGGCTGTCTGTTTGTTACGATACCACGTGATGGCTGTAATGCTGTCCGAGTAGATTGTTCGCGGACTTTCCGGATGTTCCATGACATATCTGACCGCCTCGACAATGCCGAGAAACTCCCCGATATTGTTCGTCCAGTTACCGATAGCTTTGGAAAAGAGTTCTTTTCCTGAAGAGAGGTCGACAGCCCGGAAGCGTGTCAACCTCTCTTTTGCAGAATGGGCACCGTCGGTCGCAATACCCACGACCGGTTTTTCTTTCATTGAATTCCTCCCTGATGTCTGTCTCCCGTATAGATGAACCCGTCGGATTCCATACGTCGTACCAGAGCACGCGCCTGATTCAGATAGTCGGTGATGACACCTTCCTTGTACTTGATATCCTTGCGTCCCTTGAGGATTTCCAGCACACCGTCTATTGTGCGGCTCATTACGCTCTTGCCGTCTTTCGGGTCGAAGAAAATCTTTTTGTTGCCGAACGTCACAGTTACTTGATACAATGTCTTCGGGACGATCACTGTTTCCACATGCGCCTGAAATAACACGGGGGTAGCGGCAACGACTACATACCCGTTGGCTTTGTGCATGGGTTTCAACTCTACCGAGTATAGTATGTTTGGCTCGAGAGTTCCTTTCAGGTCTTCCGAAAGGACACAAATCTGCTTGCCGAATCTTGAGTCTTCACGGACTCCCATCAATTTACGTGTCTTGGAATGGCGCGAAACGAACCCTATCAGTTCGCCCGTCTCTTCCGATCTCGCAAACTTCAGTTGCGATTTTTCCGATGTCATATTACTGTTCTTTCATATTCAATCTATTGCTTTCAATTGACAATCTGTTTTCAATGGGTCACTTTTCCATACAAATATATGCCAATTTTTCACGCCAACAAAACGTTTTAGTTATTAATTTTCAGATGGTTATGTGTAATATATATAGAGAAAAGGCTGCATTCAGTACAGCCTTTCCTCCTCTGTAAAATGACTGAAACGCTCGTCAGTATCAGAAGTTTGCAGTAGATAACGGCATTTCCAATAACGGTAAATCCGCCTTCCGTTGGGTATACAGTGATTTATATCGTCAGCATTCAGATATTGGTTCCCTTGTTCCGTACCGTGGTGCATCCATGTAGCGCACCCGGGCAGGTCCGGGTTGTTCCGGACATAGAAGTCCATTTTCTCTTTACCGGCGACAAAGATATTGTGTATCCGTACGTCCTTATCGATAGGAAACCGGTAGGCGTACAACGCGAAGTCACAGATGTCGGTTTCCAGCAGGTTGCCGCCAAAGTGTTCGGGAGCTTTCCGTTTCAGGTTCTCGAACCCCTCCAAAATACCCGGCCTGTCGCATATCTCGGCAAACCTTTCATCCGTTACCGGCGCAGCCGTCGCATAAACCACCCGAAAACCATTATCCGTACTGTCCAGTACCATGACATGCGCGACTATCCCCGGTGATTTGTTGATACTTTCGTCAATGCTGTCCGAGTCCGTGGTCAGACAGCATTTCAGCGTTCCGATGATTAATACCGCTACCACCAACAGTGTCCAAGGACCTATTGCTGCCGCTATCAATATCAATTCATCGGCCCGTTTCCGTATTTGTTTCATTGATTTTGAGAATGTGGCGGCCGGATACCCCCCGGACCTCGGACACGCATACCTTGCATCCTGCATCCAGCAACCGGTTTCTACATTCTTCCAAGGCGGCGTCGGAAATCCTGATGGCAGGTATACCTGCCGCCGTCATCTTGAACCGGGGCACTTCCGTGATCCGGGTAATCGTTTCGGCATCATCAAAATACGCCTCGAATGAATCTCCGACATGGAAAAGGATGATGGTTTCCACGCCATGCCTTTCCTTCATGCCGCCGTAACAGCGGCGAATAATCTCTTCCTTTTTCATATCAAATAGATATATTAGGTTTGATGTCAGCCAAACATGAAAGTGCCTGTAATCCGTTCAACTGCCGGGCTTTCGTCCGAAATACATATACAGACTTTCTTCATCTGACAAATATACAATAAATTACGGAACGACCCATGTCTATTGCATGAAACTATCCTTTCATCTTCACCTCCCTTCTTTCAAATTGTTCGCGGATGATTTCAACGAGTTGTCCGATGCTGTCGATTTTGTGACTCTTACCGCAGGCTTTGCCATGGAACAATGGCGTGAAGTACAGGTTAAAATCCTCATCGATGGAAAAACCTCCCACGAGGACGATACCCGCCTTGATACGGTAATACTCGCCGTACATGGCGTAATCATCCGTAGTTTTGGTGAACCCGTACTCCGGCAACAAGTCCGGCAAAGTGTCCAGGATCGGCCGGATAACATCCTTGAGAAAATTCGGGGTCTCAACTTCCTTTTTCCGTTTCCGACCTTTTCTGCCGGTTCCGTTATCGTCTTGCAGGTAATGGGCATCGAAACGATCCCGATACCTTTCTGTCAGTTCCTTAATATCCATATCCTTTATACATTTAATTGTTTTCCTCAAGCCACTCTTCCAGTGTCATGGAGGCCTCGAAACCGTATTCGTCAATCTGTACATAGCCGTCCTTTTCCGTGATAAACTCTTTCCTGGTCAGGATGGTTCCGCCATGATTTACCATCACCGTCGGTTCGATGGTCGCCAGACGGTCCCCGTCATCCGACTCCCGGATATCGTATGCGTACAGTCCCTCCGGAACGGCATTCCGGTCAATCCGCATATCCGTAAACAATGCAGGCGTGTCATTGATGGTCATAGACTCAAAGGTCTCGTTGCCAATGTTTTCTTTTGTAATCATATTTATTGATTCAAATAGTTTATTATTCCTGCTTGGGAAGTTCAATGGCTCTTACCCAATTGTTCCGGTCATCAAAACATTCATCATTGATGTTGGCCGTAAATTCCAGCGGTGTCATCTTCTCAACCCGCGTTGCGGGGTTATTTTCGTAATCAACGATGATTTTCCCGGCCGGAACGTCACGTTCAAATTCGTCCAGCGGGAAAGAGAATATCCATATTTCCCGGTCTTTATCTTCCCCAAGAAACGCCTTGAGGTTGTCTGTATAAGCCTGGCATTTGTCCCACGAGGTTTCCACGAATGAAATGATTTCCTCTTCCGGTTTGCCGGTACGGTCTTTCAGGAATGCAACGGCATTCCCTTTCCAGATATCCTGCTCGACACAGAGTTCCAGATAACGTTCCCAGACTGTCACCAGCCAGTCCATGTTAATCTCATGCAGGTGGCGGCAGGTGAAACGCTCCCGGCTTTCCGCGTTGTAAAGCGTGCAGCTTCCGTCCGTGCGTATCTCCTCCAACCGGTACATGGTGTATACCGGTATCCCGTGGCCATACCCGTCTTCCCCTTCCTCCTCGACATATACCGTATGGGGCAACATATTTTCCGGCATTTTCGGTATCGCACACAGGTTGGCTATAACTTCCTGTTCCAACGCTTTTTGTTTCTCCTGTATTCTCATTGTCTATCCATCTTTTAGTATGATTTTACCTTCTTGAAATAATCTCTGTTTGTAACGACGGTGGTTGCGTATATTTTCGGTATGTTTCTTCCGGTCATATTTATACAAGCCTTTTGCCTTGTTCTCTCTCAGCAGTTCCTTGTTCCGCTCTTCGCTTTCTGGGTTCACAATGAAGGTTATCAGCCTGCGGCTGACACCGTATTCCCGGGCAAGCTGGCGCTGGCTGACAGCTTCTGTCATGTAACGGTGGAAAATTTCAGCCTTCTGAAAAGGAGTGAGCTTCTGCCTGCGGTCATATTGTGTCCCGCTGATGATTATTCCCGAGCTTTTGTATGGCATGGTGAAGTCTGTTTTTCGTTTGTGGTCCATGAATGGTAGATGCGTTGTTTGCCATCTAAGGAGAGTAGAAACCAGCGGCTATAAATCCGTTCCAGCGTTTCGGTGTCGTGCCCGTATATCGGTCCCAGTTCGTTTGCAAACATCGCCGCTACCTTCAGCCTCCTGGTATCGGACAGCTTCTCCCACCAGCGGCAAATGGTCTTGTACTGCTTCACGTCCGTTACAAGGTCCGGAACCGGAGCGGAGGAGATATATTCCGCCTCTTTGCCGCACGGTGCCTGCCAGAACCCCTGTTCGCAAAGAGCGCGTTGCTCGTCACAAACCCGTTCTGCAAAGGATTTGAGTGCCATTTGGAATATCTTTCTTTCCAGTTCCTTACGTTCCATGGACAGTTCATGCACACCCACGTTCAGCCCGTGCTTATTGCGTTCATCCGGGGAAAGCTTGTTGCTCAAGGCTTTCCTGACCAGTTCCAGCCGTTCTTTCAGAGGGCCGTATTCGTTGTTATCTAAATACCGGTTAAACAGTTCCTGTTCGTTTCCGGGCAGTATGAATATATTTTCCATCATGCATCATTTAAGTTATCGGATGTGAATAGGATATATCGCAGTGGATAGCGGGTGTCGGGGTGCGGAAATAGCCACGAGATCCCGTGCCGTCAAGGGGCGCAGAAAAACGGCATCGAACTCCTGAGTATCGTCTTCACGGATATCTCGGACTTCAATGATCCATGTGCCTTCATAGCGGCACCAGGCAATCACCTCCAAAATCATTTCCTTTCTGTAGTCAGCCGGTCCGTCCCCGAAACTTTCACGTATCCGCTTAATTGCATCGTCTGTCAGCCGGACAAATTCCCCTTTGCGGAACGGAGCTTCCGGCGTAACGGCAGGAGCCAGCATCTGCCAGTCTTCATGTCCGTCCAGGTCTTCCACAGCCATTGCGTAGGCTTTGTATTCAGCTTCGGTCTCGAAATGTCGGGTTATCACATATCCCCCGGATTCGGCCGTGCTCTCCACCGACGAGATATCCCCGGTTTTCCTGTATATGCTTACAGTATCCTTACCGAGTAGAACTTTTACTGTTATCATTATTGCAGATGGTGTGGTTTTATTATAAATGGAACTCCACGTCTTCCTCCTCGAACTCCGTGTCGTGGTCCTCGTTGTACCCCTCGACGGTCGAACCAGGGACATAGGTCTCTCCGCCAATCCCATAACGTCCGGCATCGAGCAGTTTCCGAAGGGTTTCGGTGTCCCCGTTTAGAATCCTTTCGATGTCCTCCCGGCTGCCCCGGACGCTAATTCCGAGACGTAGCCAGAGATTTTCCTCTCTCGAGGTGTCCGCCTCTTCCGACCGGTGGCGTATGATATGATAATCACTCCATCCGTCGGCATCGTTTACCCCGGCGATGTAGGCATTGTACTCCGCCTCAGTCTCGAACTCTTTCTCGTCCACGACGCCCCCGTTATCCGCCAGCCATTCTTCAGAAGGCAGTTCATTGTTCTCTTCATATTCCCGTACGGCGTCCTCGCCGAAAATCGTTGTTATCTTTATCATGTGTCTTTGGGTTTTGAATATTTGTTATTTAATGGTTATCAAACTCGTTTGCCCGAACCGGTTTGATTCGGTTCGCAGACAGCCACCCGGTTTCCGGCGCGTATCAGTTTGGGGAGATACACGTCCAGGTCACGAAAAGAAAACCGCAGTTCCTTGACGCCTTTCCCTTGCCCGTCGACGCGTTCGGCGGTGGCAATGCCCAAAATGCCGGAAGCGGCGATGGCATCATCCTCATACAATTCACAAGATTCCCCGTTTCGGAAAATGTACAGGGCATCCGGGTGCGCCGCTTTCATCTCGCGGTATTTTCCCATCATGTCGGAAACTCCCGGGACATTTCCGTTCCCCGTTACATTCCGGGTCTTCAGTAGGTTCCTCGTGGCGTCGATGTCGATGAAATTCGTCCAGCCGGCTTTATGAAGTTCGACAGCAGCTTCCCGCAGGGATACCTTCCCGTTCTCGACCTCCTCTTTCAGGGATTCGAGAATGTTCTTGATTTTATAATCATTCATCATATTTTTTATTCTTTGGTTACATTGTTACTTGTTCCGACGGTATTCCGGTCAAGGGGAAAGCACCCGTGGCCTCCGGTAACCCGTCGATACACTGCCCGTCGTCAGGATTTCCCCGACAGGTAATGCCCGATGGACTTGTAACGGTTAGGAATGTTCGCGTTCTCGTTGAAACCGTTCAGGCAGTGGAGCAAGGCATCTTCGAGCGTGACATAACGACGGTCGAAAGTTTGGATATTATCCAGACAATAAGCATTTACAGCGTATTTGAAAGGCGCGTACATCCTTTCGTTCTCCCGCTTTAAAATGACAAACCAGTCGAAATGGAGTTTCAAGCGGAAACCGTCGCTCTCGCCGACTTTCATCAGCCGCTCTTCGTCGAGAAGCCGCCGCACGAGTGTGGCGTCGAGCTGACGGGTATACTCCCTGTACGCCTTGATACGGGCCGTGTAAGCCGCGGCATATTGTTCGATGTCCGTTTCTTTCAGCCGATGTTCCGCCGGGTAAAAGTCCAGCACCTCTTTCGTCGTGACGGGAATTTTCAGGTCGTCCACCCCGATCTCGTAGGTCTTGTTTTCCAACACGTCGTGGAACTCGAACCCTTGAATTCCCATGAGGGTAAATTCTCGCGTCGGGTCAGGGAGCGCAAGTGATTTGAGCTCTTCGAGGTCGCGGCACACGGCCACGACCGGATACTTCTCGACCACGTCTGACGGGCCTCCGATGCGGATATACGCCTTTTCACACCCGTCGTAATCACCATGCCGGACAATGTCGCAGCAGGTGTAGTTAGGGGCGGCACGATGCCGCGCCGTATATTCCGTCCAAAGCTTGTCCAGCCCGGCTTTTACTTCGTCAGGGTCGGTCAGGGCAACGTTGCCGCACTGGCTGCACCGGCCGTCCGACAAGGCGTTGCGGGTAAATTCGAGGAACTGTCTGGTGTTCGGGTCGATGACGGCGGTACATTTCACTCCAGTGCCGCCGCAGATACTGCATACGATTGACATAAGTTTTTTGATTTGTGTATTTATTCGTACAATCTTTCTTTTTGACGCTTTTTCAAGGTCATCCGGAGATATTGCATCAGTTTCCCGCAGGGACACAGGGCATGTTCCCGTTGGCGGGCATAACTCAGGTCCCCGTTGGAGAGAACCATGCCTTCAGCATTGAGACAGAGGTCGCCGTAAACGTAGTTCTCCTCCGTAAGATAAATCCCATGAACAGGGTTCGGAAACCCCTCCGTGCTGCGGCCTTCCCGGAAAAGGAAGATACGCTCGGCCTGTCCCCGGACTCCGAAAAAGGGATACGGGGAAAGTGCCGCGAGCGTGGCGGCATGCTCTGCCGGATCATGGAAGCGGTCGTCGCTCATTTCGAGCATGTGGCCGGAGTCCTGCTCCTTTTCCTCCTGATACTCGTACAGCGCGGCGCAGGCTGCTATGAATTCCCCGGAACGGGAGGTAGCCGCTCCGTTGGTCACGATATAGAAATCATTGACTGTAATGCCGTATGCACGTACCCGTCCGAGTATATGACGGATAGCCCGGACGTTAAGCGACGGCTCGCCGCCCGTGATGTTGAAATGGTGGATATGCCTGACATGCCGCAGCAGGTTGCTTATATGTTTCAAAGGGATATCCACGGATTCGGCATCTCCCCGCATGCAATGGGTACAGCGCATGTTGCAACGTCGGGTAATCTCGATGCAGAGATTCTTGATATATAGTTCTCTCATATTCGATGTAGTTCGGCTTAAGTTTCATCCGGGATTTCCTTTCCCGTGTAAGGATTATACAGCGGTGTGTTGCCAACTGCCTCGGCGTCAATAGCGAAACTGCCACGGCCTACGTCGTAGAAGAGTTCCAGCTTTAGTGGCGTTGAAGCGATGACTTTCTCAGCCTCGGCTTGTGACAGGCCTGAATACATCAGGCATTTGACACGACACCGGAACATTTCCGGATTGGTTTCCGGCGTGGTAACTACATCAACGACCTCGCACACTTCATCCGTGATGGCGAAGCGGTCGGGATTGGGTGTGCCGTTCCTTCTAGAGCCGTCCGATGCGGCATGTCCGGTGATTGAATGGTTCCGCACCTTTTCGGCGGGATAGGTCTTATCGCCTTTGGCGAAATACGACTTGCCGGAGGCGACACAGGCATGATAGATTACGTCGTGGACCTTTCGTCCGTTGTCAAGTATAATTGTATAGGCCGTTCCCTCCTGCAAGACAGGAACGGCATTCGGTTTATGAGACATAAGATTTGTTTTTAGCTGTTTATGAATTTCGGTCTTGCACGCCGCATGATGTGTAGGTCATCGTAACCGATGGCTCTCAGTTCGGAAAGCGGGTTGCGGTACTCCTTTTCATGGGCTGGCCGTGTCATGGCGATCACGCCCGCATAGTCGGCTGCACCATGCTGGCCGACATGCATGTAGGAGGTTATTTCACCCCGCCGTCCGCTCCACGGTATGTCCGGGAACAGGGCGATGACCTGTCCGTCGGGATAGCGTCTAAAGACCACCTTCGTCATTTTTCCCGCAGATTTCCGTGTCGATTTCATAGTCCCCGTAATTTTTGAATTCATAGTCCACTTCGCTGATAATTTCGTCAACCTCTTCGTCCGTTATTTCATCAGCCTTCGGGTTGTCGATATCGAGCCGTACGGTCAGGTAAATGGTTCTTGTTGCCATAATATCATACATTTTTTAGTGTAACAAAGCCGGCTTATGACGGACCGACGGTATATTTCTCTATCAGCCGCTTCCGGTACGCCTTGTCTTTTCCGGCGGCAAGGCTTGCCAGTTTGCGGATATTCCGGTTGGCTTTTTCCGCGACCTGCTCCACTGTCGGTCCGGGAGTCATGAAATCACGGCATCCGACACCGCAATACCGCTGCTTCCCCTTGACCGTCCTGCCACAGGCCGGACACCGGCGCTTGCCGTCACGCTCCAGCACTTCCAGAATATTGGCATGAATGCCTTTCCACCATTCAATACGGTCTATGTCATAATCGTAGACGGTTATCGTGTTCCCGAAACTGCGGGCTTCGACCTCAACGGCAATGCCCTCATCTTCAAGGTAAACCTTCAATACCGGGTCTTCGTGAGGCTCACAGTGCCTGTCATACCAGATGATATAGGTGGGATCGTCCAGTTCGTCAGGCTCTCCCAGACAGAGTTCCGTAAGGCCGTTGTTCACGAGAATGTTGCGGATGGCGTCTTGTAAATCTTTGATACAGTCCATTGATATTTCGTTTTATGGTTGTTCCTCATTCGTCAGTTCATCTCCGAAGCGTGGCCGACGAACTGGAAGATATCGGCGTATTGTTCGCTGTAGATATAGAATCCGTCCCGTTTTTCCCCGGTCTCCGCATCTATTCCGTCAGCAAGGAGATATTCCCCGTCATCCGTCAGGTAGACATCGGTAAGCTTGATACGGGACGTGTCGTGCTTCCCGTACAAGGTTGTCGTGACGGGGAAGTTGTTGTCATCGAGTTCCTCCTCTTCTGTAAGGCCGAGTGATACGCGGCCATATTGTGCCAGGAACTCCAGCATGAATTTCAGCATGGCTTGCTCGGCCTCGTGCAGCCGTCCGTCGATAAAGGCGTACTGGGTGGCGAACAGATGCAGCTTGTCGGCGCTCATTTTGTCCGGGGCTTTGCCCGGCTCCGCATTGTCTTTCTGTATTTTATCCATATCTGTCATATTGTTGGTTTCATGTTTCCAGCGGGGTGAAGGAGACGGTCAGTATCACTTTCTCGTCACCCAGGTTGAACACTTTCAGGCAGTCGTTACTGATAGTCCTTTTCAGGATGTCTCCCCGGTATCGGGAATTGCGTACCTTGAAGGTAAAATCATCAATGAACGAGCTGATGCAATGAAGCACGTGGTCGAATTCTTCCTTACCATACCGTTCCATTTCAGGGAAGATGCCTTTCAGATGCGTCCGCAGGCTCAATATGTAGTTCGGGGTCTTGCCCGTGATTTTTCCCGAGTATGTGATTTTGTATTTCCTGTCCATGATATGCCGTTCCATTTAATCGTTACTGTCATACCAGCCCTCGATCTCATCGAAATAGCCGTTCGAGTCCCATTCTTCCAGCAAGGTGGTCGGGTACGTCCATTCAAGGCTGTAAAACAGATCCTGGCACACCTCTTCATTACCCTTGCACAGGGCGAGCAGTGAGTTATGCGTGAAACAGCCGTCACTGCTCTCCGACACACGCCAGTCCTCACGGTCTTCTGCCGCGTATTCAGGTACATAGCACACTTCATCGGGGCGGTTGAGAAAGGCATCCTCGTTCTTGTAGATGTTTCCTTCCCCTCCGTATTCCAGTTCATAGAACACACCTTCCGGCGTTTCTATCCTGTTGCCAATCTCTATCATAGCGTTACCGTTTCGTGGGTATATATAATCACCATCCGGGAGGAGAGCACCTTGTCGCGTACCGTGGGGTTGGCGATTGCCCAATCGGAATGGAAATGCATGTCCGGAATGGATGCGGTGTCCACAATATCGCCCCCGTTTTCCAGATGGAGATAATCCGGCTGATACAGGTCGCAAAGGAATTTGCCGTCCGTATCGCTGATGGCGTATATCTTGCCGTCGAGTGCGGCCGTCATCTCCTCCTCGCTGCGGTAGACCAACAGGTATTTACAGCCGGTCTTCATCTCTTCCGCAATCCGCTTATGCAGTTCTTCAGGAGATAATTCACGCAGTCTTGACACGACCGCCCCGATACTTTCCACGGCATCGTAGCTGTCCAAGGCATCATGGCAGGTCGTTTCAAACTCCTCTTTCGGACGACCCGCAAAATTGATGGTACGAACTTCCTGCCCGTGCCCGCCGAGCAGGTAAAAGGGCGTACCGTTCCATTGTTCCTTTCTGACAGAGAGCGGCCGGGAGCATTCCCGTGTCTGCCGGTTCACAACGGCATACAGTTCCAGACTTTCCCCGCATTCCATACGCAGGATATGCCGGGCGAACTCCGTAAATGTCATGATTTTGATTCCTTCCCCGTTCGCCGTGAAGAAATCCTGTCTTGTCTGTTTCATAAATCCGTTTTTTTAAGAGTAGGTAATCGTTTTGTATAAGGGGTGGAATACTCACCTCGTTTTGAAAAAAAAGACCGCCGCAGCCGTAGCCGCGACGGCCCGTCATCATTATGGCATGTGATGAACAGGTTCTATTTTCGTTATTCGGCCTCGTAGTACGGTACGCCGTGCCTTACCACTGCTTTTTCCATTTCTTCCCACCAGATTTCACTATGGCGGTCATTGTCAAAATCTATGGGCTTTCTTTTACCGAGCCGCAGCCGGTCCCGTGTCTCCATTTCCGTTTCGTACACAATCTGTTCCATTTCTTCGTCCGTAACATGGTAGGTATCGAACGGCTCCGGCAGAGATTCCAACTCCCTGCGTGACAGCTCGGATTGCCCGCAGGTGAAAACCTTGTCATAGAAAGCGTCATCTTTCGGCGGCAGTTCGGGTTCCTGTTCCGGCAGCACATCCAAATAATCCGACTCGTACAGGTAGTTTTCGTCGCGCCCCTTCGTCTGCCGGTTGTTCTTGAACTCTTCCAGATCACTTTCCGTCAGGCGGAATTCCTTCTTCTTACGCCGCAGGTACTCCATCATGTTTTCGAGGGAGGAGAACGGGGCTATGAGCTCCATGGAAGAACGGTTGTGCCAGGCATCGCTCCGGTACAGCAGGTAGACCTGCGGGCGGTTCCGGGCCGCCTCCTTACGGTATTCGCCGAACTCATACAGGGCGTTGTCGAAACTTCCGAATGCCAGCCGGACTTTGTCTTCGACGGATATGGACTCCCGGCATTCCTCGAAACGGCGTTGCACGTATCCGATGAAATCCACGTCTTCCAGAGTCTCCATGACCGTGCTGTCATCAGTCGAGAGTGCGATGTCAGCTCCTGCGAAATTGTCGGCTGACAGCACGTGTTTCTCTTCATTGTATTCGTCTTCCGCCCTGCAGACGGCCAGACCGGGCGTTTCTGCCTCGATCTCCACGACCTTACGGAGCGTCTCTTCGATAGCTATCCGGTATTTTTTCATTGTATGATGTTTATTTGTTTCAGTTCACGTTTGTAGTTTCTCAATGACGGCTTGTGCCCTTTCTCCCTTACGATCTGGCGCATCTGTGCAAAGGTGTATGCCTTCTCCATGTCCAGGCCGTAGTCCGTGGCGAATGCCGTCATTCCGATATAGCAGAAGCCGAACTTCCGGTGCAGCATGTCGGCCGTATAAGGAGTCATGTCTTCCGCCAAGGTTACGGGGACAGCCATTCCCCGGATCTTGAACTTCAAGCCCTCGATAAGGGTCCCGCAGTTGTCGCTGTGGTAGGTCAGGTCCCTGCGGCGGGCGCAGTAACCGATGGTCTCACCCATGAAGGTGTTGCGGAAGATTTCCGTACGGTTCAGGTCCTTCAACTTCTCGACACCGTAATAGCAGACCGCCTGTACGGCTTTCAACGCTTTGTCCACACGGGGTTTGACAAAGCGGGGGTCGTTTTCCGCCACGATCTTTTCCAGCCACGTGCGGTGGAAGGTTCCGACAGGCACGTCGAACACCTTCTCCGGCGTGCAGTATTTTGAATCCGACCGCGTCATCATCAGATGTGCCGAGGACGGCTCGTATTGTTCTTTCAGGTAAAAGGCCAGACAGGTATTGCCGACTTTGCAGTAAGTATAGTCGTCACGGCTGTTTTTCAGCGACAGCATCGTGGTTTCCCCGCCGTAGAACTTCTCGGGCAGTCCGGTCTGTCGGCAGAACTCCGTGAGGAAATGTCCGGGGATGGCATGTGCATAACTGCGCTCCTGGTAGCACTCCTTCGCCATTTGCGGGGTGATGAACCGTTTGGCAAAGTCACAGATATGGTAATGACCGTAATCATACGCCGCCTGCGTGTTCGCGGAGCTCTGGAACTTTTTGGGCATCTGGCGGAACCAGCGGAAACTCGTCCCGTGCTCCATGCAGTAGTCGACAAATTCTCGCGTCCATACATTTTCAGGAAATTCGGGACAGTTGCCGTTTCTTCGGATGAATGCCTTGCACACTTCCACCGAGAGCAGGGATTGTTCAGTTTCCTCGTCGATATAGCAGTTCGTCTCCCGTTTGCTGTTATCGATGGCAATGACCAGTCTTTCCGGTGTCTTGAACCGCTTCGGCAACTCCCCGAACATGTAAGGGTGTTTCTCCATCAGCCGGTCCGCCAGCATGTCGTCCAGATATACCGACAACGGCTTGAAAAACTGGGGGTCTGTGATGAAGTTTTTTCCTTCGGTCGAACAGACAGCCGCATGGAGAATCTCATAGGAATAGAACCGGGCGGGAACAAGCGAGAGGTCATGTTCCGCCATCTTGCGGTAGTATGCCGCAGTCTTGAAACGGGACGGCACGACGGCATCGGTAACCGTGCTCAATATTTTCATCCCGTCGAGCATCCCGTAATAGAACTCTTGAGTCTTTACCTCAACGGGGACATATCCGAGGATAAGCCCCGTTTTCATGACGGCGTCTGTCCTGCTGTCCGTGTAATACGGGTCGTAAATATAGCTGCGCAAGGCCAGGTATGCCAGTTGCGCGTCCCAAAGGCGTTCAGGTATGAAGGCGAGAATGTCGAAATCCCCGCGTCCGTTTCGGATGACCGCTTCTGCCATTTCTCGGGTAACCATTGCTTCGGGAACGGCCGTGATATTCTTCGGTTTTTTGCGCATGGCGTAGTCACAGACTGCTCCCGAACGGTACGCCTCCGGAATATTGCGCAGCTCGAAGCTGTGCCAGCTCTCCGTGCTGCCCGCGATGATTCGTTCTATACGTCCGGGTGTGAGGAAACGTCCCGGAATATGGCTCAGCACCTCTATTTCCTTGCTTTCGACGGCTGCTTCCACGATCTCTTCCGTGAACAGGTGTTCCGGCAGCCATTCTATGGCCGATACGATGTTATTGTGCCGCATACAGTTTCTTTTTAAGGTTGGACGAACGGACGATTCTCACAAGGCGGCACCCCCGGTAGACATAGAGTATCCTGGATTCCCGTTCGGCGAGTTCCTCAAGTCCCTGCCAGTGCTGCGGTGTATTTATCTTTTCGAGTCGGACATGGTTGTTCACATATACCGTGATCGGTTTCATGCTGTCATGGGAGGGCGTATCTTCGACGAAGAGCGGCAGTTCACAGTATTCTCCCTTGTCCATGACATGCCATCTGCCGTTATCGAACAGGAGGCACGTGTCCTCCATGCGGCCGAAAATGTCTGCGTTGTCCGCGATGCGTGATGCGGATTGCCGCGGTGTTTCCCGTCCGTCACGGATCTTTGAAAAACAGTGGACGGTATCGCCGGTTCCTGTCCATTTTCCATAGGGTGACGGTCCCAGTTTTTGTATGTCGCCCAGCGACAGCAGGGCATCTACCCGTCTGTCATTGGGATAGAACACCCGGAGTTTCCTCACAAGGTCTTTTGAAAGCGTCTCATGGAGCGCCTTGATGTGCCGGACACTGCCGTCCGGCAACAGTTTTCCGATTTGTATGCTCATAATAGTGCTATCTCTTGTTGTTGAAGTATAGCCGGGTCGTCCTTCTTTCGATTGACAGTCCGGCTTGAAAATTATGATTTACAGAAGTCTTCGGACTGGTATCCGGCCATGTCCGGTACGGAACCGCGTGTCATTCCGTCCTGTCGTCTTCCCGTCTTTTCATTTTCAGTTCCCTGCCGGTTGCCGTGCGGCAGAGCGGCAGTTTCCCGGAAGCGGTTTGCTTGCATCCCTCGACGAGCCGTCCTTCGGACACCATTTTCCCGTACATTTCCCTGATATAACGGTATGCCGGGGAGGTGTTCGAATAAACGGACTTCCCACGGAGTGTCTTGACACGCAGCTTTTCGACGAGTATTTCCAGCACCTGCTCCCGGCTCTTGTACAGGTTCCGGCGCTTGGTGCGGAAGGCGTCGAGAAAGACACCCCCGATAGTCATGTCATGAGTCTTGTGGTAATACGCGAGTTCTTCCTCCTCCGTCAGGTCGAGAATCTCGCCGTAAGTGTCAGTACGTAGGTACCGGAAGGTCGTTCCTTGTGCCAGAATCTTCTCGATAAGCTCCATGTGCTCTTTAAGAACAGGGCCCGATAACGATTGGGGATGACAGTACAGGCATGTCTTTCCGAGATACACCTCGGGACAACCGTCTTTGTATTTGTTTTCCTTGATGCTGAACCCTGTTTCCGTGAAAAGGCGCTTTACCTCGTCGAAGAAGCGTCCGGCTTTCTCTTCCGGCATGCGACCGCCGTCATAGCCGGACTCGACGCGGAAGTATGTGTCGATATATATCGGTGTGTCCATTTACAGTTCTGATTTTGATATGTTATATAAAGCATAGCCCGGAACCTCCCGCTCGGGTTCCGGGCATCGTTGAAAATATTCTCATAGACGTATGGAATCGAACACTTTGTCGATGTCCTCCTGCGCCAGCCCGATGTAGCGCCGGGTGGTTTCCAGGTTGGAATGGCGGAATATCTGGTTGAGCAGGATCAGGCCCTCGGCCGAGCGTCCCATCAGCTCGTAGACATAGCGCCCGAAAGTCTTGCGGAAGGTATGTGTGGAGAATGCCCTGATCGGCAGCCTGTACCTTACCTTGAATACCTTGAGCAGCCTGTTGATGTATTCCAGCGAGTAAGGTTTCCCGGTACGCGGGCTGAGAAAGATGTACTGTTCGGGGGCGGGTTGTCCGAGCATCTCGTACAGGAAACGGTTCTTCTCCTGCACGTCCCTGTTGAACTTGATCAGGCGGTTTTTCTTTGTTTTCTGCTCGATGCGGGTCATGGTGCTTTTTCCTAAGATGTCTTTCCAGCGCAGGGTCCTCACGTCGGAGGCCCTGCATGCCGTGCAGAACGACAGCCAGCAGTAGGTCTCCCACAGGTACTCGCCGTCCTTCTCAAGCCCGCGGACCAGCCTGTTATATTCCGCTATGGGCAGGTAGTCGGCTGTCGTCAGTTGTCCCTTGATTCTTGTCACGTGGCAGCCTTTTAAGATTCCGGCAACCCTTCCGAGAGCATCAGCTCGGCCAGCGCCCCGTTCTGGGGAATCATGGCCGGAATGTCCGTACGTCCGGGCTTGTAGATTTCGGTTGCCACGTTATAGATATCCCACGCCGTGAGCGTCTTCTTCTCTTCGGTGAGTTTGAGCAGGTCCTCGGTGAAGATGGAAATCTGGGACTGGTTCAGGGGATAGGTCTCCACCTTGGACGAAAGACGCTTGTCGGAACTGTCATGCGATACGCGCAATGCTGTCAGCAATCCGATGTAGGCGTACATCTCCACCGGGGTAATTACTTTCGCTTTCAGGCGGCGGATGCGTTCCCTGTCCTCGTTCATCTGTACCTCGAAGTTCGAGAGCCACTCGTCTACACGACCGAAAAGCTCTTCGGTGGTGACTTTGTCTTTCCCGTAGTTCGACACACTGCGTTCGGGGGAGAGGATGCACTGGTTGTGGCACACCCTGACGCACGGGCCGATGGCCGCCTGGATGCCGTCCTGATGGAAGGCGATGACAAGCGTCGTGGTCAGCTCGTCCGTTTCCCATTCCTTAATGCGGATGGTCGTATAAACGCGGCGCAGGATATGCGCCTCGACGGCCATCGCCCCGTACTTTTGTTCCACCTGGGGCAGGACGACCACGCCGGGCTGTGCCTTGTTCTTGTTCTGGGCGGCGAAGATTTCCTCCACCTCGTAATTCAGGTTGTGTTTCTGGCAGATGTCCGCCATGCGCTCTATCACCTCGTAATGGTAGATTCCCTTGAGCGGGTTGCCATAGATGTCATTTTCCTTGTGTGTGCGCCGGAGCGTGTCGAGCGTCATCACCTCGACGTTGTTGTTCTGGAAATCGAACTGCACGGGGGCGGCCGTTGTTGCTAATGCTGTTGCCATAATGATTGATATTAAAAAAGTTATACAATAAGAAAGGCGGTGAACCGTTGTCCATCGCCTTTCCGGAATTCATTTTGCGGTTTCAGGCAGGTAACGCCTGCATATCAGGTCCGTGATACTCGGGTAATACACGTTGCCATAAGTTCCGTATGGTCCGAAACGGGCAAGGAAGCGGAAGTAAAAATCTACCGGACGCCGGTAGCTCGTCTGTATTTTGGTTTTCAGCAGGCGGTAGGCGTACTCGTCAGAATTTTCCACCTTGACCTTGCGTCCGTTGAAATAATAGTTTCCCTCCTTATCTGAAGAAAACGATACCTCTTCCTTTGCCGGACGCTCGCCGGCAACGACCCTGAAGAAGTCCTCCAGGGAGCGGCAATCCTGGTATTCTACCGGAATCGTGTCGCCCTCTCGCAGTTTCACGTCCAGTTTGTCAAGCAGTGTCTTGATGGCGGGCGTGTAGATATTTTCGGATTGGAAGCATCTTGTATCCCGCCAGTATTTCTCGAAAAGAGAGCCGGTTTCAAGGAGTAGGAACAGGGTTTCACGCGCTGTCTGCGGTTTATCGGCCAGATATGGAATATACTCGGTCACCAGTATGGAAAGTGAAAGATACTCCTCCGGTTGCAGTTCGCTCTTCTGGTGCAGGTTACAGTGCCTCTCGAGCAGGGAGTCGATGTCGGCTTCCCGCAAGCTTTCGTCCGTCCATACCAGGCAACCTTCTTTCTTGCAGGCGGGACATTTATCCGCTCCATACGGCAGGAGCATCACCTTGCCGCAATCGGAACAGGTGACCAGGTCGCCTCGTTCCGTATAAACATCTACCGTTTCCATTCTCAATCCTCCGCGTAAGGCCATTCAAGGCAGCAGTCATTGCATACGGCCACGCCCTCGTCACTCAGAATGTCAATATCTGTGCCCCCACATTCGGGGCATACCGGTACCTTTTTCTTGTCCATTCGTCGCTCTGCCGCTTCTTCCGTCAGAAGCAGCGGCACCCAGTATGCCGATGTGCCGAAATCCCGTATCCCGTTTTCATCCTGTATGGGTTCACAACCTTTCGTTCCCATGTATTTCTGGGAGTCCGGCCAACACACGGCACGGTAACACTTGTCCCGTTCGGGAGATTTGCCGGTATGGCGTATATAGTCTTCCTCGGGCACGTAAAGCGCCCCGTTCTCCCCGCTTCCCCATGCCGGATAACCGGTTCCTTCTTCCTCGAAAGGAGCACTTTCCTCGGGAAATTCCACGAGTGCATATAACTTGTCATCCCATGCCAGGGAACACTCGCCGCAGTGGAACCGACTTTCGTGAATATCATAACGGATATTTTCCGAATTGCATTTCGGACAGATAATGTCTTTTGTTTTTACTTTCGGGAAACTCAGGATTTCTCCGGCAATGATTTCCATGCTGGGCCAGAACAACTGTTCGCAGTAATCGTCGGCCATCTTTTCCGCCAGATTCTGCATGTCGTCATCGCTGATCTTTTCCACATCGAAACCTTGTCCTTCCAGGTCATCGCGGTGGACGGACGTGATAGGGAAATACCCGGCGTTCAGCTCCCGGATAAATTGTCTTTCCTCTTCTGTCGGTTCGGGTAAGTTGTTGAAATATTCCCTGAGCCGTTGATAAAGTTCTCTTACCATAATTATATTCCTGTTTTTAATCTAATATCCACCAGTCGAGGACCAGTAGTTCCGGTCCATGATTTTTTCAAGTTCGAGGTCGGAACGTTCTTTCCAGAGGTCGAAGTCATCAAGCAGCTCCGTTCCGTCCTCCAGAGAAAGCACAGTATCCTCATTGTCAAACAGATAGTCTTGTATGTCATATCCGGACGGATAACGGTTTTCCCGGATGATTTCTTCTGCAATTTCCTTGTCCATTCGGTTGCCATTTTTTCAGTTCGCCGGTATTGTAACCGGATTCATTTGTTTTGTCTTTTCCTTGTAAAACCTGTCGATGGCAAGGAAGTAGTCCTCCGCATCCCAATCAGTGCCCGCATGCTCAGTCTCGAATTCTTCCGCCCACTGGACGATCTCGGCATTGACGGCACGGGAGTCCCTGTCCTCCCACAGGTTGTCCGCCCCGGCATTGTAGGCAAGGTCCACGACAGCCTCCTGCAACTTGTTGTAGCCGTTACACTCTCTACCGTTGGAACGCAGCCATAAGTCCACGTCGACGGCATCCTCTTCCGTCGTCCCATTGTGCAGGCACAGGCACTGCCCGTTGCCGTTATGGCATACGAGGACCGGCCGTTTGGTGTCGGGGCATATCCGTACCAGCAGCTCATTGGCGGCAAGTGTTTCCGTATCATGCCCATTGAGCATTGCAGGAAGCGCCTGGCTGACCAGACTCAGGATTTCCTGTTCCTCCTTTGTCCCGGACGGCTTGGAAGCCAACAGGTTCTGTATGCGTTTAAGAAGATTGTAAATCATAATCAGCAGTCATTATGTTCTTTCCAGATTTTACGTTTCTCGTCATAGCCCTTGTTTTCCCACCATTCATTGCAGGTTTCGGCAAACCCCTGATGGTTGTCTCCGGCCGGACACTTGTCCTGACGGCAACCCGTGATCTGTTCCATTTGATTTGCGTCCAACGAGTTCCACCATTCCTCCATGCGTTCTTTGAACTCTTTTAAAGTACAGAATGGCTGATGGTCCTCGCATTCGTCGCACCAGTTATCATAGCGGTCTATACCCGTGGTACCGATGAATGTACGGGCATTCGGATCCACCCATGCCTGGGTCTGTATATTGTCTGAACCGCACCCCTCGCATACGACAATCTCGTCGTCATTGACATCAGCGGAGATGAACCCGTGTTCTTCCAGCCAGTGGGCAATCTCAAGCAATCCCTCGGTCTGTACCTGTCCGATGGGCTCATCGAAATCCTCGCCGGCTTCGCCGTTGAGCGTGCAGAGCAGTTTGCCGTTCCCGTCGATGAAAAGTTCATAAACGGTCGCACTTTCATAACCGCCGTATCCGTAAAAAGCGGAATTGTGGACCACCACTATCGGGGAGGTTTCATACTCCGCTGATTCCGCCTCCCGGTAATGTACGCCGCAGTTGCGGTAGAACGTGCCGATGATGTTGTTCTCCTTCTTCACGGCGTCGCGGATTTTCTCCATAAGTGATCTTCTGATGGAGATGATACTGAGGTGCGCATAATCCTTACGGAGACGTCTGTACACTTCCTGCTCGAAGTTGCCTCGAACAGAGTCGAAAGGGGATACGCCGGCGTTCTCCCGGATATATTTGTCCTCGTTAAAGTTGTAGCGCCGGCAGACAATATTCTTGACGCGGCGGAATTCCTCTCCGGCAAATTTGAGGATACTGTTCTCGCCTAGCGAAGTCGGAAAATAGCAGCGGGGCATGTGCACTGTCATTTCACGGTAAAGTGTGTCATCGTCTTCCGGAAAGGTTCTGTCTGTTTCCGGCTTTGTAGGTTTTTCCTGTTCCATGTTGCTTGTTTTTTATCTGTAGTTGAACAATTTCCGGTTTGCCGCCCGTTGCATGGCGGTCACCATATTCTTATGTCATAATCTTTAAAATAGTATTCCAACTCTTTTAATCCTTCCAAAGAGTGCAGCTCGTTCTTTCCGGTCACTTCGATGTCGACGGATACTGCATTTTCATCTTTGATGTTTACTTTGGCATTGTCAAACACGCATCTTACATATTCTGCAATGCATGAGGCAGGCAGGTCGTTTTTTACAATATTAAGTACCATATTATTTATTGTTCATTAAATGTTTGCTACGTCCATAAACCGGGCACCGCTTGCGGTATCTGCATTCGCCCCGGGCCGCGTCGGTATGCGCCCGGTGCCATTCATCCCAGCTCTTCACTCCATTGTCTGTAAGGAATATGATCAGTTGCATGCAGCAGAAACCGCGTTCCTCACGTTTCCGGTCATGAAGGTTGGCCAGCCCGTTATCTTTAGGTTTCATACAGGTTTGATGTTACGGCAGGTTTGCTCGAAACGCCTTCATGGCATATCATTAAAACCATGAGACATGCACATAGGCATCGCTTTGGTCACTGCCGTTGATTAGACAATCAAGTACTTCGATAAACTTTTCCCGGTCCATCCCGGCCTTTGCCAGGCAGGAATAAAATTCTTCGGCATTCTGCCGGAAGGTTTCATCCTGTTCTGAGATATGTTTTCTTAGCTGCTGCAGACCCGAACGGGCTATTTCGAAGTCATCGGTATAGGCGTCTTCTGCGGAGTTATCAACTTCGAACATTGTCAGGATATCATAAAAGATATCCTGACCGCCCCCGCCATACATACCCGGATATTTGTATTCGATTTGCCAAACTCTGGCTACATGTAGTTTCTGGCCATTATCTTTTCATTTTTCGGATTTGTTGTCTTATGCAGTGCAGCATCAATTCGATACCACGGATGCTTTCCTCATTCTCTTTCAGTTTGTAATAGTAGGCGTTCGCTTCGTCGTAGTCTTCCCGTGCCTTGCGCAATCTGCATTCCTTGGCGTCACGGACCTGTTCATGGGACAGGTCGTAACCGATGAACTCGTCCATGAAACAGGAAACCGTACGCCCGTAATAGTGGTCCGTGCGGGTTTCCACCGCAGTACGGATGATGTCGTCGCACCGCCTTCCGAGTGTCCGGAGTACGTCGCTGATATGCCGGTCATGGTACTCGTAACCGAAGAAACGGGTATACCACTCGTGTTCCTGCCGGTTTGTCTTCCCCGCGTAATACTCGTACCATTGGGCGTCGCACTTGGTGTGCCTCTGGGTAACCTTGAATATGGCATACTCTTCACCGATCCATGTAAAACGTGAGAGTATCTCACTCGCTTCTTCCTCATAGTAGCTATCCCGCCAATTCAATTCTTCGGTCTGGCTGAGCGGGAGGAATGACTGTTTGGTGATCCACTGCCCGAAACCTTTGTGCGTGACATGCGGAAGCACTTTCACGACCTTGCTCCATGCCTCGTTGCAGGCTTCATCCAGTGAAGGGAAACTTTCAGGAAAGCGTTCCCTGTCCGTTCCGTCTCGCAACACCTCGTTCCAATCTTTGTCGCAGACAATGAGGGTGAGGTCCTCCCTCACATGGCAGTCGCGTTCGCAATAGCCGTAGGGAGCATCGCAGAGCGTGTACCACTCCTTCGGTCCATAACCGTCGTCACGTCCCAGATAGCGTTTGGGCTTACCCTTCTCTGTCTGCACCTCCCACACTTCCGTGCAGTTTCCACGGTCGATATGGTGCAGGCGTACCCTGATTTCCTTGTTATCTCGTTTTTCTTCCATGTCGTTCATTTTTAGTATGGCCTGTCTTTTTCTTTTCGAGAATCCGGTAGATTTCTTCAAGGTCATGCTCATTGTCTATCGGTTGCCCGTATTCCGTATCCACGATGACCACCCTGGCATTGGCCAGGTGACATCCTGCTATCGTCTTGTCATAGCCGCTCCATTCAGGATTGATTTCTGTTACCGTGTCAAATTCAAGTCCGTATGATGTCTTCATTGTATTTCCAGTTATTATGCGTATTTTTCTATTTTATGCTACCGCTTTGTTCTGCCCGTCGATAATATGCCTGCATTCGGCTTCCAGTTCTTTCATACATTCCGTACCATAGAATCCCCAACAACTGTCCAGTTCATTGTCATCGTCACTTTCCGGCATGATGCGATACCCGAAAACTTCCCCGGTATAGTAGTTGTCAAGGGTACTGATTTCGTCTTGCAGGTATCCCTCGATCCGCTTCCTGCGTTTCGCGGTGATGTTCTTCCACCCGTATTCCCGGCGCACCTTGTCCAACGGTACCGCGATGATTCCGAAAAATCCGGAATCCCACGGGCAGCTGAACGGCGAGGTGGATATTGTAATGCCGCCATGGTCGTAGAGGTAGACCGGCAGGGCGATATATTCCTTCAGGAACGATTCCCGGAAATTTCCGATATGCCCTTCAAAAACCTTGTCGATATCGAAGTGGTCATCAAACTCCTTCTCCGGGCGGTAGCGACGATGTGCCGTATAAAGCGTACCGAGATTGTCATATGCTTCACGCGGGCTTCGGGCGTCATCATCATAATAGATGTTGATGCGGTACCCGTTATATTTGATTTGATTATATAGATTCATTTGCCTGGGTATTATGTCTTGTTACAAAGTCTTACAAATTGTTCCGTAATCTCGTCCCGCTCGAACTCGTCGCAGTTCAGGTCGAAGAATATACCCGAAGCCGCGAGCATGTCACGGGCTTCCCCGTAGGTAAGGTCGTTCCTGTGCCTGTATCTGTCCACCATGTCCCGATGTTCGGCTTCCGCCCGGTCGTGCAGCCTCATTTTATACAGCCTGTACCATGCGGGGAACTGTTCCTTGGAAACCATATTTTCCAGCTGCAAGTCCCGGTATCTTCCCGGTGCCAGCAGGATGTGGCTGTCAATGTAGGACTTCGCCTCGGCTATGATTCCCTCCCTGGTGAAGGGACGGTGGGAGCGTGCCGTGAAATGCACCCATCCACCATGCAACGGGTGTTCGATTTCAATCTGCACACCCTGCCTCCTGACATGTACCACGATATAGGCGGTCTGGCCGGGGAACATATCGTCCTTGAGGCTCACTCCCCGGCAGGCCGGCGGGTCAACATGGATGTAGTGGTCCTGCCTTGCGCCCCCGAGGAACCTTTCAAGCTGCCGCATCGACTGGCGGTAGATGAATGTCCCCACGCGGCACTGGCCTCGGCGGATGTCGCCGTAATAGTACTTTCTTGCCCTTGCTCCGGTAATGCGGGACTCGTCCGATGCCTCGAAATAGCTCCGGTAGGTATCGTCCGTACGGCAGAAATCATATATTTCCTGAAAAGTCCTTGTTTTCATTTGTTACTCCTTTTTATGTATTGTCTTCTTCCGGCGGGGGAAATTCCCCCGTCCTGTAAAATATCTCTCCGAGACGGTCAGCCTGTTCCGCCAGACCTCTCTTCCGGACAGCCGACACGGCATCGCGTGCGGCCTTTTCGTACATGCCCAGCAGTACCGCCTCGGGCAGGCGTTTCGTCCGCCACACCTCCTGTGCGGTGGCGAGCATCTCCACCTCGCAGCCCAGATGGCTGGCCGTGAGGATAATGACGGCATTGCCGATGAAGTTCGGTACGCGTTCTTCCTGTTGTTCTCCTTTCATTGTTCCGTGCCTTTAATCCGTTTCGAACTCGTCTTCATAGACCTCGATCTCCTTCCTGCTCTCGCAGATGCGTACCAGCCAGGTGTATTGGAGCCGTTCCAACAGTTCTATACGGCGATAGCCCTTGTAGGGCACTTTCAGCGTTGCAATGTCTCCCGGTTTCATGTCAGGCGGGTATTTCAAACTGGACATGGAAATGGAATTCGCTTATCAGGCTGCAAATCTGCGGTACTGATTTAGGATCCTCCCCGTAAAGGTAGAAGATGGTCCGGCAACGTGTCAGGCATCGGATACCCTGTTTTCGTAACCGGTACAGCAGGTAGGCCCTGCGTCGTAGTTGTTTCTTGCTCATCGTATAAAGGATTATGTCGTTTTGATTAGAATAGCGGTGTGGTCGTCAAACAGGGGCATCTCTTTACGTTTTCGATGTAATGCCTCCATTGAAAGATGCTCATCTTGTGTTAACAGGGATGAGCATCATTTCAATGGAGGGAGTACTAATTTATTCTGACCCGCCACACCGCGCCGCCTACCGGGCGGATGGTGATGACGGCCTATTTCTTACGCCATGCCGCCATCTTCTTTTTGATGTTGATATTGTTGTCCGCCAGCATTTTTTTCAGGACTGCCAGCAACCGCCAGCCTTCTCCGTTTTTATACTCTTCCGCCTTGGCTGACAGGAACGTCAGTGACTGGTACTTGTCCAGACGCCGACCCCGGTCATTGACAGCCGTGCAACCGTGGAAACGAATCAGGTTCTGCATGGTAAAGAACGCCCCGGCTCCCTTATAGGCATCCATCCATGCCTTGCTTTGAGGAGTGCCCCATGGCAGCCGGATACGACGGTCATTGAACTGTCTGACCGCGTTGTAAAGCTGTGTGGCGTCCAACGCGTGCCTGATGTGGGTTATCGCGATGGAAAGCGGGTAGTACAGTTTGGATTGCAGGTCCTCCACGAAAATATTACGGCCGTGTATACGCTTGTAGGGAACTCCCTTGCATTTTCTTGTTTCCAGGTTGCCCACGTGTTTTTTCAGCGCGTTGACATAGTCGCTCGCGATGGCCAAAACCACATCACGGTTGAACCAGCGGTTTCTCTCGGCAAAACCCGTGATGTCCTTGTGTTCCATCTTCATCTGGGCGTGCAGCTCGTTCAAGAGCATTTTCCACTGGTAATCATAGCCTTTCCGGTGAATCATCTCGGTCACCCCTGCCGGCTCTTTTTCACGGTAATGCGTGTATGACATCATATGGAACATTTGTGCCATGACCCACCGGCGGAAGAGTCGGTTGTTGGGAACGGTACCCTGTGCCATGATGCTGCCGAATATCGGGTCGTTGTCATCCAGGATGGTAAGTTTCCCGTCTTTGTTGGAGGCGATATACTCGCCGCCCTCGGCTCCCTGCATGGCGAACAGGCAGCTCACGTCCACACCGGCACCGCGGAGTGCCTCGATACGCTCCCGCGCCCCTTTGGGAAGTCCGGCAGGAGAATTATGGCCGGCCACCACCGGATAGACGGTGCCCAAATCCGAATTCTTGCCGATAACGGTGCCCGTGGCGGCAAATTCCTTGTCCGCGATGGCGAATTCCGTGCCGCATCCGGGGCACAGGACTTTTGTTTCTTGTTTCTTTCTACTCATTGTGAATTTGTTAATAATTGATTACTTCCGGGTTCCACCCATTTTCTGAGTATCACCAGGTCCTTGTCTTTTTCGCTTTGCCAGAACCATTTGCCCATCGTTTCGGGATTCCATGTGAACCCGCCTATAATCCGGCAGAGGATATAGAATTCCAGCTCGAATTGCGCGGTATCCCGGTGTTGCCCGTACAGCATGTCCCCGTCCTCGAGGTCACTTTCGGGCAATGCCATGAAATACCGGCGGGACTTGCTCTGGCTGCGCTCCGATGGTATCGAATGTTTATAGCGGCGGTACAGCTCCTCCACATCCGTGAAAAAATCCCCGCAGCCGTACTCCGGCAACCACGGAGCGCCATCATACCTGCCGTTCCGTATCATGTGTCTCCCGTTTACTTTTAAACTTCTGGACTGGAAATCAATCCGGAAATTTGCGCCGTTCTCTATGGCGGTGACGGTTTCTCGGTAAATATCTTCCATTTTCTCACCTGTTTACAATTAATGGCACTCAAACCCCTGGCGCGTATCTTTATAGTCCTGATAAATACAGTAGGACTTCGGTCCTGAACCAGGTAGTTGCCTGGCTCAGGACCAAGCTTGAATACTGTATCTTGAATTTGGGTCCCTCGTGCATATGCGGTCGCGCTACCTTCTGTTCAGGGGACTCATCCGGACGGCACATCCCTTTAAAAACCTGATACGGGCCGCGAGTACAGCTGGAACCTGTGTCATCTGTCGTGTTAGCAGGAGATAACACAGGCTCCAGCCGTGTGAATTGCGGCTCTGTTGAAATCCCGGCCTTGCCCCCTTTGCCCTGTGCTGTTCTTTTTGCGGTTCCCGGAATGCCGGCACGTTCCTTTACAGGTCCGATGTCTGCTGTGGCGGAAGCCGGAATGGCGCCGTCGTATAACGTTAGGGATACGACGGCGCGAGACGGGCTTATCGGGGACAGCAGGCTGAATCCATTCCCCCGAACCGCACGTTCCCGTGCTGGAAAAGACTGAAAGTTCTCATAATACCGGCACATGGCTTTATGCTTCCGATGTATCCCGCGTATGGGTCTTCTGCGGAGTCCGAAGGCGACGGTCAGCCGCCTTCAGACTCGGAAAGAAGACGTTGGTACGCGGGATGCCCAAACCTATTCCTTGAACTTTCCCGGTGTGCTCCGGTAACGGGTACGGGACAGACGGCACATGACTTTAATTTCCCGATACATTACAGGCGCAGCCAGAATCGAGATGGGATTAACCGGGTGTTAGACCGGTTAATCTCGATATGGATTCTGGTTATAAGCCTGTAACGTTGAATAGCCTGCCCGTCCACCCGTTCTGCCGTGTGCCCGGCGTAACTTATAGCGATGCCACCAGCGTGTTGTACACCGCCCGGCTGGTCAGAAGGGCGTTACGCATGCAGCCGACAGTCAGGTAACCCGGTATGTCCCGGTCTGTTTTATCGCGGTTGGCCTTCACGTTGCGTCCCCGTCCCCGGACGATGCAGCCATCCGGTTTGGTTCGGACATATCCCAGACCGCCGATCTTGCACCTGCCCGTCTGAACGGCTCTAAAGCAGTCCATCACGAACTTGTTCAGCTCGTTGAGGTCACTCTTCACATTACAGACCGGCAATACCTGTATCGCCCAGCTGAACTCGCCCTTGTACAGGTAACGGTTCACGGCGTCCACGGCTTTTGCCAGTGTCGTGTCCCGGCAGCGGATTGTCCGCCGCTCGATCTCGTGCTGGAAGGTCTTGATGCGTGATGACGAGAGCGAGACCATGCCGCCCTTGATACTGAATCCTAAGAACTTGAACCAGACATCGGCTGCCAGGTATTCCACTTTCTTGGGATTTAGCTTCATGGATTTATCTTCCAGGCGTTTTTGGAGTGTGTCCATCGCTTTTTCATAATCCTTGCCGATAAAAAGCATATCGTCGGAATACCGGACGTAGTAGCCGTTCATTTGTGACAGTTCCCTGTCTAGGTCGTAGAGCAGTACATCCGCCAGCCAGCTAGCCACAGCACAACCCTGTTTCAAGGATTGATACTTGCTTTGCAACCGGTTATCTTCATCGAAATAGAGGTCCGAGTGGTAATATTTCCTAAGTACGTCTATCAGGGCAGACTGGCCGTGTTTGGCCTCCACCTTGTCGAACGCCTCGTCGATGAACCGTATCGGAACACTGTCGAAGTATTTGGAAAGGTCGGACTTCCAGCCCAGACAGCCGCTATTGCCGGTTTCTGTCATCCGGTGGCTGACTTCCGTAACTACCTTGCCGCACCCTATACCGGTCTGGTAGGACTTGCACGAAGAGTGCAGCATCTCCGGCATCAACTCGAAGAGCAGGTCGTTGGCGATACCCAGTACTACGCGGTCCATCGGCTCGTTTACGTACACTGTGCGGAACTCACCGTTGTCCTTGGGTATCTGCGCCGTGTGGGGAGGGGAAATCTCGTACTTTCCCCGGCGCATGGCATAGGCCATCGCCATACGGGTATGCTCGTCGGTCAGCCGAATAAGTTGGTCTTTCCTAATGTCTTTCAGCACGCCTTTCTCAATGGCCTTCGTCCACCGGCCTATGTCGAAGAACATTTGCAATATCTTGTCTTCATTCATGGCACTCAAAACTTTTTTGGGAAAGGATAAAATTCAGTATGTCCATGCCGGATTCTACGTCACATTCCTGCTCGTACTCCTCGCCCGTGTAGTAACTGTAACCCATGATGAAGATTTTCCCGTCTTTCCGGAGCGACGCGTTCGTGATGACCAGTTCCACGGGGTCACGGTCCACAACATGGAGATAGGTCGAGGATTGTTCACCGTTGTCATCAAGGCTGCCGCCACACTCGGAAAGCAGCTTCACGGACAGGGCGTAACATTTTTCATTCAGGGCTTTCTCCGCCACGTGATGGTTGTTCATCTCTTCCGTAAGTGTTCGGATGCGGTCACCGCGTCTCTGCTCGGGAACCGGTTCGAAAGCGGTTTCGAACATCCAGACAGGCATCCATTTATGGAAGACGGCGGGTCCCAAGCGGCATATGTAAACTTCATCGTTCTCTTTCTCCGTCTCCGGGATATCCATTCCCGAGGCTCGTGCTGCCGCTACGCTCATGCGCTCGAAACCGCCGAGGCAGGAAGGTGCCGACTTCAAACGGTAGGGACGGATGTTTCCTACAGGGACACCCATTGACATAAGTAGCATCCCCTTAAAAGTGTCGGTAACGGGAGTGGTTTGCTGTTTGTTCATTCTTTTATTCATTTTCTGGTCTTTGTACATACATTATGATTTCTCACGCATCCTCCGCAAGGGCCACAAGCCGCTCTTCCGGCAGCAGGAACTCCTCGTCCGTGAAGTAATAGCAGATTTTCCGGTCCACGGCCTCCGCCTCGTCCGATATGGGTGCGCCGTCTTTGCCGACCAGCACGTCTTGCAGACCCGTTACAGAGACCAGGGTTTTGTATTCCCCGCCCGTTCCACGGAACAGCGTCAGTTCCCTGACAAAATATTCCCTGTCATTCCATGTGATAATCTCAAACATTTCCTCCACTTCCGGGAACAGCCGGCACAGGACCGGAAACAGTTTGCAGGCATCGCTCCGGAGCATCAGGAAGACACATTCCATCAGGCATAGTCCGGCATCTTTGAGCATGGGCAGCAATACGTCCGTGCCTGCTCCGTTTGCCTCTGCCACTATCAGGGCTTTCCAGTATCCTTCCTGGAATGAGTCCGTCCAAGGGATGAGTTCGGCTGCCCTGACGGAATAGGAAACCGCGATTTCTTCCGGATTGTCCTCGTCCGTGGAAATCAGTCCTATTTTCGTGTCATCTTCGACAGGCTCCTTTACCGGCAGGCAGACTTTCATTTTCCGGAACGTGTCCGTGTCCTCGTCCGCCCAGTTGACAAAGCCGCCGAATCTTATAAAATCATATCTGCTCATTTGTCATTATTGTTTATTGTTATTTACCTTACAATTCTTCCGGTTCTCCATCGTTGATACTCCGGTAGAAACGGTCTCCGTCCGCCCACTTCTTGGCGGTGATAGCCAGCTCGAAAGCTTCCTCTATGGAAAGGCCGTCGGCGGGAAGGGCATCAAGGAGTTCTCCCATGCATACGTCATTCTCGCGATACTCTTTCTGCACCTTTCCGAGTGTCATTCTGCCCTTGTCCGTCTTTTTACGCCACAAAAGCATCTGTTGTATCCAATTTTTCATGCGATTCTTTTATTAAAGGAAATCCTTGGCATAACTGCGGGCTTCATTGAAAGTGTTGAAGCCGATTCCACTCATGCAAGAGATTGCCCAGTATCTTAATTTCCTGCTTTCGGCACGGGCAAGATAGATTTGCCCGATACGAATCCCGTCTTTGAGAATGTCATGCCGCTTGTCTTTTGTAATCCGTACCATGTTCCGACATTCACTTGTCCATTTTCCAAAATCCGTAATCGGACCCGTCACCGAGATGAGCACCGAAATAGTACCCCTCCGGTGAGTAACTATCGAGCGTGTCGAACAGCGATTCCAGCAATCCCGCCGCGTCATCGCTGTTCCACCAGTCTGCTTCTTTGTCCTCCATGGCATGGGCGGGGATGGCATTCATCACCTGCACGTACTCCGGTGTGTCACGGATAACGTCCAAGAACGCCGGAATCAGGTCCTGCGTGCGCATCGTGCCGTGGGAGATACTCTCTCCCGGCACGGCATGGAGGCGGTTTTGTGTCCTCTCGTCTATGAACATGGCATTTAGATAAAGGGCAGACGGGTATCTTCCAGCATGGAGGCCAGCATTTGACACATCTCGTATGAAGCACGGTTGCGGTCGTCAATGCAGCGTGAATCACGCCCTGCCATAGCGGTAATGGAAGCCTTTACCGTTCTGAAGAATGTCTGTTCCAGTGTCTTGTGGAAATAAGGAAGAGCCTGGGCGAAACGTTCGGACTTGAATCCCAAATCGTTCATGGCGTATTCCAGCTGTTTGGCCGCCTTGTACTCGCGGCTGTTCTCCAGGCTTTCCGGAATATCACCGAACTGTGCGGTCCGGAGCTGGCGTTCCAGTTCGATGACGGCCACCGAAAGCAACAGCTTGATGGCTTCCGGGTTGCCGATACCGTGTTTCTGCCCGTCAGCGGTATGGAACTCGATCAGGTTTACACTGTTATTCTCTTGTAATTCTTTGTAGCATGCGAGGGTCTTGCTGAGCGCTTTTGCTTTCTCTTTATCCATAATTTTATCTGATTTGATTGTTATTGCACACAAGTACGTCCCCAACGATGAAGTCTTTCGACGCCGGGTGATGAGCACGGAATATCCTGCTCGCTTCAAGATTGAGGGACAGAGGGATAAGTTTGCCTTCCTCGTTGACGACCATTGTCGTGCTCCCGTCCAGTTCCACCAGTTCGATGTAGCCGCCGACAATCGCCTGCATCTCCTCCAGCGTGAAGTCTGAGCCATTGGCTGGCTGCACGGGTTGGCGTGTTCCGTCCGTTTTGATGATTTCTGTCATAGTTGCTTTGAAATTTTAAGATTCATGACTCGCCAGTATATCCAAAATCTGTTGCAAAGGGAATTTTTCAGTCCAGAATCGCTCGTCGGTATGTTTGCCGTACGCCCGGTATCTGGCTTCCCCGTTTGCAAATACCGCCAAGATATGGCTGACCAGCACATTGTCCGGCGGAACCAACCTTTCCAGTTCCGTTTCGGTCAGTTCCACGAAGCACCAGTTATTGTCTTCCGGCAAGTCCTCGCTGCCCAGTATCCCGTCCTCGTCCGGCTGGTAAAAACCAACCGATATGTCATAAAAGTTCAAAGACTGGAAACTGATGTCATCCTTGAATGGCTTGACGGCTTCCAGCCTGCCGGACTGTGTCTGTCTCCACTCTTTTGACAGGTACACGATTGCAAAGTCGCAGCAATCCCATGCACTGTCAGTTCCTGCCTTGAGCAGGAGGTATGGGGTAGGTTCATTTGAGATTTTCATCGTATTTCCCTCCTTTTATGCCACGCGTGATACCGTTTCACGGTGCGTAGCTGGTTAATGATATGGCCAAAAAGCTCGCGTGAATAGATGCGGTAATGGAACACAGCCGAATACTCGCATACATTGCCGTGAAAGTCCACGTGGGAGCGGTCATCCGCAAAGTCGAACAAGTCGCCCTGGATTTCCAGCGTGTATTTGTTCTTCCGTAGCCAGTCAAAAAACTCGAAGATGTCCTTCTTTTGGGAGTAGAAAGTGCAGTATTCGTAGCGGTTTCCGCGCAGGTTCCTCAGCAATGCCGCCATCTCGTTCCGTTCCCGGCGGTCGCCAAATTCGGATCCCGTCCGAGTGGCGAGGTTCTTCAGGAAATATATTTTACCTCCATACTCGAAATAGTACGGTATGTAGGTGACCGTCTTTTTGTACCAATTGACATATTTGACAAAGGAAGCCTTCTTGACGATGGCGGGATGCAGGTTTACTTTCTCCATGTGTTCCCGAATCTGGCGGTAGATTTCCGCATTGGAAAGACGTATGGGACGTTCCGCCCGGAAATACCTGCCGTCCGACTCGAAACAGAGCGCGTACAGGTTTCGGTAATACGGTTCCCCGACAAAGAACCAGTCGCTCTGCATGCGGGCCGGAGGCAGGCATTCCAGCAGTTCGTAATAACGTTCCTCCGTAATTTCATGGAAGGGCTTGCAAAGTGCCCGGGTATAACGCTTCACAAGCAGTGTCATGCGTACCGGTGATACAGCGACCAGGTACGGGTTCTTCTCCCTTTCGCGCAGTGCTTCCAGCGTCTCGCCGCCGTAGTCGCTGTGCATGTCATCCGACATCGACGTGAGGCATGTCCCGTCGAAATAACGTGAATCGATGATGTATCTCATGGGCACTGGATTAAATGGTTATTTTCAACACCTGACCGGCGGCATATTCGGCATTGCGGGTGAGCTGGCGCTGCCATGCCTGGTTGCGTGGCGCCCACTTGAAAGCGTTACGCTTCAAGGTCGTACGCATATCGGTATCGGGTATTTTGTCGAAGAGGATTTGCAGGCGGTCTTCTTCGAAGTTGTAGACCACCTTGCCGCCATCGAACGGAATCTCACGATTTTCACGGCTTGCCCGTTCCTGCTGCTTTTCCCGCACCTTGCGGACGAGTTCGGGATACTTGAAGATTGAATGGCGTGCCGTGACGACAGGTTTCTTGACTTTGTCGTTCCACTCTCGCAGACGAGCGACGGCACGGTCGATGATTTCCACGTTGCCATGGTTGACATAGGTGGAGAGTCGCCCGGCGAGGTTGCTGACGAAGAGAGCCCGGCTATAGCCTCGTGCCGTACCCGTATCGATACCGTGAATGGTCGAGGCGGCATCGTCGATAAAGGCTTTGACCTTCTGCCACTCCTCCTCGAGACGCTGTTCTTCGGGCTTGGCCGCTTCGGTAGCCTTGCGAATCGCTTCGAGTGCACGTTCTCGCCATTCCCGGAACGCCGTGACGCTCTTGGCGTGGCTGTTGCAGGCCTTTTCGTTGCGGCCCGTGTTGAAGCGTGCAGGTCCCGTAATCATCGCGCTGGCACAACGGCTGTTGGCGGCGATCATGGCAGAGAAATAGCGTTTGTAGTTTTCCATGTAACGTTCCCGCTGCTGCTCGGGCATCGACTGCAAATCCTCGTGCAGTTCCTTTTCGTGCGAGGCGATGTCTGACTCACCCCGCTCGTCGGGTGAGAAGGAGGTGAGGTTGTAGGAGCTGCACGCCTGCTTGAAATATTCTTCCAGATAGCCCGGGTGCGCCACTTCCACAACTTCCCAGTCCTTGAAGTCCGCCGGGGCGAGGATTTCTTCCTTGCCCGGATTCCCTACAAGATGGGAATAGCTGCAATACCCGTGTCTCTTTCCCCTGAAAAGAAACGCTACCGGTTCGCTTTCCGGGGCATCCACACGCCGCACCATGGTCACACGATGGGCATTTTCCTTTGTCAATAATGTTGTTTCCATACCTTTCTTCTTGATTTCGTTATTTGATTGTTTCCGATTTTTATTGTTGCTTCATCCGGGCGGCATGGTCCATTACAGAGGCGAACCCCACCTCGATACCTATCTGGTATCCGCCCTTGATGGTCGATTCCAGCTCCGCCTCGCTTTCGATCAGGGATTCCGAATCATCGGCATAAAGCCTGTACAGGGAGAATACGTCTGCCTCCCATAGCTTCCGGGCATTTTCCGCCGATACAAGCAGCCACACGAAACCGTCCTCACGGGTTACCTTGACGGCGGCTTCGCTATGGCTCAGAGTCCGCCACTCCTTGATGTCCAGTGCCACCCTCCACACGATATACATCAGCGCATCGTGGCGGCTTTTAATATCAGGGGAATCGCACAGGCGGCTGGCCACATCTTTGAGTGTCCGGAAAGAGTCCGCCATGAACTGCTCCACGACATACGGCTTTTCGGCAATGGCGGAACAGGCATCGTCCGCCCTGCCTGATTCCGGAACGGTCTGAATATCCTCCTCTTCAAGGAAGATTTCACGGTGCAGGTAGTCCAAGTAGTAATATGATTTCATTCCGCTTATTCTTTGGGGGTGAAAGTGATTCTCGTGTGCCCGTCATAACCGAAGGACGGTTTCAGGCCGAAGGCTTCGGCATCACTGCTGATGCAGCAGATGTCCCAAATCTCCAACCCTCCGGCGCAGGTTATGACGGTATTGTTTTCAGATATTTGCGGCGACTTGTCTTTCAATGCAGCCCCGCCGCAGATGCCGCGTAGAATAACACCACGCTGGTGGGTAGTAAGTTCTTTCGTTTCCATAGACCTAATCTTTTGCTTTTACACCGAACATGTTCTCCATTGTACTGGCGAGGGCTTCCTTGAAACCGTCGCTTACGCCCCAGTATTCAAGTAACCCGTTGCCGATGACCTGCATCTGTTTGTCGGTGGGCATATCGCCATCATACCCGTATTCCTTGAGCAGGGCACGGCTGATGATGACACCTTTTATCTCGTTGATTCTATGTTCCTCTCCCATAGCCGTTAATACATCTTTACCCGCAGACCAGATATCTGCTTTCTCGTTATTTCTGTCATTTTCTTTATCCGTTTATAAAAGCATAGGGGCATTCCGCCCCCATAGTTGTTTTCCTGTTACAATCCAAATAAAATTGGATCAAAGTTTTCGGTTAAATTTGTTTTTATCTTATTTACAGCGTATTGCATTTCTTGGTGAACTTCTCGGCCAAAGGTCAAGGCACGAGAGCCTCCGCCGGCCTTTGATCGAGCCGGTGCGGAGGCACATCGTGCTTAACACCTTTGGCTCTCTCGAAAGCCGAGATTTCAGAACCCGAAAAAATCCTTCGATAAACAGATTTTCCTTAGCGGTCAGCTCTCTGCCGCATATCCCTTATTAGTTTACAAAGGCCAGAGGAGCAGATTATTTTAAGCGGACGTTAACGCCGCAACAACTATGTAGTATTCTCTCTGGGAAAATCCGTTTACCGGAAGGGTTTCTCTATGACACGATACTATTGACATATTCGGTCTGATGTTTCAGCACAAAGAATAGACGGTTTACCAGTTTGCGGGCGACCTTTACGATAGCTTTGCTCTTGGGCATCCGTTTGCATTGTTCCGTATAGAACAGGTTCATCGCAGGGTCTTGACGTACCGCCACCCATGCCGCTTCTATCAGGTTACAGCGCATAACGGCGTGTTTTCGTATGGTAATATCCCCCGTCCCATCTTTCTCTCCGCTGGAGTGGCACATCGGGATCATTCCGATATAGGCAGCCAGTTGTTCGGCATTGCGGAAGCGGGTTATGTCGCATATCTCGGAGAGGAACGCCATTCCCGTAGCCTGCCCGAACCCCGGAACGCTCATAATCAACCGCAGCGGTTCGCGGAATCGATCCGTCTTGGCCAATGTCCGTAAAGCCCGTGTCATCTCCAGTTTCTGACGGCGTAACTCTTCCAGATGCCGGATATGAATGTCGAGGGCCTGACGGCCGCTCGGGGTGAGCGTCTCTATCTCCTTCAACCAGGCGAAAAAGCGCTTCGACCAGTTGGAAAACGGAGTGAGAAACTCCTGCGGAATCTCGATGCCTAAATACCGAAGTTGAGACTTGAGCCGATTCTTCTGACGGGTCGTGTCTTTGGTTATCGAGTTCTTCAATCTTATCAAGGAACGCATCTCCAACGATACGCTGTCCGGCGTATAAATGCCTTTCAGCTCGTTGGCTCTTAAACTCCGCGCCAGCTTACCGCTGTCCACGGTGTCGGTCTTACGCAGCTTTTCGCTGCTCTTGGTCGGCACGTCGGCCGGATTGACCACGATGTTGTCGATCCCTAAGGCCGTCAGACGCTCGTGTATCCAAAATCCGCAGAAGCCCGCTTCGTACACCGAGTGATACTCGGCGCCCGGATAACTCCGAGTTAAAAATCCGTACAACGCTTCTGGGCTCGGATGCTGGCTAAACTTCTTCAATACGGAGGTTTCGGACAAGACCGTAACCGACCAACTCTTCAAATGGACGTCGATTCCTACATAAATCTTTTGTCCTCTGAAACTAATTTTGTTTCTTTGCTCTCTCATGGCTATCGTCGTTTTAGTTAGTAAAGGTTTTGCAGCTTTAATCTAACCAAAATCTCGATAGCTTTTTCATTTATCCGCTATCATCGCGGCTTACCCTGATTGTAAACATAGGGATTATTAATTCATATTATTTTGCATGATTTTTTCCGGAACACCTATCCGGCATAGATGTACTTGAGCTTGGGCACTCCGTTCTGGAGCACGGTGAAGGCGTTTTCTTCCACCTGCACGTCCTTTGCCTTTGGCCACCATAGCCACGAGAGTTTCCCGTCGGGTTTGAGGAATGCCACGGCATTACCCTGCACTTTCCCGACCTCACGCACGCCGAGGTCTTTTCCGCCCTCGAACAGCCGGACACACCGCCACTTCGAGCCAAGCGTCATTTTCCGTTTCACGTCTGCTAATGTTTTCATACTCATTGCGTTTTTATTATTGCATATAAATTCTGCATTTCCGGTTGCACCGTCTCAGGCTGTCCGCCGAGAGCGGATAACTGCGGTTCAAATGGTCGGGAAACCCTTCTCGGAACATCAGCTCCGCCGTAGCGTACTCCTTGCACCATTTCCGCCGACGTCTCCCACGGGCAGGTCTCGTTTCCGGCATCCGCCTTTTCGGAGATTTCGGCACACGCCATTTCCCACCGACAAACACCGCTTCATATTCCCGTTGTAACACGCCGCTGCAATACGCCGCCACGCTGACAGCGGGCACACTTCCGAGCTGTCCCGTCGCGGCAAGGCTGTCAAGCGTATCGGTGGCAGCCTTGAAACTGGCAAAGCACCCGTAACTGCGGGTGCGCTTTGCGTCAAACACTTCTATCATATTTATTCGTTTTATTATTGGCACATCCGTTCTCCGCTTCCCCGCACAGGATAACAGCGGAAGCACGGCAGGCGGTTCCGCAGAACGCCAGACCGTGCTTAACCGTGTTATATACAAGGTAGGCACAACGCCTCACGGCGCAAGGAAGTCATATCGGAGGGAATTTTAGAAAAGTGCGGGCATTTCAGGGTGCAATCCTGACACAGTGTATATCAATGCCCGAAAAAGCGCGCACGCCCCGCAGTTTCCGCAGCACGTGTGCGCGTCATGTCACTCGCCATCGTCCCCGCTGTCAATTCCTGCGGTGATGTTGCATATCTCCTGCAATGCCGATTCTATCTGCACAAGGTCGTCGATGTCGAACTTCACGGCATCGCAGTCCTTCTCCCACACTTGGCGGGCTATGAAGACGGCATCATGCAGCGACCGCTCGGACTCTTCCAGAGCGGTCTTCAGGTCGTCCACGGTGTACTCCCCGTCCTGCGGCGGAGGTACAGTCCCGGCACCGTTTTTTGCCGGGAAATTCTTTTCGCCTATCACGTTACAGTTGCTTTCGCCCGAAATGAAAAGCGCGTATCCGTGGCATACGTCACAAGAACACGCGCTTACGACGGCAGATACGAAAAGGGCAGGCAGTCCCACACGTTCAGCGGGCTGCCTGCCGTCCTTTTGCCTTTTTCGGGCAGGTTTCAGTTACTCCGTTGCCCTTATGCCGCCTTTTTGCTTTCGTCGGCAACCGTTCCGGCAGGCTGTTCCGCCACCTTTTCAGCCTTGCCGGTCTTGGTCGTTTTCTCGGTTGGCTTTTCGAGGCTGGCGAGGTTCGGGGCGAAATCCATGGCGTTGCGGATAGCCTTTGCAGCGGCATGGATTGTCTTTTGGAAATCACGGTTTGACTTCTCGAGGTCTACTTTGGTCGGCACAAGACCGATACGCGCCCAAACGCTGTCGGTAAGGTCGTACTTCTTGATACGATTTCCCGACTTCTCGCAGATGATGATTTCCGCAGGGGTTGTGGCACGGAATTTCGAGCGTATGCCGTCGGCATCGGCACGCAGTTTCTTTTCCTCCGCAATGGTGTGCCACATAGTTGCGACCATGTTTTTAATCACACGGAAAATCTCGTTGTCCGACTTGTCGGCAGGCTCAAAGTCCGCACCGAAAAAGTGCTGTGCCGTCTGCACGAGTTCACCGTCCTTGTTGGTAGAGTTGTAAACCAACATGATACCTGCAAACGAACCGATGTTTGCATACTGTTCCTTGTTCAATTTAGAAGTTGCCATAATGATAAAATTTTAGAAACACTGCGCAAAATCACGCATTGCGGGCACTCGGGGAGTCGAACCCCGAACTCTGCACCATAGCGCAAAGTGTGGCATTTCCTGCCACGCGCCCAAAAATTTGCCGTGCATTTCACCCTGCACGGCAAAATTTTTCGTAACTTTGTCGCACTTAAAACGTACCCCATAGCAGGCTATCCAAATGAGCGCATTTTCGGCATATCGTGTATCGGCTTACTCACGCATCACTCGTGTCGTGGCTCTGCGCTGCTTTACTCCAATTTCGGCAAGACGCTTCTCTGGCACGTCCCGGATCTTTCCCAATCCGGCAGCTAACTGTAAGGTGAGGCATTTAGGCGTTACCACCGAGCTGGGTATTGGGTATAGCATTGGCATATACATTTACCAGCGTCCTCTATGCGGATAGTTTTTACCGCTATCGTGCATTTTATTCCGAGCGCACAAGGGCGCAATTATGGCATTATTCTTACACGTCCTTTTTCCATACAACTCTCGCACTCCCAAATTTGCGTGCTTTGCGTATGCGGACTAAAAACACGTTTTTAGCCGTTCCAACTTGCTACATTGGTCTGTAGTCCTGCTCGGTGTGGTTATTTAACACCCTATTTAATCGCTCCAAAGCGAACAGGCGAATTTTTGATTTTCCAAGCCTCAAAAATAGGTTTCCCACAAAAAGGGCTTTTTGTTTCTCGCTCTCGGCGGTCTTTGCTTTTCTGTTTTTTAATTCTGTTTTTTACTATCTATTTTTTTATTCGTTTTTCTCCGTACTTGTTTGCCGTTTGTTTGGCTTTCGAGTACATGACTATTATAAAACCGTTTTTCAGAACTGCAAAACTTTTTGAGAAAAAAAATTTGGAACGTTCCAAAAACAGCCTTTTTGCGAATATGGAACGCACGCGCGCGAAGTGAATTTGTAAATAGTTGAATATCAATAAAATAGAAAAAAATGATTTTCTTTGAAAAAAATTTTTCCTTTGCAAAAATCAAAAAAGCCCCGTTTCAACGTATGTATAAAATCAAAATCAGTTTTGTCTATTGATTATCAGATTATTAGCTGCTTAAAATGGATAAAATAGGACTGAAAAGATTTTTTACTTTCAATTTGTAAGCAAAGATAATGTAAAAGACGTTTTTAGGCTTACTTTATACAAAAGTAAACCTAATAAATTATTGATATTCAATGGTGTAATAAAAATAAAAAGATTGGGGAGGGTGTACCCTCGGGTGCGGATTCGGTCTCTGTCCTCGGGCCGTTTTTTCAAGTCCGGTTTTCCAAAACGGCTCAAAATGCGGCTTTCGGATTGAAACTGTAAGCAGGTATCAAAAAATATACAGTAAAGTACTTGTATTTATCATGGTTGCTTAAGGTGCTGGTGTTCACCATGTCCCATATTTTTGAAATATTCTCATTTGTGGATGCCTGTCCTTTCAATTTTCACGGGTGTACAGACTTTCTGCACGATTTCCGGGTTCCGGCTTGAAGCTGTTTTTTAGATACGCTGAAAACGTATCAAAAAATATATAGAGACACGTCGGTATATTGACTGTTCTTAACCGGATTGGACGACGGAAAAGGAGGATGTGTATTCCTGTCATTCAGTATGTTCGGATATGCTTTTCACAATCGGACAATCTTGTAATGTTTTGTTCCTTAATCATATAGAATATACAGAACGAAGCTATCCACATGGATTCCGACTTATTTGTACGGTTTTTGTGACTTTATACAGGAAACCGTGGAAATGCAGAAGAAATGGGGTTCAGTTACCTGCCTTTTTGGTGAATTATACGTATATTTGCCGTATTGTATCCACTTATGTATGAAGTATGGCATTTTGCTGTTACAGGAAATATCTGGATAAAGAATCGAAAGAATGGAATCATATCATAAGAAGAAAATCGGGAGTATTCCGAAAGACAGCACGGGTGGGTCGTCCATTCGCAAGGGAATGGTCGTCTTCAACGGTGGGACATCGGAAACCGGACTTGTGGGAGATGTCACGGGTAATTGCGTGTCGGTTCCGGTAAGGATGACTGCGGGCAAAGAACTCGTTACCGATGACGCGGTCATGTTTCTGAATGATTGCCGGGAAGCGAGCGCAGAGCAAAAGATTGCCCTCCAACGCCTGCTGAACGAAGGCCATCTTGCATGGGACAAGCGCCGGGGTGTATGTTCGGAATCTCTCTATGCTCCCAAAGACGGACAGTTGGTAAAACTCAGTATCCTGGATGAGCATGTAATACTGGGGGCTTTCAAGGAAATCGACGCAAAAGGACGTGTTGTGCTGTATTGCCTGCTGGACGAAGACGGGAGCCTGCGCTATTCCCTGCATGAAACAGTCGGGTACGCGGTGAATCTCCAGATACTGCCTATCGGAACCAGTGGCCGTAGCAGGCTTTCCGATGCTCTACGCCAGAAAGGGCTTGCATGGAACGGACGGCTGAAGGAACTCGAACGGCTGGCAACACGTGTCAGACGCGGTGACAAGTACTATTACCTGAATGACATACTGGAAATCCGTGAATGCAGGGACAACAACAGGCCGGCGGACAGGAAACGGTTGGAATGCGGGAACTATTTCATGGAGCGGAGGGATGCCGAACTGGTACGTGACTGCGTGCGCTCTGTCGTAAGGCTGAACCGCGACAAGGATGCCAGACGGTAAGAGGGTGACGGTATAAGGTATTCGTTCTGTTTCTCTCTCTTGTATCTGGGGAGGAAGTGGTCCTTTAATCCTCATCTTATCCGTTTTCAACACTTTCCGATTCAAAAAAACAAAAAAACAGACGGCGTGCCGTCTGTCATGATTTGTTTCTTTTTTGGTATCTTTTTTCTTTGCGTCAAAGAAAAAAGTACATCTTTCTTCTTTCTTCTTGTATAATACTACTTATAGTATTGTTGCTACATTTGTAACACCCCTCCTGTCAGATACACGGTACATTTGTACCACATTGAGGGGAAAGATGTGGCGAATTTCGCGTCTTTCCACCCAAATTCCACTATCGGGAGCATGAATCGCAAGCCGATGTTGCCGCTTCGGAAAATTGCAGTCGCCTTTTGCAGGGCAGCATTGCAAGAACGAAAACGGTCTGATTTTCACGTGCAGGAAAATAACCGCAAAAAGAGATCCGATAAAACATCTATATATGAAAAATATCCCCTATATTTGCATAAAATTTACATATAACTGCGATATAATATGATTATTCAGTTCACAGTCGAAAATTTCCTTTCGTTCAAGGAGCCGGCGACCTTGTCTTTGGCTGCTTCCGCGCTGAAAGAAAAACAGACCCGGTCCGATGAGATTGTTTTTGAGCTTGAAGGTACGAACCTCTCTTTGCTGAAGAGTGCGGTCATCTACGGGGCCAATGCCAGCGGGAAATCGAATCTAGTCAAAGCGCTCGATTTCTTCAAATGGTTTGTCATCAATTCCTCCAAAGGCGTGCAGTCCGGCGAAAGCATACGGGTGGAAAGTTTCCGTCTCAACCGGAGGACGGAACAGGAGCCCAGTTATTTTGAGGCGGTCTTTGCCGACGAAACGGTCCAATACCGCTATGGGTTTGAAGTCGATGAAAAACGTGTACACCGGGAGTGGCTTTATCAAAAGGGCAACAAGCGCAAGGCAAAGGAGGTGGAACTGTTCCTGCGTGACGGCGATGAGTATGAACTGCATCCCAAATTTTCGGTCGGCAAAGAGGTTGTCGCCAAAAAAATGGTGCGCGACAATGCGCTGCTTCTTTCCGTGGCAGCACAGTTCAACGAAAGCGTCTCGGTGGAAATCATGGGATGGTTGGCCAACACCACGATTGTTCTTGGCAGCAGCGACGAGCGGATTTGGGAAATGGCGATAGCCCAGATCGATGATCCGTCCATGAAAAGGCGTATTGTGGAGTTTGCCCGGTTTGCAGACTTCGGAATCGACGACATACGCAAGGTTGACAATACAGTCATCAGTTCACACCAGCAATATGACGAGGAGGGCAACGCCACGAAGACGGTCACTTTCCCGTTCCGCGTAAACGAGTCGGAGGGTACGATCAAATACTTCTCGCTGGCTTATCCTATAATCGACGCGTTGGATCATGGCAAAAGGCTGGTTGTCGACGAGTTCGACTCGAAAATGCACCCTCTGTTGACCAGTCGCATCATCGGGCTGTTCAATTCCAGAGTGACAAATCCCAGGAATGCACAGTTGATTTTCACGACACATGACACCAACCTGCTTAATGCAAGCCTGTTCCGCAGGGATCAGATCTGGTTTACACAGAAAGATTCGTTTGGAGCCTCGGAACTCTATTCGTTGGCGGAATACAAGGTTCGCAACAGTGCACCTTTCGAAAAGGAGTACCTGATGGGGAAATATGGCGGTATCCCTGTCATCGGCCAGTTTGAACGGTTATTTGACCTGAGGGAGGAAGAATATGGCAGCACGGACGAACAAGCGTGATCCACGCGCGGCACGGACACTCAGGCGTATCAGTTTTGTCCGTGAGGTCAAACAATCCTTCCTGATCATCTGCGAGGGGGTAAATACGGAACCGGATTATTTCAATGCGTTTCGCCTGACCTCCGCCAATATTAAAGCGGTAGGCCAGGGACTCAATACGGTAGGTCTTGTCCAAAAGGCTTTACGGATGAAAGAAGAAGAGCGGAAGAAAGGACGCGAGTATGACCAGTGCTGGGTGGTATTTGACAAGGATGACTTTCCCGATCGGGATTTCAACCGGGCTATCGGTATGGCGGAAGCCGGTGGCATGAGGGTGGCATACAGCAACCAGGCTTTCGAGTATTGGTTCTTGCTGCACTATAACCTGGTACAAGGCCCGATGCACAGAAATCAATATGAAACAAAGCTATCCGGCTTGTTGGGCTTCTCCTACAACAAGGAAGCCGGTACAGGCGGTCGTGTTTTCAGGGAGCTGGGCGGTAAACAGGCTCAGGCCATCACGAACGCAAAAGCCGTATTGCGCCGAATGGAGGGAATACCGCCGGCACAAGCGGAATCTTCGACAACGGTGCATCTTCTTGTGGAAGAACTGAATAAGTATATTTAGCATATTCTGTCGTTTGCCCGGATAATATTGTACCCGGCTACCACCTCCTTCCGGTTTTATCGGATTTTATGTCGCAAAAACACAAAAACAGACGGCAAATCACAACGATGCCGTCTGTTTTTATTCATTTACGTTCCGTGGACAGATACGCTCAAACTTTTCGGTGTCTCTCTTTCCATTGGCTGACCTCTTCGTCAGAGACGGATGCCACGGTCCTTTTTTCCACATCGAACATCCGATGACAGAATGCCCTGGTAGAAAAAGGATTTCCAAGTTCCGCCAATATCCCTACAAGCCGGTTGTAGGAATCCATGTGCCACAGGTAATCGTACATCCCGCTGACCGGCACCCGTTCAAGCAATCCCATACGCGTTGTCTTTTCCACGCACTTGTCGAAAATCCGCGAACCCATCTCCATGTTCTCCATGTAGTACCGCTTGCTGCGCAAGGTGTCGTAACCTTTTTCACGCAGGCGTGTACGGTCTGCCATGTACAGCATGAAGATGACCTCTTCCGGGGTGAACGCGCCGACCAGCCCGGTGAAGCATTTCATAAACGGTATCACGTGTTGCCTTTTGTCGTCATTCCCTTTCATGTCCGTTTTCGCGTTCGTTCGTCCGTAATGTTTCCGCTTCCCCGTCATCCTTAATCGACGGATTGACATAGAACTGGCATATCCTGCCGTTTATCATCGGTTTATACACGGCGTATCCCAGTTTTTTGGCGTAACGCCCCACGGATACGCGGTTGGCGAACTTGCCGGTATGTTCCGTCAGGTGTTCCGACATCTCCCCGACGGTCATTCTGCTTTTCAGTTTCATATCATTCGCGTTTAAATGTTTTCCTGATAAAGGATAGCCGCGACTAATACGAACTGTTTGCAAATGGTATGAATTAATAAGAGGCGGTTCCATGAAATCGGCAAAGGAGGAATCAACCGGTTATACTGATACTTCATTCATGAAACCGTCCCTCATCTATTTTCCCATTATCCGGACAATCTCCCGTATCGTGTCGAAGTTCCGCTCGTCCAGCCATTCTTTGGCCACGTTCCACGAGAGCGACATTCCGAACTTCAGGTTCTCCATGGTGATGGTATGGTGCGACAACCTGCCTTCAGTGGGCTTGAGCCCTGCCGCGTGCAGTTCACACAGTCCGTCCTGAAAGAACGTGCACCCGCCTGCTTCCTGTTTCGCCTGTACCATCGGCACGATATACGGGATTTTTCCCAACAGCAGGCCTACCGCCCACCGAGTGGGTGCAAGACGCTCCCTGTATCCGGCTTTCAGCAACCGGAGGATGTCTTCCGGCGTACCGAGGCACGGTATCCGGCATTGCTGCCTGCACAGACGGCAACGGCACTCTACCGGCCGTCTTCCTGTCTTGCGGATGATCCGCTGTAATGCCGTTTCCATCGCTATGCACCCGGTGGGCCGTATTCAGGGTTCCTCTTGCGCCACAGTTCTATGATACACTCCCGTCCGGCCTGTGTCCATCGTTTGGTGGATCCGAAAGTATATACCTTGCCCCGGCTGTTCTCCCACGTGTAAGGCACATCGCATTGCCAGGCCCGGCAGGAAGGAAAGACCACCCATTGCCGCTTCTCGTACTTGCAGATGCCCTCTTCGGCAAGGAACTGGTGCAACTGTCGCGGCGATATGCCGAGTTCGTCAGCGATGCGCGTGCTCTTGAACCAGTCCCTGTTCTCGATAAACTCCTCGTAGAATACGATTTTCGGCAGGGATTCCCTCACCACCTTCCGCAGTTCCAGGATCAGCCTTGTCGCCGATTCCATATCCTGCGGCATGGGACAATCCATGCACGGCATGCCGGGTGCCGCCTGTCCGGGGCGTCCGTGTACGACCGGCTTCCCGCGTTTCACGGAGAGTTTTCCGATAGCCTCGCCCAACCATTCCGCCAAAAGCATGTCCGGGGCAATCCATCTGGCCAATGGTATGACAAGCGGTGATTCCAACCAGGTCGCGCCGTGTCCCCGCCCCCGTGTGGTGAAGACTTGCGACTCGTATTTCCCGGTACGTCCGTTCCCGGCCATTTCCCTGCGGAGCATATCCGTGGAAGCGATGCGGAGCCATTCGGACGGAATTCTCCCGAAGCGCATCGTAATTTGCGTGGCATTGACCATCAGCTTGTCACCGATACGCCGGAACGTGACGGGGAACCCTTCCTCGAAGTGCAGGACGATGTCGTCCTGGGGGACGGCGTGCAGCTCCCCGGCTTCCAGCTCCAGAAGCTTGTTGCCCCACACCTCCAGCTCATCGAGCAGGTCACGGGGTATGATAGTCTCCTTGCGGACCAGTTGTAAAAGCCGGCGCATATCGATGGGGCGGAAACCCCACTGTTCCTTGCCGTTTTTCCGGAAACTGATTTTCAATGCCGTCGGGCAGACACGGGCGATGGCTCCGTTTTCAAGCAGTTCGCCCCGTTTGAGTATATCGCAGATGTCCACGGCACAGATGTGGATCTGGCCGTTATGGTTCCGGGAAACCCTTATGTTCCAGTCCCGGAACGGAATATTCCTATTCTCCCTCATAGGTATTTCCTCCTTTCTTTTGGTTATCAGACTTACGTTTGTTTTCAAGCAAGGCTCTTTTGTGAGCCATCTTACGCACCGGATAGTACGTGCGTTTCTCGCCACAAAGGGCGTCATAATCTTTCAGCATCAGTGTGCCGAGGTCGGCCAGCTCGATTTCCACATCCGGATGCAGATGCCTGAAATAGAGTCCTCCGCTGCATACATACTTGCCCGTACAACAGAATGAAATGGCCTGCAAGTTACCTTTTGTCAGCTCCGCCGCGCTGTGCAGCGAGCGCGTGACGGCTACAAGAACCTGTGCCCCGTTGAAGATGAGCACCATCTTGGGTCTTTTAAATGTGCTACGTCTCATGTTGTTCTAAAATTTGTGTTAATTCCTCCTTTGTAAATCTAAGACCGGCAGCCTGTACCAACCAAGTGTCTGAAACAGTAAATCCACCGGACAGCAGTTCGGACATGCGCTCCAGAAGATAGATGCCGAACGCGGGATCGATGTAAACGACAAATAATAGAGCCAGACATTCATCAATTAACAGGTGTCCCGACGCCTCGTCACGGATGACCATCTTTTCCCTGTCTATTCCGTAGGCGTCTGCCGACGCCATTATCCAGTGATGGAAAGCGACACGGAAATCACGGACATTGTGCCGGCGTGCATCTCCTTTGGCCTGGATGAAGCGTGTCGCGTCGAAATAGACCGGTCCGTCTTCCCGTAACGTTCCGAAAAGCAGATCGGGGAACTCCCTGTACCGGATTATCCGGCAGGGAATCTTTTCTTCTTTCATGTTCTCTTTTTCATTTCATTTTTGGATTTGTATCTAACGTGGTGCAAAGATATATCTTTTTAAAATGAAATAAGCTATAAATATATACATAAATTACACTTTTAATAATTTATTATTTATTGATAATAAGATATTTAAGTGATAATACAATCCGAAATATCTATATATTTAGGTTGCTTATTTCGGTTTGTAAATCAAACGTTAAGAGCCCCGTTCTCCATATATTCTTTTGGTCGTAAAAACCTCTTTTCGGGATTATCTCTACTCTTTGAACAAGAAACAAGAAAATTATGGCTACATCGGACAATTCATTTGGCGGGGAACTTTTGGAGAGTATTTTCAAGACCTCCAAGAAGACAATTCAGGAGTATGTCCGCGAAATCGAGCGCAACAACCGTTACCGTTCATGCCGCCAGGATACCGGTTCGGGATACATCCTCGATGACCGTGCCGGGCTCATTGACCTGTATGAAGCCTGCCTGCAGCAGGACGCTCATATACGTTCGGTGGTCGAGACACTGGAAAGCCAGATTCTCGGTGACAGGTATATGCTGGCCCGTGTAAACGAGAAAGGGAAATATATCAAGGACGTGGCGAATTCCCTGAAGATACAGGGCTCGCAGTTCGACAAGATAATCAAGGGTATCGTGGAATCCAAACTGTACGGGTACACCCTGCTTGAAATCATGCCGCATACTGACCCCAGAACAGGCAGGCTGGCGGAAGTCAACATCATCGAACGGCGCAATGTGTTGCCGGACCAGAAAACGGTACTGAAGCGGCAGGGACTGTGGGAGCCGCATTGGGATTTGCATGACCCGGCATATTACCGTTGTTATGTACTGGTAAACTCCGGTGACTTGGGACTTTTTTCCGCCACGACCCCTTTGATACTGGCCAAGAAATTCACGGTGGCCAACTATGTGAACTTTTCCCACACCTATGGACAGCCGATTATTCACGGCAAGACGGTAAGCGAGAGCAATGCCGACCGCAAGAGGCTGGCTAACGAGATAGCCAACGCGGCACAGAACAAGGTGGTGGTTACCGGCATTGAGGACGAGGTCGATATCAAGACATTCACCATGTCCAACTCGGAAAAGATATATACCGGGCTTATCGAGTTTGTGAACAAGGAAGTTGCCAACCTCGTACTCGGCTCAGAATCGATGGCCGGAGGGATGCAGTCGTACGTGGGTTCCACGAAAGCTCACCAGGACATCTTCCGTGACCGTATCGAAGTCTACCGTCGGTATATCGAAAACGTCATGAACGAGGAGATAATACCCCGTCTGGTGGCTATCGGGTATATCCCCGGAGGATTGGAGTTCCGGTATTCGAACCGGATAGAGATGAGCAACGAGGACCGCATCAGACTCTATTCGCTTATCACGGACAAGTACGAGGTGGCGGCCGATGAGATCGAGAAGGAGTTCGGTATCAATGTGGGCAGGCAGCTCAATGTCATCCCGGGATTAGGTTTTGGGGGTGAAGGCGGCTCATCCGGTATCAGCCACAACGACCGGGGCATCATGTCGGACGAGGAGTATTTCCGGCGTTACGGACGCCCCCGGGGGACGAAGGTCGGAAATTTTCTGCGGGGAGCGGAATAGAAGCCTGCCTTCCGCTCCCGGACAACGCTCCGTTCAGGGCTGTCAGGGCATCTGCAACCACGGAATCCGATACAGGAAAGGAGTATCGTGTCATTTTCGATGCATTCCGCAGGCTGATCCTCTATTGGGAGAACAGTGCGGAACGTCTCGACATTATAGAGGACATCATCACCCTGCGTGCCTCTTTCCTCATAGACCGTGCGCTGACAGGTCTGCGAATCGACATGGACCGCGCATTGGAGATACTGAGAAATCACAACTCCTTTACAACAGAGAGGGAACGGCAGCAGCGTGACATCCTGATTGCAGCCATAGACAACCTGGTGGATTTTGCTGCGGCAGAGGAGTATGCCATGCTCGGGGAACTGCCCGATACGGCGGATGAACAGGACATGGAGGCATACGAAAAGATATGCCGCAGGTACAATCTCGTCCATGCGGAGGAAGAGAACAGCCAGGTATTCTTCGCGGCCTCGATGGCCGCATGGTGGATGGCGGTGAATATGGACAGCGTCCTGACCTACATGACACAAGGTGACGAACGGGTACGTGCCTGGCATCTTTCATTGGAAGGGCTTTCCTTCCGCAAGTCGGAGTTTCCTCCGGAGCTGATACCGCCGATCGAATGGGGATGCCGCTGCTTTCTGGTCACGGAAGGGTTCGCCGCTGTCCGGGCGGCTTTGCCGGATAAGGGAGGCTATCTGGAAAAGGTGGATCCGGTCTTCCGGGAGAGCCTGGCTACAGGCGGGCGTATCTTTTCCGATGCACACCGCTATTTCTCCGTCCCGCTTCCGGGTTACATGAATGATATTGTGAAACGCATTAAAGGGAAATTCGCCTATGCCCAAGATAACGCTTGATGAGTTCTGCAGCCACTGGGTAAGCAGGACCAGTACGCGCGTCATGGCCAGCCGGCTGGAGTTCAATGTATTCGATTTCGCAACGGCTGCCGGTGACTATACCAGGCAGCAGTTCGTGTCCTCATTCGCTTCGGGGGGATTCAACGGCGGCAAATGGGCACCTCGTACCTCCAAATGGGGAAAGAGGTTCACCCATCCGGCCATGAACGATACGGGGACTCTGGCCCGGAGCATACAGTCGGAAGCCGGCCGGACAGATATAGTGGGACGGCGTTCGGACCGTACGCGCATCTTCCGGAAAGGCGCCAGGTATTGCATGTGGACTACGGAAAAGAGCTTTCCCGTCAAGGGCAAGCGGGGACGCAGTAAGGAGCGTTACGGGCATTATGCCGCCATACACAATACCGATCCGAAGTTCGGGTTGTACACGGTAAACCAGTATTCCACGCGCCGTCCCGTACACCGGCAGTTCATCGGATTTTCACCGAAGACGGACGACTATATCGCCGCCCATTTTATAGATATGATTTTTAAAGGATTTCCACACCAGCCGTTATGATAAAAGACAAACACCCCGCACCACAGTCCGCACAACCGTCAACACCGGCGGAGAGCCTGCCTGAAGAAGTTTCCGCAAACCCTTTCGTGGAGATATACCGGGCCGTTAAGCGGGCTGTCCTGACCCTGCGGGAGAATCCGGACGACCCGTTGTCGCCGCCCCTGTTCAAAACCGTCGCCATCGACAACGGCCAGTTCGCCCGCATCGTCCGTGGCGACAACACGGAGTATGAAATCGCGTTCCCTGCCGTGTTCATCCACTTTATCAACGTGAGGTACCTGGTACAGCAGCAGCGTATCGGAGAAGGACGCGCCACCATGCGTGTGCGGTTTGTCCTGAATACACTCAACAATGCGGATGAAGACAAAGAGTGCGAGGCGTTTCTGGTCTTCCAGCGGCTCAATGTAGCCATACAGGATGCCAAGAACCATGAACCGGCGCTGAGCGAGCGGTGCAACCTGACCTACTTTGACATGCCGCTCTCCACCAATATGTTGCAGGCGTACTGGATAGACTACGAGGTATGGTTCAGGGAGTCCTCCGCATGGAAATACAGGGACTGGGTAAAAAGATATGTGGTCATGCCCCCGTTCACCCAGCACAGCGATGCACCGCAGCATGACAGCGGCGGGCACGGTTTCCATCCACGTCCGGAACATGACGAGGTATCCGGTTTTTCGGATACCGGACCGGAAAAATGAAATTCATATAGAGCATTTTCCCGCCCCTTGACCTTGAGACAAACAGTGCAATTAGTCTGCAATTCAAACAATTCGTTTATTGGGGAAGTAACCACTCTGTAGCTGGAATGACATTTATGGTGTAGCCATCCTCTTCAATTGTTTCATGCTCTTCAAAGGTTATAAGTGTTAGATTATTACACTTTAATTTCTTGGCAGCGTTCTTCAATCCTCTTATCTCTCTATTGCGTGTCTTTTCAGTGGAAATATCATACGATACCTGTATCAACTCCCGTACATTGCCGTCTTTCGCTATGACAAAATCAACCTGCGAGGATTCCTCCTTGTAATAAAACACATCGCAGAACAGAGGCTTATAGCGACGCAACAATTCAATACATACAACATTCTCCAGTTTCCAGCCAAGATTCTCCAATGAGAAGTTTTCTTCACGTTCTGTAACGAATGCCGTATCCACAACATATACTTTCTCGTTTCTCACACGCTCTTTGCTCTTGTATGAGAACCGGTTGATACCTATCAATAAAAATGCCTCCTTGAGGTATGAATAATAGTTCTCCGCCGTATGGTTTGATACTCCGAACAGTTCACCGACTGTCTTGGCAACAAACTCCTGACAGTAATTGTCGGCAAGATAGGCGGCGATTCTTCGCAGAGCCTCCACATTGCGGACCTTGAAGCGTTTTGCTATATCGTTTTTGATAATGGCATCCAATAATCCGTTTATATAGCCTCTTCTGTTGCTCTCGTTGAACAGTTCAGGGAATCCGCCTTGCTGAAGGTATTCGTGCAGGGCACTTTTACGAAAGCCTTTCGCTTTGGTTGACAGAGAGGTCATATCAATCCTCTTCATCTCGCTGTACTCCGAGAATGAGAACGGATAGAGTTCCACCTTATTGTTTCTTCCGGTCAGGTGTGTGCTCAATTCCTTACTGAGTAATTTAGAGTTAGAACCCGTAATAAACAGGTGCATCTTCTGGCGAAGCAATCTGTTGACAAACAACGGCCAGCCTTCTATATTCTGTATCTCATCAAGGAACAGATATTTGAAGTCACCGTATGTCATATATAATGCTTCGAGCAAACGGTCCAAGTCGTCTGCCTTCATATCCTTCATCCGGTCATCATCAAAATTCACATAAGCAAATTCGATCCCCTTTCGTTTAAGGAACATTTCGCATAGGGTGGATTTGCCACATCTTCTGACTCCTATTACCACCTGAGCCCGATTGCTCTTCGGATCAAGTTGTGATTCTTCAGGACGCGGGCACAGTTCCGAGTAATCATTCGCCAGCAACTCCTCACGCTGGTCTGCTACTATTGACAGTAGTGTATGTGTATTCATAATTCATTTTTATTATACTGCAAAAATAACTCTATTTCCATAAATACGAAATTTTTCCAAATATTATTTCCATAAATATGGGTATTATCGCATTTTTACTTCCATAAATAGTGGTGCAAAACCTTTTCTTTTCCCACCGCCTACTCTTGTTCAAATAACCCTTGCATATGGATATGAACACACTTCAATATGTCGTCGGAGAGGCGAAAGAAGGCCAGCCGGCTGTCATCCGTTTCTTCGGACGTGTGACGGAAGAGACGACCTCACGTTTCAATGACGAGTTCGACTTCCTGGAAAATATCGTCCGTCCCTCCTGTATCCGCGTGTTGATCAATTCGGAGGGCGGCAGTGTCCTTTACGGCATGTCCACCTATTCCACCATCGCCAATGCCACGGTGGATACGGAGTGTATCATCGAAGGGGTCGCTGCATCGATGGCCTCCATCATCTGGGCGGCAGGCAAGCGTTCTCTCATGCGTGATTATGCCATACTGATGATCCATAACCCGATGTTGCCGGACGATGACGGCGGGGAACCGTCGGACATGGTATTGGCTTTTACCAAACAGATCGAGACGATTTACCGGAAACGGTTCGGCCTGAAAGCGGAGCATGTACGGACCATCATGGACGGACAGGCCGGCAAGGACGGAACCTATTTCGACGCACAGGCTGCCGTCAAGGCCGGTATCATCCCTGCGGAGCATGTCATCCATACTTCGAAGCAGCTCTGCCGTAAAGTGCATGACCAGATAGAAGGATTGACCGATACGACCGCCATCCAGGAGTTGATGAGCCGTGTCAGCGCGGGAAATAAACCTTTCAACGGCATTGGACCTACTCTTACAGAAACGGAAAACGATATGGAAAACGAAAACAAGACACAGAGCATTGAGTACGGGGCGATTGCCGCCTCTCTGGGAATGAAGGACGGGGAGGTCAAGGACGTGATGGCACGTATCTCCGAACTGGCCGCGATAGAGCCCAAATACAGAGAAATACAGAAATCACTGAGCGACGCGCAGACCGTCATCGCCGGCAAGGATGCCGCCATCCGGAACTTGCAGAAAGACCTGGACACAGCGACGGCGCGCCTCTCCGCCTACGAGCAGAAAGAGAAGGACGAGCTGGCCTCCCGCATCGAGACACTGGTGGAGAACGCCATTGCCGAAGGCAAGATTGACCGTGAGGCGAAAACGCAGTGGGTGGAGATGGCCGGTTCCAACTTCGAGTTGGCGGAAAGCACGCTGGCTTCCATTCCCGCACGGGAGAAAATCTCGAAGGAAATCGCCGATGACCCTGCCAACATCCAGGCCACGGCGGAAGCGACAAAGACCGCCGAACAGCTGATGGCCGAGAAGGTGGCGGAAGTGGTCGGCGCGGATTTCAAGTTCCGAAAGCTCTGACAGGCCACCCGCGGGCAGACGCCCGATTTTAACTGACATGCCGGAGACCGCAGTGTCTCGCGCGGAAACAGCAGGTATCCGCCAGTCGGCCGAGTTTCATTCTTCAACGGAAAACTTAAAACGACAATGGCTGATACAGTAAACTTTCTTCAAAACGGGTATAGCGGCGAAGTGCTTGAGGACTTGCTGACCTATACCGTGCAGGGCAATGATACGGTCCGGGAGGGACTGATCCATATCAAGACGGGCATCCAGCACCGCTACACGCTTCCTGCCATCAAGCTGGGCAACATCATTCAGGACAATATGCCAACCCCGCAGCCCATCCACGGGGCCAAGGGCAGTGACGGCACGAACGAGTACCAGCTCACCGAACGTCACCTCGAACCGTCCGATTTTATGGTCTATCTCGAGTTTAACCCGAGGGACTACGAAAAATACTGGCGTTTCGCGCAACCGGAAGGCAATCTCGTGTTCCGAGAACTCGATCCGAAAATCCAGGCGACGATGCTCCGTCTCCTTATGGACAAGAAAAACGAGTATATCGGAAATGCCATCTGGACCTCCGCACGCGGAGGCGAGACGGCGGCCAAGATTACCGCACCGGAAGGCTGCACGAAAATCGGGGCCAACAAGGAGAAGTATTTTGACGGGGTCATCAAGCGCATCCTTGACAATGTGAACTCCACCGATGCCGAAGTGGTTGCCGGAGGGCAGTGTATCGTTTCGGGAACGACCGAGCTGACGGACGGGGCGGCGGTGGAAGCGGCACTCTATGCGATGTGGAAGAAATGTCCGAAGCAGATACGAAAGAAGACATCCTTGTCCTTTGTGGTCGGATGGGACGCTTGGGACGCGTATGACCAGTATATCTCGGACAAGCAGGTCAAGTACTCCGAGAACACCGAGGTCAACCGCTATCGCTTCAAGGGCAAGCGCGTCATCCCGATCGTGGGAATCCCCGAACACACGATGGTGCTCGGCGAGTTCTCCACCGGCATGGACTCCAACCTGTGGATGGGAGTGGATTACGCGAACGATACGGACATCCTGAAAATCGACCGTCTGCAGGCCAACTCCGAGCTGTTCTTTTTTCAGATGCGCATGAAAATGGACGTGAACATCGTCCGTCCGGCGGAGATCGTGGTGCATACCGCCTACAAGAAGAGCGAATAACACACCTTTCTTCATTCACAATATCCACCCGGGGAGCGGAGGCAAGGCCCCGTTCCCCATTTTCATTCTACTGTTATGGCAAAGAAAATCAACACGGAGGAGACTCCGCAGACAGACAACAATAACATTCCTGCACCGGAGACCCGGACGGTGGACGTTCCGGAATCGGTATCGGAAAACCACGGGACAGGCGGCGAGGCTGAAGACAGGCAGCCGGTCAAGACCGGGAAGAAAGAGGATACAGAGACGGAGGAGACGACGGAACCTCACATCCTGGCCCTGCTGAAAAAGTTCCCGGCATATCCGTCGCTGTACATCGACACGCACGGGGGAACCTATGCGCCGGACACGGCCGCCGCCATCAGGGGCAAGGCCATCCTCTACAGGAATCCTTTCTACAACGAACTTAAAAAGAAATCATAATGGCACTCGGTAATGTATTTATCAAGGATGTGGACGGCAATATCCCTTACGACACCGGCTCGTCGGGCGAGAAGGTGACGGGACTGCTGTTCGACGTGTCCCTCCAACCGACGCTTTTCACGGAGGGGTACGGTAAAACCAATGAGACCAAGCTCAAGTCCGGCGATGTCTGCTACATCACCTCGTTCAAGTCCGCCGTGAACGATTTCGGCATTATCGAACGTGTGGAGGCAACCGACGAGGAAGAGATGAATGTCAATTTCCTGCATGGCATTCCGGCATACCATATCCGTGAATTTTTCCGCATGTCCGGCAATCCGGGCGGTTCGGGGAAACTCTACGTGATGTTCGCGGACTGTTCGGCAAACTGGAATGCGCTGGAAATCATGCAGTGTGCAGCCGGGGGCATGATCAACCAGATAGGCATATGGACGGAGCAGCCGCTGTGGAAGGCTAACGGAGTATCGGGGCAGTACAGCCTCAATCTGGTAAAGGGACTTAATGATGTGGCCGTGGGGCTTGCGGAACAGAATCAGCCGCTCTCGCTCATCCTTTCCGCCAATCCTTCCAATACGGGGGCGGATACGACCGAGGGACGTCAGATTGACCTGAATAAAATACCTTCATGTATCTGTGAATCAAGCCGTGTCAGCTGTATATTCGGCCAGGCGCATCACGAAAGGATCTCCACGATGCAGATGTGCAACAGGAACCATACGCCCGTGGGATTTCTGGGAGCGGTTATGGGAGCCATAGCAAAGGCCAACGTGCATGAATCCATCGCGTGGGTCAAGCAGTTCAATCTCTTCGCGGACGATTTCCAGGAAATAGAACTGGGGTTCGGGGATATCAACCTCGACGAGGCGGAAGAGAACTTCCTCAGTCTGAACCGGTACGAGTCGCTCTCCCCGTCACTGCTGGACGAACTCGACGACAAGGGGTATATTTTTCCCATCAAGTATGCCGGCCGCGAGAACGGGATCTACATCTCGAAAGACCAGACATGCTCACATGGGGATTTCCGTACCATTGCACGGAACCGCACTATCAACAAGAGCCGCCGAGCCGTGCGCGCTGCACTGTTGCCGTATGTAAATTCCCCGCTGATGGTCAATCCTTCAACCGGGTTTCTCGCCCCGTCGAAGATTACGGCATTCAAAACACTCATTGGGGATATACTGGCCAAGATGCAGGCGGCGCAGGAGATTTCAGGCTATGCCGTGACCATCGATCCTAACCAGAACGTGTTGGTGGACGATACGCTGCGCATCTCCTATGTCCTTGTCCCGGTGGGCGTGGCCGTGAAGATTTATGTCGAGGAAGGACTGTCATTAACCGCTAACAAATCATAGCATATGGCAATAATCAACAATGTAGCATACTCGTGGTCGATGATAACCCTGTCATCGACCGCCCTGGGAATCGATGAGGGTTCCACGACTCTTGAAGGCGTGTCGGCCATCAAATGGTCGAAGAAGCGCAAGGTCGAAAGTAATTACGGCATGGGTGGCCGGCCGGTGTCGAGGGGCTTCGGGAACATTACCTATACGGCGAGCATCACGATGGACTATGCCACGCAGCAGCTGTTGCGTTCGGTGTACGGTTCGCTGCTCGAAATCGGAGAGTTCGACCTGATCATCAGCTTTGCCAACCCGATGGCCGGCGAGGACTGGACGACGACGACCGTAACGCTCAAAGGTTGCATCTTCACGGAGGATTGTCTCGAGTCACAGCAGGATGATACCAATATCACCCATGAATTCGACCTCAACCCGTTCGATATCCAAATCGGCTCGGGGGATACAATCTAAGCTGTCATGGATGTAACTTTCGAGGGGAAATCTTCTACCGGAAAGAACGAATGGCTCACGCCTCCCTGCCTGCTTCGGAGGCTGGGTCCGTTCGATCTGGATCCGTGTTCACCCGTAAACCGCCCATGGGATACGGCGCGACATCACTATACCATTGAGGACGACGGGCTGCAACAGCCCTGGTTCGGACGAGTCTTCTGCAATCCTCCCTATGATACTGCACTGATTGTCCGGTTTATCCGCAGGTGTGTCGAACACAGGAATGCCGTCGCGCTCACTTTTGCCCGCACGGACACACGCCTGTTCCACGAACTGATATTCCCAAACGCCGATTCAATACTCTTTATCAAGGGACGACTCAGTTTTTACCATGTCACTGGGGAACAGGGAGGTACGGCCGGGGCGCCGTCATGCCTGATAGCCTTCAACAAAGAAAATACCGCAGTTCTGGAAACATGCGGTATCGACGGGAAGTTGGTGAAGCCGTAATACTCACCATATGAAAATTCTTGCGGTTAAAATCATGTAATTTTCAATAAAAGCAGTAAATATCGCACCAATACTATTTTGTTCAGCATAAAGCACCTTGCTAGACGCTCTCTCAAATCGCACTTGTGCGATTCTCTTATTGTTTTATATACAAGTATATCATATGGGCTTTTAAGTCCTTGATAAATAAATGTTAATTGATTTGCACATCTATATTTGTATAAGATTTTGCAAGTTTACCAATACTCGATGGTTCGTTTCTCTGTATATTCTTCTGGAGCAGTATATTCATCGCCGATATAGTTCCCATTGTCATCATACTTATCATATTCGGTGGTGTAGCTTACCTTCCGCTCTATCCAATTCTTATGTTTGTCGAACTTGGTATAAGTGTAGCGATAAGTGGTGTTGCCTTCTTCCGGGTGCTCCTGTATCATCGTGACCGGATATTTGCTGTCACCTTCATAGCTATATTTCCAAGTGACGTATGCCATGTGCGAAGTAAACTGATGACTGATGATACGATTGCGTTTATCAAACATATAGGTCTGGTCAAGTTCCGTGTTGGTATCAGCATCCGGACAAATATCCGTCCGCATACCATCTTTTGATTCGATGTTCACCACATAATCTCCCCATCCTTCCACTTTGTAGGAAGTAGCTGTGACATATTGATAGGCCGCTTCGTCTCCGAACTTGTTCTGCATGGCAATCAGATTGCCCGCCTGGTCAAATTTGAGTGATTCCTCATTGCCGTTTACCGACTTGACTTTACCGGACAACCCATAAATATCCGTTCCTTTGTAGCGTAAACTACCCATTAGGGCTGGCTGACCGTTTTCTTTTGCAGCTTTCATGGAAGCAATCGTTCCATCATCCCAGTAATCAATGCTGCGGACAACTGTCAGGCTGGGAGTCTCACCCGCTTTGACAGCAGAGGAACGATCCTGATTCGATGTAAATCCGTCTCTGAAAGCCTTATAGTAGGTACGCAATGCGGGTATCTCATCGATGTTAGCCGGAAATGTAACGGTAGCCTGTGTCCAGTTTCCTTTCTCATCATATACATAATCGTAGGAGACGGTAAACGTCATGTCATCCACCCGCCAGCTGTTGCCTTTACTTTTATATACACCTCCGCTATATGTCCAAGTAGCCAAGTCTCCGTGTGAGTTATACGCAAAGCTGCTGGTACAAGTCAGTGTTTCAGTCCCCCCGTCAAATTCAACGGGAATCTTCTCTACGGCTTGTGTACACAGATGGCCTGTATAGGCATAGGTTGTCACCGATTGTCCTGTCTTGTAACTGTCGATGTCTTTCAAGAACATGTTCGTGGTCTTCGGTGTTTCAAAAGACTTCAAGTGAGCGAGCGAGTCAAACTGCATCTCATGAAGCGTCACGCCCGATTCATTGACCGTGCCATTCTTTTTTTCGGGCAGGATGGATTGCAATACCCCATTACCGTGATAGGCATACAGAAAAGTGGTTGTGTCATAATGTCCCCGCCCGTTCTTGTCGCGACGTATCAACCGACCTGCACTGTCGTATGTGAAGCCGTCATCTTTTTTCCGGCGTTTGTAACGTCCGTCATCTACCGATTTGATTTGGGTCAGGTTGGAATTGCCGTTATATTCATACGAAATGACATCAAATCCGGTTGCACCCACATTGAAAGAAGTGCGCCGCTGTTCGGACAAACGGCCGTTAGGCAAGAACTCGTATTGCGAGGTGCTTGTCACACCCCATGCTGCATTGTGGTATTCGTAGGTGACCAGCTTCGGATAGTTGCGTAATCCCATCTTTGCCCAATCCGTAGGATAGTTTACGAAATAAGGCATCAGATGTTCCGCATCCATATCCACTCTTACCGGATCAAAATATACCTGAAGCGGTGTATAAGGCTGGTTGCTTTCTTCACTGCCACAGCTTGCTGCTCCTATCGACAGCAAGCAAGAAAGACCGACAGCTTGTATGGTCTGTAATGCTTTCATGCTCATTTTATGGCTTATATAATTCTGTTTCATGTTTTTCTTCACAAGGGATTTGCTTACTCACGGAGTAATGAATATTCCATACGGGATAAGTTCCTGTTTTATCTTTGCAACACGAGTGGAGATAACAGTTTCCGTGTATCGGACTTTCCGCTCCCAGCAATCCAGAAATATATTCACTTCCCTTTCCGGACAGAACGATTCTGCCTTCATTGATTACCCGATGGAACGAACAGCCTCCGAAACTGCCGATTATACCTCCTACGCAGGAATATTCAGATGTCAGGTCATTCTTGATTTCGATGTTACCTGCATTGTACAGATCCAATGGATAGATACGTTCGTAGTTATGTGGTTGCAGATTGCCGCATACTCCTCCGATATTAAATGCAGCAGATGTATTCTGGGTGTCTAAACGGATGTTTCCCCAATTATGGAGATGTCCTATGTCTGTTTCATTGGTCCAGAACTGTCCGAAAACACCACCGATGCAGTTGTGTTCAGGTTGGGCATCGGCCTTCCACAGCACGGTCAAATTGCCTTTATTCTCAACGCAAACATCCCCCTTAATAAAGACCTTACCATAATTGGTAACCATCCCGATGACTCCACCTATATCGGCATTACTACAAGGATTGACAGTGATATTGCCTTCGTTAACCACCTTGCCACGTAAAGACACTTCCACTTCGGAGCCGTAACTATTCAGATGTCCGATAAGTCCACCTAACCAAAGTGTACAGATGCCCTTATTGTCAGCAAATGAGATGTTAACCTTGCTGGTGCAATTCTCGATACATCCATTCTTGAACTCTCCCGCCAGTGAACCGACAGACAGGATATAACTGTCTTCTCTTTTTTGAGCGTCAATGGTCATGTCACCTGCCAATGTCAGGTCTTTGACCACCGTTCCTTTCTCACCACCCATTTCATCAAACAGACCGGCACTAAACGAACCCTGAGAATTCTCTTCAATGACCACCCGTATTCCATCGAAAGTAATGGTATGTCCGTTGCCGTCGAACTCCCTAACCGGGAATTTAATAGGTGTCCATTCACCGCTGATTTCGATGTCCTTCACCAGTTTAATCCGCACTTCATCCGCCGGAACCTCCTTGCCTGCATCGGTGAGTAGCGTTTGCGCTTCCATGTTTTTATCCTTGATTTCGAACGTTTCGTTCAGGAAACGCAGTTCACTCTCTTTCCCGATTTCAAATACCTGTTCCGCCTCGTTGAAATGCAAGGCGGTGACTTTCTCTTCACACGATGTCAGCCAAAAAGGCAGGCAAGCGACAAGGTAAACCATTCTTTTCATGATGCTGTTCTTTTTACATATCTGCTGCATAATTCTCGCCCTCCATGATAAACATTCCCGACTCTTTCCAGTAATACACCACATAAGGCTCTACTTTCGACATTTCATTGATGTCCTGCGTGGGCATTCCACTAAAATAGGTAAAGACCAGTGCGTTACCCTCTATTTTCCCGGCATACGACTCCACGCTTGACATAGGAATGCTTTCACCTTGTGGAGGATACATGGCCGTTTTGACCATAAAAACTTGTTCTCCTTTCTTTTCCAGTGTGAAAGATATTAAGCCGTTGGCATAACTTTTTGTAAAGGCTGATTCTGGGATGGTATTATCTTTCAAGTAAAAAGCATACTCCGGAGAAATATATCCGATACGTTTGTCTTGGGCAGAAAGCTCTACCTTAAACCATCCCTTTTCTTTCCCCAAGAATCTGAAGCTTTGTCCACGGTTGGCTTTCATTAAAGGACTACCCGATACAGGGGTGGAACGGACATTGATTTTATCTCCTCCACTGATGAATACGTAGTTACATTTATCTTTCTGCTTAAACACTACCGGCTCTGAACCGGGTGGCAAGAAGGACAGTTCCTTCGTGGTGGGATTGTACTTGAACTCCGCTTTTTGTTTTCCCATACTGCTTTCTACGGCAACCGAAGCCTCTGTATTATCAATGTGATAGACGTCTACAATACTATAGGCAAGCCCATAGCCTCCTTCAAACACATTGTAAGCACCGTAACTGCCATCTGTCGGTGTGTTGTACAGGTCTATTTCCAACTGAATCTGGCTGTTGCCTTCCCAATATTCCCATTTGCCCACAAAGGGTTTTGTGTCATCTGCTTGTATAGACGCGTGTACACTCAAGAAGCCACAAACAAGGCTTATCAAACTTAGGCATATCAATTTTTTCATTATGCTGTTGCTTTATATGGTTAAAATTAAAGACTAAAAGTGACATATACGGCAGACTGTACCCGTACAGGCTGTCCGTCTTTGATTCCGGGTGTCCATTCCTTCAAGGACTTGACCACTCTTATGGCTTCGGTATTGAGATTGGCATGAACCTTTTTCACAGCCGTAACATCAGATACCGAACCGTCTTTCTCCACTATAAAGGAAACAAGCACGTCGCCCTGAATCTTCTGCTGTTTGCAGATCATGGGATAACGTATGCTTCGGGCAATATCCGCCAGCAATGCTTGGTTTCCACCGGGGTATTCCGGCTCCTTATCCACCTCGCTGCCTTTGTACACCTTATTGGGGCTTACCTTGGATTGTGCCGGTTCTCGTCTATCTTCCTTCGGAGTGGTTGGCATACCAAATCTTCTTTCGGGAGTATCTTTGTCTGTTTCTTTTTGCTCTTCCAGTTCCTGTTGTAATGTTCTCTGCAACACTTCACTGGAGATAAGAAAACCGTTGAACTTAGAAGGAGCGTACCCGGAGAATGCCGATACCACTTCGAAACTGAATGTTTTTCCCTCCTCGATACGTGGGAAATAATAAGTACCCGCTGTTTTTATCCGATTACCCGGCATCAGGTAGAACAGGTCTATGGGCAAACTGCGGCTTGTCTTCTGTGCCACTCCCTTTATCTGAAATTTATAGCCGCCATTGGCGCGTCCCGTACAAGTAACGCTGGTAACATGCCAATAACGATCCACTCCGGCATCGCATTTGAACGGCACATTTACCGGATAACTCTTGGGAGGAATGGAAAAACTTGTTTGCGCAAAAGTCGCATGACTCATGAAGAATACCCCTAAGACAATCAGGCATAGTAAAATAGATAATCGCTTCATACGTATATCGTTTTATAGTTTTTAGATTCATCAGAGTTTAAACGTGATAGGCAGAGTGTATTCCACACTTACCGGTTTGCCATCCTGTGTACCGGGAATCCAACGAGGCATGGACTTCACTACGCGGACAGCTTCCTTATCCAGATAAGGATCTACAGACTTGGTAACACGGATATTTGAGATAGAGCCATCGCTCTTGACTGTAAATTTCATCAGCACTTTGCCTTGTATTTTCTGTTCCTTGCAAACTGTCGGATACTTTAGATTCTTTGATAAAAATTGTACCAATGCGGTGATACCACCGGGAAATTCCGGAGCCACCTCTCTCTTGTTCTGGGAAACTTCTGCCATCGAAGGCAAATCATTGATAGTTCTTGCCTCATTTGCAGCCTGTGTATCCAAACAATTGCCAATCAGCAGTGCGGATAGTAAACTGCTCAAAATAATTTGTTTTTTCATACAGTTTTATTGTTTAATTATCAATATGTTACATTATTCATTTATTTGCGATAAAATCCGGAACTGTCGCGTCCCCATTTGCCGCCAAATTGGTCGGTGTAATCACACTCGCTATAGGGAGAATCTTGTGTAAGATGATATAATGTTCCAGAATCAGTAAAACTTGCTGTTTTCAAACCGCTTGAACTGCTTGATGATGAACCGCTCCAAGGCTCCGTCGCTCCCTTATGCAAGTCTTTAAAACCGAGAATACCCATAATAAGACCTATCCCGTTGCCTATACTGAATCCCCATTGGGCCATATCCCACATGGTACCAGAGTCTATCCAACCCAGCCAATCAAGAATAAAACCTACCGCCAATCCAATCGCTCCAACAATCAAACCTACAACCAGCATCAATGCGAAGAATTGTAACACAATCTTGATAATGTAGATGGCTATGCCTAAAAACAGTATCCACTTTATCGCTGTGAACCAAGCCGATTCTCCTTCGGAATCAAACAACCAAGAGGTTAAGTCCCATGACTCTTCTTTGGTGGAAGTACCCGCTTCGTCTGTTTCTGTTACGGCTTCCAGATACGATGCGCTGACATAACCCTGCCAGCCATTATAATTGATATTAGCCCATCCGTTTTCTATAGATACAACATCAATCACGTTATCCTTAGACAATTGCCCTAATAGTTTTCCGTTTTTATTGGCTGAAGCCCGTACATTAAGACCGTTGGGAGCGGTCACTCGATAATGATCTGCAAAAGATTGCGTACATAGGGAAAAATTAAGGATTAGAAACAAGACCCATTTAATAATGTTTCTGCTAACGAACATATTCTTCAGCATACAAATACTTTGCTGGCTATATCTGTTCATCATAAATTAAGACTCTTGCAGTCCCGTAGAGTCTGCTTGATTAAACCACGAAGCGTGGAACTGCAAATGCCACGTTCTAAGTCGGAGGTCGTAGGAATAACCTTTATTCAGAGTATGGTAATAGCAGCCCACGCTATAGCGTGAGAAACCAATTACGCTTTTCCCTCTGAATAGTCTTGAATTTCCTACGTTCCCGACTTCGAGATAAGCATAACGCTTCTTTCTTTTCTAATATGTCTTGGAAAGAGTTTCCTCAATCCGGCACAAAGGTAGTGAAATTTCATGAAAAAAGACCTTATATACCGTGATTTTCTTAAAGTTAGAGATGGGGTAATAGAAAGGGGGGACTGAACACTTGGAAACAGTTTCAGAACATTGGAAAAAGAACATATGGAACAATAGAATCTCATTTTTTACATCATTTATTATAACTGATTTGTTATCATTGAATTATGTCTCTATCTTTGTAAACGCAATTTTTGCTTTCCCGAAAAAACAAAAATATAGAAACATATATTTTTTTAGTCATATTAAAACATATAGTTGTTTATGAAGAAAATCGTATTGGCCTGTGTCCTCGTTTTTTCAGCCTGCTGCATGACTATATTTGCACAAGAGGACAAAAAGGAAAAGGAAAAAGTGAAGGTAGAATGTTGTTGCGAAGACTGTACCTGCCGCGAGTGTAAATGCGATACGAACTGCTCGGAATGCAGAGGTTGCCGCAAGAATGAAGAATGCAAGAACTGCAAGGATTGTGATCATGAAGGTCGTTGCTGCGATTATGACCGTCATCACAAGAAACACAGAAGAGGCGGATGTTGCGGAAGATGTTGAACAATCACTGTCCGGATTATAAAAGGTGTGTGTGGACACACCTTTTTTGTTTATAAATGAACAATCATCTATAAAACCAGAAAAGGAGTAGCTCCTTTCCGCTTGCCCCCACCTGAAACCTTTACCAGGGCCATTTGCATCCCAATAAGAAGTTCTCATTAAAATACTGTTGTTCATTCCACAGTATAATTTACCACCTCAAAAACATCACCTGCAGGAGCTAGCCCAACCCTTTCAACGAGGGGACATGAAATCCGATAAAAATAGGGATAAATTAGAAATAAGCCACTTATGAGCCTTTTCCAAAGGGTGAATAATGACTTGGCAACAATCGCAATTTCTGCGATGTGCGGTGTATTTCTGTCAGACAACTCTTATTCTGATGCAAATGCACACAAATAAAGCGGATGATAAGAAAAATATAGCATTTTTCTTTCGTCCGCCTTACATTTAATCAATGATTTCAAAACGTACCAGCATGGAATAGTTTTTCTTGATGGTACGGAAGTTGTCGAATGAGGCTGCATCGGATGACAGGACGTTGCTTTGTACAAACGGAGAGGCTTTACCACTACCTTTTTCCACAATGCGTATGACATCACCTAACCTTTTATCCAATGCCTCCACCAAATAGGTCGCTTTCCTTTGAGCGGCTTTCAATGCTTCAATCTTTCCCTTTTGGTGATAGGCAAGCATGTCTTTGTTCTCCAATTCACCGATGCGCATGGTGTGGATGCCTTTCGTGTCGATGCGCTTGACGATTTCATTTATCTGATTAAAGTTGGTCAAGGTAATGTCGAATTTCTTAGAAACTAAAAAGTCTTGCCCTTGTTGCCGCCAATAGTCACCGATTTCTTGTGTGCGAATGGCATTTTGTGGAATACCGGCCTTATCAAGAGCTTCTCTTAATCCTTGCTCTATCTCTGATAAAGGTACTTTGGTACGGTATTCTTCGGGCTTCGATTTCCCGTCAAATTCTTCTTCGAAGTATTCACGGATTTCAATCAGATAATGGATTTTGTCAGGTACAATCTCGATTTCTGATGTACCCGTCACTTCAATGTACCGCTCATTGGTTTGCGCTTGTAACGAGAGTGTTACCAGCATCAACATTGATAATAATAGTGTTTTCTTTTTCATCTTTACTGTTATTTGTTACGTTTGCTAAATAAAATCCCCACTATTTGCCCGATTAATGCGATCAACGTATATCCTAACGCATAGAATATTCCTACTTCAAACGGCCATTGGTAAAAGATGAGTCCTGACGGAATAAATAGAACGGGCACAGATAGAATCCACCAAAAGGATGTGTGTTTGAGACCATAGATAACCGAACATCCGAAGCATATGGCAGGAAACACGCCTAATAAGAAAAACATGGCGGAACCCGTGTCGCTGATTAATATTGGAGACAAATAAAACAACAACCCCAAAAGGACTAAGTAGGAGCAGAAGCTGGTTTGCTTCAACTGTTTTAATTTAATTTTTGTTCCATCACGCATCACAATAAAATTTACTTTGATTCCACTCTGCCACTTCCATTTTTTTCAAATGACTTGACTGGCACAATATCAGCATCATAAATATTAAAATCTGCCGTAAGTGTCATTTCCTTATTATTCGCATGGAATGTCTTGGTTAAACGATATTTACCTTTGGGCAAATGATAGTACTCTCCAACGGGAAAGCGGAAACAATACAACAGCATTCCTCGATGTTGTACAAATAAATCATCTTCCCATGCAATATAAGAAACTTTTAACTCCGGACAAGCCCATTCTTTCCCATTCCAAATATAATTATTCCAACGTCGTCCGAAGTTGATTGGAATGTCTGTCGGATTCGATACAAACACATTTATCACTTGTACGTCTTCCCAATATTCCTTGCGCTCCGTCCACATACGGATTTCTCCATCTTTGTCCGCTTCGGACAGTTCCTCCGTGTACCAAAGCTGGCATTGGGGAATTTCATAAGTCATCGTATCTCTATCCTGTTTACTACTATCTTCGGTAATGGCGATTCCCGTAGGGCTATCCGCGCCACCGATAATCGTATTCTGCTGCTTCTGTTTGTTGGTGCAACCCACAATAGAGGTACAGAGCGCAGTGATTAAAATTATAGCTTTTGATTTCATAGCGAGATTATTTTACTTCAAACTCCGTATCCATGTATATTTCCAGTTGCAACCCTATTTTGTACTTGCCGGGAGATAACTTCCCTGCACTGTATCGCTTCTTCTCATTAGGGTTGGTAATGCGATTGACATCCCACGATACCGGGATGGAAAACAGCATGGCTTCTCCCGCTTCCAAGCGGGCACAGCTTTTCATGTAATTAGCTTCACCACTCCATCCTGAACGGGCTAACGGATGTACCATATACCGGTCATCAGTATCTACGCTTGGAAAGAACACCGGTTGTACGGACAGGTTGGTATGGTTCTCGAATAGAATACGGATGGAATCATTGTCCGATTCCAGTACACGAAAACCAAAGGCCCCTTGCATTTCCGTTCCTTGTACCGGCTGAATCTTTGTGTCTGTCAGGTCGCAATACGTATAGATGTTGGAGAACACGTAGAAGTGGATCTGGTATTTGTCCGGCTTCAACGGATACTTAAACTCGGACATATGAATGTATTCGGGTAACGTATCGCCTTTGGACAAATCTCTGCCCACACCAGCAAAGGCAAGATTGTCGATGAATGGAAACGTTTCCCACTTCCCGTCTTTCCAATGTTTCATCCAGTGATACTCCGGCTCGGCAGCAGGAGCATCTACATTGATTACATCCAACGTAATCCGTTTGGTCGAGGGCGAGTAAACGGGTTGTTGGGTACGAATTTTGTAAGCGTCTGGATGCGTAACAGTCACATTGGGAAGCCGCCGGATATGTACACGGCTTTCATACTTTTCTATTTCCGACAGTGAAAGAGGGAAATCAATGTCCTGTGCTTTCAGTTTCGGCGACCAAACGGACAAAAGGACGAATAAATAAAACAAGTTCTTCATACATTCGCTTATTTAAGTATTTTACCATTCTTATCTATATAATACCAGTCAGAGCTATTCCAATAGTGTTTTTCACCATTAGAACCGGGAACATCCTTGCTTTCTCCGGAAAATGTAACCTTGGCTTTGCCGTTTTCGAATGGAAAAGCAAATTTGAATTGAGGTTTGATTACTATGTTGCCTAATGTATCCGCAAACCCTATCAGTCCTTTATCATCTGTTATACGGAAAAGCCCTTCTCTGACATAATCTGCTCCGTTGTCATATTTGAACGCATAGAATAATTCTTTTCCTTGATTGTCGATACAAACAATCCGTGCGTTTTGTCTGTTCTCATACACGAAACCGATATTCCGTATCGTGTCCGTTTGACAGAACCTGTATTTGCCATACGGAACAATAGTATCTCCTCGTTCGTTCAAGTAACATACGGGAACACCAACTTCAAGAAAATTTTCAGTTGTATGGGCAATCAAGTTTCTACTCCCCTTAAAATGTATAGGTATATTTAATGTGAATTCTTGATATTCTCCCTTACCACGAAAATTGATGGCAGGCGTCCAGCGAGGCATTTTTCTGATAATATCCAATACTTGATTATCCCAATCCTCTATACCACAACTTTGCAGGACTTTTGCCGTATATACTTCTCCATACGAATTAATCTGTATCGAATAAACTCCTCTCACTCGTTGCTTATCGCCTAATAGTGTTGAGTTGTATACTAACCGTTGGATGATATAGTCTTGTGCGGAGATACCTGTTTGTATGACATCAGGAATTTCATTTTGGAAGCGAGCAACAGTTTCCCATTCTACGAAACTTTGTTTCAATTCTTCTTCCGCAATGCTATCCGCTTTCAACCTGTCCCTGTAGTGTTGAGGTAAGAAAGGTACATACACCGTATAGAAACATTCCATCCGCTTGCCGTCCTTATCCCTGCATGGTAAGCAATGCGGCAATTCCCTTGTCAGTCGGATAACTTCTTTGTCGAATTTTTTATGTATGGTGGTCAGTATATTAATGCTGCGCGATAGCCCTAATGTATCGATAGAGAACATGACTACAGAATATCCGGCTTGGTTCTTCTTCAATAGCTCTTCGGGATAAACCATTTGGGAAGTGTAATATTTCTCCAAATCGTAATCCCATTTCGCCCATCGGGGAGGCTCTATGGTTGACAAGTCTTTGATTGGCTTTCCGGATATTGAGGCAACGCCCTTGTTCCAGATGTCCTCTTTGCGCCAGATACTGTCCAGCCGATTTTCATTCTCACGCATCTTGGCAGGCGAATTAACGATATTGATGTATTTCACCGCCCCGACACCTATTGTCATCCTTTCCGGCAAGTAAAGGATAACCAGCGTACTGTCTGTGAGTTCAAGTATTTTATATTGTTTACGGTCATACGTTTTGATGGTATCACCGCATATCCCGTAGGAGGTTTCAAGCGTGTCTGTTTTCCCCTTGTACAAGAATGTAGACCTCCAAACATGGTCGCGAAACTCCATTTCCGTGACATATTGTTTCTCGTCCGGCAATTGTGCCCGCCAGATTTTGTTTTCCAATAAGACAAGCGTGTCTCCCTGAACGGTGTTTTCTTGTGCTTGGACAACACAGACGGTCGCAAGTAAAAGTATGAAGGCGAAGAATCTTTTCATGACACGATACATTTATGATATGACAAAAATAGCGAAAAGGAATAACCTAATCAATTATTAGACTATCCCTTTCCCGTTAGGTTTAAGCAAATTAACTCTTATTATCGAAGACTTTTTCTGCTTCGAGGCGATATGACACTTTTCCGTATGGACAAAAACAGTCTGTCAAACTGCTCCCCGAAGCATTCGCCAATCAGTCGCCCGTTGATAGCAAGCGTTCTCCCGTCACTATCGGCACAACCGTTGCACGGATGTGCGGTGTGTGCTCGTCCATGTGCAACACTGCCGATATGGTGTTCTCCTTGCCGAACGTGCGGTGCAGCCGCTGAAGGTTGTCTTCGTACCATTCATTTAGTCTGCCCTCGTCCTGCATTTTAATCATGTCCTCGTACGTTCCTGATAGCACGATGCGGATTGCCCGCACTTGGTCGGGCGGGTAATGGTTTGGAAGTGCATCATTTGCTGCACCGCCTAAATCCGTTTTCCGCCCTTAAACCATTTTGTGCCAATCGAAACCAAACTCTCTGACCGTCAGTGAGAATACCCAAATTCTATTTATTTTGCGTTTTATCCTATTATTTTATCTTAAAAAGAAAGACTGTTGTTTTTTTATTTTGAGCATTTGTTCATTACCTTTGCGGGCAGAAACAATATATATAATGTCACCACGTCCAAAAAACATCCGCAAAGTTAATGACATGCCCGTTGCCGCAGGATTCAAGCCCATAGGTCTGAACGGTTGTTGTAAGAATACCATATTCTTGCATTTTGAAGAGTATGAGGCGATACGGTTATGCGATTATGAAATGAAAACCCAGCAGGAAGCGTCTGTTTCAATGGGGGTATCACGTCCGACACTAAGTCGGATATATGTCAGCGCAAGGCAAAAGATTGCCAGGGCATTGGTTTGTGGTGTTACCATAATGATAGAAGGCGGAGCAGCGTACACAGACAGTGAATGGTTCCGTTGCGGAGCATGCGGTTTTTTATTCAATAATATCAATCCCGCGCTTAAAATCCGCAAGATGGAATGTCCGGTATGCCACTCCGACGACTTAAGCATAAGTAATATTAACATTAATAAAAATGAGATCATGATGAAAATTGCTATTCCGACCAGAGACAATGTAGTCGATAACCATTTCGGTCATTGTGAGTATTACACAATCCTGACAGTAGGACAAGACAATCAAATTTCAAGCAGCGAGACTATTCCCTCTCCGCAAGGATGCGGATGTAAATCCAATATCGCAGGAGAATTGGAAAACATGGGAGTCAGCGTTATGCTGGCAGGAAATATGGGGCAAGGTGCCTTGAATGTACTTACATCCCATCATATCAAAGTCATAAGAGGCTGTTCGGGTAATATTCTGGAAGTTGCCGCTGATTATTTAAGCGGGAAACTTACAGACTCGGGAGTGGGTTGTTCATCCCATGAACATCACCATGAATGTCATGGACATAGTCATAAAGAATGATGTCCGGAAAGAATAGGATGCCCATCATTCTCTTTTCATTGAAGGCTATCAGGTCTCTCCGGAACTGATAGAAAAGATACGTTCCGGGAACTGGAAACCGGAAGATGATGACAAGGAATATAAGAATGCATGGGTGGCCTATGGATATTATCAGACGTTTCCCTGATCAGATAAGGTCAACAATCGGAATAAGAACACCCGGTAATTTTTTATTTACCGGGTGTTTTTTGTTTTATCCATTTAATACTCGAACTTCATATTAGATGCTCATTTTTCATCACTACTGGAAATAATGCAAATATAGATGCATTGTATTGCTCTTCAATAATTTAGTATATATTGTTCCGTACTATCTCTGTGTAAAAGGAAGTTCCGTATACAACGCCGGGGAACTTCGATGAAAAATTACGGTTACAAGTGAATAAGAACCGTGTCTTCAACCTTTCCGCAGTTCTTCGTCCTACTCTTTCGATGAATCAAAACAAATTCGATATGGACGAAAAAATGCTTTCACTGGAACAGGAGACCAAGATCAAGGAAAAAGCCCTCAAACTGAAAGAGGAGAAAAAACTCCGCAAGATTTGTCCGATGGTCGTTTTCGGAGACACCGCAAACGGCGAGAAAGAGATTTATGTGGCCTACATGTCCGAACCGAGCTTTCCGCAGTTCAGCAAATTCATGGCCGCTTCCAAAAAGGACGAGGTAATCGCCATGCGCACGCTGGCCCGCGACTGCTTCGTGGACGGCGACAAGGAACTCGTGGACGATGAGTCACTCTTCCTGTTCGGCCTGATGGGACAGCTTTCCGAGCTGATCACCACCCGCCAAAGTGTCCTGGTAAACTTATAAGCCGGTGGGTAGTGACCGACGAGCAGCGCATCCGCCAGCGGATGATCTATGTCCGCCACTACTTTCCCGGCGTCAACCTTGACACGATTTCCGACGAGGAGTTCGCGATGCTTTCCGAAGAGGCGTTGTGGCTGCACGAGCAGATGCTCATCAGCCGTATGCCCGTTCCGATGTCATTGCCGGAGAGGACTCCCTGACCTGCCGCCGTAAGCCTCCGGTTTGCGGCGGCCTTCGTTTCATAATCTCCGCCCTTGCGGAAAGACTATTCTTTTAACGCAGTACCCATTACCATGGCCCAGGAACAGAACTATCAGGTCAACTACTCCATCAACGTGGATGCCTCTCAGGGCACCAGGCAGGTTATCGCCTTCGGTGAGGCGGTAGGCAAGCTGGTACAGGCGAAAGCGTCCCTGACCCCGGCCGTCACGAACATCAAGAATATGATGGACGAGATAGACCGCGTGTTCCGTACCAAGAACGGCAGGAAACGTAATTTTGATTACCGCCTGACCATCGATACGAAAAAAAGCGAAGAGAAGCTGGAACGTATCAAGGGGTTGCTCACGGATATTTCCTCCCTTTCCAAAGGCATCAGCCTGACCATCAATGCCGGGCAGGTCTTGGACAGCAAGAAAATCAAGGCCAATGCCAAAAGCCTTTACGAGAAAAAGGCTGCCGAGATGCGCAAAGCGGAGATCGAAAAGAATGCTACCTCGTCCGTTGGCACGATGACAGACGCGCAGAAACGCATTACCAAAGCCATCGGGAAAATCAACTCCGCTCTGGTTTCCATGGAACGTGGTCGGGAACTGCAAATCAAGACCGAAACGGCGGAAAACAGGTTGCAGCAGATTCTTTCCCTGTTGGGACGTATCAAGGGGGCTGCCGTCATTCCACTCAACATACAAGGTGGAATGCTCTCCGGAGGATTCCCGTCTTCCGTTCCGGTGCCATATGCCCCGCAGTCATTCGTAATGCCCGAAAAAGCCCGGCAGAAACTGATGGAACGGCTTTATGCCGGGCAGCAGTTGCATCGCCAGAAACTGGCCCACGTGGAGGAGATCTTTGCCGCAGAGCAGCGCCGTAAGGCGGCTCTGGCAGAAACGGCAGCAGCGGAAAAGCGGCGTGCCGATGAAGCGCGGGACAAGGAACGGGAGCGCAAGAATGCCGCCCGTGCAGCGGAGAAAATACGTCGGCAGGCAGAACAGGCACGCCGTAAGGCTGAAACGGAACGTGTAAAGGCCGAGCAGGCTGCAAGACGGCAGGAACAGCGCAATGCGATGCAGTCCGTCAGGCTCATGCAGCGGGAACATACCGCAGCCGGTACGCTCTACCGCAGTAAACGCCGTGCCGCCATCAACCGTATCCAGTATTCGAAAGCGCCGTCACTCAGTAACCTCCCGTTCGCCTCGATGCTCAATGCCTATATGGGGTACAGCCTGATCCGTTCGGAACTGACGAAGGCCATCGACTATTCCAACATCATGGAATCGGCACATTCCATTCTCCGTGTGGCGGACAGCGACCTCAAGACATTCGAGACCCGTTTTGACAGCATGGCCCGTCATGTCCGTAAAATCGGCATCGACACGAAATACACAGCCGTGGAGATTGCCGGTGCCGTCAAATACCTGTCGATGGCGGGCATGAATATCGAGACAATCAACAAGTCCATCCGCCCGATCACGAACCTGGCTCTTATCGGGGACAACGACGTGTCGTATATCGCTGACCTGGCCACGAACATCATGGCCGGTTATGATATCCATAACGACAGCATGGACAGCGTGGCGGACATCATCTCCTCCACCATTTCCCGTTCGAATGTGAATATCGTGGAGATGGCGGAGTCATACAAGATGGCTGCCGGTTACCTGCGTATGGCGGGCGTGGACTTCACGGAGAGCAGTGCCGCCATCGGTCTTCTGGGAAACATGGGCCTGAAGGGAACGCTGGCGGGAACCTCGCTGCGTGCTCTCTCCACACGTTTTGCCAAGCCTACCAAGGAGGCACAGGAAGTTCTGGACCGCCTGGGCATCCGGTTCACGGAAATGCGTGACATCGAGGGGGTACAGGTCGAGAAGCTCCGTCCTATAGCGGACATTTTCGAAGAGTTGAACAAGAAGGGCGCGTCGATAGCGGATGTCCAGGCAATCTTCGGGAAAATTGGCGGTAACACGGCGATGATGTTCCTGAAAAACTACGACAAGCTGCGCGAACTGACCTCGTACAATCGCGGCTCACAAGGCATTTCTTCTGAACTGGCATTGGTAAAGCAGAATACGACCAAGGGATTGTGGGCGCAGGTGACCTCCCAGCTGACCGAAGGGTTCATGCAGGCATACGAGGTGTTGGAGCCCTCTATCCGTACTGTACTCCGCACTTTTCTGGCAAAGTTCAAGGCTCCGGAATTTACCCGTGGCCTGGTGTCCATCGGGAATGCCCTGTTGGACATCTTCACCGTGATCGGCAATATCGGCGCATGGGTGACCCGCAATTTCCATTGGATAGAACCGCTTGTCTTTACAGGCGTTGTCGCGACCCGGCTGTTCAAAGTGGCGGGTGCCCTGACGAATATCGGCATCGCCATGGGTTTTATCGGCAAACAGTCTGCGGCCACGACATCGGTCAGTGCCGTGCAGGGACTGTTGGGCGCAGGCGGTATCGGCAAGGTTTCGTTTGCCCAGAAACGGGCCATCGTGTTGGCCATGCAGTCCGCTGGCGTGGCGGGACGGGGTGCGATGACCCGCGCCTTGATGGCCGGGGGCGGTGTCATCGGAGCCAAAGGAGTCCTGCAGTCGCTGTTTGCCACACAGGTGGCTACCGGCAGCGGACTGACCGGTGCTGCCGCCTCGTTGAGTGCCATCAGTACGGGTGCGGTTGCCGCCACGGCAGGTATAGCCGCATTGGTCGGGGCTTTGGGATGGGTGGCTTACAAGACCTGGAAGATAAAGGAGGCGAAGGATGCCGTACTGGAAGAGATCGAATCGAACCGCAAGTACCGTTATCCGTCCATTGATGCCCTTTATTCCTCGTTGAGCGAGACCTATAACATGGCTGTCAAGACAAAGCGTGCCGTGGACGAGGTTGTTGCCGGCAAAAGTATCGAAGAGGCTTCGGGACATAAAATCGGAGCTTTCACATCCAACTGGTGGGCCGGGTTCTTGGGGGAATTTGCCATCGCTTCATCGGAGGGGATGGTATCGCGAGACCATGTGTATAACATGGACAAAGCCCGTCAGGATGACATAAGGGATGCGCTTGTCACCCTTGCCAAACGCGACAGCCAGACACGTATCGATGCCGCGTACGCCGAGTTCGGGAAGATGGGTACGGTATTGGAAGTGGACGCTTTCCTCAAGACGGTAAAGGAGCGTTTCGGGCAACAGGAGAAGGATCTCGACAAGTCTTTGTGGCGTATGCAGGACGGCAAGGCCGTCTATGTGAATGATATCGGGGACAGGTCGGAAGCGGTTGCCGCCCGCACATACGACTATGCCCGGTACATGAACACGCAGACCGTTCCGGAGATTGTGCGTGCCGCCACCGCTTATCGTAATGCCATATCGAGTGCCGCCAATGCGCATGAGCTGATGCGTAAGGGAGGGTTCGACTTTGACCAGCTCAGGGCCTGGGGATTCGAGCAGGACGAAAACGGGCTGTGGAAGCAGCGGGCATTGGGGCAGAACGCCACCGATGCGCAGCGCGTAGACAACATCGCGCATCGCAAGCTGGCACATACGACACTCGTGAAGTTCTTTTCATCGCTCCGGCAGACTTTCGGAGGTTCGGCGGAGGCAGCCGAGAATATCCTCCGCGTGGCGGGCTTCACTCCCGACCAGTACGGCAACGAACCGGATTCCAACGATACACGTCCGTTTGCTGCCAACCCGATTACCAACACGCATCTGGATGACGGAGGGGCCGGCGGCAACTATTCCGGCACGGGGCGGTTGTCCTCGGCGGCACCGAAACAGGTCATCGTGAACATAGAGAGCCTGCTCAGTGTCAGGACCATCGACCTGATGAAGTCGAAGGAGGGGCAGACGGAAGAGATACAGAACCTGAAAGAACAACTGGCACAGGCGCTCATCGATGTCGTGCATGACTTCGATGCCTCCTGGAACGCATAAAATGAAAGGATTATGGGAAGACTGATACAAATCGCGGCCTCGACTTTGTTGAGCGGAGGCATACTCAACCACGGTTCGCTTGGCGGATACATCAGCAACGCCACGCGTCTGGCGTTGGGCATGGGGCTTGCCGAATTGCAGGACGGGCAGGTACATTACTTCTCCAGGCACCATGACCTGCTCAAACGGGCAGCCATACAGGTTGCCTCGCAGACGGCTTACGGGTTGCTACGTTCCTATCCCCGATACCTCAAATACTGGGAACAGCAGGTGCGGGACAAGTATCTTCAGACACAGTCGCAGTCCAGCCTTGCGAACAAGACCGGACAGTACTACCAGCTCATCAGGGAACAGCAGGCGGTGGCGCAGAAGAAAAACCATACCGATTCCATCGTCGGCCGGACAGTGGCGGATTTTCTGGAACTGTCCATATCAGAGGAGGGGAAGTATTATGACAACAGCGAGTGCAAGGTTTTGCCGAACAGCCGGTATGGACTGGTGACATTCGTGGACCTGGGACCGCAGGTACAGGTCAGCAGCCGGAACAATATCCTGCTGACCCGGGTACAGGGGCGGGACTATACCCGCAAGGAATATATATCCGGGGGTGACCTCGAGATTACCATCAACGGCAAGATCACCTCCAAATACCCGGACGTGTATCCCGAGGCGGAAGTGTCCAAGTTTATCAGGCTGGTACAATACAAGGGTGTCATCGATTGCGACAACACGGTATTGCGCCAGTTCAACATTTCACGGTTGATTATACAGGGCTATACCTTACAGCCTACGGATTGCCGGAACGTGCAGCCGTATTCGCTCAACTGTGTCGCCGTGGAGCCATCGGAAGCCGTGGAACTGAAACTGGCGGAACAGGAAAAGGTGGACACGGCCATCAAGCACACGAACAAGTGGATCAAGTATGTTAAATTCGGTACGGAGGTCATCGACCCCGCCTCGTTGCTTAAACTGACACGTCTATGGGTATAGCTGCAATGGATATCCTCTGCTGCCGCATCACCATCGGGGATGCCGACCCGTCCAATCCGATGAGGATACAGAACGGCGTGGAGATTACGGAAGTACAGTCGCTCGAAATCAACGAGAGTTACAAGAAGCTGATTGGAACGGCCAAAGTGATATTCCCGAAAGGGTCGGTATGCCGCTCCACGATTATCGGGAACGTGACATTGGAGGGCAAGGACGTGTCGAGGATAACGACGGAGGTGATGCAGGACGGTGTCATCATCGAAAAACGCAGCACGCAGCGGCTGGTCGACGAGACGACATTCAAGGTCGGACAGCGCATCAACATCAAGCTGGGCTACAACGGCGTGCTGAAAAATATGTTCGACGGATACATTACCGGCTACAATTCAGACAGCACGCTGGAAATCCAGTGCGAGAACATGGCCTACAAGCTCAAACTGAAACAGGCACCTCATTTCGAGACCCCGGCGAAAGGGACGACGGTAAACGAAGTGCTGGAAGGCAGGTACAATATCCTGAAAGATACCGGATTCAGAATACACTCGGATACGAAACGGTTTGAGATACATATCGGCAAGGTAAAGGTCACGGACAACTTCACGGTGGCGGATATCCTTTCCGAATGGTCGAAGTACAAGGTCTACTGCTTTTTGAAATACGATGCCGATAATGACGGGGCGATGCCGTCCATTGCCGTCGGGCGTCCTTATTCGTCCAGCAAGGCACAGCCGGTATTTCCGGAGGACGAATCGACAGGACCGTACAGGATATGCTTCAACGAGCATGTGGCGCAGAGCAACCTGAAAGTGGTCAGGACCGATCCGAAGTTTCTGGCGGTGACCGGCAAGGCTCTCGGGACGGATGAAAAATTCTTTGAGGTGACGGTACGCATGAATCCTGAATACGACCCGGCGACGCCGGGCAGCAAGGAGTTTCAGACGGTCAATGCCACGCAGATTTCAAAGAAGACACACAAGGTAACGGGCAACACGACGGCATCGGGAGCAAACACCAGGACCAAGGTGGATTTGTCCACATATACCATCGTGCCGTATATGTCACCTCATGTCGGAATCAATTCCGACCGGCTTGTGGAAGAGACGACGGAATACTTCCGGAATTACAATATGAACGGAATCACCGGCAATGTGACCATATTCGGGGATTTCGGGCTGTCGCCTGCCGTACAGGTGGAACTGATCGATTACCGTAATCCTTCCAAGAACGGCGTGTATCTCGTGGAAGAGGTAACGACTACTTTCGGAGTGGGTGGATACAGGCAACAGTTGTCAATCCCCTACAAAATCAGAAAATAACCTGCGATGAGGTAGCTGTGTATGGGCAGCCGGATTATTTAATCGAAAACATTGAGATCCCACGACAGGAATTCCTCTACCGGCACCCCTCCGGATCCGACCACAAATGAATGTACAGGCCGGAATTTAGTACTGAATACAGACAATCCCTTGTTAGTTGTACGACGGCCGCTTTTGACCTCGATAGCGACACATTGCCGGTTGCATTCGATCACGAAGTCGACTTCATCGTTCTGTTCCCTCCAATAATAGACCTTAAAGTCCTGCTCGTCTGCCATATTCAGAATATGTGCCCCGATAGTGCTCTCTACCCATCGTCCCCAGATTTTAGGGGTGGTAAATGCCTTTTTGAAGGAAATTCCGGATAATGCACTGAACAAGGATGTGTTAAACACCATCAACTTGGGAACCGAATTGTATTTTCTTGCATTGTCATTCGCATATTTCTGTAAGCCACAAAGCAGTTGCGATTCTGTCAGTGTTGTCAGATAATTAGCCAATGTCGTCACGTTACCGGCATCCTGTAACTGCCCGAGCAGCTTTGTCAACGAAATCTCTTCCCCGGAATATGTACACCCCAGCTCAAACAATTGTTTCATCAGTTCCGGCTTATATATGACTTTAGTCATCAGTATGTCATGTTCAATGGCAGGCGCAATGATGCTGTCCTTTATGTAACGGCGCCAGCGGGCTTCGCTCGCCGTCAGCCTGGCTCCGCCAGGATATCCACCGAAATAGATGAATTTGTCCAAATCCATCCCGAAGGCATCCCGCATCTCCGTATAGCTCCAATGCGGCATTCGGATCAGTTCGTAGCGACCGGCGAGGGATTCCGTAAGCCCGTCCTTGAGAAGCAGACGGGATGAGCCCAAAATGACGATCTTTAGATTTATATCATTGAAAGTATCTGCATCCCACTGTTTTTTGACTTCCTCACTCCAGTTGTCCAACTTGTGGACTTCGTCTATCACAAGCAAATATTCATTGTGTTTGCCCATCCTCATACGCGCCCGTGCAGTATCCCACATTTCACCAATCCATGTCGTGTTATTTTTTTGTACGGAATCGGCTGAAACCAGCATATTCGGAATGGACACCTCTTGCATTACCTGCTTGACCATGGTGGACTTTCCCACTTGTCGTGGCCCTGAAATTACTTGTATCTTATCCCTTCTCTCTGATAATCTGGATAGTAATTCGCTAAATTGCTTTCTCTTGTACATAATCAACTGTATATTACGGCACAAAGGTATATAAAATGTTCAAATTAGCAATGATTTTTACTCAATTCTATTATATGTTTTACTCAAATCTAAACCGAAATCTGCTCATTTCTTTACGAACAAACCAGTGCAACCGTCTATTTATCATCCTATTATATGTTTGCTTCTTGTTTTTTATGATCGACTGAAATCAAATTATCTTCCAGTATCCTATTCTTAAAAAAAACTCATGTCCTCAGACAAATCCAACCAGTTGCTTATCCGTGAGGCTATCCGCAAGATAGCCCTCGGCCGTAGTATGGAACGAATCAACCTGGCTCCCGGAGGCATGTCCGGTATCGGTACGGCCCGCATGATACACGGTTATGTCGCCAAGATACACGACGACCCCTCGGACGAGGAGTTTTCCGACTACGGCGGTACCATCGATGTCGGCGAGTACCCGGACGAGACGGCCTCCGCCGAACCTGTCATCCATAAAGGCGTGCTGCTCTCGGCCGCCACCAACAGCGAAGGCGGCTTCCTGATCGTACCCGTACTCTTTTCCGACGTGACCATCTTCATGGATGCCGCCACCCGCTATGCCTATGTGGTTAACTTCTCCCATGTGGATATCCTGCGGCTCAATGCCCGCACGGAAACCGTCATCGGCGTGACTGAAATGGAGGAGCTGGATCCGGAAAGCGATTCCTCCCCGGACTACGATGAATTGGAAGCCACCGGCAACGAGACCTCCACCCGCTATACGCCGACTGCCGTCACAACAACCGTCAGAAATGACAAGGACAAGGAAGCGGCAAGCGTTATCGATGCGGAAAGCATCACGCATACGGTGGACAAGTCTGAAGTCAGACAGACGGCGGACAAAGTGGTGCAAAAGGTCAATTCCACGACCGTTGCCGTTGCCGACAACAAGGTGACGCTCGGTGACGAAAATGCCACCGAGCCGCTGGTTCTGGGTAATGAGCTTGCCCGGCTGATGCTCGACTTCCTGACGGAATGTTCGAAAATCATGACCCCCACACTGATGGGCACAATGTCGCCGATCAATATGCCGAACTTCATCTCGCTGACATCACGTATCCAGAATTTTCTTTCCAAGACCAGCTACACCAAATGAGCGTACAACTGCATCCCGATATAGAAACCCTCGACAAGGAGAGCCTGTGCTATTCCATCTACGCACAGCTGTACCATAACTTTTTCAATGCCCAGCAGAAAAAGGACGACGAGCATCCTTACGGCATCGAGGAAGGCGACGAGACCAGCCTGAGACTGAAGAATACCGCTTACGGTTTTGCATCCGCCATTGCCGGAGCCGTTGCGGGGGAAGGCGGTTCCGGAAGCGGCGGTTTGCTGTTGGATTACCTGAAGAAATCGGGCGGTGACATGACCGGCAGGCTCAGTGCCAATTACGGCTTCGAAGCCGGCATTGGAAACACCCGTATCCTGGAAACCTATTCGCAGGACATTACCGATCCGGAAGGTGTGGTAACTGCCGTCGAGTACGGCATCAGGATTACCGGTAACCTGAAAGTCGGGGGTGACAGCCTGTACATCGGCGGCAGGCAGTTGCTCCGTTACGACGCGGACAAGACCACCGCTACAATCAATGCCTCCCATATAGACTTTCTGGATGCGACGGTACATTCCAAAGGGGCATGGATTATCGGGGACGAGGATACAGGAATATCCATCTCCCCGACACGGCTGGCCGTGGGCGGGCAGGATGTCTACCATCGTGGCAACGCCAATACGGACACGGCGGATTGGACGATGCGGGACGGCATGGTGAGACGGAATCTGACAGTGCGAGGGGGTACGGTCATGGACGGCGGGCTGAAAGCCCTGCAGAGCGTGGAACTGGGCGACAAAGGGAAATGTCTGCTTTCGTTCTCGGAAGAGGATGTCGCGCTCGGCGGATTCCTCTCGTTCCTGGACGGGTTCGGCATCCGGATCGGAGATGTTCCCGTACTGCTGCGTACCGACAAGGACAAGATACAGTTCGGGAGTATCGGCGGTGACCTTCTTTTAGGCGGCGACCATACCCCGAAGATACGCCTGTTCTCCGGCATATCAGACGTGGACGGCGAGTGTCTGATGCTTTCCCCTTACGGAAAGGCTTGTTTTCCGGGCTCGCTGACTGTCCGCCACAACTACGGCGCCGACCTGCTCTCCTCATACCGGGTAGACACTTCCGATGAAGGTATCGTTATCCACAAGCGCTTGCGGATGGGCACGGCAGAGGGATTCATGCTCACAGGCGACAGGGAGCGCGTATCGCTTTCTTCCGAGGTAATCTACGAGGAAGAGGACGCAAGGACGGCTATCCCTCACAGCACGGATTTTTCACACCGTCCGTCCGTGAGCTGTTATGCCCCGCAGAACCGTCACAGCGAATCGTTCCATATCCGCACCGATGCCGATTTCGTTACGGTCGGCGTTCCGTTGGAAGCAGCCGGGCATATCGGAATCCATGCGTCGCCCACCCGGATTACTGACAGAACCCTATACTTGACAGAGGCGTTACGCCTGCAAGCGGAGAAGGATGGTATCCGGCATTACGGAAACAGCGTCTTTACCGGGTCGCTCTCTTCGGAGTTCTTTTCCTCGGGCCTTTCCGGAAGCGGATGGGCTATCCGTCGGAACCGGACGACAGGAGGCGTCTCCGCCACATTCGACGAAGTGGTGGCCCGCCGTAAGTTCCGCGCCTATGAGTTCGAGGTCCAAAAGACTTCGGTAACCAACGGTTCCTTCTGGATCAGCGACAGCTGTTCGGGGGACACCGTGGAAAAACTGTCATAATCCATGTCCGTATTCCGTTATCCGACATACAAGATCCGTATCGCCCCCGACTCGCAGAAGACACAGGGACTGCAAGCCGGGGATATCATCCGCAGGCAATATGCCGAACGGGAGCGTACCGTCTATTCGCTGATGTGCGTGACAGAAACCGGAACGGAGCTTGTCGGGGACAGGAACGCCCCTTATTTCGTCGGGGCATTACTGGACGGGGACGAGCCGCAGGGCGGTGAACTGCTGGACTTCGTGCGGGTTACCAACCTGCTGGATACGGCACGCAGCGGGGCCTTGTACCTGACGGCTTCTGACAGCGATTCACCCTATATGGATGTCATCGACGGCATGGCGACCGAACGCTCCCTGTGCTATCCCGTCATGGATGGAGGCATGGCGGGAGTGCCGGACAAGTCCAGGTACGCCGTTTATGGCAGCATGCTGCAAACGGAATATCCGGATGCCGATTCGGAAGCGACACGCGTTGTCCGCATTATCCGCAACGCGGAACCGGCAGGAAACGCATCTTGCGGGCTGATACTGACATTGGAAGAACCGGTCGGGCATCCGGAACGCCTGCTGGTATCGTTCAAGGCCAGGTCCTCCAAAGCATCGGACTCCGTACCGATACGGTTCGGCTATACGAACCGTGAAAAGACGGATGCGGAAGATGTAATCTCCATCGACCGGGACTGGGAGTACAAATTATGGGTCATCACGGTGGATTACCCGGCACAGTACAGCCGGAGCCTGTTTCTTGACCTGACATCAAGCCTGACCGCCGAGGGGGACTGGTGCGAAATCGCCGACCTGAACATTGTCCGTCTTGCGTCCGTATCCGCCTTCAGCGAGGCGAGCAAGGTCCGTGTGGGAAAGGTCAGCGGCATCATCGATCCGGTCTTCGGTATATTGGACGGTTACGGGGCCTATTTCCAGAATCTCTATGCCACACGCAATGTCAATATAGCCGGCACGCTTACCGCAGGAGACGGGAACGGTTTTTCAAGCACGTTCTATGTGGGCAAAATCCATAAGAATGTCATACCCGACAGCCTGTCCTGCCGGTTCAGCCATTCGGAAGAACTGGATGAAACATCTCCCGCCGGACTCGGACGGTGCATACGGATAACGGAAGAGAGTCTCCTTACCATGCAAAGTGCCGCATGGCGGGAGGCTCATGCCGGAATCTATTATTGCTTCTCGGTCTGGATAAAAACGGAAGAGACGGCGACTGTCCGCTTCTATCAGGACGAACACCTTGTCGGAGAGCGGACGGCGACCGCTGTCAAAGGGTGGATACGCCATAGTATCCCTTTCCCTATACGCAAGTCGGATTCACCGGTCATGTATCTCGGCATTGCCGCTTCCGCCCCCTTGTCGTTGTCCGCCCCCCAATTGGAGGCCGGAAAGAACGTGACCCCCTATCAGGCGACTGATGAAGCCTTGTCCTACACGGACGATTACGGAGCCTGGTTCAACAAGGGAGGTATCGGAGGTACCATACAGAATCCTCTGTTGCGGCTGAACGAAGACGGCTCGATCGCTTCACGGGACGGTTCTTTCGTCATCAATCCGGACGGGACGGGGCATTTCGCTTCGGGGTGTTTCAAGTGGGACAAGGACAGCATCGAACTGCGCGATGTGACCATCCGTTGGGAAGACCTCGATGAGGAGGCGCAGGAACTGCTCAAGCCCCGTTCCGTCTCCCTGACAGGCGGCACGGCGTTCCATTTCACGGACGAGCTTTCAGGCGCATGCGAACCGGATAATATCCCGCTTGTGGCGACCGAATACAATTTCGAGCCGGAAAGCCGGCAGTGGGAATACCTTGCCGCTGACGGCATATGGAAAGATGCCGGGTGCAATGCCGCCGTATTTGAAATGACACCCCTGTTTCATGGCTGGGAAGGACGCGACGTGCTGACCCTCCGCTACACGGCGACATACTGTAATGAAAAAATCAGTGCGACCCATACCTTTTTCAAACTTTACGACGGATCTCCCTCCTATACTGTTTATGTAGAGTCTGAAAACGGCACGACATTCCGCAACGGAATCGTTTCGACGGTGCTCCGTGCCAGGGTGTACAGGGGCGGTGAAGAGATTACACCGCTCATTCCCGACGGCAATTTCCGCTGGATACGGACGAGCCGCGATACGGAGAGCGACAGGATATGGAACGCCGCACCGCATTACGGCAAGGAGATAGAGATAACCGGCGGGGACGTATGGCGCAAGGCCGTTTTCGACTGCGAAGTGAATATATCGACAACATTACAATAAGCATATGGCAATCAAAGTAGCACGCGGACAAGTCACCATCATTGACCAGAATGATGCTGTCTCCTTACAGGCGTTTATCGGTTCCTCGCAACCGCTGACCCAGGTGTTCAACAAGGATACCGGCGCGTATGCCCCCTCGTGGGCGGCATCCCCGTATCTGATATTGACCCCTTCTCTGTTTGTCAGCGGCAAGGCGGCCGTAGACCAGATCTCATCCGTCGGCAATGCGGCGACACTGACAGCCGGTGTCAAGAGCGGCTCCGCCAAATGGTACAAGGACGGCGCGGTCATAACTTCAGGACAGGACAGCTGCACGATCGGCGCCGCTTCCGCCAAATACGCCCTGACCGTCAAGGCAAACCACATGACCGTTTCCGTCCCGCAGGTACGGTATACTTTCGAGGCAATCTACATCGATGCCAACGGGTTGGAGATTCCTTTCCGTGCGGAGGTACAGTTCACCCAGCATCTGAACGCAGGAGCGATGATTGCCGCCGTGGCTTATGCTCCCGACGGCATTGTCTTCAAGAACGATGAAGTGGCTACGCTCAAGGCGCATTGCGACCTGTGGCGGGGCGCCACTATCGATACGACCAATGTGACCTATGCCTGGGGCATCAAGGACTCCGCGGTATTCGCCAACACGACCCTTACAGCCGAGGCAAAAACCGGCACGAACACCGTTACCGTCGCTTCCGTCGCCAATATGGAAGCCGGGGGTAAAATCTCTATCGGTTCCGTGCAGTACACCATATCGGCGGTAAGCGCTTCAACCAAAGTGGTAACGCTGACTTCGGCACTTACGGGGACCAGTGCTTCTGGCAGTCCGGTATCCTGTCCGTATTACAATGCAATGCTGGGTGCCGGATGGGCCTGCCTGACTTCCACCAATCCCCGTGGAGTGACGGCAGGTTGGACTACGAACGAGATTACCATTACGGCAGATGCCGTGCTGAATTTCGAGACATTCAAATGCGCCATCAAGGATACGGATACATCCGCAGGCAACAGTTCGGCAAACAAGGTAGTCTGCGACATCATCTCGTTCACGGACATGTCGGACCCCATCACGGTGGATCTTGTCAGCCAGAAAGGGTTCACGATAAAGAACAACGGCAACGATGTCGACGCCAAGGCGGTACTGTACCGCAACGGAGAGGAACTGGATGCGAACGGCACAGCCTACACTTATACATGGAAATTGTGGAACTCGGCCGGAACATCGGTCATAAAGACCTATACGGGAAAATCCATCACCGTATCGAAAGCGGATGTGACCGGCAAGGGCGTACTTATGTGCGAGGTATCGAAATAACAGAAACGCTATTGATTTTAATGGACGGCGACCGGTGCGAATCGGTCGCCGTATTTATTGAATGGCAACATTCTTATTTGTGACGGCAACCTGCCACCATTCTTTCATCCTATACTTTCCGTAAAGAGCTCATATGGCAAAGACATTGGTCGCCCGGGGGCAGGCGACAATCCACATACAGAAAGACGGCTATACCATCAGCCAGTCGCTCGGAGAATATGTCTTCCCTGCGGATGCGGACGGGAAGATCCCCTCCGCCATATCCGTCACTTCCACCATCCAGGTAACGCTCGGGGATTCCGATTTTTACGGATTCTCCATCGGACCGGTTGTCAAACCTGCCGGGTTCTCTTCCATATCCGTCAACAACAGCAACAAGACCATTACCTATAGCATTGCGGCGGGTACGGCCACGCTGGCCGACCATGGTACGGTTTCCATTCCCGTCATCATATCCGGAGCTACCTATACATTGTCTTTCGTCTGGTCAAAGGCCAAATCCGGTACGCCGGGCAAAGACGGTGCTGACGCCGCCATGCTCGACTGGGTCAAGGAATGGAATACGGGCAAGACGCTCATCAATGGCAATACGGTCATTACCCCGAAACTGTTTGCCGGTACCAAGAACAGTGACGGTACCGTTTCCGGTATCGCCATCGGTTCATTCCCGCTTTCCGTCAAGACAGCTTCCGGAACGGTAACTGTCGAAACTGTCAACGGCATCTATGGCTTCAAGGACGGCTACAAGACCTTCTATGTGGACAACGGGGGCAATGTGCAGTTGGGAAACGGCTGCCAGTCCATCAAATACAACGCTTCCACCGGTAAGATCGAGTTTGGGGCTGATGTCAGCCTGAACTGGGCCGGTGCGGCCTATATCGATAAGGACGGCATCTTTACCGGAAAACTCTCCGCCGATACCGTAAAAGCGTTGCATCTCGACGCCTCACAAATCACCTCGGGCACGATTTCAGCCTCGCGTATCGATGTGGTCTCCCTGAAAACCTCGCTCATCACGGCCGGAAACATCAATGCCCTGACCCTCACGACCACCAAGGGAACCATCGGAGGATGGAGCATCGACAGCGACAGCATCTATCGCGGTACGAAAAAGAATGTTGCCAACGCCTATACGGCGGCATCCGGTTCGATGACTGTCGGCTCGACGGGTATCCGTGGCTATAAATGGCGTCTTGAATCGACGGGAGCCGGTGCGGTGGCGGGCGGCAACATCGCGTGGGACGCTTCCGGAAATGTTACTTTCGCCGCTTCCGTTTCCCTTCAATGGACAGCCCCGATTGATTCCATAACCACCGCTTTGGGCGGTGGCACTTACCCCAAACTGACAAAAATCACCGCAGCGGGCATCTATACCGGAAGCATTACCGCCGGTCAGATTACTGCCGGCACCATTTCCGCCGACCGTATAGCGGCGGGCAGCATCAACGCCTCCAAACTGGATACGGCCAGCGTGAAAGCCTCGCTGGTTACGGCAGGCAACATCGAAGCCCTTACGCTGAATGTCACCAAAGGCAAGATAGGAGGCTGGACAATCGGAGCGGCGGCATTGACCGGCAGCCATATCCTGCTTGACAGCGGGAACAGGCGCGTGGTGGTCTATGGTTTGAACTCCAGCGCGACATCCGGACAGCGGGTACAGCTGTATTATGGCAGCGACAGCGATTTCGGGTTGTACGCGACCAACAGCGCGGGGGCATGTATCGCCCGTCTCGGCTCACAGAACAATATCGCCGGATGGACGATAGATGTGTCCTCCATCCGGAAAGGCAACGTGGTGTTGGGCAGCGACGGTTCGATAACGAACGGTACCAAATGGAAACTGAACAATGACGGCAGCGGACAGGTCGCTTCCGGAAACATTTCGTGGGATGCGGCCGGGAAAGTCTCGTTTTCCTCCGCTGTCTCCCTGCTGTGGAAAAACGACATAGAGGCGGCCAAGAAATCAAATTACGGCTATCCCTACTACCACAAAATCGTCATCAACGGAGAGGAAAATGTATATTATCCGGTCATTTTCAAAGGCGGCGAGCAAACCGTCAAGCGCGATATCCTGATCCGTCGCGGTTACAGCGAGCAGGCTCCTGCCAGTTGGAACACCTCCACCCATAAAGGCGGACTGATCCTGCTTATCAAAGCCAACTTCGGCGGTTGGGGTGGTATTGCCTATTCGTGGGACATCTATGAGCTTTCCGAGATGTACTGCCGCATGTTTGCCGGGGCTGCCCTATGCGGCAACAGCTGCATGTTCGCCGTGTTCCTGCGTGGCGGCGGGACAGGCGGTGCGGTCTACCATATCTATTCCGACCAGCCGATTGTCAGCAGTGCCATGAGTCCGTCCCCCATACCGGCGGCCCCCCAGATAGCCTATAACTCGGATTTGATTTTCCAGAGCGGTTCCACGAAAGCGAACGCCCCGGCCCCCCGTACGCTGACCGCTTCCGTGGAGGAAGAGATACGGCGCAGGCGCTTTATCGCGTTGGCGCAAGGCAGCGACAGTACCCTTGCCGCCCATCCGTTGACTTATATCGGCTCTACGGGAATTTACACCGGAACATTGACGGCGGCGCAGGTCAATGCCGTCAGCATCAACGCATCCAGCATCAAGGCCGGGACACTCTCGGCTGACCGTATTGCGGCGGGCAGTATCAATGCCTCCAAGCTCGATGCGGCCAGTATCAAATCCTCGATCATCAATACGGCCTATATCAACGGTCTGAGCTGTACCTTCACCAAGGGGAAAATCGGGGGCTTTACCATCGGGAGCGACAACATCACCGTCGGCAGTGTCGGAACAGCCGGTGCCATACCCTTGCAGATCCGCTCGGCATCAGCCGGAAGCGGTTACTGGTACACGGGAGGGTACAAACCATTGGGCATTACGCTGACCTGGCATCAGAGCAGCAATGCCGGCCATATTGTCTTCGGACAGATTGCGGCAAGCGGGAATACGGTCAAGACCGGATTCATCGGCATACAGATGATGTCCTGGGACCATCTGGAATACTTCTGCCTGTCGGCCAATTATACCAAAAGCGGAGCGAAGGAGGTCTATAACCGCATTGCAGGGTGGGCATTCGACCATAACCACATCTGGAAGAACAACATCTCGTTGGGCTCGGACGGTTCGATCACGAACGGTACAAAATGGAAACTGAACAACGACGGCAGCGGGCAGATTGCGGGCGGCAATATCTCATGGAACGCTTCCGGTTCCGTCACCTTTGCCTCTTCCGTGTCGGCACAGTGGACGACCGGCATTACGACCGCCCAGGAACTCGCCTCGGCCATGGCGTTCGGCAAGATGCTTTACCGTGACCCCACTTTCTGGAAAGGGAACAATGGTGTCGGTATCTATAACAATTCCAGTAACGGTATGGTGACGATTACCCGGGAGCAGAATTCGACCGCCCCCAATGACAGCAAGTATGTACTGAAAATACAGACCAAGGGTACGGCCAGCCCCGGCAACGGGGGATTCTATTTCGGAACGACTTGCAGTTCACGCAAGGTGCTGGTGGCCCGTATCATCGCCAAGATACCGACGGGACGCAACATCTGTTGGGCGAGCAACAATATCGGTACAGGCGGATCAAGCCGCTGGCTCACCCCCACAGCCGGAACGGGAGACTGGAAAGAGTATGTCTACAAGGTCGTCTGCGGAACCTCGAATTTCTCCACCACCCATTTCTTCTATATCGACGGGGCACAGGGAACGGCTTCCGCACCGCTGACCTGGTATGTGGCCTATGCAACGGTTTTCGACCTGACATCGACGGAGAAGTATACCACGACCATCGATGCCAACGGTATCTATACCGGTACGGTAAAGGCGAACCAGATAGTCGTGGACAGCGCACTGGTGGTAGGCGGCAGTTCCTATAACGGCAGCATATCGGTCAGGGATGCGGGCAATTCCGTCAAGGTTACCCTTGACAGGACTGGCATCACGGCCGTGGCCGGCAAGATTGGCGGATGGGCGTTAGGTACCAGCTCGCTTACGGCATCGGCTCCAAGTTCCGGACACCGGATTGTAATGGCGGCATCCGGATATATCTATCATGACAACCCCTCCACTGGAAAGGAGTATTGGGCATTGAAAACCGACGGGTCCGCTGTCTTCGGATGCGGCAAGATATCGTTTGCCGCTGACGGTTCCGGGTATCTTGCCAGCCGGAATATCAAGTGGGACGCAAACGGTAACGTGACCATGACCGGAACGATCAATGCCAACGCCGGAACCATCGGGGGCTTTTCCATCGGTCAGGGACGTATCGGCTCCACCGCTTCGGGCAGCGGCTCCGGGGGTGGCCTGGCCATTTACAACGACCTGTTCCGCGTGGGAAATACCACTTCCTATGTCCTTTTCGGGGCGAACACGTTCCCGGCATCCACCGGCGGCACATGCGCCACCGGCAGAATCGTGAACAACAAGTATAATTCATACCTGAACAACTACGGGTTGTATATCGAGGTAAAGAATGGATACAGGAACTATGGCGTGTGGTCCAATGCCTCGCTGGTCGGGTCTGCCGCCATAGGAATCAAGATGAAGACCGTATATTTTACGGGTTCCGGGTACACCATTGACTTCTCGGCCGCCAACATTTTCTGCATCTATGCCAATGCCACCTATAATGTCAACCTCCCGAGCGCATCTTCAGTCGCGAGCATGTTCGGGTATTCGAGCCTTCCGTCGGATTTCGCCTACGTGTTCACGCTGTTCTACAACTATAACAGAAGCGGACGTGTGAACATCATGAACGTGAGAAACCATAATGGCGGTACGACAAACTACGGCATGGAAAGAGGGGATTCACTGACCCTTCTTTGCTGCAACTACCCGTCATTTCACTACCAGGTATTAAATTACAGCAGTTAATAACCGGAATTCGCCATTTCACCCTATACTTGTTTAAAAGCCATAGCGTATGAACATTACCAATGTCACTGTTACCAAAATTGCTGAAGAGAAAACAGAGAACGCCTCCTACGTGTTGGAGTATTCCGTTGTCAATGACGAGCTGAACCGTCTTCATGTTTCCGTGAACGAGAAGGAAGCCGATCCGGAAGGAAACATAAAACCCGTCGGAATTATTTATATGGAACAAGGGGTCATCTCCTGCAACTTTCCTGCGGAAAAGGAGCTCGGGCCCATATTCCTGGACTTCGACAAGATACAGCGATATATCCGTGAAAGTATCAATCCTAAAAAAGAATCATAATGGAACTGAGTGTCAAGGACCGCCTTTACCTGCCGACTTTCCTGCCGGCACGCGGCAACTTCAAGGAATTCAACCTCAAAAAGGAAATCCTGCGTAAAATCGCCATCGGTGACGAGGAACGCAAAGCCATCAACCTTCGTGAAAATGCGGAAGACAAGCGTATCGAGTGGGACGTGGAGAAAGAGCACCCCTTGAAGGTGGAATTCTCCGCAGACGAGATGGCCTACCTGCAAGCCGCCTGCGAGAAGATTTCGGACGAGGAACTGCCCGACGACATGTGGGGTACCGTGGAGGCGATTTATAACGAAATCTCTAAAGAAGCATAAACCGAAATTTCTGTCTGCCGCTACTCTTTACACAAAGAGTACCCCGGCCGTACTCTTGGGTGCGGCCGGGATTTTTATATCAACACCATGGCCAGAGAGGATATCATAATGGATGCCGAATACGGGGAAGTGGAAATGTCCGGACGGGTTGCCGGAAAGACTTTCCATAACTTCCGCCTGCTTGACAGCGTGGAAGATGCCGACAATGCGGACTTCCGTCACGGGGAGATAACCGTACCGGCGGACTTCCTCTCATCGTATAGCGATGCAAAAGGTATTCATATCCGTATTCCCTATACGCCCGACAACCGGTTATTGACGGTACGGATTGCCATGGAAAGCGGTTCCGGCGGCGTGGAATATGTACGTTGCGCAGCCACCGGCAAATGCTGGTTCCCTGTCATGCAGGAATATGATGACGGGACGAGGCAGGCGGTGACCCTGCCTTCGCTCTATGCCTTGAATGAAGACGGCCTCTATAACCTGCTGATCCGGGAAGACTGCCTGGTTGTCTACAGCGGCGAGGAGACGGACTTCGGAATCGGAGCCTCCAAGATGCAGAACGGGACATTCCTGCTCAAGGCCGTGGCCGGCAATCTCTACCAGCATCCGACTACCGGTGTGGGGCTGATAGACTTCCTGCACTCCAACATGGAGAACAACGGCCTGGCCGCCAAACTGCAGGCGGAGTTTGGTGCGGACAAGGTCGTCATCAAGAACGCCTATATAGACTCGGCAACGGGAGAATTGTTGCTGGAAACCGAGGAGAAGGAGGACAACCATGGGTAATTACCGTGTCATCACCGGACAGAACATCTATGATGTGGCCCTGCATCTGTACGGAAGCATCGAAGGGATTGTGGACCTGCTTATCAACAATCCGGATCTTTCACTGGAAACGGAACTCCGCACCGGGCAGGAATTGACCTATACCGACGGATTCATCATCAATGCCGATGTGGTTGCCTATAACGGGATGCACGGCATTGTACCCTCCAACGGTGAACGGCATGTCTATCCCAAACATTTCACCCTCCCGCAGGCGGCCGTATTTTCGTTGTCAGCGGCACTTGTGTCCGTGCAGTGCGAGGTTTCCGGAACGGGAACGTTGGAAATCGACTGGGGCGATGACAGTGCAGCGGAAACCGTCATTCTCGGCCATATACCGTACACGCTGCACCATACGTTCGACAGCCGTGTACGCCACAAGCGCAGGATCCGGTGGTTTGCCGATGCCTCGTTCCGCCATATCGACTGGAGCGGCATGAATCCCTCGTCCGTCATCCTTCTCCGTGAGCTGCACGTGGAAGAACTGACGCTCCGGGATTGTGCCCTTGCACTGGACGGTTTCCGGATTTTGTCGGGCACTTACCGGATAGACCTGTCCGGAAGCATGATATCCGACCTCTTGCCGCTCGTCGAATGCCGTGGCCTGATGGAACTCGACCTGTCGGAGGCGCGGATCAGGCCGACCGTATTGGACGAATACCTGATGGCTGTCGTGGAACGCTACGGCAACCGGCGCAACTGCCGGATGACACTGCCTGTCTCCCCGACGGGGACTTACAGGGAGCCGGACCGGGACGAAACGACCGGGCGTTACCGTATCATATCGGGTATGGAGGCCATATGGGTCATCCTGCATGAGGAGAGCTGGAACGAGGGCGGAGCCTGGGAGTTTATCATCGACAATAAAACCTATACAGTGGAATGAGCCGTACGATCAAGGAAATATACAACGAGTCCGTTGCGGAACGCAACCGGAGACTGGAGCTGGCGGAGTTCGCCAGCGACTCCAAGCTGTCTGTCATGAACGGTATCCTGTGGGTAGTGGCGGCAGTCATATACAGTTTCGAGACCCTGCTGGATGTCTTCGCGGTGGATATTTCCGAAGCCATCAACGGGCGTATCAACGGTACGCCTGCCTATTATGCCAACGCCCTGCTGCAGTACCAGCAGGGGGACGAACTGACGGTGCGGGAAGACGGGCTGGCGTTCGGCTATCCGAATGTCGATGAGAGCAAACGCATCATCACGCAGGTATCGTATGTGGAGAGTACCGATGACCGGAATCTGGACAGCAAGCTGATCCTGAAAGTGGCCACCGGCACGAAAGGCAACCTTTCCGCCATACCGCCTGAAGACCTGGTACCCATCAACGCCTATATCGGCAAGTTGAAGTTTGCCGGAACACGGGTGGAGGTCATCTCCACCAAGGGCGATGTGCTGATACCGCGCCTGACGGTCTTCCATGACGGGGCCGTGCCCGAATCCGAGGTATATGACGCCATCGAGGAGCAGCTGAACGCCTATATGATGGAAATTGACTTCGATGCCGCTGTCTATGTCTCCCGTCTGACGGATGCCGTACGTCGTGCGGAACATGTGACCGATGTCCATATCGACGAGGATGCGGTACCCGAACAGGGAATCTTCATAGCCAGCCACGATACCGACGGCCATATCCGGCCCCCGCAACGTGTCACCCGCATGACCCATACCGCATCGGGATATTTGAAAGAATCATCCGGTAAGGACGAGGAAGCCGGCCTGCCCAACTTCCGTGAGGCCATCATCCTGAAAATAGAGAACCATGAGGTATAAGTTATCCATAGACCGCACCGTAAACCGCCTTGTCCCGCATTATCTGTCGGGACGGAAATTCATCCTGTTCGTGCAGAGCTGCCTCTACCCGTTGCAACGCACCAACGAGTGGTTCCGCAGTTTCACGAGGGAACGGCACATCGAGGCGCGCATGACCTCGCAGGTCATCTATTTCGAGTGGTTTCTGAACTACCGGTTCGGCAAATACATCAAGGACGGCAAGGACCGCATCTTCATCAAGGACAGCACGAGTGTCGGTGTGGACCTGTACCACGAAGGGGCGGAATACCAGCGTCCTTTCACCGTATGGTACAACGGGGAACAGGTTACAACGGACAACGAGGCGGAACGCCCCCGTCCGTTCTATCTGCTGGCGGAAGAGAAGCTGATCAACAAGGTCAGCTTCATGGTCTGCGTCCCGCCTGTCACCATACCTCCGCAGGAACTGGTCTATATGCTTTCCTATGTGGTGAACACTTACAAGACAGCAGGCAAGACCTACCTGATCAAGATCGACGAAGACGAATACACCCCCAATAAGAATACAGGACAATGAAAGAATATATTGCGGAAACCGGCGGACGGTATACCTACTCGGACGATATCCTGAACTTGCAGGAACTGGCTCTCAGCATGAGTGCCGTTTTTGACGGCTGCTCGGACTTCATCATCTCCGGATGCGAGATCGAGGGTCCCCGCGTCTCCCCGGGTTATGTCTGGCTCGGCGGAAAGGTACGCCGTTTCGACGGCTGCGCCGATGCCGTCTATCCCTATTATATATACGAAATCAACCGGCATGAATCGGTGGTCTACGCCAATGAGGTCAACAAGCGCGGGCGTACCTGTTATCTCTGTGCCGGAGCCAAGGCTGTCCCGGATACGGTCGATCCGGTTACCGGCAAACTGCCGGCGGCTATCGAGGTGACGGAGAGCTACGCGCCCCGGTTCATCGACAAGTTCTTCGGACGCTATGCCGTCCTGCTCGACACGCCTTTTGCCCGGCAGACCGTCAAGAAGGATCTGGTGCTGGCCGGCACGTTCACCGGGCAGAAAGAAATCAACTCCAAGACCGCCGTCTCCGTCAGCGGCGGGAACGGCTACATGCTCAAAGGCATCGTCAAGGCGGACGGCCATGCCGCCATCGGTGCCTACCTGCACGGTCTGCTTGTCAACGAGATTCTCATCCGGACGGACGGCTCGTTCAGTTTCATGAAACAGGGAAAGGAACTGGCCAGGGTTACGGAAGACGGCATATCCTGCGGTACTTCGCTGAGTGAAAACGCCCGGATCGGGGCTGTCCGCATCAAGGGATACGACATCTATAACACCTCGGATGTGACGGACGAGGGTTGTATCCGTATCAATTACCACGGCACGGAGGGCGGCGGAACAAAATACCGTGACTTCGCCGTGCATGACGGAAAAGCCTGCGCCACACCTGTTTTGAAAGTCATCGGGCGTACCGCCACCCTGCAGGTCGGCGGACTGCTCTCCCTGCAAAGCGCCGGACGGGGTATCGATATTCAGAATACCGCCTATACGAAAGACAATGCCAGGCTGACAAACCTGATTACCTGGCGCGACAGTGCCGCCGCGCTGCTCGCCACCGTCGGCTTCGACACCGCTGACAGTTTCCGTTTTGCGCTGAGGAACGCTCTGGGCGACATCGTGCTTGCCCCTTTGGGAGCGGTGGATGTGCTCGGTACGCTTAAAATCAACGGAAAATCCGTGTCCGACACCTATGTGACCGTCACGGCCTTTACGGAGGCGATGGGAAAGAAAGTGGATGCGGTAGAAGGCAAACAGCTCTCTACCGAAGACTTCACGACCGAATACAGGAAGAAACTGGCGGCTATCACTACCGGAGAACTGACGGAGGGCGGCGAAGGTTATGTCACATCGGGAACCGTCGCGGCGGCTTTGAAAATGAAACTCTCCGCCGACGGGAACCTTTCCGATGTCATGGACAAGGCTGCCGCCCGGAAGAATATCGATGTCTATTCCAAAGCGGAAGCCGGGGAGGTATTTCTGGAAATCTCCGAAGGATTAAAGGAGCTGGTACGCCTGACGGCGGACGAAATCAGCGGGCTGACGGCAGAGGAAGCCGCTGAACTGAAAGCAAAGCGGCAGGCGGCCGTCAGGGATACCCTCGATGCCGAAAAGAAAGGTACCGGGGAGCTGAAACTGGCCAAGACTTCGAACCTGTCCGACCTTCCGGACAAGGGCAAGGCACGCAAGAACCTCGAAGTCTATTCCACGGCCGAGATAGACCGGATGATGGACGGCAAGCTCGGGACTGACTCCGCTTACGAGGGCATTGTCTTCACACCCGAACTCAGGGACAAACTGCTGGAAATCAAGACCGGTTCGTTCGCTTACATAGATGAAGGTGGCATTTCGCACGCACAGGTCGAGGGATACGTGATGACCTCGCAGGTTGTCAGGGAACTTAAGAAAAAGGCGGAACGGCTGATGGGCGGCTACAACGCTTCCGAAAAGGATACCATCGCCGCCAACCTGAATCTGTATACCAAGGTCGGGGCGGACGCCCGCTTCGCCGCGCTTGAAAACCTGTTCCAGGATTACATCGACTTTTTGACCGGGCAAGGAAAATCCCCCATGGAAGCCCGGCAGCTCCTGCGGAACAAGTTGGACGTGCTGTCCAAAGACGAAATCGTCAAGGACTACCTGCGCAAGGACGGCAAACTTTCCGACCTGTCCTTGCCGACAGCGGAGGCGAAACGGCAGGCCTGCCGCGCTATCGGAGCCGCCTATGCGGAAGAATACCAGCCCCTGCTGGCGGATACGGGATGGATGCACATGGAGAACAGCGGCTCGGGAACAGATACCCAGGGGCTGTTTGTCCGCCAGATCGGGAATATCGTGTCCATACAGGGGTATATCAATACCGCACGCAGGGACGGCAGCAACTGGGGCGGCATCGTTGCCGTCATCCCGAACAAGATACAGCCCCCGAGATACAGCGTGCGCTGCAGCGCCGCTGACTGGAACGATGACCACAAGTACAACCGGGGCTCCTCGTTCACCATCTACGGCGGTTCGCGCAGGATACAGCTTTACGAGCGCGGTATGTACAATGTCAATGTAGAACTCAACTTCACCTATTTTGTATAGTCATGAAACATAAACTCAATGTAAACGGCGATATTGAAAGCCGCCGGAGGATTGCGGAGCGCAGGAACGTTCCCGTCCGTGAAACCGTACAGCAAACCATTCAACCGCAACATCATGAAACAGAAGAAAATCAGGCCGCAGCCGCAGAAGAAACCGTCTCCCCGGCAGCAGAAGCCCCGAAAGCGAGAAGACGGAAGACCGCAGGGGACGCTTAAGCGCTTTCCTTTCGACGAGACACGGATAGGCTTCATGCTCCGGTATGAGATGCCGGTAGTCTATCATCTGCTCCGCAGGTTATGCGCCACGCAGCAGCCCTTCGAGCCGGACTGGCAGGTCATACGGTCGGTGGCGGAGGCATCGAAAGACCCTTCCTGCGGCAAGGCGAAGTTCCGCCGCTACCTGGACGAGTACCGCCGGGACGGGGTCTATTGCCGGCGCGGGAAACGGCTCACGCCGGGGCGCAAAGCCTACTATGAAGGCATATGCCGCCGAAAGAGAGAAGAGTATATCCGCCGGAACCGCAGGAGGCTGCTTGCCGAAGTGCGGAACGCGCCGGGCGGCGACAGACTGCTCGGGGAGATTAAAAACATTCTTAAAATGAAACGGTAATGCGCTGAAGGACAATGCCGGTGACAAACATTCATGTACATGTATGGCTGTTCCGGGTGATTTGCCTAATTTTGTATTCCACGGTCGCTGCAAGACCTTTCCATATTGTCAAATGAGTATCCTCTTTCGGGATACGGTCAGCGAGACATCCTCTCCCAGTTTTATCAGTTGAACGCGGACGGTGCAACCGAACCCGTCCGTCCTGTTACCAGTTTCTTTGCGATGCGGGTATGCCGTGTCGCATTCTTCGGGCATTTTTAAATCCATAAAACAAAGCGTTTATGCAAGAAGAAGAAAAGAACAACGGCATGGAAGGCATGTCTGTCGAGGAAATGTTCCTCGGCGTTCAGGAATCTTATCAGGAGGCACAGTTGCGTGCCCAGGAGGAGAACAGGGCGTTCGCCCGCACGGAGTTCTTCCGCATGGACAAGTTCGGGACTTACCGTCTCCGTATCCTGCCCATCGCTCCCAATCCGGACGGCTCGCCGACACGTCCGGGCTATGAGTATCCCGTCCACCAGCTGCTTCTGGAGCTGGAGAAACCCGCTACGGGGAACAAGCCCCAGAAGATGTATGTCACTGTCACCCGCGCTACCGATGCCGGATATAGCATTGATCCCATCGAGACTTACCGCCGCATGGCCGTCGAAGCCGCAAAAGAGGACGGGGACGACAAACTGGCGGAAAAGATTGCCGGGGGCTCGTTCGGCGGCGGTCTGAAATACAGTTACGGCCACTGTCTCTATGTATTCGACCTGGGTGAACGTGCCAAAGGCGTGCAGATGATGACCCTTTCCCATGCCCAGTTCAAGGACCTGGATGAGAGGAAGTTCAAGCTGTGGAGCAAGAAACTGGCCAAGAATCCGTCTTACCCGTGCCCGGTTTCCTCGGTGTATGACGCCTATCCGGTGGAGATTGAAAAGCGCAAGAACGGAGCCAAGACCGAGTATGTCATTTCCATTGACAACGAATCGGAACCGGTACCGTTGACCAGGGAGGAACTGACCGCCTTGATGGGTGCGCCGCGTATCCCGGAAATCATCTACCGCTACACCCGTTATCATCTGGGAGCCACCGTCGAGTTCCTCAAACAGTGCGACGGTATCTACGGCATGTCGCTCATGGAGACGGATGAAATGAAGACGGTCATCGACACGCTGGACGGTGAACTGCCCAAGGAGGACACATCCGCGTTCTCGTTCGACCGCCGTACGAAAGATAACAGGGAAAACGGGCGTGAAGGCGGAGGCATCTCGCTGGACGACCTTTTCGAACGTTATGACGAGCTTCAGCGGCAGGAACTCGGTGACAAGACCGAGGAGGGCCAGGAGCTGCGTGCGATGATTCGCGGCTACATTGAGCAGGAAGGGCTCTCTGTGCGTGTCACACGCTCCACGAGCAACCGTGAACTGCTCGACCTGATCGAAAGCGAGATGGAGGGTCCGAAGCCCGGTGACGAACCGGAGGATGCCCCCGGGGAGGAAGAAGAGCAGCCGGAGGAAACGGAAGAACGCGCCGGGCGTCCCCGCCGCCGCAGATAAGCCTTTCACAAGTTCTTGAATTCTAATCCGACGGGAGGCATCCGGGCCTCCCGTCCTAATCACAATCGCTTAGTATGAAAGAGAACAAACCCTGCCTTTTGTTATTGAATGACATCCACATCTCGAAAGACAACATCCCTGCATTCCAGGCCAACTGGCAGGAGGCCATGGGAATTTGCAGGGAACGGGATATCCGGGAAGTGGTTATTGGAGGAGACCTGTTCTTTTCCCGTGCCGCCCAGACACTCGATGTCCTGCTGGCCGTCAGGGATATGCTTGTATCCGCCGCAGACCATGGCATCCATGTCACGCTGGCGGAAGGAAACCACGACAAGGTGAACCAGGAATCCCTGCGCGGATATTGTCATGTCTTCGACTCTCATCCGAATGTGACTGTCGTGGATGAATCCCTGACCCTGTGCCGTCCGGAATGGAAGTTCGCGCTCCATGTAATGAGCTATTTTCCGGAAGACGGCTCTTTTGCCGAAAGGCTCGGACGATTGGCTGCGGAAGCGCTTTCCGGAGAACCGGAGCACTTCCTCTACATCCATGAGGGTATCAACGGGGCATTGGCACAGCCTTCGGAAAAGGAACTGCCTGCCAGGATATTCTCTCCTTTCGACAAGGTCTTTGTCGGCCATTACCACAACCGTACCGTCATTCCGGGGACGGGAATCGAATATATCGGTTCCTCGCGCCAGCATAACTTCGGGGAGGACGAGGAGAAAGGATACACGGTGCTGTACACGGACGGCACGCACGAGTTTGTCAAGAACCGCGTGAACATGCGGTACCGTGTCATGGATGTGCCGGCGGAACGAGCCGGGCTGCACCTGATGGACGAGCTGCGTGAAATGGAGGCCGACGGCCGCTACAAGGTCAAGGTACGTGTCCATGCACCTGCCGCCGCAATGAAATCGGTGGACAAGGCCGCCCTGCTGGAAGCCGGAGCGGCGAAGGTGGAACAGGTTGCCGATGACGAGCAGCTGCCGGAGGCGGTAGCCTCTTCGCTCTTCGAGAAATTCGACAGCCGCCGCATCCGGGAAACCTACGAGGATTTCTGCCGGGAGAAACAGATCGAGGATGTGTCGATGGGATTGGAGTATTTATCTAAAATAGAAAACAGATCATGTGGAAATTAAAGACGATAGAAGCCGAAAACCTCTGCGCGTTCCGTTCGCTATCCTACACGCTGCGACAGGGCGTGACGACATTGATTTTCGGCGATAACCGGGACAATGACTCCCAGCAGTCGAACGGGGCCGGCAAGTCTGCCCTGTTGGAATGCATTGCCGTGGGTATCACGGGCAGCCCGCTTAGAAAGATACGCTCGGAGGAGATTATCAACGATGCGGCGGAAGAATGCCGTATCGCTTTGCGTTTCATCAACGATTCCGCCGCCGAGGAACTGCTCGTCAACCGCCGTATCCCGCGCAAGGGGGCCTCCTCTGTCAGCTGTACGCTTTACCGTGGCGGCAAACAGGTAGTAACCGATGAAGCGGTACAACCTTCGGTGGATGCCTATAACCGGTATATTCTTGACAAACTGGGTATCACACGCGACGAGCTGCTCAACAATTTCATCCTTTCCAAATATCGGTATGAGGATTTCCTCTCGTCATCGGACAAGGAGAAGAAAGAGGTCATCAACCGTTTTTCCAACGGTATCCTGGTGGATGAAGCCATCGCCAAAGTGGAGGAAGACATCGTACCGCTCTCTGAAAAGAAACGGCAGGTGGAATTGGAACTGGCCGGGTTGGACGGCCGTATCGGGATGTTGCAGGAGCAGATACGCAAAGAGGAGGAAGCCGGAGCCGAGCGGGGACGTACCCGTGTGGAACGTATCGCGGGACTGGAAGCGGCCATAGCGGCCAAGAGGGAGCAGATCCGCACCGGGCACGAGACCGTGGACAGGCTTGAGGAACAGCTTGCCGGAGTGCAGCGGGCGGACGAGGCTTTGCAGGAACTGGAAGCCGGAGATACCGCATTGGAAGCGTGTTTGGAAAAGATAGCGGAAATGATGTCCCTCTTTCCCGATGCCCGGCAGACGGACTGGGACAAGGTCATTGCCGAAAAGAAAGGACGGTTGCAGACCGCCACAGAGCGGCTGAAGGATTGCGATGCCGTCTTGAAGCAGGCGGAACAGGAACTGAAAAACAGGACTGACGGCTGGGAACAGTTCAAGAAGGAGTATGCCGCATTCTGTGAGGCATACAGGGATCAGTCCGATACGACTGCGGAGAGGCTGCGGGAAATCGACATCCGTCTGCGCGACCTGTCCGGCAGCATCGAGGAACTGCGCCATAAACGGCGTATCGTTTCTGCCGGTATCGACAGCCTCTCGAACAAACTGGCCGGCTCCATCACCTGTCCTTTCTGCGGGCATGAGTTTCTGGTGGCGGAACCGCAGTTCGACATCGAGGCCGGCATGAAGGAACTGAAACTCCGTCAACGGCAGCTCACGGAAATCAACGGCCGTATCGATGAGAAGCAGGAAGAGACGGATGCCGTGGAGTTGCAGCAGAACCGGCTGAACCATGAGCGCCGAACATTGGAAGGCAGACGCATCGGATGGGAGGAGCAGCTGGCCGGGCACGAACGGGCCGTCAGGAATGCCACCCGCCGCGTGGAAGAGGTGGAAAGCGGGCATAAACGCATCGCTTCCGAAATTACTGCCCTGCAAAGTGAAATCGAAGGTGTCCGCCGCAAGGTATTCGACGAGGTGTTCGGATTCATAGACGAGCGCAATGCCGCACTGAACCGCGGCATACGGGCAGGCAAGGAAGATATACAGGCCGCGGCCGGCGCCATCGACACCTTGCAGACCACGATCCGGGAGCTGGATGAGGCGGCTTCACCCGACCTCATACAATCGCTCAAGGACACTCTCCGTGAAACGCGCGGGAAGTCCAACGAAGCGGCAGGGCGCAAGACGGCCGTCGATGCCCGGGTCCGTGCCCTGAAGATACAGCGGGAACGGTTCGTGCAGTTCAAGACCTATCTGGCCAACACGAAAATCGAGGCGCTCAGCCGTATCACCAACGAATTCCTGCAAGACATCGGCAGCGACATCCGTATCCGCTTCGACGGGTATACCGTCCTCAAGAGCGGTAAGGTAAGGGAGAAGATCTCCATCTCGCTGCTGCGCGACGGCATGGACTGCGGCTCGTTCGGCAAGTTCTCGGCAGGCGAAGCCGCCCGTGTGAACCTGGCGACCATCCTTGCCATGCAGAAACTCGTGAACGGCAACTGCGACGGGGACAAGGGACTGGACCTGCTCGTGCTGGACGAGATACTCGAGGCGGTCGATGAAGCGGGGCTGGCCTCCATGTTCGAGGCGCTGAACTCGCTCGGCGGTACCGTGCTGGTCGTCTCGCACGGGAATGTGGCGGAAGGATATCCGCATAAACTGGTAATCGTGAAAGAGAATGGCGAATCGAGACTCGGAGAATAGCGTACTGACCCGGGAGCAGGTACTGGCGCTGGACATCGCCACGCATACCGGATACTTCTCCCTGCATGAGGCCGGGACATGGAACTTCACCGAAAGCAAACGGCGCAACGGCAACAAGATGCACGGCGCTTTCAGGACTACGCTGCTCTCGCTGCTCCGTCGTTACGGCATCCGCCGCATCGTGGCCGAGGATGTGAGCGTGAACCGCCATTTCTACGACATGCGGCGGCTCTCGGAACTCAGGGGCATCCTGCTCGAAGTGTGCGATGAACTGGATATCCCGGAACCGGAGTTCGTCAACCCGGCTGTCCTCAAGAAATGGGCGACGGGAGACGGACGCGCCACCAAGACGCAGATGGTCGCGGCCTGCAAGGACAAGTACGGTATTGTCCCGGTGGATGACAACGCGGCGGATGCCTGCCACCTCTTCTACTATTACATCCGCAGGCACAGGCTGTGACAAGTCGGCAGCGGTTTGGATTTTTCCGGGCGGCGGTAATGCTGCCGCCCGTTTTTTCAATTGACGCTCACGGTAGCTGACAGATTAGGACATGAGATTCATTATCAACCTTTTCAGTCAGTGGAAACGTGGAAAAGAAAGATGTGTTTATTGCGGTTCTCCAGCCTGAAGACGAATCCGCGAGACAGAGGGCGGAACTTCTCAGAAAATATGTGATGCCGCACAGGAATCTGATATACAGCATTTGTATCAAATATACCTATAACCAGGAAGATATCGAGGACAACTACCTCGAGGCGTTGGTCAACTTCTTCAAGTATATGGACAGTTATGACCCTGCCCGGCCGGTAAAGACCTGGATCTATGCCGTGACCAAACGGCTTGTGGCGGACCTGAACAACCGCAACAGGAACCGTATGCCCTCGGATGACAATATCGACATTTCGGAAATATCCTCTTCTCTGCCGGATGAGGACGAGCCGTCGGGAAACTGCATGGGGATGGACAACTACCGCGAGTTCTATAACGATGACATCCTCTGGGCGTTGGAGCAGCTCAAACCGATTTACCGGGAAGCCCTGCTCTTGCAGCAGGCAGGTTACAAACTCGGGGAAATCATGGAAATCACCTATAACAACGGTACTTTGCAGACCAGGAACGTGGAGACAGTAAAAAGCCGCCTCTTCCTGGCCAAGACGCAGCTGCGCAAACTATTGACACGCGATGGAGAGAAAAGAATGGATTGACGGGTGCAGGAGACTTTTTGCACGGCTGGTCCGCACCACGGTGTGGGCGGATTTCGTGTTCCCTGCCGGCGGCAAGGCGGACAGGCAGCTCGGGATGTGTTTCGACGGCTTGTGCCGGGAGGTTGTCTCCGTCAGCGCGGAACGCCTGTCCGACTTCTGCATCTGCCAGGCATATGCCATTTCCGGATATGATACCGCGTATCGCAAAAAATGGAACGTTTCGCATTCATTCGGAAAGAAAGCCATCGACCGCTATCTCCGCTCAGGAAAGGAACGCCGCTACCGGGAGGACCGGTGGCTGAAGAGTTTCGGGCTGTCACGGCATGATTTGGTGTGGGCGGTGGAAGACCGCCGCAGCCATCCGTTCGGACGTTTTATCTATCCGGAATACGAGGAGACGACCAAGCGGCGACTGCTCTCTACTGAAGCGGGATATCTCATCTGTGCGCTCTCCACGCTGATGTGGACACCTTTCTCCCCGTCATGCTCAAAATGTGCGAAAGCGGAGCCGTGCCGCAAAAGGACACAGGCGCGCTATCCGGAACTGTACCGTATTCGCTGTGAGACGTGGCGGAAAAAGGAGGCAAAGCCATGAGTGCCGTCAATCCGCTCAGTGCCGAGTTCCTGTATGAACTCTATGCCACGGCGCTCAGGCAGGAGCCGTTGTGTGCCGTCCTTGCCCGGCATATGCGTAAGGAATACCTGCCGGACCGTTCGTTCCAGCGGGTACAGGAGGCGATAGCCGCACATTTCAGGACATACAAGACACCGCCGTCGTATGCCGTGTTGGCACAGACCTTCCATGAGGATTACGACGCCATCGAGCTGATAGACACTTTCCGGGAGTATGACGAGGGACAAAGCGCCGAGGTGATGACCGACATGCTGGAGTCCTACATCAAGGGGGTCCGGTTACAGTCGGTCTATGCGGAGGTCGGGAAACTGTATAACGAGAACAAACAGGACAAGGCGGAGAAGACTCTTCGGGAATATGCCGAGTGGCTGGCAGGGTTCATGCTGAAGAGCACCTCGTTCGTCGATGTGGCCGCGACTTTCAAGGAGCGTTTCGAGAGGAACCGCCGGCGTGAGGAGGAAGAGGAACGCTCGGCCGCCCCTCGTGTGTCCCGCTTCTACATCCCGTATCTGGATGCGCTCAATGCCGGACGTAACCTGCGAGGTCAGCTGACCTGTTTCCTGGCCAGCACAGGCGTGGGAAAGTCGCACATCGCCAAATGGATCGGTGTCAGGGCGGACATCGATGACGGGCTGCATGTGCTGCATTTCCAGCTGGAAGGTTCGGAGGAAGAGGCGTTGAACGCCTATTCCGGCGGACTGATTTCCAGGAACACCTACTATTACGAGCGGGGAAAGATTTCGGATACGGAGATGAGACATCTGGAAAAACTGGTCGCCTCGTATGCCGGAAGCATCACGGTGCGCAGTTACCCGCGTTTCAATGCCCAGGTCTCGACACTCGACATCAAGAACGGCATTTCGGAATACAGGAAGCTCAAAGGATATAATCCGGACATCGTGATTGTGGATTCGATGGACTTGCTGACGGATGCCAACCGCCGTTCATGGGGAGCCGACCATGAACGGGCGAAGCGTATCGCGGTGGCCAATGACCTGAAGGACCTGGCGGCGGACGAAAAGGTATGGATGGTGGTGACTTACCAGTCTACCATCGAAGACCGGGAGTGGCTGAATGACGAGCGGAACGTGCTGACCGAGTACAACTGTTCGGAGGCCAAAGGTCTGGCACGCCCATGCACGCATCTTATTTCGCTCAACCAGTCATCGGCCGAGCGCAAGGAGAACGTGATGCGCCTGCATGTGGCCAAGAGCCGCTTTTTCAAAAAGGGCGATACCATTAAAATAGCGACGGACTATGATAACGAGGTGTTCTATGACGGGCAGAGGACGCTGAATCTGAACAGGGAATAAAAAGTCGTTCAAAATGAAAACTCAATAGCGGATAGTTTTATTCCTGTGAAAATGAACTGCAAAAGGCAGGCCAATCTCCCCCATATAGAGAAGGCTATGCTCCATGTTCTTCCGGCAGGTCATCCCGCCAGGCATGCTGTACAGAGCTCTGTAACAGGCAGGTAATAGCGGTACGGGACTGCCACCGGAAACCGCTTCATCCCGAGTAACGGAGAGTGATTACGGCATGCCCTTTTTCATAGCGTACCCTAAGTCCGAGTTTCTCCAGTTCCTCCCTGATAAGGGAGTCCTCTAACCCTTCGGACATGAATTTTTCCCTGAGCAGGCCGGTGATATTCTTCGTTCCGGTACTTCCGGAAAGAAAATCCTCCACCCACTGGCGGAAACTGCCACCCGTACGTATCAGGTTGTAGCGCCTCAGACAGAAATTCTCCACACTTTGCAAATCGAACTCCTTATAGGACAGCAGGGCGCAGAGAAGCGGCCCGTTAGTATCATCCTCCCTTAATTCAGCCGTCAGTACGCAGACCGGTATGCCTGTCCCGCTATCGGGTCTGTAATAAAGCCGGATGTTTTCCCTTATATACAGCCCCGTGGCGTATGTCATGCCATCCGGGGATTCCGTCATGACGGGAAACGCCTGCCACCCGGAGTCCCCTTCCCGTTTCAACAAGGTTATTGCCGGTTTCCCGGACTCCCCGTCTGATGTGGAGCGTGACCTCATCGTCCCGTTGGTCTTTTTCCATCCGAGAAACCGCAGACAGTTCTCAACATCTTTCAGAAGCTTTTCCTTTGCCGGATTCCCATTAAGGTACGGGCGGAGCGTATCCACTATTTCGGACCAGTCCTCGTTTGTCTTCATATACTACTTGTTGATAAATTTTATTAAACACTGTCGCTTCGTAATTGAAATATAGCAATTTTATCCTGACCGGTCAAATAAATTCCCTAAAAAATCATGGAAAGAGCCACTCATGGAATCTCCCCGAGGTCTTTTCGCATTCCGGTACAGTCTGTATGTCCTTGGGGCAGAGGTGAAATCTTGCCGGGCTTTTTTCCGCCCTTTCGTGCAGAGTCTGCCGACAGGTTCTTATTGTACAGATTTTTTCGATAATGCATGGGAATTTCCTCTATTATATCCTTTTTCGCCGGATAAGTTCGCGGTATCCTGCCATGAACCTCTGTCCGGGAGAAGGCCTGTTCCCATTGACCTCCTTGTTATCCGCACCAGCGCCTGCCACGACACATGGGCAGGTTTTCGTCCTGCTTTTTAAGGCATAGAGGCTCCCTCTCTTGTCGCGGCAGTGTGCGATACCCATTTCCACCTTGAGAAAGCGTATCAAAACAATGAAATTTATGAGGCGTTTTTAAACTTTAGTCCTTGTACTGCAGCTATACCTTTTATATGGAACTGTCTGTACAGGAATATCAATATCTGGTTTCGGAGATAACCCGCGAGACGGGTGCCAAACGGGACGGGAGCGGTAAGAACCTTATCGTTCCACGCTGCCCGTTCTGCGGAAAGTCGGGCGGTAAGTTCGGTATCTACATCGGCAAGGAGACTGCCCACCGCCGGCCTTTCATGGCCCACTGCTTCTCCTGCGGGGCATCCACCCGTACATTGGAGCAACTTCTGGCGGCTATCGGCCGCATGGACCTGATGGTTTCGCAGACAGCCGACATTGCCGCACCGTTGAACCTGCACCTGCTGGAGGAGGACGAGGCGGAAGAGATAGACGACGAACTGGTGCCGGTCGAATTGCCGGACTTTTACAAGCGCACTTTCCGGCATCCGTATTTGCAGCGGCGCGGCTTCTGTTTCGACGATTACGAGTATTTCCCGATCGGGATAACCGGCAGGCTCAATCCGCGCTACGCGGACTATGTCGTCTTTCCGGTCATCGATGACAGTACGGTTGTCGGCTATGTCTCCCGCCATACCTGGCCGAAAGAGGATATAGACACCCACAACCGCAAGACCAGACATAGCGGCGGGTACAGGATCCTGCGTTACCGGAACTCCACGGAAAACGACTTTTCCAAACTCCTTTATAACTACGATGCCATCCGTATGGATGAAACCGATACGGTCATCCTCGCGGAAGGTATTTTCGATGTCATCGCCCTGACCCGCAGACTCGAACTCTATGACAATTCCCATGTCGCAGCCGTGGCCACTTTCGGAAAGAAAATCTCCGATGTCCAGATCTACAAGCTGCAATCGAAAGGCGTGAGAACCGTAGTCATCGGTTACGACGGCGATGCCGTCGAGTCGGTAAAGCGGACGGCGGAACGGCTGAAACCCTATTTCGAGGTTTTCATCGCGGACATTGCCGATGCCGCCAAGGACTGGGACGAACTCACGGAATCGGAAATCTACGGGATTTTCGCCTGCCGCCTGCTGTCCGTCCTTGAATACAAACTCAAAAAAGTACAGGAAAAATGATACAGGAACTTTTCTCATGGCTCGATGCACAACGGATAACCTATATCCCGGTCGATACGGAAGTGGTGGATATTCCCGGCTTCGGGCGGCTTTTCACGGCCGACCTGTCGGGAGTGGAATCCATCTTCCGCAGTGATGGGGACAGGTTCGTGTTCAACCTGATGGAAAGTCCGGATGTGCTGATGGAAGAAGGAATCTTCCATGTGGCTTTCCCTTTCGGCAGGAACTGGTACTACTATGACCTGCGGGAAGAATTCCGTTTCAACCTGCTGAAATATATCGGCCGGCCCAAGCCTCCGGTACACGATGTGCCTTTCGTGAACCTTGGCATCCATACCTCCTACGAACTGCTGAACGCCTGCGGCTCGCCGGAGGATTTGTGCCGCAAGGCGAAATGGCTCGGGCATACGGCTGTCGGCATCTGCGACCGCAATACAATGGCCGCCACGCTGAACCTTCAGAAGGAGTGCGCCAATACCGGGCTGAAACATATATTCGGCTACTCGCTGACAATGATGCACGAAGAAGAACGTGTCGGGCTGAAGATTTATGCCCTGGATAACGAGGGGTTGCATAATCTGCTGCGCATCCAACGGGCCGTCATGGTCGATTCGGAAGACAACACCCTCCGCTATGAACAGCTGCTGATGTATGCCGCAGGTTGTGTGCCGGTCTTTGCCACCCGTTCAGTCTACTGGATGGCCGGACATCCCAAACAGGTGGAGCGTATCCGAAAAGGAGCCGAAGCGGTCTATTACCAGGTCGACGCCAACGAATACAAGGCGGACCGCATCGACAGGGAGCAACTGGAAGCCCTGAAATATTATTTCGGCAACTGCTATGATGCCGACACGGATTCATTTACAGTAGAACCGGTCCTGATTCCGGACTGCTACTACATGGACAAGGACGATGCGGGGTACAGAATCGTGGTGAACAAGATTGCCACGGGAGCAGCCCATGAACAGAGCGATGACCAGTATTTCAAGACAGCGGATGAATTGTATGACACGCTCCGTCCTCTGTTCTCCGGGCAATGGGACTTCGACTCCCTGTTCAGGCGCATGTGCCGTCCCACGGTGGAGATTGCCGGACGTGCGGACGCCTCATTCGAGACCGGGCGCATGTTCATGCCGGAATACCGTATGCGGCCACAAGAGCGGGAACGGTATGGCGACCGCCGTACGATGTTCCTCAGACTGCTTGACGACTGGCTGGACCGGGAAGTGCCGGAGCCGGAACGGGAACGCTATCGGGAACGGCTGGACGAGGAAGTCTATATCATTGAATCGACCGACAATGTGGACTATTTCCTGGTGCAGTGGGATATGGTGCGGGAGGCACACCGGAGAGGCATCGCAACCGGTATAGGTCGCGGTTCCGCCGGGGGATCGCTGGTTTCCTACCTGCTTGGCATAACCTCCATCGACCCGCTGAAATATGACCTTATATTCTCGCGCTTCCTCGTGCCGGAACGCTGCGGGCTCAGCTGGAAAGACGAACTGACGGTGCTTGCCCCGGACATCACACTCGGCAAAGGCGAGCGTTACGTGGAAATCGAGTCCGAAGGAAAGAGCTACCGTCTTTGCCCGGATGCCCGCCTGCGGGTAATCCGGGCTGGAGAAGAGCGGACGATATACGCAGATGAATTGATGTGTGGCGACGAAATCCTTTTTGACCGCCGAGATTGCTTGTGGAACTTAAAGGAACTCGAAACCCATGAATCCGATCTACGAACATCACCGTCCCTATGACGGTTGCGACCTTTACCGGGGCGATGCACTCGATGTGCTGCCCCTGCTGGCTGAAGAAGGCATCACTGCCGACATGGTATTGTCAGACCCTCCATACGGTACGACACATTGCCGCTGGGACGCCGTGATAGACATCCCCAAGATGTGGAATGCCGTACAGGGCATATCCAGACCTGACACACCCATCCTGCTGTTCTGCCAGCATCCTTTTACGAGCGTGCTGGGCAGCTCCAATCTTCGCAGGCTGCGGTATGCCTGGGTATGGGAGAAGACGCAGGCGACAGGTTTCCTAAACGCCAGGCGTATGCCGATGAAGGCGCACGAGGACATACTGGTCTTTTACGACAAGTTGCCGAAGTATCATCCGATCAAAACGGACGGGCACAAGCGCAAGGTCGTGATGGCCGAACACCAGCGGAAATGCGATGCCGGCGAGATATACCGGAAGCACGACAATTTCCGGGACTACATATCCACGGAACGCTATCCGCGCAGCGTGCTGAAATTCAAGACCGACAAGCAACAGTCCTGCCTGCATGCGACACAGAAACCTGTCGCCCTACTGGAATACCTGATACGCACCTACACCAAGGAAGGAGACATCGTCCTCGACTTTGCGATGGGCAGCGGCAGTACAGCCGTGGCCTGCCGGAATACGGGACGCCGGTTCATCGGCGTGGAGATAGACCGGGGAATTTTTCAGACAGCACTAAACCGTATAACCCATGGCTGACACCCGGGAAATCTGGGTGGATATCAAGAACTATGAAGGAAAGTACAAGATCAGCAACCTCGGGCGTGTCAAGAGTCTGGAACGGCAGGTTTCGCATAACGGCATTACCTGGATACAACCCGAACGCATTATGTGCCATTGGTGCGGGACGACTTCGCTCTATGACTGTGTCCGGCTCTACAAGGGCGGTGTCGGGAAGAAGTTCTCCGTGCACTGTCTGGTGGCACAGCACTTCCTGCCCGACTGGAATCCGGGACTGGAGGTGAACCATATCGACGGGAACCGCGACAACAACCGTGCGGATAACCTGGAGATGTGTACGCACCAGCGGAATATGGAACATGCCATAGCGGGTGGCCTCAAACGGGATTACGGCGAGAAAAGCGTGAACGCCAAACTGACCAACGGGCAGGCGGAAGAGATACGGGTGAGGTATTCCTCCGGCCAGGCTTCCCAGAACAGCCTGGCAAAACAGTACGGCGTCAGCCGCCAGACGGTAAGCGCGATAATACGATACAAGAAATATATACGATAATGGACGAGGAAGAAATTTGGAAAGATATTCATCATTACGAGGGAATTTATCAAGTAAGCTCCTGCGGTAGAATTAGAAGTGTCGGAAGATATGTCCGTAATGCCACATCCCAATATTGGAGGAACGGACAAATCATCAAACCGTGGGTCGGGGGTACATCCCCGTATTACAATGTTTCTTTGGCCTATGACGGAAAAATATGTAAAAAATTAATCCATAGACTTGTCGCAGAACATTTTCTTGATGATTGGAATGCGGCAAAGGAGGTTAATCATAAGGATGGCAATAAGCACAATAATCGAAGTGACAACCTGGAAATGTGTACCAGGCAAGAAAACGTCATGCATTCTATGGTGCATAAACTCAGGGATGATTATGGAGAGAACAGTGTGAACGCCAAACTGACAAATGAACAAGCGGATCATATCAGGCGGTTACACCGGTCGGGAGTCATGCAAAATGAACTGGCTGAACAATTCAAGGTTTGCAAACAGACGATATGCGATATCGTCCACTATAAAAAGTATAAAAATGAAAGTGACAAACGTAACAATTAAAAAAGCGAATGAAGCATTCACCGTAATGGATTCGTTCGTGGGGAAAGGACTTGTGGAGGGCGGACATTCCGCCCTCCCGTAAGGCGGATATAGATGTCGACTATGCCTCCGACCGGCGGCAGGAGATCAAGGATTATCTGGAAGAACGGTACAACGCGGACGGCCGCCAGCGTGTCTTTTCCGCCGGCACCTTTACCACGATGAAACTGAAAGCCGCCTTGAAGGACGTGGCCCGCGTACACCGCGTGCCTCACTCCATCGTGAACTATATTACCGCCATGATAGATGACGGCACGGACTGGACTGGACTGTTCAGACAGGCTGCCTCCAACAGAAAACTTCGGGACTTTATCCAGACCTATCCGCTGGTCATCGAGGACGTGCAAGGATTGCTCGGACAGCCCAAAGCGGCCTCCATACACGCCTCGGCCATCGTTGTCACACCGGACACGCGGGACGGCAGGCCCGCCGAATGCTTCGATTTCCTGCCGGTCCGCAAGATGGACGGGGCACTGGTATCGGAGTTCGACGGCTATTCGGTCGATGAGATCGGATTGTTGAAGGAGGATGTGCTGGCGACAAAGGAACTTGCCAAACTGAGTGCCGTCATCGCGTTGGTCAACCGGAATTTCAGGCAGGAACTCACCATCGGGCGTATCACGCAGGATATGCTGGAAGACGGGAAGACCTACCGGCTGCTCTCGGACGGTAACACGCAGAATGTGTTCCAGTTCTCTTCGCCGGGCATTACCCGGTTTATCCAGGATGTACGGCCGGAGTGTATCGAGGACCTGATCGCCATCAATGCCCTGTACCGTCCCGCCACACTCGACATCGGCGCCACCGATGATTATGTCCGTTTCAGGCGTGGCGAGGTGGCCCCGGTCTATAACTACGGCTGTTATGAAGCGACGAAGAACACTTTCGGAATCATGGTCTACCAGGAGCAGTTCATGTCCGTTGCCCATACGCTCGGGGGATTCGACCTCGGGAAGACCGACTACCTGCGCAAGGCCATAGGAAAGAAGAAAGCCGACCTGATGGCCACGCTGAAGGCGGATTTCATTGCCGGAGCCGTCGGAAACGGATGCCCGGACTATGAGGCGGAGGAAATCTGGCACAAGATAGAGGTAGCCGGGAAATATTCGTTCAACCGTTCCCATGCCGCGGCATACGCCCTGACAGCCTATTGCGGGGCATGGCTCAAGGCCAATTACCCCTCGGCATTCTACACGGTGGCATTGCAATGGGCGGACGACAAGGAGATTCCTTCGTTGATGGCGGAGATGGAACGCTGCTCGTCGGCCAAGATCGTGCCGCCGGACATCAACCGCTCCGGGACGGAGTTCTTCACCGACTATGCCACCGATGAAATCTTCTGGTCGCTTACCCGTATCAAACAGGTCGGTGTCAAGACAGTGGAATACATCGTCACGGAACGCGACCGGGGCGGGGCATATACCGGTATCGAGAACTTCATCCACCGCATATTCCGTTACAAACTCAAGAAATACAGTTACTGGGACGACCCCGACAACGCGGAAGAGGCCGTGAAAGTCCCCGTGAACGCCCGGCATGTCAAGCACATGATCCTTGCCGGATGCTTCGACCGTATCGAAAAAGTCGGGGCGGTTACCGAACGCTGCGCGCTGCTCGAACGCGCAGCACGGGAACTGGGATTCTCCCTTTCTGAAAAAGACTTCCCGCAGGACATGCGCGGGCGGCATTTCTTCTGGTCGCAGCAGCAGATTGCCGTGTCGGGCATAGGCAGCATCGATTATCGCCGCATCTTCAACAATTCGGAAGCCCGCAGGCAGGTCAAGGGAAAAGCCTCTTACCTGACCCTGGACGAGGTGGCACGGGACGAGAACGACGGCAGGCGTGCGACTGTCTGCGCCACGGTGGTGGATGTAACCGAACATACCTACAAGGACAGGGAGACGGGAAGCCGGAAGCGTTTCGCCAAGCTGACACTCTCCCAGAACAACCGTCTGGCGGAATGTGTATGCTGGAACGACTATTACATGGAACACCACACCGTGATCCAGTCGCTCAAAGACCGGGTGGTCATCCTCACTGCCGTCATCCGTTACAGCGACTACAACGGATGCAATACATTACAGACCTATAGGAACTCATTGTTATTCATTCAATCCTGAAAAGATATGGCACCCAAGACAGAACAGAAGATATATGTAGGCATCGGGCTGGACTTCGAGACCGGAGGGCTGGACTGCCGTGAATGCGCCTGTACACAGATCGCCCTGCAAGCCGTCCGTTTCGACACATGGCAGGTATTCGACCGCTATCAGGCGTATATCGCCCCCTACGGGAAACAGGACGCGGGGCTTCCCCGACGCAAGGTGTTGCGTACCCGCCATGAACAGGCGAAAGAACCGGAATATGTCCCGATGAAGTACGAACAGACGGCATTGGACTATTCCGCCATTACCATGGAGATGCTGCGCACACAGGGTGTGGACATGAAGAAAGTCGCCGGAGAAGTCATCGCCTTCGCCAAACGCAGCACCCTCTCGAAGGGCTATCAGTGCAAGCCCGTGCTGGTCGGACAGAACATCGCTTTCGATATCGGATTCCTGCAACAGCTGATGAACTATGCCGGACTGGCCGCCGAGTTTGAAAAGACCTTTTCCGGTACCAAGGACTATTACGGCAACTTCCAGCCGCACTACATCGACACGCTTGTCATGGGACGGTTGGCTTTTGCCGCTGATCCGGAGGTTACTTCGTATAAACTGGAACTGGTAGCCTCAAAATTGGGGGTGGAACTGGACGATGCCCACGATGCGGCTGCGGATGTGACGGCCACGCTTGACATCCTGGGGGTCTATACCTCCCGTCTGCGCCAGACGGAAGGGGCGGCAATCGCTACACAGAAGAAAGAGAAAACCCGTAAATATTTCAAGATATGAGTATGGACACGAATAAGGAAGCCCAAGGCATTGACCGGGAACAGATTCCCGAGACCATTACATTCCGTACGGCGGACCGGATGACCTACGGGGCGCTGGGCTATGACGGGAACGAACTGATGGCGTTCATATCGGGCTACGACCTGGAAATCAAGTTCAACCTGCGGCTCATCAACTCGCTAGCGGATGCGGAGGCGTGTGCCGATGCGTTGGCCCAGGTATTCTATGACGCATTAATGGAGCAGTTGCTCAATGAAAAGGCGGATTTTGTAAAACCTCCGGGATACAAACCCGCTACTCTTTCAGAAAAGGAAGGAAGAACCGATGTCAGACAAGATAACGAACACGCAGGATAGGCCGGAAGAGAAACCGCTCACGGAGCAGGAACTGCAATTCTGCAACCTCTATGTGAACGGCGGGCTGGAATATGCCGGACGGCCGAAAAAATGCTTTGTGGAGGTATTCGGTGAGGATACGGTGAAGAACCCGTATGCTTCGGCCAATTACCTGATGAACAAACCGCATGTGCTGGCACATATCAAGGCATTGCTCTCCTCGGAACGGTTCGAGATGGAGACGATGGCTGTAAAGCTGCAGGTGACCGAGACTCTCAAGGCAATCATGGACGAGACGGCCACTTCGGACTATACAGACCGTTTCGGTGTGCCGCTCTCTCCGGCACCGCTCAGGGCCGTGTCGGTCAATGCCGCCAAGGCGCTGATGGATATCTTCCCCATCAGGCACAAGGAGGAGAACCGCCTGCGTATCGAAGGCAGCGACGGCAATGTTATCTTCAATGTAATCGTACCCCAAAATCCTGTAAAAGATGGCGAAGCGGAAACGTAAAATCACTAAGGAAGAAATCGCCTGGTGGGTCTATCTGGCGATGATGATCGCGCTTGTCATCTATGGGTTCCGGGATAGTGCGGCAGCCGAGACTCTGCTGAGGGCTATCAGGGACGCATTCTCACTTTTAATGGAATAAGATATGGAACAACTCAAAGAATTTGTAATGAAGTACTTCAAGATCATTGTCGTGGTACTCTCGTTCTCGCTGACACTGTACATACAGCATGTCAACAACACCGCCCAAATTGCAGAACTGGAAACCAAATGTATCGGTTTGGAAGTGGAAATCAAGAACCAGTATGACCGTATCAACGCCATGAAGCTGGACAAGTCCGTGTTCGAGGCAACCATGATGCAGCTCAACACGGTACAGAATGACCTGCACGAAATCCGTGCCGATATCCGTGAACTTCTCAAATGTCAGGGAACGCACAAATAAAAACATTACCGGTCATGATCAGGAATGCATACATTACCATTATCGCTTCTCCCGAACTCTCGGAAATGAGGTTGGAGGAGTTGGACGGTTACCGCGGGCTACTTGTGGAAGACCTGTCACTGGCCAGGAAAAAGAACCGTGGCGGACTTGTTTTGCTGGAAAAAACCTATATGGATGAATTCCTATGGTTCATCCCTGAAGAATCAATATCTTATGAATAGACTTAACAAAACACTTCTGATAACCGTACTACTGCTCGGCGGTATCCTCTGGTTGCAGCACCGACGGACAATACGCCTCACGGAAGAACGAGACCGTTTCCGCATGAATAATACCGCCCTGCTTTCTGATGTGAAGCGGATGCGGATTGATTCAGCGACGATGGCCGTCGATGCCAAGGCACTGAAGCTGACCATAGACGAGTATAAGGAGTTTCGGGCCGAAGATGCCGAAACCATCAGGCGGCTCGGTGTGAAAATCAGGAATCTTGAAGCAGCGGCTCGGCATGAAGTCGAAGTGAAAGCTCCGATAGACGCCGCTATCCGTGATACACTCATTGTTCGTGATACCATTCCGCTACTGCGGCAGAAAGTGGAGATGGTTACGCCGCATATACACTTCAGCGGACTGATTGAAGAGAACCGTCTCAAAGGAGACATAAAGATACCCGTGACACTCAACCAGGCTGTATGGGTGGAATACAAAGGATGGTGGTTCTGGAAGAGGGTCAAAGCTATTCGTCAGGCCATATCCAGCAACAACCCGCATGTGGAAATTAGGTATTCGGAGTATATACGCATACGGTGACAGAACGTGTGTCTTTTATATGTGAAAAGTTCCTATCGCGTCGGTGCGTTAAGGGACTTTTTGCTTTTAGATGTGTTAAAGGGCGATGAATGTTTATGCAATGGTTCTCTATGGGGTTAGTTTTCAGGCGAAAATTTAAATTAATAAATATATTCATGGCAACAATAAAAGTTAAATTCCGTGCCTCTTCCGTCGAGATGAAGGAAGGCTCGCTCTACTATCAAGTGATTCACAACCGTCTGGTAAGACAAGTGCATACCGGCTACAGGCTTTTCCCTTCGGAATGGGATGCCGGCATTTCCGAGGTCGTGGTGGCTTCCGGCACAGAAGAGGGACGCAGGAATTACCTGCTCTCCATGAAGACCGCCATAGCAGACGATCTGTCCCGGCTCAGAAGTATCATCGCACGACTCGAACGTTCCGACACGGGATATACCGCCGACAAGGTGGTGGAATTGTTCTCCTCTCCGGCTGACTGTGGCGGTTTCCTTTCCTTTGCACGACAACTCATACAGGAACTGAAAAAGATAGGCAAAAGGCGCACGGCCGAAACGTATACGACCGCCTTGAACAGTTTTTTGCGTTTCCGGGGCGAGCGAGACCTGCTGTTCGAGGAGGTGGACTCCAACCTGATGGTGGAATACGAGACCTTTCTGAAAGGTATCAACGTCTGCCCGAACTCCTCCTCTTTTTACATGCGCAACCTGCGTGCCATCTATAACCGTGCGGTGGAAAGGGAACTGACCGTACAGCGCTATCCCTTCAAACATGTCTACACGGGCGTGGACAAAACGGTGAAACGTGCCGTCCCGCTGAAAGTAATCCGCCGGATACGGGATCTGGACCTGACGCTCAGTCCAGTGCTGGATTATGCGAGAGATCTGTTCATGTTTTCATTTTACACCCGGGGAATGGCATTTGTGGATATGGCTTACCTGAAAAAGAAGGATTTGCAGAACGGGGTGCTGAGCTATCGCCGTCAGAAAACGGGACAGCAGCTTTTTATCAAGTGGGAGAAACCCATGCAGGAGATTGTCGACAAGTACGATACGTCCGGGACTCCTTATCTGCTGCCGATCATCCGGGATATGGATACGGATGCCCGAAAGCAATACAAGAACGCCGCCCATCTTGTCAATGACAAACTGAAAAGAATAGGCCAGCAGTTAGGGCTTGTCATACCGCTGACAAGCTATGTTGCAAGGCACGCCTGGGCTTCTATTGCAAAGAGCAAGAACATTCCAATCTCTACCATCAGCGAAGCGATGGGGCACGATTCGGAGAATACCACGCGTATCTACCTTGCCTCGTTAGACACATCGATTGTTGACAAGGCCAACAGCCTTATTCTAAAATCACTGTAATCGGGGGAAGATTTGCATAATACCCGCACAACACCGGTACGAATGGTAAAAAAGCCATCCGAAAAATGGCTATAGAAACTGAAAAGTTGTGCAATTTAAAACATCTCTTTTTAAGAGAAGTATTTGGAGGTGCAAAGATACACAAAAATCAAATAAGTACTTCATGATTAATGAAATTTATTGTCTGTCAGAATAAAAAAAACAGATGAGCCGTTAAGCAGACATTTGCAATTTGTTTAGTAAAAATTACCGTTCAAAAAATAAACAGTAGAAAACCAAGCCTTTTCCTGAACGGTATTTTTCTTAAAAAGAGACAGACAAGAGACGGAATGATTTGACAGGAATCATACAACCGAAAAACGTTTTGCTAAACTTCAGAAAAAACATTGGAGTTTTAAAAAAACAAGTCGTTGAAATAGTGCGGGTAACTCCCGACAACGCAATAAACTGTTGAGTATTTGCCCGTTTTTCTCCGAAAGAGAAGTATTTAACAGTGCAAAGATACGTATTTTATTGATAATAACGGCATAAACGGCTTGTTTTTTAAGTCTCAATCCGAGTTCTAAACCGGTTCTACTTCAATGAATGTTAAGCATCTCCAATTACTTGAACCGAAAACAATCTGTTTTTCAGCCACTTATCATCAATATTATGTATCACTACTTCTCTTTCGGAGAGAAGTGGCGTTTTTGGAGTTGACGTGCCGGTTTTTCCGGCCCGAATGAGATAACAAGAATAAGGAAAATATGAAAAAATTGATCTTCGGTGTTTTTCTTGCGGTTTGTTGGTGCACGGGCACTGTCAAAGCGCAGGATATCGCAGTAAAGACCAATCTATTGTATTGGTCTAGTACCACGCCCAACTTGAGTCTGGAATTTGGGCTGGGCAAACGCACGACCCTTGACCTCACGGGCGCCTACAACCCGTGGACGCTGAATAAGGACAAGAACAAGAAAATCAAACACTGGATGGTAATGCCGGAGTTCCGCTACTGGCTCTGTGAACGCTATAACGGTCATTTCTTCGGCCTGCACAGCGGCTACGCGTTCTACAACATCAGTGGCGTGAGAATCCCGTTTCAAAGCAAGTCCACGAAGGATCACCGTTATCAGGGTTGGGCTACGGGTCTCGGATTGTCGTATGGCTACTCGTGGATTTTGGGCAAACGCTGGAACCTCGAAGCCACGCTCGGTCTGGGCTACGTCTACACGCAATACGACAAGTACGAGTGTGCCACTTGCGGCAAGTTCAAGGGCAACAAGGACAAGCATTATTTCGGCCCGACCAAGGCGGGCATCTCCCTGATATACATAATCAAATAACAATGGAATGACTATGAGACGCATATACATCCTATTATTGCTGATATTGGCATGTTGTCCCATGATGTTACATGCCGAAAATGAAACCAGTTACCTGTCTTTGATCGGGATTCGTCAGGGAGGGGTTGTCAAACAGGGTCGCACGGTAGAGCTGAAGATGTCCGTCGATTTGAGCAAGGCGAAAATCCGTACGCAGCACACCGTGGCGCTGACACCCGTACTCATGTCGGCGGACAGTAGCCGCGAAATAGCCTTTCCCCCGATAGTCATCGACGGCAAGACCCGTCACAAGGTTTACTTGCGGGCGCAGCGCCTCGAAAGCGTGGAGTTCCCCCCTTTCCATAATGATTCCGCACAGGTAATCATACGCCACAGCAGCAAGGAGCAGCATTACGATTATGCGGCCACTGTGCCCTACGAGCGTTGGATGCTCGACGGACGGGTCGAGATCCGCGAAGAGGTACACGGTTGCGTGAACTGCGACAAGGGAAAGGCGGAGCGTCCCCTGTGGGCGGGCATACTCCCTGCCTATGTTCCCGATTACAAGCTCGACAGCATAGCCCCTGAACCTGAACCCGTGAAAGTACGTGCCGAAACCCGCACCGCCCGGTTACAGTTCCGGCAGGACAGTTATAATATATTGCCCGGATTCAAGAACAACCGTGCCGAACTGGGCACCGTTTCCAACTCCATCGAGCTGGTAAAGAAGAATACCGACGTCAAGATTATCGGCATCTACATCACAGGTTACGCCTCTCCCGAGGGTAGCATGGCGCACAATATGACCTTGTCCGAGAACCGTGCCAAGGCACTGGCCGACTATATCCGCCGCCACGATGCCATATCGCCCGACATGCTCCACGTTGACTGGAAAGGCGAGGACTGGGAAGGTTTCGTCCGTGCGCTCGGCGACTTCCCGAACCTGCTCAAGCGCGACGAGGTGTATGAAATCATCGAACGCTATCCCGACGAACGGGACTTCTGCGAGTTGCAGCTCCAGAAACTCGTGCCGCCGACCATTTACCACAGGCTGCTCACCGAGATATACCCCGCGTTGCGCCGCAACGAGTACCGCATCGAGTACAACGTGCGCAACTTCAACCTCGAAGAGGCTCGCCGCATGGTCGATGAGCGTCCCGACCTGTTGAGCCTGTCGGAAATGTACAAGGTGGCCGGTTCCTACGGGAAAGGCACGCCCGAATACGACAAGGTGATGGCCACCGCGGTACGCTATTTCCCCGCTTCACCCGCCGCGCTCAACGAGAATGCCGTGAACGCCATCTCCCGCGAGGAGTATGCCGCGGCAGTAGAGTTGCTCGAAAAATCGGAAGTCACCGCAAAATCTGCCGAGTTACTGACTACGCTCGGCGTGGCATACGCCGGAGCCGGACAATACGACAAGGCGGAGGACGCGTTCCGGCGTGCTGCGGAGGCAGGCTCGGAGACTGCCCGGCATAACCTCGAAGAGGTGCGGCAGGTCATCGACCAGTTATAGACAAAATCCATAAATGAGATGTTATAAAAAACCTTTTTACTAATTTTTAAAACAACAAAAAAAATGAAAGTCAAGAGTTTTTTGTTGACAGCTTTAGCTGCTTCAATGACGTTTGTTGCATGTGACAACAAAGACGATGAAATGGGACAGTTGGACAACACCCCAAAGAGTGTAAGTATTGACCTGTCTAATGTGATTCCAGTAACCAGAGGCGCCGGCCAAGCGATAAAAGGCAACCCAAAAGTTTCTTTGGCAGATTTACAGGTATTCTTTACAGACGGAACTTCCCTGTATACAGGAAAAACAACCGAAGGAACTGATGCGGAGCATTACTTCAGCACTAAAGACAATTTTGACAATCGTACAGATAAGGTATTCCATTTTTTACCTGCTGAGGTGAACAAGGTAATCGTTGTAGGTAACAACGGTGAAAAAATAACTGCAACTACTTATGCACAGTTAAAAGAAGAACTGTTAATCGCCGAACAGCAAGATCCGGATGATCTTGACCTTTATAAAGAAGTTGCATTGACTTCTGTGATCGGTCAAGACAAATTTGGACACCCGCTTTACAAAGCGGATGTAAAGCTTGAACCGCGTGTATCCAGAATCGAAATCGGTGCATTCAAGTATAAGGCTCCTACTGAAGGTCAGCGTAAGTATAAGAGCATTGAAGTTCAGCAGGTCATGTTGAACAACTATTTCGAGAAAGCAGACAATCAGACGGGAATAGCCAATACAATAAACAATTCTACGATTACAGAAGCTACTGTATTCGGTATTTTCGAGAAAGCTGCTCAAGCCGATCCTGTGTGGTATAGCGATGTATTTAAAGAGACAGAGACTCCTACAACCACCTTGCCTTTGGTTACATTGGATGAAACAGCACAGTATGAGCATACTTACGCAGATGGGAATGTACGTCCTGCATATCACTTCTTTCCTAAAGATGATGCGATTGGCAGTACTAACCATCCTCAGATACTTGTAAAACTGATTGGTACAACAGCTGAAAACACCAAGGTTCCTCTTTACTTGGCTACCAATACATTCACCCCTGCTGTTACAGCAAATTTCGCCAAGATTTACGTTATGAACTTTGAATTTGACGATACAGACTTGGAAAATCCTCAAAAATGTGTGGAGGTAACTGTTGACGTCATGAGCTGGGATGTAGTTCCTGTCACACCTGAATTTTAATTGATAACCCGATAGGCGGCAGGGCGAAAGTTTCGCCCTGTGCCTATCTTTAACACTTCAATCACATATATATGAAATTGACGAATATTGTTTTCTGCCTGACGTTGCTCGCCGGAGCTGCCACATCCTGCATCCGTGAGGATTTGGACGACTGCCTGAGCACGAACACGCTGTTGCTCAGCTACAAGGGTGACGGCACCACGGAGATATTCCCCGACAAGATCTGCCGGGTGGAAATGTTCGTATTCGATGCAGAGAATCGATGCGTCAATTCGAGTATCTTACCAGAGGAACAGGTTAAGGGCCGCACGGCCACGCTTCCCCCGCTCGCTGCCGGAGACTACCGGATTGTCTGTCTGGGGAACACCCACCACACGAAGGTCGATGGCATCGCCTCGGGCGATTTCGGCCGGATGCTTTTTGCCGCCGGGGATTATTTCGACGAGAAACAGGTTACCGGCAACGATTCACTTTACTATGCTACGACCTCTTATACCGTACTGCCTTACAGCGGTGATGAAGAGGCAAACCAAACCAAAACCATAGAGTTCGCCAGCTCTCACTACGATCTGTCGGTGGAAGTGGCCGGAGTTCCTGCCCCGGGAACCCGCGCAGGCTCGTTGCCTGTGCTTGAGATATGCGGAGTCTCGCCCTGTACCGATTTTGAGAATCGGGCCTGTGGGGAGGCAACCGACTATTTGCTTGAAACCGAATACGAGGCCGGAAAAGCGTTGCTCACGGCCCGTACCAACATAATGCGTCACAAGGACCACGAGAATGTGAACATCCGCCTGAGCGCCGCCCCGAACGGGGAACCGCTGGCAGAAGTCAACCTCGCCAGGTTCCTTGCCGACAATCCCGTCATAGACTGTTCCAAACACGAAGTGCTCATCCCGATACGCATCGAGTTCAAGTCGGGAGAAATCACGGTAAGCGTACCCGAATGGTACATCGAACAAGTGAAACCTGAGTTTTAGACCGAACCGAAAAGAATATGCTGAATACAAGAAAAATATTATACTGGGCAGTTACAGCAGTATGCTGTGGCCTGTTGCCGTCCGGATGCGTCAAGGAAGATGTCGCATCGCTTGGGGAACGGCACGATGTGGCAGTGCGGCTCAACGTAGGGACACGCGCTGTCGGCGAAACCGACGGCACACCTGCCGATGTCGAGTCCGCCATCCATACGCTTCGTGTCTATGCTTTCGTCGGTGGCCGGCCTGCGGGACATCACTTGGTAGAAAACGTGGAAAAACTTCCGCACACGTTCTTCATGGATCTCACTTTCTATTCGGTCGCTGAACAGAAAGTGGACTTCTATGTCGTGGCAAACGAGAAAGCCATGGAAGCGGAAGGACCGGGTGCTCCCGCGCCTTTGTCACCGACCACAACGGAAAGTCAGCTGAACGGATACTGGTTCGCCAATCTGAATTCAGACATAGAAACATACGGTCTTCCCATGTTCTGCAAACAGCCTGCCACAATCGACTTCACAAAAGTAAAGGGAGAATCCCCGAATGACCCCAACCACGCCGGGCATACATTGCTCGATTACAACATCACGTTCGAGATGCAACGGCCTGTGGGCAAGCTCGGCGTATTTGCCGCCAAGCCCGAAGGCGAGACCGGCGACTTGCGGATAACGGAGCTGACCATGCTGGCTTCCGGTATACGTACACGCAATTACCTCATGCCGCAGAGCGAAGAGACACTAAAGAAAGTAACGGGTATCAAAGGGGACGTTTCTCTTGAAGTCATCAGCGGAAATGTTGCCAAGACCTTGCCTTCCGGCATTTCCGATACCGAAAGAAAGAATCCCGCGAACTATACCCCCGTGCAGAACTCACCTTTCTATCCGTTTGAGAATCCGTGGGGCAGCACTGCATGGAGCGTCAAAGGAGACGAGGAGGGCAACATTCTCCGGATTGGTTACACATACGGCGAAGGAGATGCACGTACCGGGTTGGTCTATCTGCCCCCGATTAAGAGGGACCACTATTACACAGTGTGCTGCCTGATGCACAACGACGGCAAGATAACCGTTGAATATACGGTAGCCGACTGGGAAGGCGTAACATACCCGCTTGAATTTGACTATCCGACTTACGACAATCCCATCACACCGGCGAACGGCACTCCGCTTCCCGGAGAAAGGAAATATCCCCAGCCGACAGTCTATTTCAATTCAGATCCTGATTCCCCGCTCGGAAGTTACTCTTTTCATTTCAAGATAACAGGCCCTACCGGACAGACCTGGACTCCCACGTTGCTCGACAATCCCGGGAAATTCGAGGTATCGGTTTTCCAGCACGGGCAGAAGATTGAAGATGCCGACAAGTTGGTGGCGTCCCCGGATGTTTATGAAATACGGGTCAAGGCGCTGTCAGCCGAAAATGTAGGCGAAACCGTAAGCCTTGGTATCAGTTATAAGCCGACCTGGAGCGACGCAAGTTCGCTGTTGCTGATTAACGGACGGAACGACGACCTGAAATGGGAAGGAAGTAAGCTTGCCGAGACTGTCGTGATAAAACAAATAGAAGTACCTCAAAATTGACGAGCTATGAAACAACTATTATATCATATTGTTTTCTGTTGCTTGACGTTATTGTGTCTTACCGCCTGTGACAAGAATGACACCCTGCCCGTTTCCGGGCCGGAGGGAGACGGTAACAGTATCATACTCGACCTTGCATCCACATCGTTACCCGTAACCCAGGCAACCGTGGATGCTACCGGTTCGGAAATAGCGGTCGATCATCTCGATGTGCTGATTTTCAGGGAAGACGGAACGAAAGAATGGCACGAACGGGTAAATGGCAGTACCGGGGGCAGCGGTAAAATCACCCTGTCGGCCCAAAGAAGCGGTTTCACTGCGAGAGAGGGATACTGGGTATATCTGATAGCCAACAGTACAGCGGATGCCGGTGTCTTCGAAGCCGAAACTTTCAATCTGGCCGGTCTCAAAGGACTGATGCAGGAAGACGAACGTATCCATGTAACCGGACTGGACGTCACCGGTGCACCGCAGACATTCCTGATGGACGGTATAGCCTACCCGAAAGGGACGGACGAACCTGCAACCGCGGCACCGGTCGTGCTGAACAACGGAAGGGAAGCTGACGACACGGAACTGCAGGTGGTGCTGCGCCGTGCTGCGGCCAAGATTGTGGTCAAAATAAACAAGGGCAAATACGTGGAGTTCGGTGACACTCCGGTAGGTCATGAAGCAGGATACTACCTGCGTAACATGCCTTACACCACCTCTGTGGTACCACCCGAGCATATGGATGAAGACCATGCCGGACTGAGAACCCCCGACCTATTAGGCAGTGGTAATTATTTTAATTGGACCTCCAATGTAATTACCGTGACGGCCTATGCCTATGCCCATGTTTGGGAAAACGCAAGTACCCTGGAAAAGGAGACGCGCCTGATCGTAAACATCCCGATGACCTATACCCCTCATGATGAGACGGGTCCTACCGGAGACGCACAATTCTTGGAGAGCAGTTATTACCAGATTCCGGTCAGCGCGAGCAAGGAACTGAAGCGCAATACCTGCTACAAAGTCGAGGTTACGGTGAATGCACCTGGAGGCAGCAACCCGTCAAAGCCGGTTGAGTTGACAGAAATAGCATATTCGGTGTACGACTGGGAGAAAGAACTGATAAATGTCGGTGGTGAAGAAGACCGTCCGGCATACCTCACGCTGAACAGGTACGAGATGGAGATGCATAATACCCAAGATGATTACGCGACCCTGCAATTCGCATCTTCGTCGGAGGTTACCTCGAATATCAAGGAGGTATATTACATCGATAAGTTCGGGCAGAAAAAGATTTTGGAACGGAATCCGGAAACCGGTCGGTACGGGGAGAAATACACTACAGGAGGCTGGTGGCCGACGACACATTGGAAAAATACATGTGATATTAAAGTCACGCCGGATGAGAATATTAACGGAAATATTCATGTACATAGCACCGTACCCGAAAATAACACGATACGATACATCGAGTTCGAAATAACGAATAACGAAGGGATAACCCGTCCGGTGAAAGTAATCCAGTATCCGCTGGAATATATCACCAATATCCAAAGTTGGTATTCGTACCGCGATGACTTCAAAAACGGGGATTCTAAACCTACTACTTATGAATATAAAGGCGACCGTATCGTTGGGGTAAGTTATAATTCTCGAAATGGCAATTATAGCTATCATACAAGTCGCGGTAACGGATTCTGGCGTTCAAAGGTAGCAAGCAGGCATAATAATGACGGAAGTTCGGAAATCGATTACTACTACTATGGTAATTATGCTAATAGACCCAGTACGAGTTCGGCCGAGACTGGCAATGCCCGTATGTACCATGTTCGGATTACGGCATCGTCCGGTGATTATACATTGGGGCGCCCTCGTATAACCAACGGCTATACAGACCCGGGAGCGGACAATGCCCGACTGGTTTCCCCGTCATTTATGATTGCATCGCGTTTGGGCTTTGTGAATACTAGCGAAGGAGGGGTATCTTGGGGGCAAGAGTATGCATTGGAAGTAGCCAGAAAGCATTGTAATGAATATGTGGAGGTCTATAAAGACGAACAAGGAAAGCCGGTTGTCTTGGATGATTGGCGATTGCCCACGACTGCCGAATTGGAGATTATCATGAAATACCAGGGAACAAAAAATGAAGATGCCGATGCTATCGACTACTTGCTGAATGCCGATTATTATTGGAGTGCCAGTGAACGTGTCCGTAATAGCAAAGGCTCTTCTTCGGGAACTTCAATCCGCTGTATACGTGATAATTTTGATAAGAAATAACGAAAAAGACAGGATATGATGCAAAGATTGATACATACAACCATGGCTCTTGCCGCGATAGCTGTCCTGCTGGTCGCTTGCCGACAGGACGAGTGGCTGGAGACATTACCCGCAGCCCGCGAAGGCTACGTGGCGCTCCTGTTCAGTGCGGACATTCCGGACATGCAGGAAGTGGCTACCCGTGCGGTAGATCCCGACGGAGGAGGCGTGCAGGATATGACGCTGTTCTGTTTCGACAGTTACGGCCTTTTCATCACGACCGTAACGGCAGATGTCAAGGCTACAACGGTTGCCGCAGGTACGTTCAAAGCCGAGGTGCCCGAAAACACCCGGACCGTGCATTTTGTCGCCAATCAGGTGATGACGGAGTTTGAGCAGGACCAGTTCCGCAACAAATCGGAAGCGGAAGTGATGGCACTGCTCGAAGGCTCGTCGGGACGCATGATTTACTGGGCGCGCTTCGCCTGTGACAATTCCACCGAGGAACAGAAGAAAAAGACCATTGCCGACCAGATGGCCGCCGCAGGAAACCAGATAAAGATGCTCCGGAACCATGCCAAGGTTTCCGTTTCCAATCCGGGTAGCCAGTGGTTCACCGCAACCGGTTTTGCCGTCTGTAACACCAATGCTTTCGGTACGGTGGCTCCGTTCCATCCGGAAAAAGGTTTTGATTTCGACGAGAGTGACTGGCTTGCCGACGACTTCGTTACACTTCCGGCCAATGATGCCAAGCTGAGCGATATTACGGACGTGACCACCGATATGGGACAATATATTTTCGAGAGCGAGAACAGAGCGGATGACCCCGTCAGCATCATCCTGCGCGGACGCAATGCGGGGGATACGGAAGAACTGTATTATCGCGTGATGCTGGTGAAGGAAGACGGAAACCAGATACTCATTCGCCGGAACCACGATTATCAGTTGAATATTACGGGCAGGCTCTCTTTCGGTCAGGCTACTTTTGCCGAAGCGTTGGAGGCGGCAGCCACGAACAACGTGTGGATTTCCATTTCCGACAAGGTGAACGAGGTGGAGGATAATGACTATATTCTCACGGTCTCACAAACCGACCATGTCCTTGGCGCAGAATATGCCAACGAGCTTTATACGCTCTCATACACCATAAAAGGCAAAGGAAGAAAGGAGATAACGGATTCAGACAAGGCGGATGTGACGTGGATAGACAACCATGTGGCCCGACAGGGGATTGCAAACAACTTCGTAGTCCAAAACGGTGTAGGCGAAGGTTCCATTTCCATCTCCCTGCTTCCTATGGGGGGCAACGAAAAATTGGAGGGTACCTTGCTCGTGAAGCACGGACGGTTGCAGCGTAAGATCAAGGTCATCATGGTGAAGGAGCAGTCGTTTGTCCCCTCGTGGGTGGGTACACAGATTTATGGAGGAATGGACGGGACAGACCCCACCAAAAACCGTTCGCACGTGACGGTGATGTTTACCGTTCCCGAGACCTGCCCGGCGGAACTCTTCCCGATGAAGGTCTACATATCCGTCGGGGGACTCGACATCCGTCCCGAATCGGGTATGGCTCTTACAGTGGTTAGTAACGGAGAGAAAGAGTGGTACAGCAGCGGTGACATCACTCCGGAACCGGATTACAAGTATATCTACACCGTAAAACAACCCGGCGTGCAACGTGTCTATTTCGAGAACGTCCTGTCTCAAGACGAAGACTATCAGGGAAGGCTCTATATCGAGGCGGAACACTTTGAAACCATGGAACGGGTATTTACTTACTCGAACAACAGAAACTCCATCACGGTAACCGGTCTGAATACCTGTAATGGAAGCGGAGGAGGTATCGAAGGATATCCTGAAGACGAATTGATTCTTTACCGCCTGGTTCCGCAGAAAAAACATGCCAATGTGCAATTCGACCTGCAGTTGCTCACGAAAAAGGGAGACGGAATAGATGTTTCCGGACAGGGAACACCGTTCAATGCAGGAGTAAAGGATGAATTCCTGCTCTATTCACAATTTTTGGATTATTATGAGGATGGAGAAGAGGACAAGGCAGGTGTGACTGCATTTGATTGTGAATTTTATCCCAATGAATCGAACAGTTGGTGGCAAGCCAACAACCCCCAAGGTGGCCGTATGCTGATGTTCAAGCCACGTCCTGACGTGATAGATCAGACGGGTGAGAATGTTGGGAAATATTCAATCTATATGAAATCCAGCCGTCCCAAAAGTGCCGAGGTTGTCCGTATTGCCTCAAACGTATCCGGCAGGGATGCTGTGTTGGACGCAGACAACAACGGAGTCGACCAGGGATATGGCGGCAATTCTTACCGCAGCGTCACTTTCGAGCTGGCAAACTACAATCCGTTCCGTTTCGGGGCAAGGCTGAAGTATAACAACAATGAATGGGCCGGGCAGGAACCGGACAATACTCCGACTGCGGACGTACCCGAACTTATCACCCCTTTGGAATGGACATACGAACCCGGCAAACCGGTAGACATCGCCATCGACATAACCAGTTTTGCCGGTTTTGACAAGAAGTCCGTGGATCCGTTCGGCGAGGAGTTCGAAATCTATATCGACGCGCCTATGCTGGCATTGGGCAACAATCCCGGTCTGGACAACAAACTCTATGAGGTAAGTCCGGGACGCTTTGTCTACAAGGTGGATGCGGATCGTGAGAAGGAACGGAACTACTTCCCGGGTACGCAAGTCGTCAATCAAGACAATACTCCTAATGCAAACGTGAACCAGTCGGGAGAACGCAAGACGCTGCGTTTTACCACGAAAAGCATCGTGAGTGCGGGGGACATCGTCATCTCTTCCAACGAGGAGCAGGTAGTGTTCTACTCCAAGACGTTCCGTGTAACGAACCGGTCGATGGGCGGAAACATCCATTATACAGATGAAACCGGAAGTCGGAAACCGGTGCCTGCCGGTGCATTCGTTGCGTTCGAGCGTGTCAGCAACAGCAGCCGTATCGGTGCCGTAACCGTGACAGCCGAAGGCCGGTACGAACTGCGCCTGCGCAAGGAGTACTCGTTCGACTGGTATACCAATCCGGTACAGTTCCATTACGAAGTGGATGGCAAGGTTTACCACCGCACGTACAATAATCTGGCAGAGCTGTTCGGCAGTCAGGAAAATGTGGAACTCACGTTGGGGAACTGATATTCTGAATGATACAAACGGAAACTCCGGGCGCTTCTACGTTCGGAGTTTTTCATAAACACGATATACAATGAAAATTTTGAATCTTACCTTTTTTGCGTGTCTCTTCTGTGCAGGAATCGCATCCTGTTCATATGCCCAGCGGCAGAAGAAGACCAAGGAATTCCGTCTGCCTGACGTGCCTGTCACGCTGACGGCGCCCGAAGACCGTGCCGCCTATCTTTCCCTGCATTATTGGGACCACTTCGATTTTGCCGATACATCACTTATCTCCCGACCTGAAATCACCGAGCAGGCCTTTGTCGATTTCCTCAGCATCCTGCCCTATACCAATCAGGCACCGGCTGCCGTTGACACCCTTTTCCGCCGCGCCGCAACCGGACAGGAGATGCTGTACCACTTCATCGGGCTGAGTGACAAGTACCTCTACGAATCCAACTCACCCATGCATGACGAAGAACTGCATATCCTCGTATTGCGGGCACTGCTGGACAATCCCCGCCTGTCCGATACGGACAAGGCACGTCCCCGCTACCTGTTGGAAATGGCCATGAAGAACCGTCCGGGAGACGTGGCGGCGGATTTTACCGTCACCTGCCGGGACGGCAGGCACAGGCAGCTTTCCGGCATAAAGGCCGATTACGTGCTGGTCTACTTCAACGACCCCGATTGCGAGGACTGCCGCCGGGTGAAGGAATTGCTCTCCTCGTCCCCGGTTGTGAACGGGCTGTTGGAATCCGGTCGCCTGAAGCTGCTTTCCATGTGCGTGGAGGGAAAGACCCCCGCATGGGAAAAGGAGGATTTTCCCAAGAACTGGATCGACGGCTATGACGACGGGCAGCGGCTTACCCGTGAACAGGTGTACGACCTCAAGGCGATGCCGACCCTTTACCTGCTCGATGCGGAAAAACGGGTGATACTCAAGGACGCTTCGTTCAAGCAGGTGGAAGAATGGTTGTCCGGAAAAAACGCTTCATGAATGGAAACCGATGAAAACAACCGGAAAAGACAGTAAAGAAAGCAACCGTTTCAGGGGCGTCAGGCCGGAGACGGAGGAGAAATACCGCCGGGCGATTGAAATGTACGCTTCCACGGAGCTTTCCGGCCGTGAGATATGCCGTATCTGCGAAGTGACGGAATCGGGATTCCGGTGTTACCTGACCAAGTACCACCGCGAACTTGTGCTGGCCCGTTACGCCATCCTGTGCAGCAAAGAGGAGGCCGGCCACATCAGGTTGGGACAGCTGCGGGGACAGTTGCCCGCTACCCGTGCCAAGTACAAGGACGCTATCGAGGCGTGCGGAAGCATGGAGCATATCAAGTGCAACGTCTCGCAGATTGCCCGTAAATTCGGGTTGGAAGGCACGAACCTGGGCAGGCAGCTGCGCACGCATTATCCCGAGATAATCGAGTGGCGCGAGAAGGTACGCGAATGGCTGGGGATCGGTGACGGGCTGCTGCGCGGCACACGCCGGGCCTGTAAGGAGCAGTATGCCGAAGCCGTGAAACTGTTGCGTCACAGCCCGTATGTCACGGTGCAGGAGGCCGCCGATTCATGCGGGGTTTCCTACACCGGCCTGGAACAACACCTGTTGTACTACCACAAGGAACTGGTAAAGCGGCGTATCAAGATACGCGAAAAGGCTCTACGCAATCAGCGGAAAGGGGAAATCACCGGCAGGGGTACCGTTCATGCCCCCTCGCGGGAGACGGCGGACAAGTATGCCGAGGCGGTGCGCCTGTATAGCACGACACCCATGTCAGCCGCGCAGATAGCCAAGAAGACGGGAGTGTCGAGAAAGGGATTCTACGAACACCTGCAAAGGTGGCATCTGGACCTGATATGCAGGCGGAAGAATATCCCCTACGAGGAAGGACAGCCCGTGGACTGGTCTAAAGTCCGGAAATACAATCCTGCAACAAAGGCCAAGTATGCCGAAGCCATCCGTCGGCTGAAAGAAAGCGGACTGCCGACAGCCCGGGTGGCTGCCGAGTTCGGGTTACAGCCGGAAGGCTTCCGTTCCTACCTGAAAGAACACGAGCCGGAACTGTATGCCCGGCAGGGAATGGTCAGAACGGATACTGGCGGTATGGTATCCCGTCGCAGTATGGAGAAATACAGCGAAGCCATAAGGTTGTACGCTACTACAACCGAAAGCGTGAAGTCGTTGGCCAGGCGGTTCGGATTCAATGACTGCCCGTTTCGGCAATTCATCAAAAGGAATTTTCCGGAACTGGTCGAACGACACAAGGAACTTCTCCGGAAAGAAGGGATAAAGGATATGTGATAGGCTTTTGTATGCCGATCCGTTGCGGAATGATAAACTGTCATAGACAGCCTGCCCCTCACCAATAATCATCAGGGAGATATAAACATTCATCTCGTTTTCCCTGTCTTTTAATACCGAGTGTTATATAAAATGATCGGATAACGATTTTGGCCCAACGCCACTGACTACTTTATCCACTTGGTTATCGTTTCTTGGGGCACGACCAAGTATCATGAACATTTTTCAGTATCCGGTTGCGACAAATACTACATTCTTTCTTGAAATACTGTTGTTGGGGAGCCAACATCATGCCTGACTCATAAAAACAAGGTATCTATATACTAACACCCTTCCAACTTTGTTATACTTTCTCTGGAAACAGATAAAGTTAAATTACTTATTATCTGTTTGGGAAATAGAATTTTCCCTCTGTTTATAAAGGAGACAAGCAATTAAATGAGTGTAAAAGAAGATTTGCTCATTATCTGCTAAACGTAGCCCATTTGAAATCCGTTCGGCTTCACTTAGTACGAAGTGACAAAAATTTGGCATGAAATCAAGTATTCCGTTCATGCCCTATAAAGTGGTACATAATCACCTTCTGCTTTAATATAGATAATAAGAAAACGTCTAATTCTTTTCAAGAGAAGTATTAATACGCACAAAGGTATGAAAAAAACGTGAAAGTTATTAAGAATAACCCAAAAAAATCTTTGAACAAATCTTCTTGGAAAGGAATAAAGTTTCGTGAATTGAAGTAAATGTTAAGCAAATTAGCCTTTTTATCTTAGTAATACATTAATAACCAAGCTTTTCAATTCTAATACTTCTCTTGAAAAGAGAACTATCGGAGACAGAATAATTTTGATAGAAATTATGCGGCTGAAAAACTTCCTTAACACCTACATGGGCACGAAGGAACTTTGAAACGGCAAGTTGTTGAACTAAGTAGATAATAGACTTGCAAAGCAGATAAGATGTTGAGCGTTTGAATGGTTTTCTCCGCAAGAGAAGTAGTAATAATGCAAAATTACATAATTTATTGATAATAGCGGCATAAAACGGGTAGTTTTTTTAGGATAAACCAATAGTTTAAAACTATTTACGTCAACATTTGCTGAGCAAATCTAACTTTTCCCAATTCTATTTCATCTGTTTATCAGCCAGTTATTATCAATATATCACCTTACTACTTCTCTTGCGGAGAGAAGTAGCAAAAAATGGAATCAAAAACGGTTTTGGATTCCTTTTGCAGGTGTAAAATAACAGAATCTTTTATAGCAAACATAAACAGATGTATAGACACGGGGAGTTACTCTCCCAAACTTTTGAAAAGAATGTTTGTAACTGCTTGATGTATAATACGATATGCAATCATGCAGGATTAGAAGAATTGTATTAACCCCCAAATATGGCTGTTTCGGAAGGAGAAAAGCAGATATGTTGGTACGTGATGCGCGACCTTAAACGGGCCAATGCCAAGCTGCCCGCATACAAGCAATTGTCGAACGAGAATTTTGAGGTGTTCACTCCCATGAAAGAGCAGTTGAGTGTTCGTGGCGGCAAACGGATTCGGGAAGACGTTCCCTTTATTCGGGATTTGTTTTTTGTCCATGGTACACGGGAAGCTATCGATCCGTTCGTGGAGAAGTATTCCACGATACAGTACCGTTTCCAGAAGGGAGGTGGTTACAAAAATCCGATGACTGTTGCAGATAGGGACATGGAGCGGTTCATACATGCCGTAAGCGTATCGAAGAATCCGAAATATTATCTTCCTGGCGAATTGACACCCTCTATGTGTGGACGGCACATCCGTATTGTGGGCGGCCCTTTGGACGGTTATGAAGGAAAATTGCTGACTGTACGCGGGTCGAAAACAAAACGTCTGTTAGTGGAACTGCCTGAGTTCTTTTCCGTAGGGGTGGAAGTCAATCCTGAATATATCAGACTATTATAAAATAGCGATATGTAAGTATGACCGATTCGATTTTGGATGATATATGGTCCAGAGTTAAAGCGGTGTTGCATTGATCATGATATGTCGGACGATCTGCAGCTTCGGTAGAATAGGATACACTAGTCACTCCATGAATTGAATGCGTGTATCCGTCGGGACGATACCACCAGGAAACGCTCCGCCATATTGTACTGGATAAAGCTGTTGGTTGACGAATACGTTTTCCGTTGCCGAGATTATAATGATCCCGGCAAATTGGGACGTTTTTTACCATTGCTTTACCGTATGGCAAACTCTGCGTGATAGTCAAAATATAAATGGCTGTATAGCTGCGTACGATACGGGACATCCTGTCAATCTATGGGTAAAACAAGAGTTCTTTTCCAGAAAGGAAGCTCATGGGGGCTATGTATGCTGTAATCTGACTGACAAGTGTGCTGAATGAATCCCTTTTCAGAAAATTACGCGTGGGAGAACACTTCGGATATGCAAAATTGAATATACGCTAATTTACAACAACGGATGAAATATTTTTGAAAGTAATGAATGATTATAACTCTGGAGCTGAACCTTGCTGGATACCATTGACGGAACTCATCGAAACACGCTTGTTCGACATCATTCGTACGGAAGATATAACCGGACGATTCATCCGTTTATATGGAGCAGGTGACTATTGGCACGCATTCGAAGAATCCGCCTACCAGTTGAGTCAGTTGTTCGGAACGCACGATGTAACCGTACTCAGGCATAAAGTTTATCCATTTCCCGTTTTAATGGCCAGCATCTCGGATGACGAACTCCAGGCTTACGGCAAGAATCACATCTTCAGAAAGAAAGTATCAGGGTACAGGGAACTTGTCGGGATGGGAATCTCGATGAAGCGGTACAAGGAATGGCACAAAAAAGAGGTGATGAAATTCTCTTCTCTTCCATGACTTTGCACAAGTAAAGAACAAATTCTGACATAATATGATTTTTTGGATAGTTAATTGCAGTATTGCATTCCTGATCTGTGTGTTCTGTGCGGGTATCATCATTCCCCAGATTTTGTTGATCGCTTTCCGCAAGCGGTTATTCGACCTTCCCGACGAACGGAAGATTCATCATTGTGCCGTGCCCCGGTTGGGCGGCATCGCATTCAAGCCGGTAGTGTTTTTCACCGTAGCCTTGTTGCTGGGGATCAATATGGTTATGGGGCATTCGGAGATGTTGTCCGAAATCGAGAACGATGTTCGGCCCTTGGCTTTCGCCTTCTGCTCCATCATGGTTCTGTATCTGGTTGGCATGGCCGATGACTTGATCGGCATCCGTTATCGAGCCAAGTTCGTTATCCAGATTCTGTGCGGCATGATGCTTATCGCCGGTGGTATATATATCGATAACCTGTACGGCATTCTAGGCATTCATTCGGTTCCATTATGGCTGGGGTATCCTCTGACCATTCTGTTCGTGGTCTTCATCATCAATGCCATCAACCTGATCGATGGCATTGACGGACTGGCTTCCGGGCTATGCAGTATTGCCTGTTTGCTTTATGGGTTGACTTTTCTTATGTTTCACCAGTATATATATGCCATGCTGGCGTTCGCCACATTAGGGGTGTTAGTGCCGTTCTTTTATTACAATGTTTTCGGGAATGCCGAGCACGGAAAAAAGATTTTCATGGGTGACACAGGCAGCCTGACCGTTGGCATGATGCTCTGTCTTCTCAGTCTCAAGTTGACTATGTGTGGGACAGATGATAATACGGTACATATAAATCCGATGGTGCTGGCATTCTCCCCGCTGCTGATTCCTTGCTGTGATGTGGTCCGGGTTTATCTGCATCGGGTACGCAACGGAAAGAACCCGTTCTTGCCGGATAAGAACCATATCCACCATAAACTACTTGCTGTCGGAATGCAGCAGCGAAGTGTCATGATTATCGTCATATCCGTATCGACCGTATTCATACTGTTTAATATTCTTCTCTCCCTTTATCTGAATGTAAACTGGATCGTACTAGTCGATATCCTGATATGGACTTTCACCAATATCCGACTGACGAAACGTATCGGACAGCTTCAGTCGAGACAGGCAACCAACAAATAAAAATCAATGAAATATGAAAATCAGATACATTTTACTCTTATTGACCGTGGCTTCCCTGCTAGGATCATGTGCCGCGCCGAAAGTCGCTTATTTTACGGACCTGAAACCGGGTATGGCAGAGCAGGTTCTTAATCCATTGGAAATCAGGGTACGTCCCGAAGACAAGATTTCCATATTGGTCAACAGCAAAGACCCTTTGTTGATGGACCTTTTCAACCTTCCGATTATATCCCGACAAATCGGTATAAGATCAGAAGCATCCAACAATCAAGGAATGTCAGGATACACGATAAACAAGGATGGAAATATCGATTTTCCCGTGCTGGGGCATATCCATGTGGCGGGAATGACACGCGAGGAGATTGCCTTGTGCATAAAAGAAGAGTTGATCTCGAAAAACCTCGTAAAAGATCCGGTAGTAACAGTGGAATTCATGAACCTGACCGTTTCCGTGTTGGGTGAGGTCGCCAACCCCGGACGTTTCAATATCGACAAGGACAGGCTGACGCTCCTGGACGCTTTAAGCATGGCCGGGGACCTTACCGTCTACGGGAAACGGGAGAACGTGCTGGTACAGCGGGAGGAAAACGGCAAAAAGACCCTGTACCGGGTCAATCTGAATTCGGGATATGACCTTTATGCTTCTCCCGTGTACTACCTGCAACAGAACGATATTGTTTATGTCGAACCTAACTCGGTCAGGGCAAGACAATCGACAGTCAATGGGAACAACGTGCGGTCTACCTCTTTTTGGTTATCGTTGGCCTCGCTGCTGACCACCATTACCGTGTTGATCGTGAAATAAATATAGAATCTGATATGGCCGTAAATCAAAAGAATACAAAACCGGGACAGCCGGATGATTTCCTGCGGATACAGGATCTGTTGTACCTGTGCCTCGCGAGGTGGAAGTGGTTCGTCCTGTCTTTGGCGATAACGACAGGTGTTGCTGCTGTCTATCTGCTGTGTACCCCTGCCGTATATACACGCACTGCTTCGGTGTTGATCAAGGAGGATTCCAAAGGCAAGTCGGTTTCCCCGGATCTGGAATCCTTTTCGGAGTTTGGGTTGTTCCAGTCCAGCACCAATGTAAATAACGAACTCATCACCTTTCAGTCGCCGGCTTTAATGACCGAGGTAGTTAAACGATTTCGTTTGGATATGAATTACTTCGTTCCGGGGAAATTCCACCGTCAGGTGGCCTATGGACTGACATTACCAGTGGATGTAACGATAAGTGACTTTCCTGAAAACGAATCGGCTGGGTTTACATTGGAAGTACAGCCAGACAGCACATTACTCTTATCCGACTTTACACGTAACGGGACGGAGCTCGACGGAAAGGATATAAAGGGCCGCTTGCTCGACTCCATCACTACGCCATTAGGGAAAATCATTATCCATGCAACCCCCAATTATGTGAAAGGCGAGACATACACATTGTATGTAGGTAAATCCAGTTTGTATGATGCTGTAAACTCCTGCTCGTCCAATCTGTCCGTTTCATTGAATAATGAGAAAGCGTCAGTTATCGACCTGTCATTCAGGGATAATTCTGTACAACGGGCGGAGGATGTATTGAGCATGTTGATTTCCGTTTATAATGAGAACTGGGTGAAGGACAAGAACCAGATCGCTATCAGCACCTCGATGTTCATCAACGAGCGTTTGGGCGTAATCGAACAGGAACTGGGCAACGTGGACGAGGACATTTCATCCTACAAGTCCGAACATCTGTTACCCGACGTGCAGGCGGCTTCGAGCATGTATATGGCGCAGAGCAGCCAGACGAATGCGCAGATTCTGGCTTTGAACAACCAGCTCTACATGACCCGCTACATCCGGAACTATTTGTCCAATGACGCCAACCGTACCCAACTGCTTCCGGCCAATTCCGGCATTGAAAGCGCCAATATTGAATCGCAGATTGCCGAATACAACAAACAACTGTTGCAGCGCAACAGCCTGGTTGCGAACAGTAGTACGGAAAATCCGCTGGTCGTTGATATGGATCAGGCCCTGGCATCCATGCGTGGGGCGATAATCAGGTCTATCGACAATCAGATAGTAACCTTGAATTCGCAGATAAAAAGTTTGCGGCAGACGGAGCAACAGACAACATCACGTATAGCAGCTAACCCTACACAAGCCAAATACCTGCTCTCGGTGGAACGCCAGCAGAAGGTAAAGGAGGCTCTTTATTTGTTCTTACTGCAAAAGCGTGAGGAGAACGAACTCTCACAGGCATTTACGGCCTACAATACCCGTATTGTTGCCCCGCCCCACGGTAGCATGTTGCCGATGTCACCCGTGCGCAAAAACATCTTAATGGTCGCGTGTGCTTTGGGACTGCTTATTCCGGTAGTCATTATCTTTATATGTGAGAACATGAATACCCGTGTACGGGGAAGAAAAGATCTGGAAAGCGTAACCGTACCGTTCATCGGTGAAATTCCGCTGTTCACAAGAAAGAAGAAAGGAATATTCAGAAAGAAACCACAGGAAGTCAGGGCCATTGTTGTCAAGGAGGGCAGCCGTGACATCATCAACGAGGCATTCCGTGTATTGCGTACCAACTTGGAGTTCATGACTGGCAAGGATAAGGCATCGAATGTCATCATCGTGACCTCGTTCAATCCGGGCAGCGGCAAGTCGTTCCTGACCATGAATATCGCCGTGAGCTTTGCCATTAAAGGGAAGAAAGTGTTGGTAATCGACGGTGACCTGCGTCACGGCTCTGCGTCATCCTATATCGACTCTCCTACCAAGGGGTTGAGCGACTATCTTGGCGGCAGGATTGACAATCTCAATGAAATAATTGTCACCAATCCGAAACAGAAATATCTGGACATCCTTCCTGTCGGCACCATACCTCCCAACCCCACCGAACTGTTGTTCGACGACCGGCTGAAACAGGTAATAGATACCGTAAGGGAACAATACGAATATGTGCTGATTGACTGTCCGCCCATCGAACTGGTGGCCGACACGCAGATAATCGAGAAGCTGGCTGACCGTACTATTTTCGTGGTTCGTGCAGGATTGCTTGAACTGAGTATGCTTGCTGAACTGGAGAAAATCTACGGGGAGAAAAAATACAAGAACATGTCCCTGATCCTGAATGGAACCGAGGGAAGCGGTGGTCGCTACGGATACCGTTATGGCTATCGGTATGGTTATCACTATGGTTACGGTTCGGAATATCACTATGGTTCCGATGAAAAATATATAGAGTAAATCGTTGATTATCAAGCAATTAAATACGGAGTAAGAATGTAAATTTGATTTCCCTATTGTTTCACTAAAAATCACAACTATGGCACAGAACGATTTTACAGAAGACAAAGCGACCTTATTCGGTGCGGGTATGGTTACTGTAGGTGTATTTGGTAAAACAGCATTGATTACCAAAGGAGTCGGAGTGGTTGCCGCAACAAAAGCCGGAGTATTGGCTGGTGGATTTATCTGTCCTCCTGCGGCTATCTGTATCGGTTTAGCTTGTGTTGGGGCCGGGTTGATAAATCATTTCGGCAAGCGAAACTGGTGGTGAAGTTTATCACCGGGACAATCAATTCATTCCCGGATTCCGCATATATGTCATGTGGAATCGGGAATGATTAAAAAGTTTTATGTCATTATATGTGGTTTTTTAAAAAAAGGGAAAAACAAAATATAATAAAGCTAATCGGTTTTACAGACTATCATTCGCATATTCTTCCGGGCGTGGATGACGGTGTACAAACGATGGACGAATCTTTGGAAATTCTACGTTTGTATGAGGAGCAAGGGATCAAATCCGTATGGCTCACACCGCACATCATGGAAGACATTCCCAATACGACTGCCCATCTTCGCGACCGTTTTGCAGAATTGCAGGCTGCTTACACAGGTGGCGTACAACTGCACCTTGCAGCGGAAAACATGCTTGACAATCTCTTTGAGGAACGGCTGGGAAAGAATGACCTGCTACCTTTAGGCGAGAATGGCGACCACCTGCTGGTGGAAACCTCTTATTTCAGTCCTCCGATGGGCTTGAAAAATATCCTGCTTCGCATCAAATCTAAAGGATACCACCCTGTTCTCGCCCATCCGGAGCGTTATGCTTATATGGATGAATCGGATTACCGACAGCTAAAAGACATGGGTGTGAAATTCCAGATTAATCTTCCATCAATAGCGGGTATGTATGGCAACCGGATTAAGAAAAAGGCCATGTTTCTTATGAGAGAACAGGCTATTGCTTATATAGGGACAGATATTCACAGTTACAGTATATTTCAAAAGTTCATTTGTACAAGCGTTACAAGAAACGTACAAAAACTGCTTGATTTATAGTCAAGATTATTGCGGCTATGGATAGCCAAGCTATAACAAAAATTCCTATTAATAAACAACAAGATGACAAGCGGAGAAAAGGCTCTTTATCATTCCATTATAGAGCAGTTAAAAGATAAGGAACTTTCCGATAGCCAAAAAGACAATTTTGTGAAAAAGCTGGATGAACTGTTCAAAAGTATGAATGACCAATCAAAAGAATTTCAATTAAACTCAATTTTATGAAAGCATGTTTTATGGGCTTGGGCTATATCGGATTGCCTACAGCCATTATCGCAGCAAAGCACGGAGTACAGGTAACGGGTGTTGACATCAACCCCAAAGTTGTAGAGCTGACCAATCAAGGTAAGCTCCACATCATTGAACCGGGGATGGAAGAAATGCTGCAAGAAGTTGTGAAAAACGGGACATTGCACGCAAGCACGAAGCCGGAGACAAGTGACGCTTACTTTATGGTTGTTCCCACCCCGTTCAAAGGTAATCATGAGCCTGATATTTCGTATGTAGAGGCGGCAACTCGTGCTGTACTTCCTTTTCTCAAGGAAGGTGACTTATATGTAATTGAAAGCACATCACCCGTTGGTACGACTGATAAAATGCGTGACTTAATTTTCGCTGAGCGTCCTGAATTGGAAGGTAAAATTTATATCGCCTATTGCCCCGAGCGTGTACTTCCGGGCAATGTGATTTATGAGTTGGTACATAACGACCGTGTCATTGGCGGTATGAACGAAGAAAGTACAACAAAAGCAATCGAGTTCTACTCGCAGTTCGTACAGGGGACGCTGCATCGGACTAATTGCAAGACCGCTGAAATGTGCAAACTGACTGAGAACAGCAGTCGTGACGTGCAGATAGCTTTTGCCAATGAACTTTCATTGATTTGCGACAAGGCAGGGATTAATGTTTGGGAACTTATCAGGCTTGCCAACAAACATCCGCGCGTAAATATCCTGCAACCTGGCTGTGGAGTCGGAGGTCATTGTATTGCTATCGATCCATATTTCATTACAGCGGATTTTCCGGTTGAAAGTCGCATAATTTCTACAGCACGCGAAATCAACAATTATAAATCGTTCTATTGTGCTGAAAAAGTAAAGAACGCCATGTTTGAATTTGAACTGAAAAATCACTGTAAGCCTGTGGTAGCAATGATGGGGTTGGCATTCAAACCGGACATTGACGATTTGCGTGAATCTCCAGCAAAATATATCACAACTAAAGTAATGCAAGGATGTAATAATGCCAACATTTTAGTGGTAGAGCCAAATGTGAAAGAACATAACGTGTTCAAGTTGACAGACTATAAAGAGGCTTATGACAAAGCCGATATTGTTGTGTTCCTTACAGCCCATACACCTTTCAAAGAACTACCGTGGAAAGATGATAAAGTGATACTTGATTTCTGTGGAATATTTAAGCAATAGAGGTAGACAATCATTAAGTTTACCAAGACTTACCCTCCCAATAAACGTACACATATACTGATTGCAGATTTACAGAAAATCTATTGCTTTAAGAAGATGACATTAAGCCAAGTTTTCAAATCAAGATTGTTGTCAAATATTTGGAATCAGTTTCTCCTTTATGGTTTCAGTAGCATTATACCAATTCTACTAATTCCATATTTGTTGAACGTTATAGGAGTAGAAAAATACGGTCTTGTAAATTTTGCCATTATATTTAGCTTTTACTTTCAGATATTCAATGAGTTCGGTTTCGATTTATCTAATGTCAGGCATGTCGTCAATAATAGAGACAATCAAGAAAAATTGGGAAGGATAGTTTCTTCTATTCTGCAATGTAAGTTTTTTCTCATACTCTGTTCTCTATTTGTTTATATTTTAGTTGTAGGGTTGATTCCTTCACTAAGGAATGAACTCACGCTTTATATATTAGCCTTTATTCGTTTGATAGGGGTTGTCATTGCTCCCTATTGGCTTTTCCGTTCAATGGAGGACATTAAATATATAACACGTATCAGCGTGCCAATAAAGCTATTATGTATATTGCCTATTTTTTTAATCGTTAAGTCTACTGATGATTATGCATTGGTGATGTTGTGCTATGCTCTTGAAACATTTGTTTCAGGTATTGTCGCTTTATTCATTGCCCAAAAAAGATACGGGATCAAACTTCAAATAGTCTCGGCACAAGAAGTGAAATTTTATCTTAAGGATAGTATTCCGTTTTTCTCATCAACTTTTTTGATGAGAGCCTATAAAACAATGAATACCTTAGTGCTTGGCTTTATTCTTGGAGATTTTGCAGTCGGATTATATACAGCTGCGGAAAAACTTCATAATGCGTATTCATCATTTGTTTCTCCGCTTTTATCTCAGATATTTTACCCATATTTCACAAGGATAAAAAATATGGGTAGAGCGACTAAGATGGTATTGCTTTTATGTATTGCCAATACAATCGCTTTAGCTTGTATATATTTCTTATCACCGTATCTTATACCGATTTTTATTAAGACTGAAACAGCAAGTATAACCACGTATTTCAACCTATTCTTGCTTTTATTGGCGATTAGTGTGCCAGCTGACATGTTCGGTTTCCCTTATTTGGGCGTACTTGGAAAAATCAATGAGGTAAATATGACAACCATTTATTCTGCAATCATATACATCATTGTTGTCCTTGTCTTGATTCTTACTCACAGTATTAGCATAGGAAGTGTTATTTGGGCTTTGATTATAGCGAACGTGGGATGTTTGGTTTTGCGCCTATATTTAGCCAATAAAGTAAGAGTTGGTAATGTTGATAAACAATAGGATATACAATATAGATACTAATTCTCGACATTGGGCTATTTCTTTAGCCTTAATTGTAATCTTGTCTGTAATAATGACATTTATTCCTTTTGTAGGACTGTGTTTGTCATTAATGTTTTTCAGACAAAGGTTTGCCCCCATTCTATTTATTATCTTTTCTTTCTATTTTGGTTGGTTTTATGAGCCACAAATGGATTTGTTGGTTCATTATGAGCATTTTCATCGTATTGCCGACAAATCATTGGTTGAGCAATGGATGGACTCTGGAACATCAAAATATGGCAAAGAAATATATCCTGTATTATTTAAATATTTCATTGGTTTAATTGCTGATAACCGGAATTTTTTCTCTGCTTGTGCGTGTGTGGTATATACTTCTCTATTTATATTTGGAGTCGTAAAACCACTCCAGCCATTATATATGCAGAAAATGTCAATTCCTGCATGGCTACTCTTCCTGGGAGTGATTTTTACTGTAGAATACTATTGGTTTCTCGGTTTTCGCTTTTGGAGCGGAGCATTTGTTTTTACTGGCTTCTATTTGAGATACCTTAATTCAGGAGCCGTTAAGTACCTTTGGTTATCTGCGTTATGTATTTGTTTTCACTATTCACTACTCGCCTTATGTGTCGCGGCTGTATTAAACCTACTCTTGCGATATAGGTTTAAAGTGTACTATTTAATTCTTATCGTATCATTCATCGTTCGCTTTGCGAAAATCGCGTTTGTCACTAATATCGCACAATTTGGCATATTTGAAAACTACGTCAAAGAGAGCGTTAGGAATCAAAATATCATACAGTCTGTTGGAAAGTATGCAGAGGAAATACGCGAGTATGGTAATCAGTTCTATTTGCTTCGTGAAACAATTGCCGTTTTCGGTGTCTTGGCTGTGATCTATATACTATATAAAAAAATAGGGAAAGAATTTTGGGAGCAGAATGTCAAATTCTGGGGGTTCTGTATTCTCCTATTGTCTTTTGCCAATTTCGGATATGTCAGTTTGACTTTTTATGATAGATTCTTCAAACTTGCCGTGCTATTCTTATATGTTTTTACATATATGTGGGTTATGGATATTCAATCCAAATTGAGTTTTAAGTCCCAGCTACTAATAACTATGGTTACAATTATACCGGTATTGTATTTCATTGTTACACCATTAGTTGAACAGAGGCACATGTTGTTCCAACTAAACTTATGGTTTAGTAATCTATGTTCATGATGAAAAATTTTGTAATCTGAATTTCTCATCGTGCTGATGTATGGTCTATGGATAGCTACCAATACGAACAACCAAAAAGGCATAACATCAGAAAACGAAAATAGATTAACCGTTGATGTTCAATGTTCTTAATTATTTTAATCATATCAATTGAAACACTAACAATGAGGGTATTAATAACTGTTCCCACTAAATCCGGATATGGAGGAGTAACTAATTATTATTTAGGGATTAAAGAGTATTGGAAAGAAAATATTGAATATTTTTATTTCGGTCGTAAGCCTTGGCGTAATATATTTTATCCATTTTTAATTATCCGTTTTATAATCCGATTGATTTGCTTTAAACCTGATATAGTACTACTTAACCCATCGCTTGGAGATAAAGCCTTAAAACGAGATTTTATATATTTAAACATTTGCCGATTTTTCAGAAAGAAAACATCCGTATTTATTCATGGTTTCAATTTCGAGTATGCTAAAAATGCAGATTGGAAATGGATAAGTGCCAATTTGAATAAGGCCTTGTGTATTTTTGTGTTATCCCAAGATTTCAAGAATGAATTGATAAGGAGGGGGATAAAATCTGATATACATCTAACTTCGACAAAAGTACCCGATTATTTTATTTCAGGTTTTGACCTTTCGATGAGACAAGGAAAAGCCGAAAACATTATGTATAGCGGGCGAATAGAAAAGGCCAAGGGTGTATATGAAACAGTCGATACATTTTCAATACTTAAGTCACAATACAAGGATCTGACATTGACCTTTGTCGGTGATGGCTCAGAACTTCCTATGTTGAAACAATATGTTGAGAATAAGAAAATAAAGGATGTCCGTTTTACTGGAGAGTTACGTGGGGAAGATTTTAAAAAGGAATACATTAACGCCGATATGTATTTGTTTCTAAGTTATACGGAAGGTATGCCAACTGTGGTTTTGGAAGCAATGATTTTCGGACTCCCTATTTTTACCAGAAAAGTGGGTGGCCTAATAGATTTCTTTGAAAATGGAAAGATGGGATATATATCAAGTTCGTTAGATCCGGCAGTTTTTGCAGAAGCAATGAAACCATATATCGAGAATCCTGCTAAAATGAGGAGTGTATCAATATATAATTCCGAATATGCGAAAACCCATTTTGTTGCATCCGTTGTTGTCCGAAAATTTGAAAATACACTAAAGAAATATATTGAGCTATGAATATTCTGAGAATCAAGAAGCTAATATTTTTACACCTCCAACATCTACCCATGAAATCAAGGGCATGGAGACCATTAGTTTGCAAATGGGGTGGAGTGCAGATAATCAGCCCCAAAAGAACGTTTATCGGTGAGGGCGTCATATTTGACACAAATTATCCACAAGATATTTTTATCGAAGAAGGTGTTCGTTTGACATCGGGGGTGAAAATAGTAACACATTTCATGAATCCTAATACTGGAAGTTACGACAGGGGGAAGGTTCATATCTGCAAAGGCGCCTATCTCGGAATGAATACTTTGGTGGTAAAACCTGTAACAATTGGAGAGCGAGCTATAATTGGAGCAGGTTCTGTTGTGACCAAAGATATACCAGCCAATGAAGTTTGGGCAGGAAATCCCGCAAAATTTATAAGAAAACGGTAGGATTAATTCATATGGACATTATATCATTCTATAGGGTAGAACGTTGGCTATTTGAACGCCATATTCCGGTTTTGCCCAAAATCGTACAACTATTGATTTTTCTCATTTTCAATTCAAAAATAACCGCTGATTCAAAAATAGGAAAAGGGTCATACTGTGTGTGCAAAGGGATTAGCACTGTCTTAATACCGGGAACAGAAATCGGAGAAAATTGCGTATTAGGATTGCGATTTTCTACTGTACGGCAGTTTCCATATAAAGAAGTTCCTTGTCTAAAGAATAATGTTTGGGTGGGACCTAATGTTATTATTGCTGGCCCTGTTGTAATAGAAGATGATGTGGTAATCGCTGGAAATTCATTTGTCAACCGAAGTGTTCCCAAAGGTGCTATTGTAGCAGGATGTCCGGCAAAGATTATTGGCTGGAGAAAGAATCTTGATTATGCGATTGAGACAAACCCAAAGTATAAAGATGGCCGTATGCCATTCTTGACAAAATGAATAACACCAATGAATGATATTGCAGATGCTTTTTATAAGCTAAAAATTTATTGTGAGACTGAACATTTCAAGGGTTGGGATCCGTATGATGGTCTCAACTCTAAAATTTTTCAGGCAATTCCGCTGCTGAAAAAGTCTGTATTGTGCAGATTGATGGTCATACAAGGTTTCAAGCGTTGCCCTTTCAATATGAGACGGATGGCTTTCGTTCCGAAAGAGTATAACGCAAAAGGTATCGGGCTGTTCTTGTCCGGATATTGCAATCTGTATAAAGTTGTGGAAAATCATCCGCAATTATCCGAAAAAATGGGAACGTTGGAGATGATAAAGGCTCGGATTGAAGAATTGGCAGAGTTGCTTATATCCTTACAATCTAAAGGCTACAGCGGTGCTTGCTGGGGGTATAACTTCGATTGGCAGGCACGCCGTCTGTTTCTTTTTCCCAAATTCACGCCCACAGTAGTTGCTACAAATTTCTGTGCCACGGCACTGATGCAGGCATATGAAATAACTAGGAACAAACACTATTTGGAGATTGCATTAAGTGCAGCGGATTTTGTAATAAAAGATTTGCATCGCACGCCGTATAATGGTGGCTTTCTCTTTTCTTATAGTCCGTTAGAGGGTAATGACACTGTGTTCAATGCTTCGCTGCTCGGTTCTCGATTGTTGAGTTATTGTTTTTATTATACACAACAGGAGGAATACAAAAGACTAGCGGAGCTATCCATTAAAGCCTGTTGTTCCGGGCAACGGGAAGACGGGGCTTGGGTATATGGAATGCTCCCCGTACAGAATTGGGTAGACAGCTTTCATACAGGATATAATTTAGATGCGCTGATCGCTTATCAAGAGTTGACAGAGGATCATGCTTTCAATGGTTACATCGAAAAAGGTTTCGACTACTATGTCAATCATTTTTTCGAAGCGGACGGAACTCCTAAATATTATGATAACCGAATGTATCCTATTGACATCCATTGTCCAGGGCAGCTATTGATAACATTGACCCGCCTACATAAGATGAAAAAATATGAGGAACTTGCCAAAAAAGTATTGCAATGGACAATCCGAAATATGCAAGATAAAAAGGGGTATTTCTACTACCAATTAAAACCTGGCATCAGTTCTAAAATCTCGTATATGCGATGGAGTAATGCATTTATGTTTAATGCAATGTCGCATTATTTACTCGCAATATAAAATTTCCAACATAAATGAATAAAGTTTCTTTAAACGGAGTCGAAATATATCCGTTCGATTCCGAACAGTCTTTGTTGTCTTTTGTAAACGATAATAAGGGCATATTAGTAGCCATAAATGCTGAGAAAATTTTACATGCTACAGATCAGACACGAGGAATTATCAATCGGAACATAGGGTATTGCGATGGAGCCGGCGCACAAATGGCTCTCAAACAAAAAGGTTTTGAAAATGCGTGTAAAATTCCCGGTTGTGAGTTGTGGCTCAAAATTGTAGCTCAATTTTATAGAGAAAAGACTTTTTATTTGATAGGTGGTAAACCTCAAATCATAGAAGAAACTGTGTCTAAACTGCGTAAAGAATATGCAGGGATTCACATTATCGGTTATCGGGATGGATATATCAAGGCAAACGAGGAACGGGAAAGACTTATAAAAGACATAACCGAAAAAAGACCTGATGTGGTATTTGTGGCTATGGGGTCTCCTAAACAGGAATTACTGATGGAAGAAATACAGCATAGACACAAAGCCATCTTTCAAGGATTAGGCGGCAGCTTCGATGTATATACTGGCCATGTGGAAAGGGCTCCTAAATGGTGGGTGAACCACAATCTTGAATTTGCCTATCGGTTGCTCAAAGAACCGAAAAGAATAAAACGGCAAATTCACTTGATAAAGTATGCCTGGTGGCTGATAACTAAAAAATTATAGAACAATGAAGAAGGTAATGCTGGTCTTCGGGACTCGTCCGGAGGCCATTAAGATGGCTCCGTTGGTGAAGGAGTTCCAAAAAAAATCAGCAGACTTTGAAACAATCGTCTGCGTGACGGGGCAGCATCGTGAAATGCTCGATCAGGTGTTGCAGATATTCGATATCAAGCCGAATTATGACTTGAACATCATGAAGCAGGGGCAAGATCTGTATGATGTAACCGCCCGTGTGCTGACCGGGATGCGTGATGTGTTGAACAAGGCGAAACCTGATGTGGTATTGGTGCACGGTGACACAACCACTTCTACTGCCGCCGCACTCGCAGCTTTCTATCAGCAGATCCCTGTAGGTCATGTAGAAGCGGGCCTGCGTACCCACAACATATACAGCCCTTGGCCGGAGGAGATGAACAGACAAATAACAGGGCGCATTGCCACCTATCACTTTTCTCCGACCGCTTTAAGCAAGAAAAATCTGTTGACGGAAGGTGTGCAGGAGGACAAGATAACCGTAACAGGGAATACGGTCATCGATGCCCTTCATATCGTTGTTGATAAAATAAAGACTGACGGAGCTCTACAACAAGAACTTGCCGGGGTGCTGGAAAAAGCGGGTTACGATACCTCACGGCTTGCTGATGGCAAGAAACTCGTTTTGATAACCGGACACCGACGTGAAAATTTCGGAGACGGATTCATCAGCATGTGCACAGCCATTAAGGATCTGACGGCAAAATATCCATATGTGGACTTTGTCTATCCGATGCACTTGAACCCCAATGTCCGCAAACCTATCCATGAAGTATTCGGGGAGAATTTGAATAGTTTGGGAAATATGTTCTTTATCGAACCATTGGAATATCTGAGTTTCGTGTTCCTGATGGAAAAAGTGACCCTTGTCCTTACCGACAGCGGTGGTATTCAGGAAGAGGCTCCGGGGTTAGGCAAACCGGTACTGGTGATGCGTGACACCACCGAACGTCCGGAGGCGTTGGATGCAGGAACGGTAAAATTGGTAGGAACCGATTATAACAAAATTGTCTCCGAGGTATCGATTTTATTGGATGATGCATCTGCTTATGAGCAAATGAGTAAAGCCATTAATCCTTACGGTGACGGAAAAGCGTGTATGCGTATAACGCAAACACTTAATGTTCGGTTGTAACTTTTGTATTTTCTTGACACATTCACCAGAAGAAATATGTTAGTACCGAAGGTGAATGTCGTATTGCAGGCGGACAAAGACATCGGCAGCATAACAGAGGCAGACATTTGGCTCAATTGTATGGACGGCAACGGTAACTTCTTGTCTGTGGCTGCGGAAGACCATACCGGCGACGGACATTACATTGCCACCTTGCCGTTAGACTACAGCCCGGTAGAGCCTTTCATCCAAGTTCACTTGAATGAAATGGTCTATGATTACCTGTCCATTCCGAATTTCAAAGCGGGACAGGAATGTCAAATCTCGCTTATACTCGGTACGGACGGGCTTCGCACACCGGGAATAGGAGCTGAAATCGACGACTGGGAAGTTGTGGAAGGAGATGTCACATTCGTAAAATGACAAAATATAATAAATGACGCCTGCTGGTTTTGTTATCATTGGCAGGCGTTTCACTTTTTATCCCTCATTCAGGAATCCCGGCATTTACCGAGTGTTCCGCTTGTTCTGCACGTCTTTTTCCCATTTCGATGTGAAGGATTTACCACAAAGGGCTTGGAGAAGAAGAAACACATAGCAGAACTGAAAATCCGACCTAGCTAAAAAGAAAAACAGATTTCTTATTTATGCCTTCAGACTCCGGACAAATTAACTCTATAGTTTTTTGAGCATTCCTTCGTTCGTATTGGGATTTATGGTTATTTTTGTAATTCAATCAATAATATGACGATAATGGCAAAGACATACCAAAGGACTAAATTACAAGAAGTCACGATCAGAGGATATAAATCCATAGCCTATGACAGACCTGTGACCTTGAAGCTGGGTGATGTCAGCATCTTGTTGGGTGCCAACGGTGCAGGCAAGAGCAATATCATCAGTTTTTTCCGGATGCTGAGCTACATGATGAGCAAGTCATTCGGGAGATATGTGGAAATATCGGGCACGTCTCATGCCTTGCTGCATTACGGCATTAAACGGACACCGGTCATGTCCGGAGAACTGAAGTTTGCCGACAGCAATTCCATGGATGTTTATGGCTTTTCATTGGCCAATGCCACTCCCGACAGGCTGATTATCACGGAAGAGCGGATTACATGGCATCGCAAGGGGGAGAAAAAGCCCTATGAGATAGCACTGGAACCGAATTTCAAGGAGTCCGCTCTCGCAGAGTGTGAGGATCCGGTTGCCAAAACTATTTTCCAGATGCTTTCTTACTGCAAGGTATATCAGTTTCACGATTCATCGACAGAGGGGCCGCTACGTCAGGCTTGTCCCGTCGAGACGGCCAATTACCTCCAGTCGCACGGAAACAATCTGCCTTCTTTCCTGCTGTTCCTGCGGGAGAACTACAAGGATGCCTACAACCGGATTGTTGACTATGTCCGTGACGTAGTTCCCCAGTTCCAGGACTTCTATCTGGAGCCCGTGGGTGGTATCATTTCTCTCCGGTGGATAGATAATTCTGCCACGGACTATCGTTTCAATGCCTACCAGTTCTCCGACGGATCTATCCGTTTCATTGCCCTGGCCGCCTTGCTTCTGCAGCCTGCCCAGACAATGCCCAACGTCATCATTTTGGATGAACCGGAACTTGGCTTGCATCCCTATGCCATCAGCCAGCTGGCAGAAATGATTAAGGATGCGTCCATACACGCACAGGTCATTATTGCCACGCAGAGCAAGGATTTGGTCGATCATTTCGACATCGGCGATATCTCTGTGGTGGAAATGAACAAGGAAACGCAGGCAACCTCTGTCACTCACCTTGACGCCAAAGAATATCATCTTTGGCTTCAGAACTATACGGTGAGCGAACTTTGGGACAAAAACATCATAGGAGGACGTCCCGTATGAAAGCGAAGATTATTCATGTCCTTTGTGAGGGACAGACGGAACAGGGATTTGTGGAGGAAGTGTTGCGTCCCTACCTGCAAGCGCAAGGTGTGGCAGGTGTAAAAAGCATCCTGATTACCACTAACAAGAAAAAGAATGCCCGTGGTGGAATGCTGAGCTATGCTCAGGCGGTGACAGACCTAGAACTGTTGCGGAAAATGAAGATGGACGGCGAATACGAACGTCATGTTTTCACAACGATGTTCGACCTCTACGCATTGCCGGATGATTTTCCCGGTTATGAAGCAGCCAAAGCAATCGGTGAGCCTTACGCCCGTGTCGCAGCATTGGAAACGGCGTTTGCTGAAGCAATCAACGATAGTCGTTTCATTCCCTATATTCAGCTGCATGAATTTGAAGCTCTGCTCTTTTGCGGTATTGACTATCTGGCAAAGCGTTACCCCGGTTGTGAGAAACGCTGCGAACAGCTGAAAAAAGACCTGGAGAAAACCAGCAACCCCGAGCTGATAAACAATAGTCCGGAAACGGCTCCGAGCAAACGTATTATCAAGGCGATAGAAGGAGACAAAAAACAGCATTACAACTACAATAAGCCGGCTACCGGCAAAGATGTTACCAAAAGTGTCGGCATGGATGAACTTCGTGCCCGGTGCAGTCACTTCAATGAATGGATAGAAAAGTTGATAGACTGCTGATTCTGTAATCAGATAATATCAAGGTTCTGACAGACAGGTTCGAGTGTTTATCTCAAAAATGGAAGAGATGGGGATTATACAGAAAGAGGGTGTAGGAAGAAATACTCGCTATATAAAGACTGCGAGTTTCCCATCTTTTAATTGAGAAGACAATTTTTGCTCTGTCCAAAAAACAAGTTTTTGGTCAAAAAACAGCACAAATAACTGATTATCAATTATTCTTTCAATGCCCGAAAATCTGTTTTTTTGTACGAAAGAGTTCTTTCACTTTTCTATCCCTCATTCCGGAATTCCGGCATTTACCAGATATTACTAATTAAAAAATTTAGATAAGTAACGAGATGCTAGATTTGATTAGTTGCTCGTAAGGTATAAGGCATCGACATTCTTCTGTTATTTAGTCAGTTGAAAAAATGTAACAATTATTTCTCTGATACCTAATACTTTTTCTATTTACACCATCCACGGATTCTTATACGGATCATAATCCGTCTGGAAAGTAGCCAGTTGCCAGTCGGTGACAGGTTTCTTCGAGTCATCGACTTTGCGGGGAATCTGCGGATTAAGCCGTAGTTTGGCGGCATCATTGAGCCATTTCATGCTATCCTCGTAATCGCGCATGCGGACAACACTGACATTATTCGGAGCAATGAGTTTCGTGAGTTCGTAGATGGCCAGCCGGACCATGTGCTTCTTGAGATTGTAGTTGCGGGGGTCATGCAACGAGAGGTTCTGCCCGACTTGCGGTGTGTCCGCGTTCACATCCGTTTCCGGGTAAAATACCCGTCCGTCATAAACGACATATTCGTGTTCCGACAACTCATAGGCATTGTATGATGAATCGTAATCGGCTATGGCTCCCCAGCAGTCGGAAACCATCGGGTCAAGATTGTAATCGAAACCTTCAAGCGTCATCAAAGTATAGAATGCTCCTTCATACTCGACGACTGCCCACAGAGGATACTCGACAGGCTGCCATAACGAGGCTTCCGCCTCGATCCAACCGCCGACCAACGGGATACGGACATCATCGAACTTGTACCCGTTTTCATTAAGACAAGTATAAACAATGCCGTTATAATTCACTTTATCTCCCGGATAATAGGTGTTGAACTGGGAATAATTTACAACTTGTCCCGCATCGACACGGATATCAGAACTCTCTTCCCAATAGACAACCGTTGCCGGCTTGCGATAGCCGCTGACGGAGCGTATCACCTCATGGATTTGTCCCTCGAAATAGACATGCACACCCACGGGATAGGTAATCCGACGGTCGTATTCGGCGATATATTTTCCTTTTGCAAGTTCCTTTTCAATCTCGTAGTTCTCCGACAAATATTCCACGATACTCATCTCCGTCGATTCTTCCGCCTGGATGAATCGTGCATCATTGCCCCGCGTGAGTTGTGCCAGGGCTTCCGGAGTAATTATCCCAAGATAGTCGTCATTATTGAGAAACCGTCTGTACATATCCTTGTTCCGTTATTAGTATGAAAATCCTTCCTGAATTACCGATGTGGATACCACATACCCGTTCCCGTCGCCTCCGCTCTTGAACTTGTACCAGCTGTCACGCAGGTAGTAACAGAGCAGGTAGTCAAGGCAGTCGGACAAGTGCCCGTACCGTTCATATTTGACACCGGTTTTCGGGTCGGTGGTCTTCTGTTTGCTCTTGGTACCGTCCTCGTTACGAAGCTGGTAAATCAGATCCTGGGTAAGTTTGCGACATTTGATATCGATTTGTATCTCCCAGCCTTCATAGCCCCCGAATACCTCGTTGACGAACTCGCACCGTGTAGCCTGCGGAGGCTGCTTGCGTAATAGCTTTACCTTCGGTCGCAGGATTCCTCTGCCGAAAGTGTCCGTGATGATGGTATAGTTGTTGATGCCGTCCTCGTTGGTGGTGGAGCGTTGTAACCCGGAAGGGTCACCGGTCACATCCACTCCGCCGATATGCTTGTCCCGGTAAAGTTTTAAGCGTACTTTCCGTGCCAACGCAGGTGTGTTGTTCTCCTTTTCCTCCGGCTTGCCGAGTATCTCTTCCAGTATATAGACCTTCCTGTTTTCATAGTCTATTTGTGCGGAGAGCACCGACATTTGGGGGGCAACATTGAAGTCCCACACCGTGATGAGCGGCTTGGTCGGATCGTATGCTTTTTCTTTCAGTCCGGTAACGAGATGCCGGGAGCCGTCGAAACTGTTATAAATCGCCATATCGTTGGCTTCCACGAAATCCCAGTTGCCATAGAGCAGGCGTTCCTTTGTCGCCTGATCCCGGATCTTGTTCAGGGCCGCCTCGTACACCTGACGGAAAGCGATATTCGGGTTGTCAAACACGGAAAAAGGTATATACGCTTCACCCTCGCGGCAGATGACCTTGTCTCCGTTTTCGTCCTGCACGAAGCGGGAACGCACCCAGTTAATCGTCGGATTGGTGGTGAGCAGCATTCTCGGAGTCTTGAATGTCTCATGGGTTCTCCAGCGGAGACGGGAGAACAGCACTTCGACGGCCCGTTCCGAGATTTCCGACACCTCGTCCACCATGGCGATGGTGTATTCCGAAGAGCCGAAACGCTCGAAGTTGGGGTCGCTGGGGATATCCGCCATCTCCTTCATGATGATGACCGAGTCATTCCAGAATGTGAGCGTGCCTTCGAGGTTGTTTATCTTGTAGTTTGTATCCTCTTTCAGTCCCCAATCCTTCAGAATCGACTTGATGGTATTCCATGTCGATTCCTTCAACGACTTGAGTGTCTTACGGGCCACCACCGCACGGATATTCTCGAACCGGATACATGAAGACACCAGCCAAACGCTGCCGATATACGATTTTCCGCCGCCGGCCGCTCCGCCTCCCAGTATCAGCTGCGGCAGGTTCTGCGACTTGCAATGCCTGCATTGGGGCCTGTACTGAGGGTTGCCTTGCTGGTCATAGCCGATAAGGATTTGCTCGATCTCCCCGCCACAATGGGGACAATAGTTCGGTTGCAACAGTTTCCAGAGTTCATACTGCCGTGGGGACGGTTTGAACTCGATGCGCAGGTTTCTGGGTGGTTTGAGCCTGTTGACCGCCATTAGATTTATACAATCTGAATGGTTATGTCCCTTTCGGACTCGAGTATAGCATACAGTTTTTGGAATGTAGTACGGGATTCCAAAACTTTTCCCTTGACCGTATTCTTTCCCACGATGATACAGCCGGCGGAATCGACTTCGGTATTGCCGGAATGGATCAGGATGCCGAGGAAATGCGGCACATCATGCAGATATGGCATTTTCTTCTTGTACCTGGGACTGTACTGAAGAGTGACTTTATAAGTCCCGGCAGGAATGGCAGTCTTGGCATAGACCTTTTCCTTGCAGGTACAGGAACGGCCGCGAGGAGTATCCGGACAGGTTGCCGGAAGTTCCCTCACGGCATCTTCGATGGTATTACAGAAAAATTTGCCGTCGATGGACAGGTCACCTATGGTATAGGTCTGACCTTTGAATTTGCGGTTGAGTGTCAGCTTCATACTTCGATACTATTTGTATCGAAAGAGTAGAGACGGACGCCGGCTAATGTTTATTATATGTGTTTGTAAAAGGAGGATATTTCAGGAAATGATGTATCTTTGTGAACGGATTGACAGTATTTAATCAAGAGTTAATATGACAAAAGCGGATATCGTCAGGGAAATAGCAACGCAGACCGGTCTGGAGAAGCAGGTCGTGTTACAAGTTGTCGAAGGATTCATGGATAGCGTAAAGTCTTCCATGATAAACGGCGAGGAGGTTTATCTTCGCGGCTTCGGCAGTTTCATCATCAAGCACCGTGCGGAAAAGACAGCACGCAACATAAGCAGGAATACCACGGTGATAGTGCCTGCCCACAATATCCCGGCATTCAAGCCGTCAAAAGCCTTTGCAGGAAGGATGAAATCAGACAAATAAGGTGATTATATGCAACAGGAGCGTTATTCAGATGATCCTGTTACTTTATACAGGGCAACGAGGTTGGCATTGTCCGATTGGAACAGGAAACGGCCGTTGCTTAAAAGGCATTCGTGGATGGTGTTGTCATTAGGATCCGACTCCAATAAAGCCCCCGCCTTGTTTTCATCGATAAGAAGCATTTCTATGCCTTGTACGGTGGCGGCAGTTGCATCAGCAGGAATTTTCAAAAGTTCATCCATCAGATTCATGTCGTTCATAATATCTCCGTATTTGGCTTGAGTCCCGTCAAGCATTCAATGTACCAAGACCAAAAAGCGTGGGACATAACCCGTAGCACCGAGGTTCTGGTAAACCTATCCGCAAACAAGTTAAGCCCACGCAAAAGCATAGGCGAAAACTGTTTGTCCTGCGGATAAGTGAAATTTACCAGATTTCGGTGCATGACAAAAGCTAACGCTTTCCGTATTTTATTATGTCGTTCTGCCAATATGGTTTTTATGCCGCATCTGCAGAAGAACCGGCATTATGTGATAACGACCGGACGTGTAAAGGCTATTTCTTGGATTCTTCCAAGGAAACCTTACGAAACTCTTTCATCAGTTTTTCCAATTCCAACGAAGTCTTGCGGGCACGGGTACCTGCGGCCTTGTTGCCTTTTTCAATCTGAAGTGCCGCATCCGTGGAGAATGTAGCATATACTTCCTGTATCTTTGAAACCAACTCTTTCATATAAATATTATTTAAGTTATTGACTACAAAGGTAGTGAAAATAATCAAGAATAAGAGCGATTCTGTCAATATAATAAATATCACATTGGTAATCAATGACTTTTAACAGCCATTATACCGTATGATTTATCCATCAGAGAAATTGTCAAGGTGTTTACAACTTTATGGATATGTCTGGTCAGAACATTTCTTCCATCTGCCGCTTGATTTCTTCCCGCTTTGTATTCTTGTAGTAATGCTTATAGATGGTCAATGGGCTGTTACCAGCCATCTCTGCAACCACATACGGATTATTACCGGCATCTACCATCTTCGATATGAAAGAGCCACGGGCGGAATACCATGTGATGTTTTCTTTAATGCGCAACATCTTGCATGCTTTCGTCAAGGTTTGTGAAAGGCGTGTGGAAATTTGCTTGACACGTGTAGTCTTCTTGGAAGTGGTCGTGTGTTTATGAGTAAAAACAGGAAATACATAATTTCCATAACTTTGCCCACGGTATTTATTCATGATGGCTTTTGCTTTACTGAGTAATTCCGGTTTGGCTGTTTTGGGAAACTTGATACGTTCATAGACGATGCGGTCTTCCTGGACCAAATCCCATGTCAGGTTACATACATCGACATTCGCCATACCTCCGGTATAGTAGCTGAACAGGAACAAATCAAGATGCAACTGCTCTTTTTTCGTAAACAAGGTACGGTCAACATTTGCGATTTTAGCTATGACTGTTTCCGGAACTGCTCTTGAAGTGGTTTCCGGCCAATTAATATCATCACCGAGACAGAGGAAGTTATCCATATTCACCCCGTACATCTCTTTCTTTTCTGCCTGCCTGCATACGGCACGGAGCAACCTTAGTTTGTGTGTAAGTCCGGCCTTGTTGCCATTTCTGATACCTCTTTCTTTAAGCCAAAACGCAAAGTCAAGAAGAAACTCTTCTGTAATATCCGTAAAGAAATAAGAGGAAAAGGCTTTTTCATATTTTTCCTTTGTAAACGCCTGCAGTTCACGCTTGAGATAGACATACCGTTTAGCATTGGTCGTGCTGTCGACAATCTGACCGTTCTTGATGCGTTTCTTGTTTTTGAATGTCTCTTCAAGATAATCGATCATCTGCTGGACACTCTTTACTTTGACCTCGGGTTTGGCCGCCTTGATTTCATCGAAGCAATGTGATAGCTGGACGGGCGACCAGTTCCTGCCTTCCATCTCCCAGGTATCGGCGACATGCAGATATTTGGTTCGCAAATCGAAAAGCAGTTTGTTCTTGGTAGTGGCCTCCGCACTCCCTACACGGAAACTCTGAGACTTGACATCCCAGTCTTTTAATAGCCCTGTGATGTTTATAACCTTCGGCACACGGGCGTAACCGGTCTTGAAGAAAATTATCTCCAGCTTGACCATCTTGGTGTCTTTCGGGTTCTGCTTACCCCTGATGTTAATCGTGTACATAGACTGATAACGAGTTAGTTAATGACTTATTATTAATTCGCATTAGTAGGAATCAATTGGTATTAATTAACCTACATAGAAACCTACATGAAAAGAGTAGTTTCCTTAGCGAAATAATGTTTATACGGATAAATCCGTACTTGTGTCATTTACTAACTCGTTATCAATCAACTATTTTCCCTAATCACAAAAGTTGTGTCCGAAAAAAGGGTGTGCCTTGTTAGATACGCCCTTTTTGATTGTTTGACATTTTTGAAATAATTGACTATTCTTTGATGAAGATAAATCCACTGGAAGCAGAATGAGGACCTTCTCCTCCAGCGTTTACGGCACTAACACGAAATTCAACTTCACTGCCTTCAATAAGATCTCTAATCGTTATTTTGTATAGAAGTTTCTCAGCACACCGTTCCCAAACTCCTCCTTTATATCTGCGATCAATGAGATAAGTGGTTATAGGAGAACCGTTGTCGGTTTCGGGTGGAGTAAATTTAATTGTACACCAATCATCCCCGACGTCAACCATTTCAGGTTTCCCTGGTGCTCCAGGAGGATCATACGCTCTTGCACTCATAAGCACTACAGCCATTAAGCCCAAACAAATAAACATGAATGGCTTAAAAATGTTTCGATTGATTTTTTTCATAACTTGATTATTTAGTAATTAATATATATGCAAATATAGCAAAATTGGTGTTGATTCAGAATGTTCTATTGAAATATGGGTAATTATATATCATTTTACAATGTATGAAAGTAATCATTGAAAATATCCAAACAAAACATATCGCTGGTATAAGATTTGATGCAACTCAAGTGTTGTTCATGGTAAACTTGTAACCCAACGTTACGGTATTCCGTAAACATATACTCAAACAAAGTAAAATGTCAGAAAAAGAAATTCATACGAAAGAGACCTTCCAAGTTTTGGGCATGAGTTGTGCCGTTTGCGCTTTGAACGTGGAAACGACACTTGGTGCTCAAGAGGGAGTTTACGAGGCAAAGGTAAATTTTGCTGCTTCAACCGTCTTAGTGGATTATAATCCGCGGGTAGTTACACCCGTGGAACTTCAAAAAGCCGTGGAGGCTGCCGGTTACGACCTGGTGGTGGAAAATACGGAAGATACGGATCAGGCGGATCGTTTGCAGCGGGAAGAATTTCTCGCGTTAAAACGAAAGACGATCGGGGCTATTGTTTTGGCAATACCCGTCTTCGTGATCGGTATGTTTTTCATGCACATGCCTTATGGCAACTGGATTATGCTGGCCTTTACCATCCCGGTGATGGCGCTTTTCGGGCGTGGCTTTTTTGTCCATGCCTACATGCAGTTGAAACACGGGCGTGCGAACATGGATACGTTGGTGGCTGTCAGTACGGGCGTGGCGTTTTTATTCAGCCTGTTCAACACGATTTGGCCGGAATACTGGACAAGTCGGGGACTGGAGGCACACGTGTACTACGAGGCCGCGGCGGTGATTATTGCCTTGATCCTGTTGGGACGCTTGCTGGAGGCAAAAGCCAAGTTCAGCACCTCGACGGCAATCAAGAAATTGATGGGATTGCAGCCCAAGACGGTGACTAAAATCCTTGCCGACGGTAGTGAGGAGGAGGTACCGATTCGTGAAGTGGCGGTAGGGGATATTCTGGTCGTGAAACCGGGGGAGAAAATCCCGGTGGATGGTGAAGTGACGGAGGGGTCTTCTTTTGTCGACGAGAGCATGATTACCGGGGAGTCGCTACCCGTGGAAAAGGTGAAGGGACAACCCGTGTATGCCGGGACGATAAACGAGAAGGGAAGTTTTCGTTTCCGTGCCGATAAGGTGGGAGGAGAAACCGTGTTGGCCAATATCATCCGGATGGTGCAGGAAGCGCAGGGAAGTAAAGCTCCCGTGCAGAAACTGGTGGATCGTATTGCCGGAATTTTTGTCCCGGTGGTGATGGGGATTGCCGTGATCACGTTTATCGTGTGGATGCTGGCAGGGGGCGACCTTGCTTTCACTCATGCTTTGCTGACCTCCATCACGGTGTTGGTTATAGCTTGCCCGTGCGCGCTGGGATTGGCCACGCCTACGGCAATCATGGTCGGGATAGGCAAAGGGGCGGAACATAACATACTGATCAAAGATGCCGAGAGCTTGGAGTTGATGTATCGGGTGAACGCGATCGTGCTGGATAAAACGGGAACGATCACGGAGGGAAAACCTGTCGTGACGGATATTCACTGGACGGGGGAATCGGAAGACGAGCGTTATCGATCCATCCTGCTGGAGATCGAACGGCGTTCGGAACATCCGTTGGCAGATGCCGTGGTGCAGAAATTCAAGGGAAGCGCCGTGAACGAAATATCGGTTTCGGACTTCGAAAATCAAACCGGTAAAGGCGTGACGGCAAAAGTCGGGGATGAGACATATCTCGTCGGGAACCGGGCTTTGCTGGAGGTAAATCATCTCGTTTTAGACGATGACAACGAGAAACTTGCCGTCCGGTGGGAAGGAGACGGTAAAACGGTTGTCTTTTTTGCCGGGGAGAACCGGGTGCTGGCTTTGATTGCCATTGCCGACAAGATCAAGGAGAGCTCCCGTCAGGCGGTAGCGACACTACATGAAAAAGGAATTGACGTTTATATGCTGACCGGGGATAATGCCTTAACGGCTCGTGCCGTGGCAGACCGGGTGGGCATTCGTCATTTTAAGGCCGAGGTGATGCCCGGAGAGAAGGCTGATTTCGTGGAGGCTTTGCAACACGAGGGGAAAGTGGTGGCCATGGTGGGAGACGGGATCAACGATTCGCAGGCATTGGCACGGGCCGACGTGAGCATTGCCATGGGTAAAGGATCGGATATTGCCATGGATGTGGCCAAGGTGACGTTGATTACTTCCGACTTGAACGTGATTCCCCGTGCCATCGCGCTTTCGCGTCAGACGGTGCGGGCGATTCGACAAAATTTGTTCTGGGCGTTTATTTATAACATAATCGGTATCCCTTTAGCGGCAGGGGTATTGTACGGGATCGACGGGTTTTTACTCAACCCGATGATCGCGGCGGCCGCGATGGCTTTCAGTTCGGTATCCGTCGTGACGAATAGTTTGAGAATCAAATGGAAAAAATTGTAGCCATAATATAAACCATGTTAGTTATTTTATCACCGGCCAAAACCATGGATATGTCCGTGGTGGAACAAGAACTCCCGGGCACCACCCCGGAGTACGCGGAAGAGGCGGAATACCTGGCGGAACAGATGCGTCGTTTCTCCGCGTCCGAGTTGGAGAAAATGTTGAAAATCAGCCCCAAACTGGCGGCGGAGAATTACGAACGTTATCAAAAATTCGGATCGCTTTCGAATCCTCGCAAACAGGCACTGTTGGCTTACAACGGGAGCGTGTTCAAAGCCATCGACCCGGCTTCTTTCTCGTTGGAGGACTTGAAGTACGCCCAAAATCGCGTGCGAATAATTTCGACGCTTTATGGTTTGGTGCGTCCGTTGGATTTGATACAGGCTTATCGGATCGCTTTTGCCGTGAAGTTGGACGGGGCAAACCTGTACGATTACTGGGTGCCGAAATTAACGACACCATTATTGGAAGACGTGCGTAAAGTGGGAGGGGTTATGGTAAATCTGGCCAGTATGGATATTCAAGGTGCGTTGAAGATGGACGAGTTGAGGAAAGAGGTGAGGGTGATCACGCCGGAATTTCAGGAATGGCGGGAGGGTAAATACGAGACGGTTCGCACGTATGCCAAAATCGCGCGGGGCACGATGACGAGATACATCGTGATGCACCGTGTCGAGGACCCCGAAGAGTTGAAAGCTTTCCATGGGGACGGGTACGCGTTTAACGCTGATCTCTCGGACGAGGAACATTATTTCTTTACCCGGATAAAGAAGTAAAACGCGAAAAATCGCAACTACTTATTTCACTTAGCCTCCCGGGGCGCAACTTTTTCTAAAATATCGGGTCCGGAAAGAAACAAAAAAGGCCTTTCGCGGGTATATCTATCGTAATAATTAATCTGATATACCTATGAAAGAACGTGAGATAGAACCGGGAACACCCGAAATCAATAAAAAGTATTCCATCGTGGTCGATAAAAAAGGACCTTACCTGGTGTACGGCCATCCGCTGTTGAAACAACAGTTTATCGTGCAGAATGAAGAGGGTCATTCGTGGTCATACCGGGATGGGGGTGAGTACGACACGCGCAACGAACCCACGGCTTTATGCCGTTGCGGGGCTTCTGCCAACAAACCGTATTGCGACGGGGCGCACCTGCACGCGCGTTGGGATCCCTCGCTGACGGCCGATAATATTCCTTTGTTGAAAGATGCCGATGTGGTTGACGGGCCCACGCTTGAGTTGACGGACAACGAGAAGTATTGTGCTTTTGCCCGTTTTTGTGACGCTTACGGGAGGGTTTGGAATCTCGTGGAGGAATCCGATGACCCGGAGGCCAGGGAGTTGGCCATTCGGGAGGCTAACTATTGTCCGGCAGGTCGTTTGAAGGCTTGGGATAAGGATAAAGGGGAATTTATTGAAAACGAACTGGCACCCTCGTTGGTGTTGTTGGAAGATCCGCAGGAGCGTTGTAGCGGTCCTTTGTTCGTGCGGGGTGGGATTCCGGTTGATGACACGGAGGGCGTGAGGTATGAGCTTCGTAATCGGGTCACGCTATGCCGTTGCGGGGCTTCATCGAACAAACCTTTCTGTGACGGGACGCACGCGAGTGTTCGTTTTCGGGACGGGTTGCCGGGACCGCGTGACGGGGTAAAATGAAATGATTCGTGCCTGTAAATGCGGTGATGATTGGGATGTTATGCCACATGTAACTAGCATCGTGTTATTTGATAGGTATTATGTACCTATCAAATAATAAATACTTACTATCTCGTTACAATATTTTGCATTTGTAATAGGAGCGGAATGGGAGGAGAATGGGAGCGGAATGGGAGCGGCTCGCAATTTGATGGCAATTTGATGGCAATAGGATAGTAATTTGATAACTTTGTTTTACATTATTTGGGATTTTGCTGTTTCTGAATTGATTTGATTTTTCGGATGTGAAAAACATAGGGGACGATGAAAAGTTTTTTCGTGCGGATTTGAATTTTTCTATCGTTCTTAACATTTATTGTTTATTGGCATGATATTTGTTAGCTACTTGTGTAATCAATAAAATTGTAGGATGGATTCGTTTCATATTTTTCTGGCCGTGATGACAGGAATTGCTGTTATTGTCTTTGTTGCCTTGTATTTCGTGAAAGCGGGTTACGGTATGTTTTTCGATGCCAAGTGGGGGCGACCGGTGGATAACCGCATCGGGTGGGTGTTGATGGAGGCTCCTGTTTTTATTGCTATGGCACTTTTCTGGTATTTTTCGGAACGGAGATGCGAGCTGGTGCCGTTGATATTCTTCGTTTTTTTCGAGATACATTATATGCAACGTTCGTTTATTTTCCCGTTGCTGTTGAAAGGGAAGGGACGGATGCCGTTGGGAATCATATTGATGGGTATCACGTTTAACGTGTTCAACGCGTGTATGCAGGGGGGATGGATATTCTATTTTGCCCCGTCGGATCTTTACACCCCGGGGTGGTTGACGTCGCCGCAGTTTATTATCGGGACGCTTTTGTTCTTTGCCGGGATGTACACGAATATCCAGTCGGATCATATCATTCGTCATTTGCGGCGTCCCGGTGATACGGGACATTATTTGCCGCGGGGCGGGATGTTTCGTTACGTGACTTCGGCAAATTATTTTGGCGAGATCGTTGAATGGGTCGGTTTTGCCATTCTCACGTGGTCGCTTGCCGGGGCCGTTTTCGCCATCTGGACGTTTGCTAATTTAGTACCGAGAGCTAATACAATTTATCACAAATATTTAGGGATGTTCGGGGATGAGGTGAAAAGACGTCGTCTTAAACGAGTGATTCCTTTTATATATTAAGAATATGACACGAGAATCCAAGTTATTCACGCCATTGACAATCGGACCGCTGACTTTGCGCAACCGGACGATACGGGCAGCGGCATTTGAGGGTATGTGTCCGGGGAATGCACCTTCGGAAATGTTACATGATTATCATCTTTCGGTGGCCCGGGGAGGCATCGGGATGACGACGATCGCTTACGCGGCGGTTGTTCGTAGCGGTTTGTCGTTTCCCCATCAATTGTGGTTGAGGCCGGAGATTCTTCCGGCGTTGCGACAGATCACGGATGATATCCATGCAGCGGGTGCGGCCGCGTCCATACAGATCGGGCATTGCGGTAATATGTCGCATAAGGGTATCTGTGGTTGCACGCCCATATCTGCTTCGAGCGGTTTTAATATCTATTCGCCGACGTTGGTGCGAGGGATGAAGAAGGAGGAGATCGCGGAGATGGCAAAGGCGTTCGGGCAAGCCGTGAATATGGCCAGGGAAGCGGGTTTTGATGCCGTGGAGGTTCATGCCGGACACGGGTATCTGATCAGCCAGTTTCTTTCGCCTTACACGAACCATCGGAAAGACGAGTTCGGGGGATCGCTGGAGAACAGGATGCGGTTTATGCGTATGGTGATGGCGGAAGTGATGGCGGCGGCGGGGGATGATATGGCCGTGTTGGTGAAGATGAATACCCGGGATGGGTTCCGGGGTGGGATGGAGGTGCCGGAATGTATCGAGGTGGCCAAGGCGCTGGAGGCGGCAGGGGCTCATGCCTTGATTTTGAGTGGCGGTTTTGTCAGCCGGGCACCGATGTACGTGATGAGGGGGGCTATGCCTATCCGCAGTTTGACGTATTACATGAAACAGTTCTGGTTACCGATCGGCGTGCGGCTTGCCGGGCATATGATGATCCCGACGGTACCGTTTAAGGAGGCTTATTTTTTCGAGGATGCCTTGAAGTTCCGGGAAGCGGTGAAGTTGCCCCTCGTGTACGTGGGAGGTTTGCTTTCTCGGGAAAAGATCGATATGGTGTTGGATGCCGGGTTTGATGGGGTTTCGATGGCTCGCGCCTTGTTGAATGAACCGGATTTCGTGAACCGGATGGCACGGGAGGAGAATGCCCGGAATGCTTGCGAACACACGAATTATTGCATTGCCCGTATGTATTCCCGGGAGATGGCTTGTCATAAGCATATTCCGGATTTACCCAAGAGGTTGTTGAAGGAATTGGAGGCGGAAGCAAAGAAAAATTGAAATATGGTGATTTATGGAAGTACAGAGTTTGTCTAGCGTTCATCCGGTTGCCATTGTGACAGGAGCCAGTTCGGGAATCGGGTTGGAGTACGCCCGGGAGTTATGTGCCCGGGGGTATGATGTCGTGATGGTCAGCAACGAGGAGGAGCGCCTCACGCGATGTGCCGGGGAGTTGTCGCGCACGTACGAGGTGCAGACGTGGCCTCTTTACATGGATTTGTCGCTGCCGGATGCGGCGGAGCATTTGCACGGTTTCTGCGTGGCGTTAGGTTTGCAGGTGGAGGTGCTGGTGAATAATGCCGGTATTTTCCGGTACGATCATGTGGTGAATCTTTCCGTGGGGGTTGTGCGGACCATGTTGATGTTGCACGTGAATACGGTCGTGCTGCTTTGTCGTTATTTTGGCGAGGATATGAGAAGACGGGGAAAAGGGTATATCCTCAATATGTCTTCCATGTCGGCTTGGTTTTCTTATCCGGACATATCGTTATACGCTTCCACGAAGTGTTTTTTGAAGAGTTTTTCCCGAGCTTTTCGTTTGGAGATGCTTGATTACGGGGTGAACGTTACCACGGTTTGTCCGGGTGCGGTTGCTACCAATTTATATAAATTGCCCCTTCATTTGCAGCGGTTGGCCGTGCGAATCGGCGTGATGATGAAACCGGAAACGCTTGCCCACCGGGCGATTAACGGGATGTTTCGTCGCCGTGCCCAAATGATTCCCGGGGTAATTAATTACTTTTTTATCGGCTTCATGTTACTTTGGCCTTACGGGCTAGTGAGGTGGACGATGAAGAAGGTGAAAAAGGCAATTGGGAATGAAAGAATCCATTAATTTATGATTTATGAATTACGATTTACGATTAAGAAAAGAAGCAGTTAGTGGGAGGAAATCACCTAATCTAAAATCATAAATCAAGAAATTAGTTGGATCAAAAATCATAAATCAAAAATCATAAATGGATAAAGGTTTGTTTATCATCACTGGGGCCAATGGCGGCATGGGAAAGGCGATCACGAGAGCGATTGCCGGGACGGGTGTTCCCGTGATTATGGCTTGTCGGAACGTGGAACGGGCGGCAGAAGTAAGGGATGAGATTGTGCGGGAGACGGGAAACGGGCGGGTGGAGTTGCACCGGTTGGATTTGGCGTCGGTCGCTTCAATTCGTTCTTTCGTCGACGGGTTGAATGGACGGGAGGTGCGTGTGTTGGTGAATAACGCGGGGATCATGTGCCGGGATTTTTCGACGACGGAGGATGGGGTGGAGACGACGGTGGGGGTGAATTACATGGGGACTTGGTTGTTGACGAATTGGTTGCTTCCGAATATGGGAAGGAGCGGGAGGTCTCGGATTATTAACACGTCGTCGGTTACCTGTAAGATGGGGAAGGTCGGAGATCATTTCTTTGCATTGGATCCGGAGCATTACCGTCGTTTTAAGGCTTATCCCGATTCTAAGTTGGCGATACTGATGTTCACTACCGAACTGGCCCGACGGTTACAGGGGCGTGCGATTACCGTGAATGCTGTCGATCCGGGCGTGGTGAACACGGGAATGATTACGATGCACAGGTGGTATGATCCTTTGGCGGATATTTTTTTCCGTCCGTTTATTAAATCTCCGGAACGGGGGGCGATGACGGCCATTCTTTTGGCTACTTCCGACCGGTACGCGAATGTATCGGGAGGTTTTTTCAAGAGTAAGCGTCAGGTGGGGTTACCCCAATCGGCTCTTGACGTGGAGGCTTGTCGGAAGTTGTGGTCGCAGACGGAGCAATTCGTGGCCGAGCTTGTACGCTCGAAATTGAAAAAAGGAGAAAATGAAGGTAGGTAAAAAGTTAATATTATGCGATTAGAGGAGAGGTACGATAAGGTGTTGGCATGGTTTAGAGAACGTATGCCGTTAGCTGATACGGAGTTGCAGTATAAGGATCCCTTCCAGTTGTTGGTGGCGGTGATTTTATCGGCGCAATGTACGGATAAGCGGGTGAATATGGTGACTCCCGCTTTGTTCGAGCGATTCCCGGATGCCGTGTCCATGTCCCGGGCGAGCGTGGAGGAGATTTTCGAGTTGATTAAATCAATCTCTTACCCGAATAGTAAATCCAAGCATTTGTCGGCGATGGCGAAAAAGTTGGTGGAAGATTTCAATGGGGTTGTCCCGGATGATTTCGAGTTGTTGCAAACGTTACCCGGGGTGGGGCGTAAGACTGCGAATGTGATGGAAGCGGTGGCTTTCAAGCGTCCGGCGATGCCTGTTGACACGCACGTTTTCCGGGTTGCCGATCGTATCGGACTGGTAACGGGTGCCAAGACGCCGTTGGAGACGGAGAAACAACTCGTGGCGCATATTCCTGCCGAATGGTTGTCCTCGGCTCATCATTGGTTGATATTGCACGGACGGTATGTTTGCATGGCAAGAAAACCGAAGTGTGAAGAGTGCGGGATTGCCGAATGGTGTCGATATAATCAAAAAAAGCTGTCTTGACATGAGACAGCTTTTTCACTATTTACTACTAACCCTAAAATTTGGAACTACTTCGAGCATCCATTTTTTGCAATAAGCCCGTTTTTATTACTTCGTGTGAATTCATTTATTAGATGCAGATTTTTGGAAAAGGTTGCGTGAAAAAATAAAAAAATAGAGGATTGTGGTTCACAATCCTCTATTTTTTTATTTTAATCCTTTGCGTTTTAGTAGCGGATCAATAGATGGTTCTTGCCCTCTGAATTTTTGGTAAAGGGTCATGGCGTCTTCGGAAGCTCCTTTGGAAAGGATGTTTTCCCGGAATGCTTTTGCTTTTTCGGGGTTGAAGATGTCACCCGTTTCTTTGAATGCTTCGAACGCGTCGGCGTCAAGTACTTCTGCCCACGTGTAGGCGTAATACCCGGAAGAGTAACCACCGGCAAATATGTGCTGGAAGTAGGGGCTGCGATAGCGTACTGTAATCTCGGGTATAAGGCCGATTTTTTCCAACGTGGCTTTTTCGAATTCATTCGGGTTGACGGGATCGGTCGTGTTACGCGTGTGGTAAGCCATATCCAGTAGGGCCGCTGCCATGAATTCGGTGGTGACGAATCCTTGGTTGAAATGTCCGCTATTCTCCAATTTGTCGATAAGTTCTTGCGGGATGGGTTCTCCCGTTTTGTAATGACGGGCGTACACTTTCAGTACTTCGGGATCGGCAGCCCAGTTCTCCATAATTTGGGACGGGAGTTCCACGAAATCTCGGGGAACAGAGGTTCCTGATACTTTATTATATGTGCATTGTGACAATAGGCCGTGAAGGGCATGACCGAATTCATGGAAAAGGGTTTGTGCCTCGTCGAAGCTCAATAATGCCGGAATGTCCCCGGTAGGTTTGGTGAAGTTGCAGACGTTCGTGATGATCGGGGTTACTTTTTTGCCTAACGCGGATTGCTTGCGATAAGCGTTCATCCAAGCTCCTGAACGTTTGCTTTCTCTCGGGTGGAAGTCCATGTAGAGGATCCCGATGTGGTCGCCATTTGCTTCTTTCACCTCGAATGCCAAGGCGTCCGGGTGGGGAACGGGAAGGTCGGTACGTTGCGTGAACGTGATTCCATATAATTTATTGGCCGTGTAGAAAGCTCCTTCTCTGACGTTTTCCAACGGGAAGTATTGACGAAGTTCGTTCTCGTCCAGCCCGTATTTGGCTTTCTTTACTTTTTCCGCGTAATAACGCCAGTCCCAAGGTTGTAATTTGAAGTTTTTGCCTTCTTTCCGAATCATGTCTTGAAGTTCTTTGGCTTCTTTTTTAGCGATCGGGAGGGCGGCGTCCCAGATTTGGTTACACAGGTTGTACACGTTCTCCGGGGTTTTGGCCATGTTGTTGTCGAGAACAAATGCCGCGTGGGTGTCGTAGCCGAGCAATTGGGCTTTTTGTACTCGCAGGGAAACGATCTTGGATATAATTTCTTTGTTATCGAATTCGTTGTCGTTGTTACAACGGTTGATGTAAGCCTTGTAGATTTTTTCTCTTAAATCCCGATTGTCGGCGTATTGCAGGAAGGGGATCATGCTCGGGTTGTGAAGGGTGAATACCCATTTCCCTTCCAGACTGGCATTTCGGGCCGCGGTTGCTGCCGTGGCGATCACGTTCTCGGGAAGACCGGATAAATCTTTTTCGTTATCGATGACCAGCTTGAAGCTATTGGTTTCGTTCAGCAGGTTTTCGCCGAATTGCAGGCTGAGCATGGATAGTTCGCTATTCAATTTCTTGAATGTTTCTTTGTCTTCGGGAGAGAGGTTTGCTCCACCCCGAACGAAGCCTTGGTAATATTTGTCGAGTACGGTTAGTTGTTCCGGGGTCAGGTTTTCTTTCTCCTTATTATTGTATACTGTTTTGATTCGCTCGAAGAGTTTGTCATTCAAGTTGATCGCGTCCCAGTGAGCGGTGAGTTTTGGAGTAATCTCTTTGGCAATGGCCTTGATCGAATCGTTCGTGTTCGCTCCTTGTTGGTTGCCGAACACGGAAGATACTTTGTTCAGTAGTTCGCCGGAAGTTTCGAGTGCGTCGATCGTGTTTTTAAATGTCGGTGCTTCCGGATTGTTGATAATCGCGTCGATTTCCGCTTGGTGTCGCTTCATCCCTTCTTCGTAGGCGGGGAGATAATGTTGATTTTTAATCAAGTGGAAAGGGGGAACTTCATAAGGGGTTCCATACGTGTTGAAAAATGGGTTTTCATTCTTCACTTGCCCTGATTGGCAGGATTGCAGCGCTAGTCCTACGCAACAAACTAAGTAAGTGACTTTTTTCATTTTAAATTTCATTATTTGGTTTTAGAATGTGACAAATATAATTAAGTCGGGTAGAATATACAAATAAATGATTTTCTCCTTATTTTTGTGTCTTCAAAAATGGATAAGATTGATATGAGTATTCAAGAGAATGTTGCGACTTTTGTCACGAAGTTACCCAAGGTGATTTTGTTATGTGTTGTCATTTACTTGATTTCGCTGAATTTTAAGACGGCCAACGAGGTTTCGAAGGGCCAGGAGGCGAAAGCAGAAGTTTCGAATGTTGTCCCTTTGGATGCGGTGAAGAAATATTTTCCGACCTGCACGGGTGTTGAAAAAGTGAACGAGGTTCATTACGTTGTGAAGGCCGACGGGAAGACGATCGGTAAATTGCTGGTTACTACCCCGATCGCGGACGATTTGATCGGTTATGCTGGGAATGTTCCTTTGTTTTTGGCGATTTCCGAGGAGGATGTAATTTTGGGGCTTACCTTGTTGGATAATAGCGAGTCGCCCGGTTTTTTAAGACGTCTGGAGAAAAAGAATTTGTTGTCGGCATGGGATGGTAAGATGCTGGAGGAGGCCGCGCTGCTGAACGTGGAAGCGGTGAGTGGAGCCACGATGTCGAGCGATGCTATCCGGGGAAGCGTGAAGAGGGCGTTGGAGTTTTACTTGGAACGTGACGGGGGAGGTTTTGACGTGGATTGGGTGAAGTTGTTGCAACATGTTTTGGGGGGCATCGTGGTTTTGTTGGCGTTAGCCAGTATGTTCTGGGGTAGCCGGATGAAGCGTTGGCGCTACGTGTTGCAGGTTGCTTCCGTGTTGATTCTTGGTTTCTGGTTCGGGTATTTCGTTTCTTTGGAGTTGCTGTTTAACTGGTTGTTGAACGGGATTCCATGGGGAGCACGTATTTTGTTGCCCGTGATTGCCGTGCTGGCGTTGGCTTTCCCGTTGTTCTTGAATAAGGCTTATTATTGCGCGTATTTATGTCCTTTGGGGGCAGCGCAGGAGTTGTTGGGAAAAGTGCGTAAGAAGAAAATAGCCCCGAAGGGCGTGTGGAAGAGTATATTTAAATATACCCGCGTGATCTATTTTATGGTGATTCTCGCTCTGTTGTTGGGGGGTATCCCGTTGGATTTGGCGTCGTTGGAACCTTTTTCGGCATTTTTATTGACCGCTGCAACGGGGTGGGTGATTGCTTTGGCTGTCATATTTTTACTTTTATCCGTATTCTTTGCCCGTCCTTGGTGTAACTATTTTTGTCCTACCGGGGCGTTGCTGGATATTTTGAGAAAGGCCGATACGAAGGCCAGTTTGGAGAGAAGAAAAAAAGTAATTAGGGAGTTTGTTGCTTTGGTAATGTTTCTCGTGATATTATATTTTATCCTGAGGTAAAAAAAACTTGAAACTTTTTTACTGAAACATTTGATTGTTTGAATAAAAAGTGCGTAATTTGCATCCTGTTTGGAAAGCGTTTATAAAAATATTGAGAGATGTCAAGAATTTGTCAAATAACTGGAAAGAAAGCGATGGTTGGTAACCATGTTTCTCACTCCAAAAGAAGAGTGAAGAGAACATTCGAGATCAACCTGTTTAAGAGGAATTTTTATTGGCCAAAAGAAGATAGATGGATCCGTTTGAATGTATCTGCAGCCGGATTGCGCCTGATCAACAAGAAAGGTATTAGTGCTTGTTTGAAAGAAGCTACTGCCAATGGTTTAATTAAGAACGTATAAAGTAAGAAGAGATGGCAAAGAAGAGCAAAGGAAACAGAATACAGGTGATTTTGGAGTGTACGGAACACAAAGAATCCGGAATGCCGGGTACGTCTCGTTATATCACTACCAAAAATAGAAAGAACACCCCCGAGAGAATGGAGTTGCGTAAGTACAACCCGATTCTGAGAAGAGTAACTTTACACAGAGAAATAAAATAATTAAGCTATGGCAAAGAAAGTTGTTGCAACACTTAAAACAGCAGATGGTAGGGGATATGCGAAAATCATCAAAATGGTGAAATCTCCGAAAACCGGTGCCTATACTTTTAAGGAACAAATGGTTCCTAATGATCAGGTGAAAGAAGCCGTGAAAAAGTAAGATTTAAGATCTTTATATAAGAAAGAGCGTCGTGAGGCGCTCTTTTTTTGTGTTCTTCGGAAACTACCCCTCTAACTCCCCCTTGCACAGGGGGAGGACATGCTACGTTGAGATATTGTGATGTTTGGTAATCAGCTCTCCCCCTGTGTAAGGGGGAGCTGGAGGGGGTAGTTTCTTTTTATATTTACTTCGAATTTCATCAGAACAAAAAAATATGATTTTTTACCTGAAAACTGAAACCTATCCCGGTAATTCCCGTTATACTCTATGTATTCACCATCAAGGAATGCTTCTTGATGATTGAAAACAGAAGAGTTAGTTTGAATAATTGAAAAAATAAAATTTCTCGATTTTTTTTCGAGAAAAACGAAACCTTTCTTTAGCAGTAACGTTAAAGAGGTAGAATAGATGATGAACTTATGATTTATTTTTAGCTGTTATTAGATTGAATCATCTAGCATAAAGAGAGGGGATAGCTTTGACTGAGGTTTAAGCTGATTTTCTGACAGAGTTCTTAAAAGTACTGGAATATATCCTACGGGACACCACGCACACACACCACACACACAGACGCACGCACACACACACATACATACAACATCTTTTCGTCAGTCCCAGAATATTCCATTTAAGACGCTACAGGGAATCCCTCCTTTTTTTATTTTTGATTTTTGATTTTCGATTTTTGATTCTTGATTCTGACCACACGTTTTACCATATATTTATTAGATTTCTTCTGTATCAGGTTTACACTTTTTTATTCGTAATTTGTAAATCATAAATTATAAATTTTTCTTTCATTCGAAATAGTTTCTCTATCTTTGTAAGTTGATTTTTAAGGAATAGGAATTCATGGAGAACAGAGAAGAAGATAACAATATAGCCATATTTGGTGCCAGAGAGCATAACCTGAAAAACATAGATCTGACGATTCCACGCGATAAGTTGACAGTAATTACCGGGTTAAGCGGGAGTGGAAAATCATCCTTGGCTTTTGATACGATATATGCCGAGGGGCAGCGTCGGTATCTGGAAACTTTTTCCGCGTATGCCCGTCGTTTCTTGGGGGGAATGGAACGTCCGGATGTGGATAAGATTACGGGGTTAAGTCCTGTGATTTCAATAGAACAGAAGACCACGAATAAAAATCCTCGTTCTACAGTCGGTACGACCACCGAGATTTATGACTTTTTGCGTTTGCTTTACGCTCGTGCAGGGGTGGCTTATTCTTATGCCACGGGTAGTAAGATGGTAAAGTACACGGATGAACAGATATTGGAATTGTTGCAGCGTGATTTTGCCGGACGACGTATCTTGTTGTTGGCACCCGTGGTAAAAGGGCGTAAGGGGCATTACCGGGAGTTATTCGAAAATTTGCGAAAGAATGGTTTTATCTCGGTACGGGTAGACGGTGAGTTACGGGAAATGAAGATCGGGATGAGTGTTGATCGTTACAAGATGCATGATATTGAAATCGTGGTGGATAAGATTGTTATGGATCAGATCGATCTGAAACGCTTGAAAAATTCCGTGGCTACTGCCATGAAGCACGGTAAGGGGGTGATGATGGTAAAAGATTACGCGTCTGACGAGATTAAATATTATAGCCGCCATTTGATGTGTCCGGATACCGGGCTTTCCTATAAAGATCCGGCCCCGCATACTTTTTCTTTCAATTCACCTCACGGGGCTTGTAAGAAATGTAAGGGGTTGGGGTATGTCAACGAGGTGGCAATGGAAAAGATTATCCCGGATAATTCTTTGTCGATTTATGCCGGGGGAATCCTACCCCTGGGAAAATATAAGGCATCTCTTATTTTCTACCAGATCGAAACGATTTTAAGAAAACATGGTGCCGATATTAAACAACCGATTCGGGATTTGCCCGAAGAGGCCTTGACGGATGTCCTGTACGGTTATCCGGGGCAATTTCGTTTGGAGAACGCGGAGATCGGGGTGTCATCCAACTTTCTCACGACGTACGAGGGGATATTGAAGTATGTCACCATGCAGGAGGAAAATTCGACTTCCAAGAAAGCGAATAAATGGGCGGAACAATTTATTTCCGTGTCAACTTGCGACGCGTGTAACGGTCAACGCTTGAATCAAGAGGCTCTACATTTCTATATTAACGGGAAGAATATTTCCGAGTTGGCTAATATGGAATTGTCTGATTTGTACGAGTGGATCAGTAACGTGGAGGAGCATTTGGAGGATAAGCAGAAACAGATTGCCGGGGAGATTTTGAAGGAGATCCGGACGCGTCTGAAGTTTACGCTTGATGTGGGTTTGGAGTATCTATCCTTGAATCGACAGTCCATGACGTTATCGGGCGGGGAATCCCAGCGTATTCGCTTGGCGACACAGATCGGGTCGCAGTTGGTTAACGTGCTTTATATATTGGATGAACCGAGTATCGGGTTGCACCAGAAGGATAACCGGAAGTTGATTCATTCTTTACAGGAATTACGGGATAACGGTAATTCGGTGATCGTGGTGGAGCATGATAAGGAGATGATGGAGAATGCCGATTACATCGTGGATTTGGGGCCCAAGGCGGGAAGGAAAGGCGGGGAGATCATGGCTATCGGGAAATATTCCGATATTCTGAAAAGTGATAGTCTGACGGCACAATACTTGACAGGGAAGAAGATGATCGCTATTCCGGCAGAACGTCGTGTGGGGAACGGAAAGAAGATTTCTTTGAAAGGATGTACGGGGAATAATCTTAAAAATGTGGATGTCGATTTTCCTTTGGGAAAATTGATCTGCGTGACAGGTGTGAGTGGGAGTGGAAAATCTTCTTTGATCAACGGTACTTTACATCCGATATTGAGTGCTTATTTTTATAATGCTTTGGCCGCACCGTTACCTTATAAATCGATTGAAGGGATAACCGACATCGATAAGGTGGTTGTGGTGGATCAAAGTCCGTTAGGTAGAAGTCCTCGTTCCAATCCAGCTACTTATACGGGGTTGTTTACTGATATTCGAAAGATATTTGAGAAATTACCGGAATCACAGGTTCGGGGATACACGGCCGGACGTTTTTCTTTTAACGTGAGCGGGGGACGTTGTGAGGTATGTAAGGGTGCGGGCGTGAAGACGATTGAGATGAATTTTCTCCCGGATGTTTACGTGCATTGCGAGGCGTGTGATGGTAAGCGTTACAATAAAGAGACCTTGGAGGTTCGCTATAAAGGAAAATCCATCGGGGACGTGCTGAACCTGACGATTAATCAAGCGGTAGAGTTCTTTGAAAATTTGCCTCACCTGCAATCCAAATTGAAGATGTTGCAGGATGTGGGGTTAGGGTATATCAAAATCGGACAACCTTGTACCACGTTAAGCGGTGGTGAGTCCCAGCGTATTAAATTGGCTACCGAACTTTCGAAGAAAGATACCGGAAGTACGCTGTATATACTGGATGAGCCTACAACTGGGCTACATTTTGAGGATATAAATATATTGTTGGGCGTGTTACAAAAACTGGTTGATAAAGGAAATACCGTGATTGTTATCGAGCATAATTTGGATGTGATTAAAGTTGCCGATTATCTTATCGATATGGGACCCGGGGGAGGTAAAATGGGAGGTACCGTTGTTTGCACCGGAACTCCGGAAGAAGTTGCCCGAAATAAAAAATCCGTGACGGCACCTTTTTTACGGGAGGAGTTGGGATGAAATGAAGATCTTTATAATGTTTTTGTTGTATAAATAAAAACAAGCTGGCTGATATGAAGAATTTATTACGGGATAATTTGGAAGGTAATGTCGTTTTTAAGAAAATCTTTGCGACTTATTATGCCAGAATCGTTTATTTTGCCTTCCAAATTATAGGTGATCGGGCTGAGGCGGAGGATATTGCTCAAGATACTTTCGTGAATTTCTGGAATCAAAAAGAGCATGTGAGTCAACATGAAAGCGCAATAAAGAATTACTTGTATCTGACGGCTAAAAATCTTTGCCTTAATCAAATCAGACATAATAATATCGTCAAGGAGTATCAGACTAAAAATCAATTCCCCGTATTTGATGATACGGATATCGTGAATGCTATTGTTTCATCTGAAATTTCTTCACGGATTTATCAAGCCATAGAAACTTTACCGGGGCAATGTCGGGAAGTTACTCGTATGGCCTACATTCTTGGATTGAAAAATCAAGAGATTGCAGATTGTTTACAAATTTCTATTAATAGTGTAAGAGCTCATAAACAACGTGCTATTCAGTTACTTCGGGATAAGTTGGATAAAAAAGATTTGTTGTTAATGATAATTTTTGAAAAAAAGTTGAATTTTTTTTAGTCGTTTTTTCTTTTCATGTGTCTTTATTATAAAACGAGATAGATTTCATGGATCGGAAAACGTATCATATTGTACAATTGCTTTTTAAGTATTATCGGGAAACACTGGGTGTTTCCGAGAAGGCTGAGTTAGAGGCTTGGTTGACAGAGGACGAGCGTAATCGTGAACTATTGAAAAGTTACGAGCATTTTTCCCGCTTTGTTCAAGATATGCACTTTTATGGAGAGACCGATGTGGAGAAGGGGTATGATCGTGTTTTCCAGAAAATCGAAACACAACGAAAGAAGAGGGTTTACCGGATGCGTTGGATTGCATGGGGACGTGTGGCGGCTTGTTTGATGGTCGTGGGTACATTTATGATATTGTGGCAGCAGGGGGCTAATGAAAGGGAACAGTATCCCATGATAGCTCTTGCCACCCCTGATCGTTCTGATGTGCAGTTGCAGCTTTCTGATGGGAAGACTATTTCTTTGGCTCATGTGTCAGAAGTAAAAGAGACCGATGGGAGAAATGTGGCAACAAATGACACGGCGGGAATTATTTATCAAAGCGAGCAGGGGAATGTATTGCGAGAGGAAGAGGTAATATATAACACGGTGATTACTCCTCGGGGGACGGAGTACATGTTGACGTTATCCGACGGTTCAAGAGTTTGGTTAAATTCCGATTCTCGTTTGAAGTTTCCGGTGAAGTTTTCTAAGGGAACGAGACGGGTTGAACTTGTTGGGGAAGGCTATTTTGAGGTAGCGAAGGATTCTTCATCACCTTTTATCGTGAATAGTGGAAAGTTAGAAATAAAGGTCACGGGAACTTCTTTCAATGTTACGGCTTATCCGGATGAAAAAATGGTGCAAACCACGCTGGTATCCGGTTCCGTTGACGTGAGTTGTCCGGAGTGTTCGAATTCTGAAAGTGTGTCGTTGGTTCCGAATGAGATGGCCGTTTTTGAAGCGGGGAGGCAAAAGATAGAAAAGAAGAGAGTTGATATCACTCCTTACGTGGCTTGGCATGAAGGCTTTTTGACGTTCCATGATGAGAGTTTAGGTTCCATCGCAAAAAAATTAGAACGTTGGTATGATCTTACTTTTGAATTTGATCAGCCGGAAACGAAAGAACTTGTTTTTTACGGGAGTATCAAACGACATGAAAATATCTCGCAGGTTTTGGATATGCTGAGATGCACAAATTTGATCAGTTTTACAATTATAGATTCGAAAACAGTACGCGTAACTCGATTATAAAAAACCATTATTTATTAAAATTAGACTATATGAATGAATTGAACGATTGGCGGCTACAATCGTGTAGCCCGAGGTATATCTTTTTACGAAAGTGTTTTTTTATACTTATCGTGATGTTTTTCAGCATGGTGACAAGCTTTACTTCTTTCGGACAGACGAAGGAGCGGATTACTCTCAAGTTGGAGAATATGACATTGGAACAGGTATTAAAAAGGATAGAGTTAGAGTCCGGCTATCGGATGTTGTACAACAAGGAGCTTGTGGCTCCGGTAAAAGGAATTACTATTCAGGTGAATAATGAATTGTTGGCTACCGTGATGGATAAATGTTTAGATGGAACGAATCTATCATACACGATTAAAGAGAATACAATTATTATTGCTAAAAAAGGTGCGGAAAATAGAATGAAGATGCCCACGACAATCGTTAAGGGGGTGGTGAAGGATAAGAAAGGAGAACCGTTAATTGGTGTTTCCGTCGTGATTGCCGGAACTGCAATGGGTACGGCGACAGATGGAAATGGTAATTTTTCTTTGCCGGTGAAGGATTCGACTGGAACTTTGTTGTTCACGTATATTGGTTTCAAAATGCAGCGGGTGGTATTTCACCGGGGCAAAGAGTTGCTGGTTGTAATGGAAGAGGATTTATCAGAATTGGATGCCGTGACCGTGATTGCTTATGGTTCTCGTAAAAATAGGGAATTAATTGGTGCTGTATCTTCAGTAAAGGCAGATGATATGAAGGAGTTACCGACTGCAGGTTTTGAAAATTTGTTGCAAGGGCGTATGGCTGGAGTGGAAGTTGTGAATCAGTCCGGGGCTCCGGGAGGAGGAGGAACATTGGTTGTTGTTCGGGGGTATAATACGTTTAATTCGCAGTTTGATGAACCTCTTAGTAATAGTGCTCCTCTTTACGTGATTGACGGTGTTCCCATGTATTCATTCACTTCTCCTCGTACGGGAACCAATACCATCGCGGAGATCGATCCGTCTATTATTGAGTCCGTGGAAGTGTTGAAAGATGCGGCTTCAGCTGCTATCTATGGTTCCAGGGCTGGAAACGGTGTTATTTTGATTACGACTAAAAAAGGGAAGCAAGGACATTCAACTTTTTCCGCTAATTTTTCATATACAGGTTCTATTTTCCCAAAAGCTCCGAAGCATTATGGTGGGATGATGGAACGCAATTATAATATAGCGGCGTTGAGAGGTTATCGTACGGCTAGTCTTTTTACGGGGGAATATCCCAATTCAATTGCAGATGCAAGTAATTTTATGGGGGGACAATATGATTATTTTTGGAATAAAGGTAATTCTATTGACAGAAATACGATAAAAGCACTTCGGGTTTTACAAGATAGTTTGAATCCATTTTATAATAATGCTACGGATTGGTATAAAGAGGCTTTCCGCACGGGGAAAATATATAATGTTAATTTGCAAGCTAGCGGGGGAACGGAGTTAATGCGTTATATGGTAGCAGCCGGGTATTATAGTGAATCAGGAATTATGTTGAGTAGTGATTTTAACCGGATGAATGTGAATGTGGGATTGAATATTCAACCTCATAAACGGATAAAGTTGGATACACGTCTTTATGCTGCTTATACGGATCGTAGTAGAGGAAAGTCTACGAATGGGAAAAGGTTGAATTATAAGGTTGAGGGATTAACCGTGGATCCGAGAACAGCCTCTTCTTTAACATTGAATTCTGGTGTAGTGAAAGATAAATTGTTAGAAGCTCTTAATGAACAGATAGATAAAAATAATTCTTATCGGTTCATGGGAAATATGGGGTTGAGTTTCGAGTTTATAGATGGATTGAATGTAAGGATAGATGGTGGTATTGATTATAATCAGAATAACCGTAACTTCTTTCGCCCTAGTACGATGGATGTAACTAATATGAATGAAAATTATATAGAAGAGGGAATTACTCGGAATATTTTCATGCAGGGTGAAGCTCTTTTGAATTACAGGTTTTCTATCCAGGAGAAACACAATTTTGAGTTATTATTGGGAATGTCTGTGGATAAATCTCAATTGTTTGAAAATGATGCAGATGCTCTTGGTACTCCAAGTGATTACATTCATTATATACAGGGGGTAACTTCTATTAAATACACGAATCCCGAATGGGGTGAGCCACAGCCTTATGAAACCGTGCATGCTTCTTCTAGTTTGGAAGAAAAGATAAATTTGAGTTATTTTGGTCGTTTGGCTTATAATTTTAAAAGTCGTTATTTGTTTGAGTTAACCTTGCGTCGGGATGGGTCTTCTGTTTTCGGTGAAGATCAACGTTGGGCAACATTCCCGTCGGTGGCTATAGGTTGGACATTTTCAGACGAGTCCTTTTTGAAATCAGTTGATTGGTTGAGTTTTGGAAAAATTAGAGCAAGTTGGGGACAATCCGGAGTACAGTTTGATAAGGCTTATCTAGCTCATGGATTGATGGGAATAGGTTCTATTTATGATGGAGAACGAGGAATGAGTGCTAGTGGTATATTGAATCGGAAGTTGGGTTGGGAACAATCCGATCAGTATGATTTGGGATTGGACTTGGATTTTCTTGATTATCGGATCAAATTTAAATTTGATTACTATTATCGTTATACGAAAGATAAATTATGGAATGTAAACCTGCCAAGTAGGGGAAGTTTTTTAGGTGGATTCTCTAAGCAATGGCGAAATGCCATGGAAGTTTCCAATGAAGGTATTGAGTTTGAGGTTACTTGTGATATTCTTAGAGAGACTAAAGTTACTTGGCGGAGTAAAATCACGGCTGCTAGAAATTGGAATCGTTTTGAAAAATCTTATTCGGGTAAAGATGAGGATTCGTTTATCATCGGTAAACCTCTTTTCAATATTTATCTATATAAAGACAATGGCTATTATAATTCACAGGATGAGGTTCCTGTTTATTATCAAACTGACGGATCTAAAAAGTATTTAATGCCGATGTATGCAACACAATATTTTACGGCAGGAGATCCTAAAATTATGGATGTCAATGGTGATGGTAGAATAGATATATCTGATCTCGTGAGAGTCGGTTCTTCCGTGCCGAAACTTTATGGCGGTTGGGCGAATGAACTGAAATGGCGGGATTTTGATTTAAATTTACTTTTTACCTATTCTTTGGGAAGGGATATGTATAAAACTTATGATATTCGTTCGTTAGATGCTTACGATGGTGGACAAGGTGGACAGGCATTGTATATCAATACAGATAAAGCCTCGTTTTGGACGGAAGACAACCATAAGGCTCAGTATGCTCGCTTGGGAACATTGAATGCCATGGGAGGTATGTTGGAATCTAATCTTGAAACAGTTTCTTACATGAAACTCAAACAACTCACGTTAGGTTATAATCTTCCGAAAGAATGGGCTAAAAAAGTGGGAATGGTTGGATTAAGAGCGTTTATTACAGGGGAGAATGTATTTACTCTTTCTAATTATTCGGGTGTTGATCCGGAGGTTGTCAGCATAGAGAATGGGCGGGATGATTTTAATGCTTACCCGTTAGCACGAAAATGGACCATAGGTTTAACTCTTAATTTTTAAAAACATGAGACTGAAAAGATTGTTGTATATAGCGGGATTATTACTATGTTGTTCTTGTGACAACATGTTGGATGTAGAGCCTGAGATTGCTGTAACCTATACGAATTATTTTCAAAATGAACAGGATGTGCATAAAACGTATATTGATATGTATGCTAAATTACGAGAAGTATATTTTCAATATCAATTGCAACCGCATCATAAAATGGGACTGGTATATGATCAATGTAATGAATATTACTCTTATGCCGATGAATTGAAAAATCTTTCTGCTGAAGCTTTTAAAAAAGTTGACGGAACGAGTTGGCTGCTTCATTATAATGTAATTTTTCAATCCAATTTGATATTGGATAATCTGTATCGGGTGCAGGATTTGCCTAAAGACAGAGAGAATTTTTATAGAGGACATTGTTATTTTGCCAAAGGGTTAATGTATTATGAAATTGCTCGGCGTTGGGGGAATGCTCCGATTACGAGAGATTCCAAAAGTATAGATCCGTTAGGACGTAGTGATGCGAAAGTTGTATTGGATACGGCGTTGTCCAATGCTTTGAGGGCTTTTGATCTGTTAAAGAATTACGAGGAAGCGGTTGATTATAACGGACAGAAATTGAAAAAATATTATGCACATAAAGGAGCGGCTGCGGCGCTTTTAGCTAACATCTATGCGTGGAAAGGTGGTGTGTTCAATGATCCGGATGCTTACAAAGAGACAGAAAAGTACTGTACTTTAATTATTGAAAATAAAGTGGGGATTTATAAAATGGTTGACACGCCCGAAGAAGTCTGTTCTGTTGTCATGGATCGCTTGAGTTCTGAGTCTGTTTTTGAATTGTTGAATAGTAGTATTGATTTTGGTTTCACGACCGGACGTTTTTCTCCAGGGATAAATTTCCATATAGGAGAAAACTATGGTTCTGGAGGTTATCCGTTAAATCCATTTGGCTCGTTGTCTAATAATCAATATGAAAATCTTTATTTGATAAAAAACGATCGGGTAAAGAAAATCTGGAGTGATGGAGATTTGAGACGTACGGCTTATTTCTGGAAATTTGATGAAATGGCAGCTGCTGATGAGGAGATCACGGGTGGATTCGCTTATCCCTATTTCTGGCGTAAACCATTGTTGGATGCTGCTTGGGATCCGGCAGAAATGATAAATGTGGATGGGAATAAAATATTCTGGCGTTTGGCAGAGATTTATTTATTACGGGCTGAAGCACGTTGTCGTGCAAATTTGCCGGGAGCAGAAGATGATTTGAATTGTGTTAGAAATCGGGCTCATGCAAAAGCATATCCCGCAGATACTGATACGGAAGGTTTGCAGATGGCAATATTCCGGGAGAGAGAACGGGAAATGTTTTTTGACGGAGAACGCTATTATGATATTGTTCGGAATGGGTATTATACTCTTCCGGGAATGATTTCGGAGGTATTTGAGCAACTTACCGAACAAGATGTAAAAGATGGAGCGTTATATGTTCCGATAATGGATACGGAAATGCAGCGCAATACTTTAATGCGTCAGAATCCGTATTGGTTAGCAAGATGGTAATGATTGGTAAAATATACAGTGTAGTTATGAGTAAATTATTAGTTACAATGATCGTACTCCTTGCATTAGGAGGGTGTTCTACAAATTGGAATTTTGAGAATACGGGATTAGCTAAAGAGCATTTCGACGGAAATATGTATGAATATCTAAAAAGTGATTCTTATAATTGGGATTCAATACGTTTGATAATAGAAAGGGCAGAGTTGGTGCCTTTGTTCGAGGGGGAAGACCCGATCACGTTTATAGGTCCCACGAATCACTCTGTTAGAAAGTGGATGAATAACAAGTTTATAACTTCCATCAATGACATAGATAAGGATGATTGTATTAAAATTGTTAAGGATCATTTGTTTGCCGGGAAAATATTGCGTGACGATATTCCCAAAGGAGAATATCTTACACAGGAAGGAGGAGATGTTTATACGACTCTTTCTGGGAAGAGTATTTGGATGGGGTTGTTTTATGAGGATTATGGCAATGTTGTAGAAGGGGGAGTGCGGGTGATCTATTTAAAGGGAAATGTGACTATTGATGTTGCTTCTTCTAACATACAGCCTACCAATGGGGTTGTACATTCGTTGAGCTATAATTACGTGTTAGGTGGATTATAATGAACTTTAAATAATGGATTATGAGAGGTTATTTTATATATTTAATATGTGTCGTGTTTCTTGTTGCGTGTAATGATGTTACGGTAGGATACTTAGAGACTGAAAATGCCGAATATATGCCTGATTACATGGAAATACCTCAAATCGGGGAGCTGGATGAGATTGCAGATGCCCAACGTATAAAGAATAATGCACCTTGGGTAACACAACCCATTCAGGGAATAGAGGGAACTGCTCCGTTGATTTATACTATCGAGGAAGTGACAGCAACAGAAGGAGGGGATGCCGTGATGTTTAAACAGGAATTGAGTATTATAGGAAACGGTAGTTTTTATTATCCTTTAGAACACAAAGCTCCAGCAGGTAAGTATGTGGTTTCGATCCGGATTACAAACGAGGGATATAGCCATGTTCTAAAAGATGTTTACACTTTTATCGTGAAGTAAACAAAGAGCGATCGTAGAGGCTTGAGGGGTCCGTGTTGTGCGGATCCCTTATTTTGTTTTCTTGAAAAAGCGTTGTCACACGTGGTCCTTTTATTTATGGTACTCGTGCGCCTTGAATATTCATCAAATATATTTTTATCTTTGTGATGAGTAAAATTATTCATTCCATTGAGTGAAAAATGTTAGTATGTATAATCGATAGTTATCAAGCAGGTATTGAAGGATTTCAGAATTTATAAGTGATATTGTATGAATACTTTTAAATCCATAGATGAACTTTTACGAGTTCTTGAAAGGGAGAAGGTTCTGCTAAAGGAAATGTTCCACAAAAGAACATCGTCTTCTTTTAAGTACGACTATGCCTTGGAGCTTACGGAGTATAAGGAAGAAAGGATAAAGTATCTTATTGACTATGGAATAATAAGAGACAGCGGAAATTTTCTCGAGATGGAGGATGTATATCTGAAATTTTTTGAAGATGTATTGCAAGTGAATGAAAATATCAATGTTTCTTTTGTTAATGATTATCTGGGAAGTCTCAATGAGAATATAGAATATTATCTGAAAGAAGATAATGAACAGCGTAAGTATAATTATCAGAGGGAAGTCAAACGATGTTTGAAAAATATTGCAATGATTACTGTGCGTAATGTTATCGATTTGAAACGTAATATTGACAATACATATAAGAATGAACCAAGTTATCAGATTAAACTTTCTAAACTGAGAAATTTGGATGAAAAGCGTAAGAACATAGCCATGCTCATCAATAGGAGTGAGGATGTGATAGAGAATCAGCAACCGGTGTTTTTTAGAGTTGCCATGGATACGCAGATGCGAATGGTTGTGAACGATGTGAAATATCAGTTGAACGATTCTTACCATAATCTGATCGAGATAGAGAAACAGATAATTCATTATTTGAATTTGATTGCTTATCAGAACCGTATTTTCGAGAAAGTGCGCCGTCTGAAGTATCTTCGAGATCAGTTTCTATTGGAGGAGAAAAGTGATATCCGTCAAGTTCTCAGTCTTAGGAATCCTGTATGGATGGAGTCTCAGACAAATTATCGTATAAAACTCTCTATCGATTATTTGCGAACCTCTACTACGGCTCTCGAATTGATAAAGAAAGTTGTTGCCAGAAGAAAAAAACAGAGTAAGGGACCCAAGAATATAGCCGGAGCCATTCCGGAAGAGTATTTGTATGGCAGTAGTGAAATCATGGATTCTGTTAATTTGCAGGAAGTCTATAATGCTTTTACAGCTTCGAGCAGTCATTTGTTTAAGTTTGTTATGAACTATAATTATCACAAGGATCTGAGTGTTGACTGCAAGATTTTGTATTTCTGTCAGATAGCATCGCAATATGCAGATAACCTGAATTTTACTGATGTTTATGAAACAAGCTATGGCGTGGAGTATCCTGTCGTGTATTCCAAATAACTTTAAAATTTAAATTCAACATGAGATATACGGAAGAAATATTCAATATACTAAGTAAGGGAGGTTTCATCTCAGCTAATAGTGTATCGTCTGCGATAAAACGGTTTTATGATGCTTTAGAAGAAGACTTCACGGATTATTATGAGTATTATAAAGGAATTGGTTTCTATCTTGAAGGTGGTGACGGGTATTATATGTTTACCCGTCAGGAATCCAAGGTGGATCTTGAGCGTAAACTTGAGGCGGTAATGAAGTGGATAGACTATTTGAGTTTCTTGAAAACCTATGATGCTACCTTTGGGCCGGGATTTAAATTTCGTCCTGCCGACATAGAGGTACAGATTAGTTGTCAGATAGAACTAAAGGAGAAGGCTTCCAAACTTTTTTCAGATAAGAAGAAATACAATGAAGTTGTAGAAAAACTTGTATTGGAACTTGAAAAGTCGGGGATGATTGAGTTGGAGAACGAGCATGACAATACGTATAAAGTATTAACTGCATTTCACTATATGGAGGATTTAGTGGACTGCATAACGATATCGGAGGAAATGAATGATGAGATATCTCAATAAGGTTATTTTTCTTAATAGCGCCCATGTGCCGTATGCCGAAGTAAAAGTTGACGGTAATGTACACTTTATAGGAACGCAGGGAGTAGGAAAAAGTACTCTTCTGCGTGCAGTTCTGTTCTTTTATAATGCGGATAAACTTAGGTTGGGAATTCCGAAAGAAAAGATGAATTTCGATACATTCTATCTCCCTTATGCCAATTCCTATATCATTTACGAGGTGATGCGCGAGAATGGCGCTTACACGGTAGTGGTAACGAAGTCGATGGGAAGGGCTGCTTTTCGGTTTATTGATACCCCCTACCGGAAAGAGTGGTTTGTAAACGGAGAAAACGAGGTGTCGGCAGACTGGAGCGAGATTCGTACACGCATTTCCAATTCCGGCAGTAATGCCTCTTCATTAGTTTCAGGATACGATATGTTTCGTGATATCATATTCGGTAACAACAGAAAGCCGGAGATGGTGCAGTTTCGTAAATATGCCATCGTGGAAAGCCCCAGATACCAGAATATACCCCGTACAATCCAGAATGTATTTTTAAATTCAAAACTTGATGCGGATTTTATAAAAGATACCATCATACAGTCAATGAATGATGATGAGTTTATTATTGATTTGGGATATTATCGCAGTCAGATTGAATCGTTTGAACAGGAATATTCCGATGTGATGCTTTGGATAAAGCAGGATAAGAATGGTGTTGTTCCGGTCAGAAGACAAGCCGATTCGGTAATAAAAGGATATAGAAAGCTTTTGTATTCAAAAAAGCAGATAGATGACGGCAGGGCAGAGCTTAATTATTCGGAAAAAATGGCATTGCAGATGCTTCCAAGGCTCGAAGAACAGATTGCTTCTTTGAACAAGGAGGTTGAACGTTATAATCGTTTGCTTAACGAAGAGAAAGACAAGTTTGAACAGGAGCGTGACAAACTTGTAAAGCAAAGTGGAATCATAGAATCAGATTTGAAGAGTGTCAAGAGAAAACATCAATATTATGAACAGGAGCATATAAATGAGGTAATATCAAGAGTAAGTAAAGAGCCTGCATTGGAATACGAGTTGAAATCTTTGACTCGGATGTATAACGAGTTGACGAACACGTATAGTGATATTATCCGCAAATATAATTTGCTTGAGCAAGGAATTGATGCTGAATTTGTAAAATTTGAAAATGAATCGAATAAAAGAATTCTTCTTTTGAAAGAGAAACTCAATAATAAAATATCTGCCCTGAAAAAGACATGTGACGAGCAGGTTGACGAAATAAGGACTATTTATGACGAAAAGCTGAAAACATTGTCAGATAATAAATCTTTCATACTAGAGGAGATATTCAATTTAAAACAGCAAAAGACCAAAATAGAGTATACGGTTCATTTTAAAACGGAAATAGATGATTATGAAGATCAGTTGAGATCTCTGTCTGTCGAAGAAAAAGATACAGCCATGAAAGTGGAGCGTATGAAGTTGGATTGTGACCGCTTCCGACAAAAATCACAAGAGGAAACAGGGCTCTCCGACAAGAAATATGATACAGAAATTGATGATATCGTATGTCATAGAAAACAATTGGATGTTGAAATGGAGGCCTTGCGAATTCTTATAGACAATAGTAAAGGCTCCTTTTGCGAATGGCTTGAAAAGAATAAGCCCGGATGGCAGGAAAGTATTGGTAAGATTGCAGACGAGAAACTGATTCTCTATAATCAGAATCTTAGTCCGCAACTTGGGGAAGACGGTAATAATTTCTTTGGTGTGAAGGTAAATCTTGCAGGAGTGGAACGTGATCTACGTACTCCCGAGCAACTAGAGGCGGAATTTGAAACTAAATCTTCTGAAAGAGATGCTGATACGAGAAAGATTAATCTACTGAATGAGGAAAAAGAAAAGCAAGCAGAATCTATAAGGAATAAATACAGAAGGCAAATTTCCGTGATATCAAACGAGATGCATCTTCTTGAGAGTCAGCTTCAGCAGTATCCGACAAAGATGAAAAACTTGAAAGCAGAATTGGTATCCTGGCAACGCAAGGAAGATGAGTGGAAGAAAAAACAGTTGGAAGAAATAGAAATAAGCATCGGCGGTAAGGAAAAGGAAAGACAGAAATGCTCTGATGATGAGGGAGTATTAAAAAAGGAAAGGGATAAGCGCATAGGTCTTATTTATGATGAACAAAGAAAGGCCGAAAAGAGAGAAAGGCTTGCTGTAGACAGCGAAACAGAGGCTATTGGAAATGAAATTTCTGATCATCGGTTGGAAATGGAAATCAAGAAAAAAGAGCTATTCAAACTTCAAAATGATGAACTAAGCGGTAAAGGGGCCGATACATCGGTTATAGATGTATACAAGTCAAAGATAAATTCTATAAAAAACGAATTGAAATACATATCTAGTAAACGTTCTTTAGTGTCGGATTATGAAAAGGATAAAAGAGAACTTTTTGACCGGGAGCAGCAATTGCGTGACGATAAGAAAAATAATGAGTTGCATCTTAATGACTTGAATGAAAAATATGCATTGAGGAAGAAAAAACTTATTGATCAGTATAATGCTGCAAAAAATGAAGTGGATGCCAGAGATAACGAGAGAAACTCTATAAAGAAGGATTTTGATGTACTTGATAGTTTTAGAAAGGATGAAAATTTTTGTCCACCGGAATCATACACGTCATGTGAACTTGTTACCAAAAAGACATGTGGAATTATTATTGAAGAACTGAAAAGTCTTATTATTTCCTTGAGTAAGGATACGGAGAATTTTAAGAAGGCCGTAAATCTTTTTAATAGTAATTTTACGGCAAGGAATACTTTCAGTTTTCCCTTGGCACTTGTAAGTGATTCGGACTATATGGATTTTGCATCCAATTTGAGTGAGTTTGTAGAGAATAATAAGATTGCTGAATATCAAAATCGTATAAGTGAAAGGTATGTGAATATAATCCGACGAGTATCAAAAGAAACGGGGAACCTTACCCAGAATGAAAGTGAAATACATAAAACGATAAATGATATAAACGATGATTTCGTGAAACGGAATTTTGCCGGAGTGATACGTAGCATCGAACTTCGTCCGCAGCAAAGTAACGATAAGCTCATGCAGTTGTTGACCGAAATAATGAAATTCAATAACGAGAATAGCTTCAACATGGGAGAGATGGATCTGTTTTCACAAGATTCGCGTGAAAATGTCAATCTTCGGGCCGTGAAATACTTGAATACATTCAGTAAACTCCTCAAGGACGAGCCGTCGCGCAAAAGTCTGGTTGTATCCGACACCTTTAATCTGCAGTTCCGTGTAGTGGAAAATGACAACGATACCGGGTGGGTAGAGAAAATTGCGAATGTAGGTTCCGATGGAACAGATATTTTGGTAAAAGCTATGGTGAATATTATGCTTATTAATGTATTCAAGGAAAAGGCTTCAAGAAAATTTAGAGATTTCAAAGTACATTGCATGATGGACGAAATAGGTAAACTGCATCCTAATAACGTAAAAGGGATACTTGATTTTGCTAATTGTCGAAATATCCTTCTAGTAAACAGTTCTCCTACAACATATAATGTTGAGGATTATAAATATACTTATCTGTTAAGCAAGGATTCCCGGAGTAATACCAGAATTGTACCATTGCTTACACGTAAATAGAAGATTTGTTTCGGTAATGCATTTTGAAATATGGAGAGAAATAAATTTACAGTTTCGATAGCGAGAAAAGTATTGCGTATGTTTGGCGGAGAGTCGCTTCCTTCAAGCTCTTTGCCACATTGGATCGCTGACGAACTTAAAGAAGAAGGACTCATCTCTGCTGTTGCTCGCGGTAGCAGGTATTCGTATCGTCTGACGGATGTTGAGGCCTGTCGTAGATATGTTAAAGATAAATACACCTCAGGCACGGCACTTGAACGGTGGATTGAAGTTTTGAGTGAAGATGATGATGCCTTGGGACGCCATATGCTTGTACAAGAAACAGGAAACTCTAAATCAGTGAAGTTAAGAACGTTCCGAGGTTTTCTTGTGAATAGTTATGAACCTGTAAAAGCAATGATGGGTGACTCTGATTTTATTATTTCGCCTACTGAGAGTACTGCTGTTTTTATACAAAATCCCGAAAAATTCCATATCCCATCCGACGTTGTAATTGTTGGTATTGAAAATGGAGAAAATTTTCGGTATATCCGTCATCAGAAATATTTGTTCGGTAACAAAAAGATACTTTTTGTATCCCGTTATCCGCAGTCGTCTGATTTGAAAGATTGGCTTAGGGGGATATCTAATGAGTACATTCATTTTGGTGATTATGATCTGGCGGGTATAAGTATATATCAATCTGAATTTTACAGGATTCTTGGTGAAAGGGCAAGTTTTTTCGTCCCTAAGGATATCGAGGAAAGATTGAGAACGGGTAATGAAAAGTTGTATAATGCTCAATATCTCCGATATAGGAATATGAAGATTATTGATTCACGTTTGAATTGGTTGGTTGAAATGATTCATCGTTATCGGAAAGTATACGAGCAGGAAGGGTATATTGTCTGATTCTAAAAATGGCAGAAATAACTTGAGGGTTTCCTGTAGTTTTTTGATTTATACTCCTTGCTTATTTCCAAAAAGAGATATATGCAGTCGATCGCAGAAACGCCATCCGTTTCGGATGCAATGTTCCAGTGTTTTAGGGATCGAGAGGTTTAATTCTTCGGGAGTGGCACCCATGGGCATTAACAAAATGTCTTCGTTTGCCCATCCGTCTAGTTGTCTCAAGAGTGCTTGAATTTCACTCACGTCGTTTTCCCCGGAGTAAACGAATTTTAGTTGAAATTCTTTTTTGTTTTTGCGTACGTGCGTGATAAATGATTGTATGGCCGGAATGTTGATACGGGTATTGTTGTGGTGCTCTGCGTAGGGAGTGGGAGGAACAGAGCCTGACAATTTGGGAGAAAGACTAAAAAAGTCGATCGTTTGGGCACACTCTTCTACATAAAGCGTGGCGTTAGTTTCGACGGTAATGTGAAAATGGGCCTCTTTTTTTAATTGCAGACACAACTCCTTGACTTTATCCGCTTGCAAGAAAGGTTCACCACCCGTGATCACGAGATGATCTATGTTTCCCCGGTTGTGACCGATAATTTGTATGATCTCTCTTATTGGTAGGGAGAATGAATTCTCAACTTTAAAAGCGGCATATGCCGTGTCGCATTCGCAAGTGTTCCCGGCAAGTGTTTTCCACGTGCAATGGAGGTTACACCCGGCTAACCGGATAAACAGGGAAGGTATGCCGTTTAATTTTCCCTCGCCTTGAATCGTTCCCGGCACGTGTAATCCCGAGGCAGGTAATTCCTTTAGCAGTTTTCCGTCCTTGTCTTTCGTGATGGGGAATATACCATCTTTTGCCAAATGCAACATGCTTAAGTTTTTAGTTTTTATCTTTTTTCATTTCTTCCCACCACAGCTCATCTTTCCATTCTTCCCGGATAGCCTCGGAAAAACGGATATCATGAATATTGAAGTTCACGAGTTTCAAGTCTTCCCGGAAAGCCTCGGCATACCCGGTTGCCGTTTCGTGTACCCGAACAGAAGAGAGCCGTACGTTTCCTTCTCCGTTTTTATGCTCCGTGTTTTGCAGAATTTTGTCGATCAAGTAAAGGAGCAACAAAGCGTACCCTTCTGCAGAAGGAGAGACGGGGATTTCTGCCACCCGCCGGTTATATTTGTAGATAAAAGTCTTCAAATCATCGGATTCTTCCTGCCACAGCGAGTAGGTGTGGTCAAAACTATCCACAAGTTCCTTCACTTTATCCAGCAGCACGAAGTCCATCACCATATATCCCCGGTCCAACTTGTCGGACGTGATAAACACTTCCACGATGTATGAATGTCCATGAATGTTCTCCCGACAACGATGTGAAGAACAATTCCGCACGATGTGTGCCCCCTCGAATTTGAATAACTTTCTGATTAACATGTATCAATTTTAGATTTTAAATCCGACTAATTTCTTGATTTTTGATATTACATCGTTTTTTTCATTTTCAATTCTCCATTTTCAATTAACTAACGGATCCTTTATTCCTGCCTCTTCAAATGCTTTGGCCCGGAGAAGGCAACTATCGCAGGTGCCGCAAGGTTTTTCATTGCCGCGGTAACAGGTCCAGGTGAGGCTGTAGTCAACCCCTAGACGATCGCCTAAACGTACCTCGTCGGCTTTGGTCATGTGCATGAAAGGAGCGTGAAGGGTGATTTTTTGTTTTTTCTCGGCACCGAGAACGGTTCCCAAGTTGATCGTTTGTTCCATGGAACGGATGAATTCCTCCCGGCAGTCCACGTACCCGGAATAATCCACTTCGCTGACCCCGATAAAAATGTCAGTGATATCGAGGGCGTCGGCATAGGAGGCCGCCACGGAAAGAAATACCATGTTTCGGGCTGGAACGTACGTGTCCGGAATAGTAGTCCGGTTTATATCTCCGTCGTGAATATCCATTTTCTCGTCTGTGAGGGAACATCCATCCCATTGGTTCAGCATGATCTTCACGAATTTGTGTTCTTTTACTCCGGCAGCTTTTGCCACGGCTTTTGCCGCTTTTATCTCTTTATCGTGTTTTTGCCCGTACTCGAAGGTGATGGCATATAATTCATCAAATCCTTGTTCTTTGGCAACGTATAGAGCTGTCGTGGAATCCAGTCCACCGGATAATAAAACAAGTGCTTTCTTCATGATTTTTCTTTCTTCTTTTATTTATAGATGCAAAGGTAATATATTTCGGGTTACGATCAATAAGATATGGAATGAGTAATTAATAAGACTTTTTGTCAGTTATTTTGATCATCGGAAATCTTGCCGTGCGGCATTAATTACGTTCGTTTTTCACTTTTATAAAACTTTTTTTATTTACTATTTTGCTCTTATTTTCCCCATTTATTTTATATTTGTCAGATACTAATATTTGAAAATCAAAGAGTGTTCATCTTTTTTAATGACTAATTCGTATTTGATATGTTTGGAAAGAAAAAGAATGAAGATGACTCTGAAAAATTAATAGAAGTCAGTGCTGACAACCTGACAATGCTAACAATAGGGACAATAGTGAAAGGGATAATTACTATTGCGGGAGGATTACATCTGGAGGGAACGTTAGAGGGAGACATTATTTGTAAAGGGAAAGTTGTCATTGGTTCACAAGGAAAAGTCAAGGGAAATGTAAACTGTGATATTGCGGTGTTATATGGTTCGTTGCAAGGAGATATTCACGCGACGAATGAACTGTACATGCGATCTGGGTGTATGGTAAAAGGTGATGTCTATACGCGTAAGCTGGAAATAGAACCGAATGCCAGGTTTGATGGAGTTTGTAATACTACCGGAATGAATGCACCCGTGAAGGAAAAAACATCAAAGTAAAAAAGGTCATGAAGGAGAAGAAGTTACCCAAGGCTGAATTATAGAACACTTAAATTGAAATCTAAATAGATAGAAAATGAAACGAGAATTTTTAACACAGTTTATGGAGCGACTTATTGTTGAGTTGGAACGAGAGCAGCGAGATGGTACTGCTCATGTTTATCAAAGTACTTTGAAACGATTGAAGAAATTTTCGAATGGGTGTGATGTTAGTTTTAAGCAATTGACCCCAGAATTGTTATCTCAATTCGAGCGAAAGTTATTGTCTGACCAGTTGAAATGGAATTCCATTTCAACATATATGCGGACGTTGAGATCCGTTTATAACCAAGCGGTTGAACGAGGAATTGCCCCTTATAAACCCCGTCTTTTCAGTCGGGTACACACCGGGATTGATTGTCAGGTGAAAAGGGCGGTTTCCCCAGAGGTAATCTGTCGATTAATGACAGATAAAAAGCCTCTGCCTGAACGACTTTCTTTTACCCGGGACATGTTTGTCTTGTTGTTTTTGTTGCGTGGAATGCCCTTTGTTGACCTAGCATTCTTGCGTAGATGTGATTTACAGGGGAATGTGATTGTTTATCATCGGCACAAGACGAGACGGAAATTGACTGTTGTGGTTTGCCCCGAGGCGATGGCTATTATCGAGAAGTACAAGGATATATATCCTGATTCTCCTTATTTGCTTCCTATTATTCAGAACTCCAAGCAGGATGAGTACCGGCAGTATTCCAAGATGTTACGCTTGCATAATTACCGGTTGCGGCAAGTAGGGTATTTTCTGAAGATCAGGGAGCAGCTAAGTACTTACGTGGCACGCCATACATGGGCAACGACGGCCTTGCGGCAGAATTATAATTCCAGTCTGATCTGTGATGCAATGGGGCATTCTTCGATAAAGGTGACAGAAACTTATTTCCAGCGTTATCGGGAAGATGAGGTGAATCGATTAAATAATGCACTTGTAGCTTTTGTTTTGTCTAAGAAAGTGTAGTGTTGAGAATAATATAGAAATTATGTGATGTTTGGGGATATAAATATCTGACAATTAGTCAGAAAAGATTCCGTTACTTTGTAGGTAACGGAATCTTTTAATGTGTGCAAATTTATATATATTTTTTTATTATTTCAAATAATGCGACGATTATTTTTCAATAGATGATAAAATAATTCAATTTTTTTTGAGTAGTAGTTTTGGAGGAGACAAAAAAACCTACTCCCCATCTCTAATTTCTAAAAATGGGTGTATTCAAGATCGCCTTCTCTGGGCTACAAAAATTCATTATATAAATAACAAACCGCCGAAAGACCTCTTTTTTATTTGAAATTTTATGTTTTACCGTTACCTACAAAGTAACGGTAAATTTAAATCGTGTATAGTAAAATTTTTTGATGACATTCTGTCAGATTTCAAATGTTAGGTAATTTTAAAGTATGGATTATGAAAAAAAAAATTAGTTTATTATGGCCATTGCTCGCAATGGTAGTAGTGTGTGCTTGTTCAAAGAATGGTGGTTCGGATTATCCGGATCCAGAAAAGGCCGGTTTAACGTTTCAGGTTACTTTTGACAAAACCGGAATGGAAGGAAGAGCTCCGCAATCCACGGCAATCCCGGAAACTTCATGGGCAAATATCAAGCAACTACAATTTTTATTGTACAACTCGTCTGGTCAAGTGGTTTATTCAACCATCGTGAATCCGTCAAGTGCATTGACTACTTTCACGTACACGGATGTACCGGTAGGAACTGGTTATACATTAGTTGCAGTTGCGAACGTGAAAAGCTCTTCCGATGCAATCACCACTTATATAGACGGAGGTACAACTCCAACTGAATGGACGATGTGGAATGTGCGTCAGAAAACAATTCAGAATTTAGTGATAAAACATAAAACAGGGGTTTTCCCGACATTCTGTTCAACTAAACAGACAACTGCAGGTAATACTGCTTATGTTGAACCGTCAGAGATTTTTATGGGAGCAGCAACAGGTATTAATGTTACAGCGGGTGTTACCACTTCCGTGCCGGCAGTTGCTTTGAAACGTGAAGTCGCCATGATGCGTGTTCGTCTGAATGTAAAGGATAGCGAGACGAATAATGAAAATACGATTGATTTTACAAAGGATGCTTCTATCATGATTTACCGTTTGCCTGAAAACATGAAAGTTGGGGCTACAACTGCAGGTGGGGTGAGTTCAACGTCGATTAATACCAATGTATTGACAGTAAAAGATGGAACTATTTTCAACACGGCTAATCCTACTTCCGGGTATAATCCTAAGGTTATTTTGGGTGGTAATTTTACGATGTGGAGAGATGTTATTGTGTGGCCGAATAATGGAGGACGTACTATTAATGGTGCTTCAACGGCAGATGCATCAGTAGATCGTCAATACTTTATCGTTGTTTCTGGACGTGGTAAAGTCGGTCATGTTCTGGCAAACGGAGATAAAATGCTCTCTGAGGGTCCTGTTTATTGGTCAGGTTTGATCAAGGAGAACTTTACACCCAATACTATTCGTGAAGTAAATTTGACTTTACGTTCCGGAGGTTCCACGGAGGTTCCAACTACTCCTAGAGAAGAGGGTGGTTTGACAATTGCTGTTACTGTACCGGTAGCTTGGAGTAGTAATATAGTAGAATCAGCACTTACATTGTAAAATTCCTTTTTATACACTCAGATGATTACTTGGGAGCGTGTGATTACTCTGCTCCCGGGTAATCTGAAATCGGTGTAAAATCAACAAAAATATTAAATATGGGAAAGAACAGACTTCTCATAGTATTTACGGGTGTGATTACCCTACTCCTGCTCGTGTCATGTACCTATGATTATTTTAAAGATGAAACCAATTACCAAGTTTACGTACAAGAAGTGGTTGATAATAAGGTTAGTGACTGTCGAGTTCTGGTTTATGATAAAACTGGAGTGTTGGTGGGAGCACGTTACGAGGCTGCCCCATGGAAAGATCCCCGTATGAGAGCAGGGTTGTTTAGTTTCAGATTACCCCCTGGTGAATATAAGGTCTATTGTTATACGAATACGGATAGCCTTTCATTTGTGGATGAACAACAACTGGAAACCTCTGCTTTTATGTTGAATAATAGCAGTTCCGGGAAAAATCAGTACGTGCATCCTTCGGACGTCTTGTTCCAGAAGTTTGTGCCTGTGATCGATCATCCTGGAATTTTACATACCGACACGGTAGAATTGGAACATTATACAGGACGGATAACTGTACGTTTTAAAAATTTTCCTGGCGACGTGTCTCGCATAGCCAATGTGCAATTGTTGGCAGAAGGGGTGTCCACCGTACAATATTTAAAGTATGATACTATTGCTGGTCGACAAACAGAGGATGATCATATGTTTCATTTCGGAAAGTTACCGACACAGACGACTGATGAGTATTTAGAGGTTGATTACCGTTATTTACCGTCTATAGAAGGCGAATTTATGCGGCTGAATTATACATTCCTAGATCGTGACGGTATTGCTGTCAATCATTTACCAGTGGAAGTGAAAGATAAACAGACCGGGTTGCCACTCAGGTTATTGCATGGTCAACGAATCATTATCGAAATCGATTCTTACGTGGTGATCAAAGTTTCGATCGTGGGATGGAATGAAGATATTGAGAGTGGAAATACGAATATGGAATGATATGATATTCATGAATAAAGAGAATAATATGAAACCAGTTGTACGATATATTTTACTTGTTTCCGTTTTACTTTGTTTATTTGGCGGGGTACGGGCACAAAGTGTTAAGGTAAATATACCTTTATGGTTAACCGGTTCACCTAATATCGGTTTTGAATACACGTTAACGCGACAATTGACGGTAAATGCCGAGGGGGCATGGTTACCGTATATGTTTAAAAAGCATGAAGAGGTTTTTCGCATATTAACGGGGGTTGCAGAGTTGCGCTACTACTGGAACCCACAAAATTTTTATACAAATGATTCATGGGATGGATTTTATATCGGTCCTTACGCTATGTATGGCAACTTTAATATCGGATTGTTGAAACATAATGATCCTCTCCAGAGTTATCGGCGGAAAGGATGGGGAATATCAGGAGGTATTACTTTCGGATACAAATTTGCTTTTAATTCCCGTTTGGGACTGGATTTGAATCTCGGTGTCGGGTATGTTCATTTCCAGTACGATAAATATAAACTAGGAGGAGAGTACGCGAATTTCCCGTTGGAAGTCAAAAAGACTAAGCAATGGATTGGCCCGACAAAGTTTGGCGTAAGTCTTACGTATAATATATTCCGCTAGTGTTACAGATAAAATGTTGCTGAAAAATGAGAAAAAAAAAGATACAAATTCTCTTGTTGGCTACCGCATTCCTTTTCTTGATGGATGGGGTAATTCCTGTTAAAGCGCAGGAACGTAAGTTGGGACGGGTGGAGAGGCGTGCTGACCGTAATTTTGTGGGGCAAAAGTTTAATAAGGCTATGATGCAGTATGAAACGGCTCTTAAAAAAGAAGAGAATGTGCAAAACCAAGCAGCTCTTCACTTGAAGATTGCGCGCTTGTATTTTATGGTACGGGATTATAATTGGGCTATAGAACATTACGAGAAGGCAATGGAACAGGAACGAGATTTATTTCTCGTGGATGACGTGTGTGATTATATCGATGCGTTGCGTTTTCAAGGTCAGGCTCGGAAAGCCGAGGCAATTTGTCTGGATAATGCCTATAAAGATCAGTATAGCAGGTACCAACGTTATCAGAATACCCTGGAGGCTCTTGCTATGCGTCATTCTGTGCAGGGATTTCCCGGATTCACGGCCAAACGGTTGTCTTTGAATACGCCGAATGCAGAATATTGGGTCGGAAATTACGGGGAACAACCTTTCTATGCCATTAGTTACAGTAAGTTTAACGATCCCGGGAAGTTATTTTTTCATCGTACACACTATTACGAGTTGAAGGAAGCCGGGGAAAAGGTGATGGCTCAGAAATCACCGAGGTATTCCGATTATTTCCGGAGGATTCCGGTGGATTTGCAGAATGGACCGGTAACGTTTTCATCAGATATGAAAATGATGGTGACCACTGTGATCGAGTATGATAAAAAGAATGTATCGGTGGAAATGGTGAATAAAAAGCATCGTCCTTTCCGTACCAAATTGTATTATTCCGTGATCAAAAGCCAGAGTAAACGTTTTGGGAAATACATTCCGATTTTTCCACAAAATCCGGAAAATTCGTACGCTCACCCTTATTTGTTTAATGATGGAAAGTCGTTGTTGTTTACTTCTGATATGCCGGGTGGGTTTGGTGGATTTGACTTGTATGTCGTTCATTGGGACGAAGAGATGCAAGAGTGGGGAACCCCGATGAATTTGGGTGCAGATGTTAATACGGAAGGGAATGAAATTTTTCCTATACTTTACGAAGGACATCTTATTTTTTCATCTAACGGGTTACCCGGTTTCGGTGGATATGACCTGTTTAATGTTGATTATGATCACGAAGGAGTAATCCCGGGCAGTGTGCGTCATTTCCCTTATCCGGTGAATTCGGTTTTCAATGACTATTTTATGTGTCCACTGGATTTGCGAACTGCTTATTTTGTTTCAGACCGGGAAATGAAGTTCCGGGATGATATTTATTATCTGCAAACAGAGGAAGATTTGGGGGTTCAACGGGGAGACCCTTATTTCGGAATGAGTGAAGAAAGTGCAATTCTAGGTGGAGTTTTGTTATTGAATGGGGCCACAGAAGCAGTTACCAAGGAAATTATTTCACTAAAACAATATGCACCAGAAGGTTTACTAATGACTCTTTATTTTAATTTCGATTCGGATAAATTAACTACAGAATCCATTCAATGCCTGGAGCGGTTTATTAATGAAATGGGCACTTATTATTTTTCTGAATTGAGGTTTGACGGTTTTGCGGACGAAATGGGTAGTGACAATTACAATTATGCCTTGTCTGCAAGAAGAGCAAAGAGGGTTGCCGAGTTTTTGCAGAATCATGGTGTCAATATAAATTTCAATATAAAAGCTCACGGTAAGGTGAAACTTTCTCCAGAAGAGATAAAGGAAGAAATGGAAAAACAATCGGAAGGAAATATTGATTGGATTCAATTGAATCGTCGGGCAAGACGTGTTGAGATATATCATAAGAGGTAGAATTAAAAAGTAAACGATAATATATGAAGAAGATAAGAATTCATAGCGTGTGGATGTTGTTCCTGCTGAGCGTTTTCACTTGTTTGCAGGTGAAGGCTCAGTATATGCCGGTGGTGTTCGATAAGGTGTATGGTGATAAAAATCAGATTCAACTGGTTTGCCCGCTGCCCGGTGATGAAATAGCTATAGTAGGTAAAGAAGGTCAGAAATATAACCTGACCTGGATAGAACGAGAAGGAAATGTGGTCTTTTCACTTTCTTTAATGGGTTTTACTGTCGTGAACGAAATTGTGGAGTTGGATAACAACCGGGTTTTGGTGGTAGGACAGTCTACGATGCAGTATGTTAAAGGTAAAAAAGGTAAAATTACATTATGTGGACGGGTCGTTGTGATTGAACGTAACGGACGCATCGTTACTGATATTTATGCAGGGGATCAAGGAAGTAATTTCTTGAAAGGAATGTTACTGCGGAGCGGCTCGTTCGTAGTGTCCGGCTCGGAACCGAAAGGAGCCGATGGTCGCCAGGGAATTCTGTTGAAACTGGACCCGACCGGTAGTGTTGTTTACCAGTATAAAAATGCCGGAGGGGGTATTGTGACCAGTTCGCTGTGATGGGAAATTCGATTGAATATATTTGTGCGGCGTTTTCAGCCGGAAAGGATAAAGAACAGGCACTGGTGGTTCGTTTGGATGATAAGGGAAAACCTTATTACATGACAACAATCCCGGCAAAACAGTTTGTCGTGACCGGGTTGAATGCCAATATCAATGATGGTTCGGTACTTGTGATTGGTAATTCTCCGGCAGAGGGGGGAATTATTTACAAGATTCGCCCGGAGGGAGATATTGTGTTTGCAAAAAATATGATTCCAGCTAATCAAGGAATTGCAATGTTAGATCATCTTCAAGTGGCTCGTAATGGTAATATTTTAGTTGGAGGTAGCGGGAGTCAAGGATATTACGCTTTGTTACGTAATGATGGAACAGCCTTGTATTCGGGTACATCCAAGGGAAATGTACAGGGAATAGGGATGAACCCGGTAACCGGAGAATCTGTAGTAACGACTTACGATGTGAATGGGCGTCGAGGGACGTTTATACGTATTCACCCGACGGGAAAAGTTGAGTTTGAACGTTCTCTGGATGGTAATTTTGATAAGATGAAGGTGACCAATAGCGGGGAGATATTATTATTATCTTCTTCCGAAGGGCGGGTTTGTATGTACTCCTCCACGGGTGAAAAAGAGTTTGACCGTTACGTGACAGATAATAAACCGACGGCTTATCGTCAGGCATATACGGCTTCTTCCGGAGAATTACTTTTCTTGGGAGCAGGAAGTCGTCTTGTGAAGCTGGGACATGGTCTTTATGTTTCGGACGTGAAGATTACGAAACCGGTGAATGGAGTTGCCACGGCGATCTTTACCGTTACGTTGACCGGATATGCGACAACCAAGGAAGGTGCACCTATTCCGGTAAGCGTGGGATATGCTACACAAGAGAAAACGGCTAATGTCATGAATAATTTTACCCCGGTAAAAGGCAAACTTTCGTTTACCCCGTCACGGGGAACAGCAGACCGTTATTTGGTAAAACAAGACATAGAGGTTTCCGTGAAAGCGAATAATTTGATCGAAGGGATGAAAGAATTCGAACTTGTGCTTTCGGATGCGCAACAAAGTTATTTGGTGAAGCCCGTGGGTAAAGCGGTTATAGAAGATCAACAGGCTGTTGTGAAGATGGTACGCACGGAACAGGGAGAAGAGGGAACAAAAGATATTTTGTACGAACTTGGATTGTTCAAACCGGATGGAACTCCTTTAACAAATTCGACGGGAGCCAATATAATCGTGGATGGTATCTACGGGGAAGGAACAGCCGATGCTCTTGATTTCGATATGGGTTTAACTCCAAGGGTGATGTTTGCTAATGGCTCGCAGAAGTCATCTTTCTCTGTAAAAACGTTGGAGGATACCCGTTATGAATTACCTAAAACGGTTGTGATAAACTTTAATAAGATACATTGCTTGAGTGGTTCGAACGTGGCTTTTGAAGGAGAGTTGTTGAGTTGTAGCGGGGTTCTTGTCGATCAACCGGCACGCTTGATGATCGCTTCTCTTGGTGATCACAGATTGAATAATAATGTTGTGTCAGGATTCTTCACCGTGTCTTTGGTACGGACTTCTGATGGGGCTTTGCTAATGAACGCGACGGGAAGTGATGTTATCGTGAATTGCACGACAATTCCGGATGCTTCTGCTAAAGAAGGTAAAGACTTTGTATTCACGAATATGCATGATCTTCGTATCAATGGTGATGGAAATCATAGTTCCGCGAATGTATATGGAGTGGTGTTATATAGTATGGATGCAGCGGAAAAACAAGTGAAATTGAAGATCAAATCTGTAGTTCAACCTACGGGTGCACAACCGATCAGTGTTTCGGATGCAGAATCCACGGCTGAGTTTACGATTCGTAAATAAACAGAAACTCCTTTGGGGGAGAAAATGGATAAAAAAGAGAATTTTATGGCAGGAAAATATATAAACATATTGTTAGGGTTATTGACTATTTTCTTATCTGCTTGCTCGGACGATAGGGATTCCCTGTCCGGGCAAGCGGGTGGAGATCCTCTACTGACGTTCAATATGACGAGAGCAGGAGGGAATATTGTCAGTAACACGTTGGTCTATCTTTTTGATGGACAGGGAAGTGATGCCGGAAAGTTCAACCATAAGGTTCAAGAGGTAACTTACGGCCCGGATCGACTTTCGATGACTGTCGCTGCCGGGACGTGGAATATAGCTCTTGTGACTGCCAATACAAATTTTAGTGGTGGGTTGATACAGCCTGTTCGTAGTGCTGCCCGCAAGGATTTGAAAATGTGGGAAACACAGCCGGCGGGAGGAGTATTGCCTTCTATGCCGGAATTACGTACGGCCAGTATTGATGGACAACAGGTTATAGGCGGACAGGATAATTCGGTTGCTGGTACAACGATATTGTCACGAAACGTGGCTTTGGTAAAGGTGGTTATTGCCGATGCGGGTGGGTTGGATGTGAACGGGACTCATAAACTTGAATTAAAAGATGTTCCTACTACCTTAAATTGGGAAGGGGGATTATTCCCGACGGCAAAGAATCCTCGGGTGAGTACCGTACCAATGACTGGGACTTTCCGTGTTAAGGATAGCACCTCGTTACCGGGCCACCAACGTAGTGACACGTTGTACTTTGTTATCCCGGCTCATAAAGGGAACGATTACTTGAATGCTAATCCCAAAGATACGATAGAGAGCCATATGAAAGTGAGTGTTGATCTGGCTTGTGTGGGGGGAAGTCATTTTCAAAAAACAGATGTGGTCATTCCCCGGGTTCCCCGTGTAAACGGTATATTACTTGTACGTCTTCTTGTAGGTGGAAAGCTGGATGTGACGGCTGATATTTTGGGTTGGGAGGATGTGGAATTAAATGCCGACCTATCCCAAACTCAGCTTTATACGGACAAAGCTTCCGTGGGACTATCGTATAAGGATACGCTTTACGTGAATACGAATGCTTCCGATTTTACGGTAAACTACCCGACAGGTGGCTGGATTACTTCCGTTCGGAAAATCGAGAATAATGGTGTCGAGATCACGGCTGATGTGAATTCTTACGTGGATGGTCAACCTCGTAGTTCTTATATCACGATTAAGGCGAATAACGTGACAAAGAGGATACCCGTGACGCAAAGACCGGATGAAGGGACAATCCGTGTGAATAATAAACGACTGGTTTTCTGTCCGAACCTTCACGAGAATAGGCAGGTTGAAATTACTAGTATTGGTGGGGGATGGAAATTTCTGACGGCAGACCCCAAGAAAGCTCGGGCAAACGTGCAGAGTGGAAACGCGGGAAAAAGTAATGTGAATTTTACGCGTTCTTCTGTCGCGTACAACAAGACGTTGGATGAAGGACATTTGGTGTATGGAGATACTCTTGTCATCGTAAAAAACATCATGACACTTGCTACCGATACGATACGTTTGGTTAATTGTTATATATATGTTGATAATGATAATACGATCAGTGCGGCAGCTCCGCAAGGAGGGGCAACAACTGCGGTGACTAACTCGGAGGATGTTATTGTATATGGTGGAAACAGAATGATTGAGAATTTTTCGTCACCACAGAGCTGGATTCATGATATTTCATGGGATTTTATCGCTCAAAAATTAACGTTTACAACAGATCGTAACATAGGAAATCCTAATCCGGAAGATGATGATGAACCGCGAGCGGGTACGATGAAATTTAGACATGCTGCGTGTCCGGATTACGAGGTGACTGCTGGTGTTTATCAAGATATATTAGTAACGATTCCTCCATTCCATTTCTTTGTAGTGAAATTTACATGGAATGGGAATGATGTGGATATTGCTGTGGAGTTTGCAGGTAATGATCTTGCTGGCAATGGGAATAATAATTCTCTTTATGACAAAAAAGCTGTAGGTTGGAGTTTACAACGTGATGTTTCGTATAAAGGACAAGTCCTTTTACAATGGGGAGGAGATGCCACGGGAGGACAAGGAGAAACTGCATTCTTTAATGCTCCGATATTGGAAGGGGATGTTAATTCTCCTCGAAAAATTAAACTTGACGTTTATGCTACGTGGTATACTAGTGGGCGAGCTCCGGATAAGATGACATTTACCATGTATGCTTATAAAGGAGGAACAATGAACCACGTCGGAACTAATTTTGTCAATGTCGGTGGCGAACTTTTGTATAATGAGGCTCATACCGTAATGATTACTACGACGAGAGGGGTGGGTAGTTATGCTACAGGAGGGTATACTAGAGTGGCAACCATTACTTATGATCGTGTTAAGCATTCTGCAAAAGTTCAAATTTGGGCTGCTAAAATATAGAATGTACGAGGAATGAACTTTCGTGTGTATAATGTGAAATATGCGATGAAGATGAAAATAGAATATATAATATGTATGCTTATTGCTTTGGGACTTGGTTCGTGTTCTGATAAGGGAGAGAATCAAGGAACCGTGTACGGTAAAGTGAATGTTGCTCTTTCAGTAACATTGCCGGAACCGGAAAACGTACATTCCTTCAGTCGGGCCTATACGGATAGTGAGATCAGAAACGTAGACGTGCTTGTGTTTGGAGAGGATGGTAAGTTCATTGAACGGGTGAAAGTTGACGGGGGAGAATTAACGCCGAGCGGTACGGAAATTTCTTTCTCCATTCGTTTGGATGCGACCTCAAAACGACGTGTCATCCATTTGATTACTAACGGGCGGACTCCTGATGGCATGACAGATCGATTAAATTTTAATGATATCACTCCGGGAATGTTGGAAAGTGCAGCTATCCCCGCGTTGAAGACAACAGCGATCACTTCCGGAAGTTGGGAGAATCACGTGATGCCTTTGATTATGTGGGGACGTGTTGAACTTCCGACAGGAATAAACATTGTGACAAAAGCCGAAGGGGTAAAACTACTACGTGCCGCGGCTTGCTTGCAAGTGAAGAAAGGGGTGACGAATTCGACGAATGGATTGAATGATTTTGTTATTCAAAGTATAACGGTGAACAAAGGATTTGATCGTGGTTATCTGACACCTACCAATTATTCGACAACGGTTACTCCGGCGACGGGACGTCCTCTTGCTGGTAGTACATTGAATTATGCAAATGGATGGTCTGCTGGTGAAACTCCTTCTTTGTATATTTACGAGTGTAATTGTACCATTTCCGATTATATGGGAGTGATTATTAAAGCTAAGTATAAAGGACAAGAGGGGTATTATAAAGTGATGATGTTTGATAATGGAGGGACACCTTTGAATGTCGTGCGGAATCATCGTTATATAATTACGATAATAAGCGTGAATGGTCCAGGGTACGCGAACGTGACGGATGCCATTAATTTTGCCCCATCAAATGCCTTAAAGGTGGAGTTGACGGATGAGGACGCAGATTTCCCTTGTATCGTGGCTGACGCTCAACACCGGATGACAATATCCAATAACGTGTTTAACTTGTATGGTAAAAATCAGGCTACTTCTGTTGCTAACAATATTGAAATTTGCACGGTGTATTCAAGCCGTGGTGTCACACCCGTGGTGACGGGAGGAACTGCTTGGCTTACCGGTTTACAAGTCCAAGCATTGGGAAGCAACAAATACAAGCTCGTCGGAAACTTCGGGGGAATGACTACTTTAGTATCTACAACATTGACAATTGCTTGTGATAATTTGTCTCAGACTGTTGATGTCAATTGGCATCCGGAAATTTCGAGTCAAAAGGATGGGAATTCGTATGTTCTGGATTTGGTGAACACAACAAATCATAATTGGTCTATACAGATTATGAATCCATCGTCTACCACCTGGTTGGCCTTGCATCCTACCGCCAGCTTGCCTGCAGCCTTCCCGGGAGTAGACGGTTTTTTATCGGAACTTAATAGTAATCACTATACTCATGCTTACCTGCATGTCGGCTTCGGAAATAACAGGAGCGGGAAGGTACAGATGAGTTCGGTTGTCAGCGGTAAGACAAAAGCGTATAAAATAATCATTGTTCAATAAAATTCATATGTGTATGGAACTGGAAGAGATATTACAAAAGGAAAAACGGAATGAAGAATATATTTTTCTTTATCAAGAGGATGGAAATTGGTATGCCTACGAGCATTCTGCTTTTTATTGTTATTCTCTTTTAGGAATATTCGATGTGGATTGGTTAACCTGTACTTCTAGGGTAGTAGAGAAAAGGGTTATCCGGATATGTGTTAACAACTTGGATAGGCTTTTGTATGCTTCCTCGTTACAATTAATCCGGAAACAAAGTACTGAATGTGTACTGATGTGTAAAATTTTGTGTGGAGGTTTTCATTTTTGGCGAGGAATAATAGAGATGAAATACCAAGGATTACAGAAAGAACGGATTTAAACATTAATAAGATCTTCATAACTTAATTGATAGAGACGGTCAAAGTCTATTTTTTAACGACTACCTCCCCTAACTCTTCCTAACACAAGAGGAAAAATCGCTTGGTAATCAACCTCCCCTCTGTGTAAGGGGGAGTTGGAGAGGATAGTTTGTAATTATATTAAACTTCTATTAAAATAGAGTTACAAATCATAATTACTAGCGGATCACTTCCGAATATAAAGTTTTCAGTATGCTTATAAAGCATTATTAAAACGCTATACAGAATAGCGTTTTAATAGCGTTCTAATAGGGTTTTAATAGCGTTTTACACGGTAGTGCTCCGGATGTAATCATGTGTTTATTCTCATTTGGTTAATAAAATCGGATTTAAAACCGGACTATTTCCCGACGCTTACCTCTTCTAATTTTTCTAAGTCCTTATGTAGTTGCTCTTCTTGTTTTGTTTTAAATTCTATCGGACGTGCGTAAATATTTTCAATTAATCCTTTATATTTGCACGAAAGAATGAATGTGCATGGTCTTGGATTATTCAGAAGATAGGGAATTGTTAACGTTATTGAGGCGTGGTGAGATCTCTGCATTTGTAGATATATACACCACGTATTATGATGCGTTGCTGAATTATGCCGATCGTTTGCTGAATGATGTGGAGACGGCCCGAGATGTTGTACAACAGGTGTTCTATAAAATATGGGAAAATCGGGATGCGTTGAGTATTTCTCTTTCTGTTAAAGCTTATCTTTTTAAATCGGTTTATCACGGTTGTTTAAACACGCTTGCTCATCAAAAGAATATTCAGAAGTATGAACAGGAACAATTGTCTGATTTTTATTTTTCCACGGTAATTCAGTCCCCGGAAGCAGAAGAGGTTTTGTGGAAGTCGGATATAGAAGAGGCTATTCGGGAAGCCATGGCTGTTTTACCGGAAAAGTGTCGAGAAGTTTTTGTTTTAAGCAAAATTGAAGGATTAAAAAATCGGGAGATTGCTGAAAAATTGGGTATTTCTGAAAAAACGGTAGAACGGCATATGTCGATCGCTTTGAGTAAGTTAAGGGAGGAGTTGAATTGGCTTCTACAATTTATTTTATTTTTTTCGGTTTCTCATTGGGGGTAAATTTTTTTTGAACTGTCTTTAGAGTGTAAAAACACAAAAAAGATGGACGATAGAACCGTAAATATAGAAGAATTATTACTCCGTATTCTAGAGAAAAAAGCGAGTAAGGAAGAAATTCGATATTTTTCTGCGTGGATTCGGGTGGAGGAGAATCGGATATTTTTTGAAAAATTCAAAAAGTTATGGAATCTTTCAACAGGATGTCATGTGAATAAAGAAATGTTGGAAGCAGGAGTAAAGGATTACCGTTTATTTATGGAAAATTCTTTGAAACCTCGACGAAATATTGGATTATTCAAGAAAATTGCTTCTGTCGCTGCCGTGTTGTTGATAGTATTATCGTCTGTTTTATGGATGCAGAAAGATGCTATGGTTGATTCTTTAAATCAAAAACAGGAAGAACGTCCGGTGTCAGGTGTGATTCTAAAACTTGCGAATAATAAAGAAATCAATGTACTTTCAGATTCATTATATTTGTCGGGAGAGGTCGGAGAGGTTGTAACGATTAATAAAACAGATCTGCGGGGAATCGCTTATGACGTTCGAGATTCGGTAGTTGTCGAAGAAGGTGAGTTGAATTACAACCAGATTATTGTTCCCGCGGGAGAACGTTTTTCTGTACGGTTGTCGGATGGTACTAAAGTATGGATTAATTCAGAAAGTTCTTTACGTTATCCGGCGTATTTCGGTAAAACTATACGAGAAGTTGAAGCTAGAGGGAATGTATATTTTGAGGTTGCTAAGGATTCGACTCGGCCCTTTGTTGTCGTTTCCAGAGAATTGAGGACAGAAGTTTTGGGAACTCGTTTTGAAGTGAATACTTACGGAGACCGGGATGAGGTGAGTGCCACGCTGGTGGAAGGATGTGTGCGTGTGAATGTGGGAAGTCGTTTTGTTGTTATGAAACCTAATCAACAGTTTGTATTTAACACGAAGAACGGGAAAATAGATGTAGCAGAAGTGGATGCATCTCGAAAAGTAATGTGGAAAGATGGCATTCTGGTGATTGATAACGAATCATTTCGAGATGTCGTTTGGAAATTGGAACGGTGGTATGGTGTGTCTATCGTGAATGAAACGGGTCTTGTATTTACTCAATCTTTTAGTGGTGAGTTTGATAGAGAGGATATTCGGACTGCAATAGAGACGATGTGTGTGAATTTGAATATTACTTATACGATGGATAAAGATCGAATTATTTTGAAAAGGTAACAAAAGAGCATCTCATGCTACCAACATATCAGATGCTCTTTGTATTAACCTTACTTATTTAATAAACTTAATATGACAAAATTATGAAAAAAAACAAGTATTCGTTGTCTTTGTCATTAAAATTTCTCTGTAGAGTTGTTTTAATGACACTTTTAGGGACAAGTTTCTTATGCTTTTCAGTAAAAGGGGATCCGGTGGAACCCCAGCGGGTGACCTTGAACGTGAAGGAGGTTTCTCTTTCTGTATTGTTTCAGGAGATAAAGAAACAGACTTCTTTCAAATTCTTCTACAATGATACGCAGGAGAAAGACATGGGAAAGATCACGGTTAACGTGAAGAACGAGACGGTGGAGGCGGTGTTGGAACAAGTGTTCCGAGGTAAGGGGTATACCTATAAGATCTCGGGAGAGCAAATTATTGTGGTTAAGCGAGAGGAGAAGAAAAAGTCTGTAGAGGAGGTTGTTATTGAAGGAACAGTTGTGGAAAAAGATGATACACCTATCATCGGTGCCACGGTTGTTTTACAAGGTACTACTACCGGTGTTGCCACAGATGTGAATGGTAAGTTTAGATTAGTGGTGCCGATAAGTAATGAAATTTACATTGAAATCTCTTTTCTTGGGATGAAAAAACAAGTGCATAAAGTGTTGGGATTACCGAAGCCTAAACCGTTACGTATTGTGATGCAACCGGAGGCTGTAGGTATGGACGAGGTTGTTGTGACAGGTTACGCAAACATTCGGAAAGAGAGTTTTACCGGTGCTGCCACAACTGTGACAAAGGATGAAATTCTAAAAATTTCACCAAGAAACGTTATTGATGTTTTGCAGGTTTTCGATCCCTCTTTGCGTGTAGTAAAAAATAACGAAATGGGAGCAGACCCGAATACATTACCGGAATTCTACATTCGGGGACGTACCGGAATGGACGGTGTGACCCAATTGGATAAGTTGGAAGCGCAACAGGGAGGAGATATGTCTAAATTTTCTTTAACAACGAATCCGAATTTACCTGTTTTTATTTTGGATGGTTATGAAGTGGATGTCCAGAAAATTTATGATATGGATCCGAATAGAATTGCAAGCATTACTATTTTGAAAGATGCTGCGGCAACGGCTATGTATGGATCGCGCGCATCCAATGGTGTGATTGTTATTGAAACGGTAACACCGGAATTGGGTAAATTGCAGGTGTCTTATACATTTAATGCATCGTTGACAGCTCCTGATCTTTCTGATTATAATTTAATGAATGCAGAGGAAAAATTGCAGGCCGAATTATTGTCTGGATTGTATGACCTTTCAAAAGCAAACGATATGACGGCTTATGTTACTAAAAAGAATTATATAACGAAAGGTGTTGATACGGATTGGATGTCGCAACCATTACAGAATCAATTTAACCATTCTCATAGTTTGTATATATCCGGAGGTACCGAAGGATTTCGTTTTGGAGCGGATTTAAGTTATAACCATGAAGGTGGAGTGATGAAAGAATCTTATCGTAATCGAATGAGTGTTGGTGTATATGTCGATTATCGTGTAGGAAAGTTGCAAATACGTAATCATGTATCATATGATTTGGCAAGATCATCTGATTCTCCTTATGGCTCGTTTAGCGATTATACAAAGCAGCAGCCTTATTATCCAATCTATGATGATAATGGAAAAATCCTTAAAACTCTGGCAATTGGTATTTCAAATCCTCTTTATGAAGCTACTTTAGGTAATTTCAGTCGGGGAGAAAGTTCGAATTTAACGAATAACTTAAGTTTTTATTGGTTTATTAGTGATCATTTGCAGTTGCAAAGTCAACTCTCTATATCTAAGCAAGATACAGAAAATAAAAAATTTACAGATCCATTGTCTACGACTTACGGTTCTTCTGACAATCCTTTTACTCGGGGAAGTTTAAATGTTGAGAGTACAGATAATTTCAATTGGAACTTGAATGCTTTTTTGGCATACAATAATTCTATTGGAAAGAATTATTTGAATCTTTCTTTTGGTGTAAATGCACAAGAAACGCAATCCAGTAATTTGTCTGCAGCATATAGAGGATTCCCTTCTGCTGCTTTGCATACGGTAGGTCATGCTAAAGAAATTGTAACGAAACCTTCCGGTGCTGATAACAAAACCCGGTTGATGGGAGTTTTCTTAAGTGGGAACTACTCTTGGGATAACATCTTTTTAGGAGATATGTCTATTCGTTTTGATGGTTCGTCAGAATTTGGTTCTGATTCCAGATGGGGTTCTTTTTGGTCTTTGGGTGCAGGAATTAACGTACATAATTTCCAATTTATGCAAGCGCTTCCTTGGATCAATCAATTTAAAATTCGTGGAACTTATGGTGCAACGGGTAAGGTGAACTATCCTCCTTATGCAGCTAGAGATATGTATAATATCTTATTTGATGATTGGTATTCCACGGGTATTGGGGCCACATTGCAGGGTGTCGGAAATGAGAATTTGGTGTGGGAGAAAACCAATACGACGAATATTGGTTTTGATCTCAGCTTTTTCAAAAGCAAGTATAACCTTACTTTTTCATGGTACAATCGCCAAACGGTGGATATGATTACGGATGTAACCATTCCTTCTTCTGCCGGTTTTACTTCCTATAAAGATAATATGGGAGAAACTCGTAATCGAGGATATGAAATTAGTTTGAATGCAACACTTGTGAATCACAAAGATTTCGGATTAAATATGTTTGCCAATTTTGCTCATAATGAGGGAAAATTGATGAAAATATCAGAATCTTTGAAAAAATATAATGAACGAGTTGATGCTTATCTAACACCAACGTATTCATGGTACAAACCGACAGCGGAACAATCTTTACCATTTTTGAAATATGAAGAGGGGGGATCTTTGACGGCTATTTATGGCATGAAGTCTTTGGGTATAAACCCTGCCGATGGGAATGAATTATTTTTAGATCGTTCGGGAAATGTAGTTGGAGAATGGATGGCTTCACAGCAACAAATTATAGGAAATACAGAACCTAAAGGTCAAGGTTCATTCGGTATTAATATCCGGTGGAAAAGATTGACGTTGTATACTAGTTTTATGTATGAGTTTGGAGGACAAGCGTATAACTCTACATTATTGAGTAAAGTAGAGTGTGTCGATTTATCTTCTAGTAATGCGGACAAGCGTGTGTTAACTCAACGTTGGCAGAAACCTGGAGATGTTACACCTTTAAAAAATATTGCGGATAGAAATAGAACAACTCAATCCACATCTCGTTTTGTACAGGATAATAATGAATTTTCTATTAATTCTCTTTCTTTATCTTATGATTTTAATCCGGAATGGGTTAAACGTATAGGGTTTGATGTAGTTCGAATTCAGGCTAGTACCAATGATTTGGCAACATTCTCGTCCATTAAACAAGAAAGAGGTTTAGATTATCCGTTTGCTAGAACGTTTAATTTTGGCTTAAGTGTTAGTTTCTAAAATCATGCGTTTATGAAAACATATAAAAATATATTATTGTCAATCTTGCTGCTTCTATCTTTTTCCTCTTGTTCTGATTGGTTTGAAGTGCAACCGGAAAACGAAATTGCCAAAGAGGATCTTTTTGCGACTTATGATGGTTACAGGACAGCATTGAATGGTATTTATCGAAATTTGTCAGATGCTTCATTGTACGGGAATAATCTGTCGTTTGGTTTTATTAGTTTGTTGGGACAGAATTATGAAGTTCCTGCATATATTCTTCCGTATGATGTTTCTGGAAATATAATGAATTATGAGTATGATAATGCTGATTTGAAGAGTATTACTCAAGCTATTTGGGAAAAAGCTTTTAATACTGTTGCAAATTGTAACGTGCTTATTCAAAATGCAGAGTCACGAGGAAATGATTTTTTTGATGAAGGAGAGAATGAAAAAAATGTTATTATTGGTGAGGCTAAAGGGTTGAGGGCATTTATTCATTTTGATATGTTGAGATTGTTTGCTCCTGCACCTGTTACTGGGGATGATGCAGCTTATCTTCCGTATGTATCGTCATATTTAACTTCTCATCCCGTGCATTTGCCAACTTCTGTTGTTTTGGATAGTATTATTAATGATTTGCAACAAGCCCAAAAGTTATTGGCGGATAATGATACATTGAAAAATGTAAAGATGATGCAGAACGCAAATTATCGTTTTGAAGGAAATTCTAATGGAGGAGGTTTTTTTGCTTACCGTGGAACTCGTATGAATTATGTGGCAGTGACTGCTTTGTTGGCTAGAGTTTATCAGTATAAAGGAGATAAAGCTACTGCTTATGAATATGCATGCGAAGCCTATCGTTTCTATAATGAAAAACGATGGTATAGTTTTACATCAGAGAGTAATTTAAGCAATACAAATATAGAATATCGTAGATGTAAATTATATGAAGATATTTTGTTAGCTTTTTACAATACCAATATATATGACATTTATGAAAATTGGCTACAAACACATTTTTATTGGAAAACTAATCATTTACCGATAAAGAACAGAGATGATTTGTTTGCCGAAGACGCTTCGGATTTCAGGTATCGTTATATGTTACATTCTTCCAATGGTTATTCATTGAAATGGCTCCCTGTGACTGATGCCAATGCATTATGGTATATATCAGATCAATATCCTTTATTACCAGTTATAAGAATGAGTGAAGTGTTTTATATCATGTGTGAATATTTGGCGGATAATAATCTAACAGAAGCAATTTCTTTATTGAACACGTTGAGAAAAGCTAGAGGAGCTTCACAATTGGGTGTTTCATTGACAAAAGATGAGTTTTTAACATCTTTATATAATGATGCTACACGAGAATTTATAGCAGAAGGGCAGACGTTTTATTTGTATAAACGTTTGAATAAGGACATGTACAATGGAGAGTATCCGATAAACATGAGTGGAAAATATGTAATTCCACTTCCGGATAGTGAAACTATTACACAATAAAGAGGAGGAAATTATGAAGAATAGAATATTTATCATATTGGTCTGTGTGTTTGTGTGGATGGGGTGTGATGAACGAGAGATTCCTGAATATAATACAGGGAAATATTATATAGAATTTGAAAATGAGACTATTGATTCAACCATTTTCACGTTTATTTACTATCCCAATAATGAGTATTATGATTTACCGATTCCTGTAAAAATTGCAGGAGAAGCTGCCGATAAGGATTTAACATATAAGGTGTCTGTAGATGGAGAACTTTCCACTGTCGAGAGTAAGCATTATGCTTTACCGGAAACAATGGTATTTCGTAAAGGGTTGTATCATGATACTTGTTATGTGCGTTTGAATAAAACGGCAGATTTGTCTAATGGTGCAGTAAGATTGGTTCTTTTCTTGGAAGCAACATCGGATATGGCGGTCGGAAAGTTGGAAAATTCAGTAGCTATTATTCAAATTTCTAACACGATTGCTAGACCTGCATGGTGGGATTCGAATGTGGAACAATATTACTTAGGTACTTATTCGCAAAAGAAATTTGTTTTGTTCCTTCGTGTAACAGGAGCGGATTTAACGGATGCGAGCGATAGTGAAAAACGTGCTTACGCTTTGGATTTTAAACAATATTTGATCGATCATCGCGGAGATCCGGAAACCATAGATGAAGATGGTCAGCCAATGACCGTACCTGTGTTAGGTTTGGAGTAATAACAATAGTTCTAGAGAAGTATGAAAACGATAAACTATATTTTGGGGTGTTTAATGATAATAACATTATTAAATGCCTGCATAGATGATAAAGGAAATTATGATTACTCGGAATTAAAAACGGTAAAAATTACTAATGTGTATAGTAATTGGTCTGTACCATTGGGAGAAGAGTACGTGATAAAACCGGAAATCGATTATGGGGATGCTGATTCATCGGAATTTGCTTACACTTGGGTAAGTGAAATTCAAGGGGAATGGAGTGATACCATATCACATGATAAGGAGCTGCATTATGCGTTTAAAGAGCTTGGTCGATATATGACAACTTTTGTGGTAGAACATGTGCCAACAGGCGCTTTAACTTCAACGCAGATAGACCTTAATACAACATCGCGTTATTCAACCGGATGGTTGATTTTGTCAGAACAGAATAATAAATCTGTTTTGAGTTATATTCGAGTTGAACAGTCTGGTGAGAGTAATGTAACTTATAATCTTTTTGAGAATATCTACACGACACTTCGAGGAGATGATTTAGGTACAGGGCCTATTCGAATGGGAAGACATTTTTCAAGTTCGAGTGACCAAATTTTAGTTCTGCAGGAAAGTGGAGCGGTAGAAATAAATGGGCAAGATTTTTCAAAAGCCATCACCACTCGAGAGGAATTTGTAGGTGGGGCATATCCTAGTGGTTTCGTACCAAAGCAAGCAGAATATGGTGCTAGATTGGAAGTGATTTTGGGAACGGATGGAAATGTGTATACAAGAGTAAATCCGAATGGAAGTTTTCAAATATGCCAGTATAATACACGTCCGGCATTTAGTAATGCTCGAATTGCTAACATGTATTATTGTGCTTATTTAGGATATATTTATATGTATGATGAGTTAAATCATAGGATGCTTGCTTTGACAGATGAACCTCAGGCTTATACGGGAATGGTAATCTATCCATCAATGCATCCTGATAGTACACATGTGAATAGTTTTACACCTGTAGATAATATGGGAAATGGAACAGAGGTGGTATTTATCGATTCTTATAGCGTAGCGGGAGCAACGGGACGTGATTTTATACAAATTATAAAGAAAGGGTCGGATTATTACTTCCAAACTTATAAAGCTTATTCACGTAGTGGATCATCAAATTTGTATGTTTTTGATGAAAAAGAAGAGTTATTTATTGGGAATAATTATGTAGATAATAATTCGAAATATTGTATAGACGGGAATTCGTATTTCTATTTTACAGCAGGGAATGTCCTTTATTGTTGGAATCGTCTTAATAGTGTTGAACCTTACTATACTTTTCCGAATGGAAGTGTAATTGTTGATATAGAACGTTATGCAAATGGAGAAAATCGAGAGGAAATAGCTGTCGGTTTGGATAATGGAGAATTCTATGTTTTAGATGTATCTTATGAAGCAATTAGTGGACAAAAAGATAAATTGTTATTTAAAGCAGAAGGATTAGGACGTATCGTGGATTTGCAATACAAGTACGGAAATTCATCGAATTTTAATAAAGAATCAAGGTTGTAGCCTTTTTTGCACACGGGATTGCCATTGTGGCTTTCCCCGTGTGCAATAGATTGTAAATTAGATAATTCTGGGATTGTAGAAAAACAATCTCTAAGGGAGTGTTGTGTATATAAATAGGTCATTGTAAAAAGAAATTTATGGAAGAACCAATTGTAAGAGTGGAACATTTATCCCATCGTTATAGCGTGCAGTGGGCGATCAGGGATATAAATTTTGAGATAAATCAAAAGGGAATTCTAGGGCTTTTAGGTTCTAATGGAGCAGGTAAATCGACCACGATGAATATTATTTGTGGCGTTTTGAACCAAACGGAAGGAACTGTTTACATTAACGGAATAGATACCCGTAAAAATCCTGTAGAAGCCAAGAAATATATCGGTTTTTTACCGCAGAAGCCGCCTTTGTACACGGATCATAACGTGGATGAATACCTGACCTATTGTGCCCATCTTCGGTTGATGGATGATAGAGAGGTAAAGGCTGCCGTGAAGTTGGCAAAAGAACGTTGTGGGATTGCTCATTTCAGCAAACGTCTGGTAAAAAATCTTTCGGGAGGTTATCAGCAACGTTTAGGTATAGCGCAGGCAATTGTGCATAATCCGAAGCTTGTGGTATTGGATGAGCCCACGAATGGATTGGATCCCAATCAGATATTGGAGATTCGGGAATTGATTCGAGAGATTGCACAAGATCATGCGGTACTGCTTTCCACGCACATCTTATCCGAGGTGGAGGCTATCTGTCATACGATTAAGATGATTGAACACGGGAATCTGATATTCTCCGGTTCAATAGATGAATTCCATAATAGCGTTAAATCCAACAATTGCATTGTTAGATTGGAAAATGCCCCGACAGAAGAGGAGTTGAAGAATATTCCGGGTGTTGTCAAAGTGAAAAAACTGGATGAACATACTTTCCGGTTACAATTCGAACGGGAAGGAGAGGAAGAAGCGAAACGTGTGGCAGAAATTTGTGTGAACCGGGGATGGAGGTTAAGTGAAATTCAGATGGAAAAAGTGTCTATGGATGAGATCTTTGCCCAGCTATCGGGAAAGCGAGTGGTCGATAAATTTTAATGTTATAGTGTATGAAAACAATATATAGAATAGCGAAATCAGAATTAAACTCTTTGTTTTGTTCGCCGATAGCCTGGTTGGTATTGGTGATATTCACGTTTCAGCTGAGTATGGTCTTTACAGACAGGATTATATGGGAATTGAAAGATTTTGTGGTAAATAACCGGGAAAGGGACGGATTGACCGTTTATTTCTTGCTTTCCGGTTTCGGTACGCCATTGTTTCCCGGGGTACTTTCTTATTTGTACCTCTATTTCCCGTTATTAACGATGGGGTTGATGAGCCGGGAATTCAGTAGTGGTTCGATCAAGTTATTGTATTCTTCCCCGATTACCAGTACCCAAATCGTGTTGGGTAAGTTCCTTTCCATGATGTTCTATGGGTTAATTATGCTGGCTATCGTTACGGTTTACGTGGTCTTTTATATGTTTATTATAAAGGATTTTGATTATCCAGTGGCTATCACCGGTTTAATCGGGATTTACCTGATCATGTGCCTTTACTCTGCGGTAGGGTTGTTTGTTTCTTGTTTGACCTCCTATCAGGTAGTTGCGGCTATCGGTACTTTTGCTGCATTGACTTTTTTACAAGTGATTGGTGGGGTTTTCCAGGGAGTTGATTTTTGGAGAGATATAACTTATTGGATTTGTAGCGGTCCTCATGGTCCAATAGCCGGTTTGATAAATAGCGGTGATGTTTTGTATTTTATTTTGATGCCTGCTTTGTTTATCGGAATGTCTATTATGAAATTACAGTTTGCAAGACAGAGTAAACCGTGGTACGTGAAAATGGTGAAATATTTGGCTTTGGTTGTCGTGATTGTAGGTATCGGTTATGCCACATCCCGTCGAACGACAGTATGTATCACGGATCTCTCTCGCGATGAACAATTGACGCTAACACCCAAAAGTCGTGACATATTAAAACGTTATGATGGACAGGAACTGACTTTGACAACTTATGTCAATATCATGGATGAACATATGGCAGCCAAGGTATTTCCAAAAAGTCGGATAGGGGATATGTCCGCGTTCAGCAAGTACTATCGTTTCAAACCGGACATGAAGTTTAAATATATTTATTATTATGACCACGTGTTGAACGGACATTCTTGTTGTGCCCCGGGAGATGATTTGGAGGAAGCGGCGCGTAAACAAGCTAAAGTGAACGGGTTGGATTTCGATGACGTACTTTCTCCTGAAGAGATGCGGGAAATTCATGATTTGAGCGGGGAGAATAATCAAGTTGTTCGTACTCTTGAAGACAGTGAAGGGAATTGGACGTATTTGCGTATGTATAATGATTTAAATCCTTATCCGAGTGAACAGGAGATTTCAGTTGCCTTATTGAGAATGAAAGATGGGGCTGTGAAAATGGGAGCTCTTTATGGACATGGAGAACGTGAAATGAACAAGAGTGGCGATCGGGAGATAGGGTGGCTTTTCACCAATGGTTCAGGCCGGCATTCATTGATCAACCAGGGATTTGATCCGGTAAGCATTCCGCTCACGGAAGATTGGGGTATTCCTGACGATGTGCAGATACTTTTAATTATAGATCCGAAAGAAGCCTTCTCAAAAGTAGAGCTAGAAAAAATAAGGGATTACGTGGCAAGTGGTCGCCATTTGATTATAGCCACGGATGTCAATCGTTCTGCCGTGATGGGTGAGTTACTTGCTGACTTTGGAGTGCAAGCATTACCGGGTATGTTGGTTTTACCTCGTAAAGATGAAAATCCTACAAATATAAATGCTGTTTTTACCCCGCAAAGCGGGATGATTAACCCGACATTTGCACATTGGTCGAGTAGAAACTATCCGTTAAGTATGACAGGGGCTGTAGCCTTGAATTATACGACGGATAAAGGTTACAATGTTGTACCGTTGGTTGCTTCTCCTGCAGGTTCATGGACGGAATTGGAAACGACAGATTTTGAGGGGGAAACTCCGGTTTTTAATCCGAAAGCAGGAGAAATCAATCAGCAATTACCCGTGGTGTTGGCATTAACTCGCCAAGTGAATGGTAAGGAACAACGAATCATGATTTTTGGTGATGCAGACTGGATGACGACTGGCGAATTCAGTAAACAGAGGGTTTACTGGGTTGCTAACGGGCAATTGACCACGCTGATGTGCAGCTGGATGGCCGATTATCGATACCCGACTTATTTCCCTCGTCCTGATCAACCGGATAATCATATAAAATTGTCGTACCAATCAAGAGGTACTTTGAAATTAGTATTTGTGGTTATCTTCCCGGCTGTGATACTATTGTTGTATTTCTTGGTATGGTTTAAGAGAAGGGGTAAATAGTAATTTTTAAACAGAAAAATCATGGAATCTATTGTAAGAGTAGAACACTTGTCCCATCGCTATACGGTGGATTGGGCAATTCAAGATATAAATTTCGAGGTAAACCGCAAGGGGATATTAGGCTTATTAGGGTCCAATGGTGCGGGGAAATCAACAACGATGAACATTATTTGCGGTGTATTGAATCAGACTGACGGAACCGTATATATTAACGGTATTGATACTCGCAAAAATTCAGTGGAGGCAAAAAAGAATATCGGTTTTCTTCCTCAAAAACCACCCTTGTATCCGGATCACACGGTGGATGAATATCTTACGTTTGCCGCAGAAATGAGACTCATGGATCCCAAAAAGATCAAGCAAGCGGTTGAAATAGCCAAAGAGCGTTGCAGTATAGCCCATTTCAGCAAGCGACTCATTCGTAATCTTTCGGGCGGATACCAGCAGCGGTTGGGAATAGCGCAGGCGATCGTGCATAATCCGAAGTTTGTCGTGTTGGATGAACCGACGAATGGTTTGGACCCGAATCAAATTCTTGAAATACGTAAACTGATTAAAGAGATTGCGGTCGATCATGCCGTCTTGCTTTCCACGCACATTTTGTCGGAAGTTCAAGCCATGTGTGATGATATCAAGATGATAGAACACGGGCACCTTGTATTCTCCGGTACGTTGGAAGAGTTTGATAATTACGTGAAACCGGATACATTTATCGTCAAACTCGATAATCCTCCTGCAGATGAAGACCTCCTTGCCATTCCCGGGGTTGTACGTCTCAAACATCTGGATAAAAATACTTTAAGAGTACAATTTGACAAGAGAGAAGATATAACAGAAGTCGTGGCAAATGCTTGCGTTCACGGTGGTTGGGGATTGTGTGAGATTACGTTGGAAAGAATTTCTTTAGAAGAAATTTTTGCTCAATTGTCAGGAAAAAGATTGATCGATAAATTTTAATAAACGTTATGAGAGCAATATATAAAATAGCAAAATCGGAGTTAGGTACACTCTTTTATTCTCCGATAGCCTGGTTGATATTAGTGATATTCGTATTTCAGGTTTTTGGCAGTTTTGTAAATATATTAGAGTATTCGGTGAACGCGAAGACTCTTGACCAGGTACAAGGATACCAGAGTTATATGCTTTTCGTTATAGGAGGTTTTGCTCCTTATACAACGATACAAACCACGCTCTACCTCTATATCCCATTGCTGACAATGGGTTTGATGAGCCGGGAATATAGTAGTGGTTCTATAAAACTGCTTTTTTCTTCCCCGATCAGTAGTTTCCAGATTATTTTTGGAAAGTATCTTTCCATGTTGATTTATGGTTTTATCATGATGGGAAGCGTACTGATACTGGTCATTGTTGCTTATTTTTCCATTAAGGATTTTGATCTCTCACTTGTACTTTCCGGTTGGTTGGGACTTTATTTGTTGATGGCCACTTACGCGGCGATCGGGCTTTTCATGTCGACGTTGACTTCTTATCAGATTGTGGCTGCTTTGGGAACGCTAACGCTGATCAGTTTCTTAAATTTTATCGGCAGCCTGTGGCAGCACATAGAGGGGGTTCGTGAGATTATGTATTGGTTCTCGATCAAGGGCCGTGCAGATGAATCCATTCGCGGGTTGATATGTAGTGAAGATATTCTTTATTTTATCCTTGTGTCTGCCATGTTCATCGGTTTTTCCGTGTTGAAATTGCAATTTGCCAGACAAAGTTGTTCTATGGGAGTAAAAGTGGGTAAGTATGTGGGTTTGGTCGTTTGTATCGCGTTTCTCGGCTATGTTTCCACGATCCCTCAACTCAAATGCTTTTATGATGCCACGGCCAATAAGGATCGTACGCTTACCCCCAATAGCCAAGAGATATTGAAACAGGTGGATGGTGGTCTTTCTATTACCTCCTACGTGAATCTTCTTGACCAATTGGGATATCTGGGAATGCCTACCAATTGGAATAATAACCGGCGTATATTTGAGACGTTTATTCGTTTCAAGCCGGAAATTAAATTGAAAAGCTACTATTATTACGATAATGCTGCCGGAGCCAATGCTTCACGCGAGGAAATGGATAAAGCAATTGAACGCCTTGTACTGACTTCCGACATCAATCCCAAGAGTATTCTTACACCTGAACAAATGCGGGAGAAGATAGATCTTTCTACACAGGAGTATCGTTATGTATTTCTTATCGAGCGTGAAAATGGTCAAAAAGCTTTCTTGCGTATGTTTAACGACCAAGGGAAATATCCTTCAGAAGCGGAAATTTCAGCCGCGTTAAAGACCATGGTTTCAAAAAGTCCTCAGGTAGCTTTTTTAGGAGGCCACGGAGAGCGTAGCATACATGACAAGTCAGGGATAAACTATACCTCTTTTACAACCATTCTTGATTCTCGTGGTGCCCTTATCAACCAGGGATATACACCATACACGCTTACGCTTTCGGCCGGAGGGGACATTCCTGCAGATGTGGATGTACTTGTTGTTGCTGATTTACGGAAAGCTTTGACAGATGATGAATTGATTCAAGTAAAACGTTACATAGAACGTGGCGGTAATTTGATCGTGATCGGGGAACCGCGTCGTCAAGAATATACGGCTCCGGTTTTGAAACAATTAGGACTTGCTTTTGTACCGGGAGTGTTGGTACAGCCTCGTGAAGGATATACAGCCGATTATCTTTGGACTACCTTTACACCGGAGGGAGCTAAGTTAGAGCCTATTTTTACCCGTATGGTTGAATTGAATAATGTACTTACGATGCCTTCTGCTGCAGCTATTTGTGAGACGGAGAATGTCGGGTTTGAGGTAATACCTGTATTTACAACAGATGCTACGGGATGTTGGAATGAACTGGAAACTAAAAACTTCTCTCTTGAAGAACCAACCTTGAATGAGGCTATAGGTGAAAAAGAGAAAGCTTATACGACCGGTTACGCTTTACGACGCGATGTGAAAGGAAAGGAACAGCGTATTTTTGTTCTTGGTGATGCGGATTGTATCAGTAATGCGGAACTTGGGGCTAATCGGGATTTCCGTAGGTCTAATTATGCTCTAATCGATGGCATGTTCAAGTGGTTGGTGAATGACGAATATCCCATTGATGTCAATCGTCCGGCAGCTAAAGATAATGATGTGTATTTGACTCCGGCAGGATTTGCTTGGGTTAAGATTTTCTTACGTTGGATATGTCCGGCATTGATTGTCGTGTGTGGTTGTTTGATTTGGGTGATGAGACGGATGAAGTAAAGGAATAAAGTAAACTTTTCCTAGATAATACACGTTTATCATCCATAGCATATTCGATGTTCTTAGGGATCAAAGACGTATTAATTTCGTATCAAAGACGTATCAAAGACGTTCACGAACGTCCGCGATACGTCTTTGTTGCGAAATGAATTGGCGCTTGTCTTGGAAATGAATCCCTTATCCATTTGATTACGAATGGTAAATATACCTTCTTGCATGTAGGAGTTAACATCTCACTACAAAATAGTATATAACTACCATATTTTTTTGTATTTTTGGCTCGGAAATCATTTAATAAGACGATATTATGGGATTCTTTAATAAAATATTCGGAGGTGGTGGAAATGATGGGAAGAAAGAGACTTCGGCAGATCGAATGCTGAGGATTATCAAGGAAAAAACGATGACGGAGTGTGTGAAGCTGATCCCGGAAAAGGGAGCGACCAAACCTTGGGAGAGTAAGATTGGGGGACTACCTTATATGCCTAAAGGGTTTGATTATCCTTATGAAGAGGCCGGGAGTACGGTGGTGACGGAAGGACAAGCCCCCGTGGAGGCTGCAAAGGTGGCAACCGGACCTTTTGCTGGATTGGACGGGAATACGGCTGCAATGCCTTCCGCGGCTTCGGGTGAGATCGTGGAGCAGGTGGAAGAACGGAAGTTGTTGCCGTTGCGTTTTTTGGCGCAGATAAATTTCAGTGAGATGCCCCCGTTGGAAGGTTTCCCGACCAAAGGAATTCTTCAGTTTTATATTGCAGGAGAAAATGCCCATGGCTTGAACTTTGAGAACCCGGAAGAGCAGAAAGGGTTTCGGGTGATCTACCATGAGGAGGTTGTAGAAGATGAATCTGCCTTGCTTTCGGCTTTACCGACGGATGGGGTGGAATATCCGGATGGATTCCCGGTAGATAGTGAATTGAAGTTGAATTTTGAGAAGTCATCCATGCCGATGGGGGGTGGCGATTATCGTTTCGATAAGCTGTTACTTGATGCATATAATGAGGCAAATCCTGATGCTCGGATACCCTCTTTGGATCGTGCCTCGGAGGATGATCTGGATAAGGTATACGACCAATTGGACATGGGAGGACACCGCGTTGGGGGGTATCCTTTCTTCACGCAACTTGATCCGCGGGAATATCATCAAGAGTTAAGGGGAAATTCAATCTTATTATTCCAGTTGGATTCTGAGGAAACCGATGATTATAAGATCATGTGGGGTGATTCCGGTGTGTGCAATTTCTTTATCCGTCCGGAAAATTTAGCCAAACGGGACTTTAGTCGGGTGTTGTATCATTGGGACTGCTACTAGAATGTAGAATTTAAAATGTAGAATTGACTATTTCATTCTACATTCTACATTCTAAATTTTAAATTCTATTTTTCCTGCATCCACTCCATGTTCGTCGGATATTGGAATACTTTCAGTTTGAAAAGCGGGAGGATGGCAAACAAATGATCGAAGATGTCGGCTTGCACCCGTTCGTAGATCACCCACTCTTTGCGTGCCGAGAAGCAGTAGATTTCCAATGGAATTCCCGTCGGGGTGGGTTGTAGTTGCCGTACCATGTGGGTCATATCAAGGTTGATGTTGGGGTTGGCGGCAAGCCATGCTTCCATGTATTCCCGAAAAGTCCCGATGTTAGTCAGATGGCGTTTGTCAAGCGGGTTCTCCACGTTGGCATTGTACTCGTTTAGCTCTTTCATTTTGCCTTCAATATAGTTTTTGAGCAGGGCGGATTGTTTTAAGTTTTCAAGGTCTTCATGGGTGAGGTAATGCACCGAATAAATGTTAATGTTGACGGAACGTTTGATGCGTCGCCCTCCGGATTCTTGCATTCCTCGCCAATTGGTGAATGATTCAGAAACGAGCTTGTAAGTCGGGATGGTGGAGATGGTTTTATCCCAGTTCTGCACTTTCACGGTGGTGAGATTGATTTCAATCACATCGCCATCGGCATTGCTGCTGGGCATGACGATCCAATCACCGATGTTTACCATTCTGTTGGATATTAGCTGTATACCTGCTACAAACCCGAGAATGGAATCCTTAAATACCAACATGAGAACGGCAGAGATAGCTCCTAGTCCGGCGAGTAGTGCGAAAGGATCTTTGTCAAGCAGTATACTGATAATGATGATGATGGCGGCACAGTAAAAAAATATCTTGATCACTTGAATGAATACCTTGATCGGGCGGTCTTTGGCTATCGGGTAACTGTCGTATATCCGGTTGATACCGTCCAAAATACTCGACACGATGAGCAGGAAGGAGAGCGTGATCCAGACGTTGATCAGTTGCATGAGGAAGGAAAATTGAGTCCACTCGAACTCCTTGAATACGATTTGTATGATGATAGGGGCGATAAGCAGACCCAGTCGGTTGAAAAATCGTTGACTGAACATGAGGTCATCCCAGTTCGTTGCCGTCCGTTTGGTCAGTTTAAGTACAAAGCGTGCCAACCATTGGCGGGTAAGCACGTGGGTGATCCAGTTGATCATACCGATAATCACAAGCAGAGCTAGGAAATAGATGATGTCGGAGATGGTTTCCGAGTAGACACCTAAATGTTGCAAGCCGGCTTGAATGTAATTTTCAATCGTCATGTTTCAAATATTTTAATTGGTTTAATGTGTGGGCAAAATTAATAATTTTAACCTGGTATATAGAATTTACGGATTAATACGTGACTACTGACGTTTGTTTTTTACCATCCATCCACACGGTTAACGGGGCTTTGAAGCGCACGTGGCGGGAGTATTTAAATTCCTCGATGACCTCCTGTTGTCGAAGAATGTCAAAATTGACGAAGGCGTCAGCAGATTGAAAGGGGATTGCGAAGTAACCCACTTTCATGGAAGTGACGTTGTGAAAAAAGTGCGAGCCAAGGGAGGCATCTAGCGGAAAATCGGGAAGTCCTTGTTCCACGATAACTTTGGCATTGGCGATGTCGGACCATTGCACGGGTATCCCGGTGAGTGGGTCGCGTGTGCCCCAGCGGCCTGGCCCGATGAGTAGGTAACTGTCGCCTTCCCGGGCGATCCGTGAGTTGTGGCGCTTGATCTCTTCGGCAATTTCCTCGGTACGCAGGCGGTCGAATTTGTCGGGATCGACGTACACGACGTCACGAATGTATTGCAATTTCCCGTTTCCCATACCCTTGTCGGCTTTCAGCAATACGTGGGTCGGATCGATAGAAAGGTCGTCAATGTCAATGTTATACTCGTTTTTAATCAACGGTTTGATCTGTAATAGGTAAAAGACAGGCATGCCGTTTTCAAAGTTGACAGAGAACTCAATCTCAACGGGTGAGCCCATGGCCTGTGAGAATATGTTTAGTAGAATCTGCAGGGTGGGGGCCAGTGGAAAATAGTCGTACTGGAGTATTTTGGAGAAGTCTACAATACGGGGTCCTTTGACAGAGAAATCATAGGTAATCTGGTCATTCATGAAATCGTAGACGGAGGCCGTGTATTCCAGCGTGCCGTCACGCTCTGCTTCAGAGATGTCGTATGCTTTGATAGCGGCATTTTCCCCGTCCCGGTAGAGGTCGTAATCCCGAGCGAGCATATCGATGCCATAGAAGTAGCGTTGCGATGCTTTAATTTTATCCTGCGTGGAGGCCAGTTGTAGTTTGGGATAGGCGGGACTGAAACGATGTGTCTTTTCCCCACCCACGACGTAGGCTCCTAATCCGATGGCGGTGACGGCGAATCCGTCTTCCGGCTGAATGTAGGAAAAGGGGTAGAAGTTGTAAGACTGGGCCACGCCGCTGATTTCAGGGTAGTACCGTCCGTTGTGTTCGTTACCGATGACCTCCTGTATGATGACAGACATTTTCTCTTCCTCGATCATGTAGTCGATAGCGTTGAAATAGGCTCGTGATTCCGGTGAATAAATGGAGGCAAAGACGAGCTTGATGGCGTTCTCGACATCCTCTAGCCGACGTTCGAAGTCCGGGTGATTGTTGGGGAGCAGGTAGGTGGAATACACTCCGGCAAACGGTTGATTGAGCGAGTCCTCGAAGAGTCCGGAGGAACGCACGGCTAGCGGTTTGGTCATAACTTGAAGATACTTCCGCAGATTGTCGCGCAGTTTATCGGAGAGGCGTGCCATGCGGAACGCTTCCAAAACGTGATCGTATTCCTTGTCCTCAAAGATAACGTCATAGAGGTTGTTGGTCTCTAGGAAATTGTCGAATTCATCTACGCCGATAATGGCCGTTTTAGGGATGGCCACACGTAGGTCGGGAATGAGTTTTTTAAGGTAAACGTTCTCGATGAAGTTGGAGAGAAACGCCAGTCCTCGCCCCTTGCCTCCAAGAGACCCGTCACCGAGCAGGGTGATATAACGATTGGAGTTCACGAGTTTTGGGTTGAACTTAATGATGCGTCCCCGTAGTTTTTTGAGTTTCGATGCTTCGAAGACGTTCGCTATGAAACGGCGTATCTCGTCCGGACTTTTGAAGTAGCTGAAACTGTAACGGCGTAATTTTTTCGCCAGGTTGATTTCGGCCCGTGCCATGAGCCAGGTGGAAATTCCATTGCGAATGGCATGGTATTCCAACGATTCATCGGGAATGATCATGAGTTTCTGGCGAAATTCTTCGATATTGTGCGCTCGGTCGATGACCTTTCCGTTGTGATCTCGAAAGATGAAATCCCCGAAACCGAGTTGTTTTTTGATGAAGTCTTGTATTTCCCTTGCCAGTGTGAGTGAATTTTTATTGATGAAATGGGCATTTACTTCCCGTGCTCGTTGTTCGTTTTCAGCCTCGTGACTTTGAAGTAGACAAGGGATCTTGTTGTCAAGCTGTTGTACGTATTTTATGAGGCTGACTCCGGCATCCTCGTCTTCCACACCGTTGCGGGCGTAGCGAACGTCGGAGATGACACCGATGATGTTATTGCGGTATTTGTTGATGATCTCTACGGCATCCTCGAAGTTACTGACAAGAATTAGTTTGGGTCGCACCCGCATCCGGAGGATTACGCCCATTTCGTCATTGGAGGGTTCCTCGGCAATGATGGCTTGTGTCTGGCTCATGATCTCGGTGTAGAGAAGAGGCAGGTAGCGGGAATAGTACTTGACGGAGTCCTCGACAACAAGAATTACCCGCACATCGCCCAATTTGGTGTCTGCCTCTAGGTTTATTTTGTCCTCCAGGTATTTGGCCATGGCAAGGAACACTTTCGTGGAACCGTTCCACACGAAGACCCGCTCGATGGATTCACTAATCTCCTTTTCCGACCGCAGGAGATAGGAGAGGTCGGCGTTGTTATTGACCAGCATGAGTTGGCAGATATCGGGATATTGCTCTTTTATGTGACGGCTGGTAAGAATTGGAGTTTCTTTGTCCAGCCCTGCCATGATGATAATTAAGTCGAAATGATGTTTCTTCAGTTCGTGCAAGGCTCCTTCCTCGTTTGCCACGGAGGTGAAACGGGGAGCGGTGAAAAGATTCAGTTGAAGGTATTCTCCGAATATCTTCCCGGAGAATTGTCCTTCCCGCTCGATTGTGTAAGAGTCGTAATAGTTGGCGATGAGTAGAATCTCCTTGACCTTAAAGGGCATAAGTTCTTGAAAGATATCGCGATCACTCTTTTTCCGTTTGTATATTTTGTTCAGGTCTATTTTTTCCATGATGTTTTGTTTTGTACAAAGCTAAAGATTTGTTGGCGGAATGACAAGAGAAAGATAGCGGTTAAAAGCTAAAAAACTAGAAGATTTTTATTAACTTGCGACGTTTTATAATAACGGTAACATTTGATATGAACAGACGCGTCATGCAATCCGGTTTGATGTTATGCTTTTCCCGTTGGAACAGGAAAGGATATGCCATTTTTGCCTCACTGGGCCGGAATATCCGGATCGGAAGACTGGCTATTCATATTTGTGAGATGTCGTTGCGAAAATCGTCAAGAAAGGGTGTCATCGTGGAGTTGGCAAAAGTATTCGAGCTACTGGAGAGGTTGTTTGAGGGGTACGAGAAGAAGGCGAAACGAGTGAGTTGTGAGTTATTGCCGGTTCGTGCCGGTATGGAAGATGTATTCATGAATTCTTATCATAGTTTAAATTGAAGGTATTTCTGTTCTTGGACAGGGTACCTTTTTGTTTTTTTATAAAGAACAGGAAATGAAAGAAGAAAATATTATAGAGGAATTAAAGCAAAAGATTGAAGCGGGTGGACAAATCACCCGGGAGGAGGCGCTGGCCTTGTCGCGAGTGGAGAACAAGAAAGCCTTGTACGAGGCAGCTGGGGCGATTCGGGATCGTTTTGTGGGGCGGTATTTCGACACTTGCTCGATCGTGAATGCCCGTTCGGGACGTTGTTCCGAGAATTGCAAGTGGTGTGCACAGTCGGCTGTGTTCAAAACGCACGTGCAGGAGTACGAGCTGATTGACGAGGAGAGTTGCATGGAACTGGCACGCTTGAACGCCAAGTACGGGGTGAACAAATTCTCGTTTGTTACGAGCGGGCGCTCTTTGTCAAACAAGAATATTGACAAGTTATGCGAGTATGCCGTGAAGATCAAGCAGGAGATGAAGATAAACCTTTGCGCTTCCATGGGCTTGCTGACGAAAGAACAATTGAAAAGATTGAAAGAGGCAGGCATAACCCGCTACCATTGTAACTTGGAAACGTCACGCCGTTATTTCCCAACCCTCTGCACGTCCCACACGACGGACGAGAAGATCGAGACCATTCGCCACGCGATTGAACTGGGGATGGAGGTTTGTTCAGGGGGTATCATCGGTATGGGGGAGACGATGGAGGATCGAGTGAACTTAGCGCTGACTGTTCGAGAGCTGGGAGTGAAATCTATCCCGATGAATGTGTTGAATCCAATTCCGGGAACCCCGTTGGAAGGAGCGGCACCACTTGCTGACGAGGAGGTGCTGACGACGGTGGCTGTTTTCCGATTCATCAATCCTGATGCCTTCCTGCGCTTTGCCGGGGGACGGGCGTTGATTGCCCATATTGAGGAAGATGCCATCCGGGCCGGGATTAATTCGGCCATTGTGGGAGATCTTCTGACCACGATTGGCTCGAAAGTGATGGAGGACATGGAGAAGGTGAAAAGATTAGGCTTTACAACAGATGGAATTTAGAATGCAAGACAGTCTGTATGTTTAAAAACTAAATGGGATTTCAGATTCTAAATTCTAAATTTTAAATTCTAAATTAGATAAAGTGAATACGGCAGAATTATTGAAATTTGACAGGGAGCATTTATGGCATCCCTATACGTCAACGGTTAACCCACTCCCGGTTTACCCGGTAAAGAGGGCGGAAGGAGTGTATATTGAACTGGAGGACGGGACACGGTTGATTGATGGAATGTCCTCGTGGTGGTGTGTGGTACACGGGTACAATCATCCGGCTATTAACGCTGCTATTGAAGAGCAATTAAAGAATATGTCGCACGTCATGTTCGGTGGACTGACACATCGTCCCGCCGTGGAGTTGGCGGAGAAGTTGGTGGAACTGGCTCCCGATGGGATTGACAAGGTGTTTTATTGTGATTCCGGGTCGGTGGCCGTGGAAGTGGCGATGAAGATGGCCCTGCAATATTGGTATGCTGCCGGGAGAGACGATAAACGCCATTTTTTGACGATCACAAAGGGATACCACGGGGACACGTGGAATGCCATGTCCGTGTGTGATCCCGTGACGGGGATGCATAGTATATTCCGAGGATCGTTGCCCATGCAGTATTTTATCCACCGACCGGAAGCTCGCTACGGAGAGCCTTGCCTGCCGGAGCATATCGAGGAGTTGAAGCAAAACCTGCGGAATAACCACAACCGTATCGCTGCCGTGATACTGGAACCTATTGTGCAGGGGGCAGGGGGAATGTGGTTTTACTCTGCGGATTACTTGCGGCAGGTGCGGGAGTTGTGTAATGATTACGACGTGTTGCTGATCTGTGACGAGATTGCCACCGGGTTTGGACGTACGGGGAAGATGTGGGGTGTGGATCATGCGGGAATAGTGCCGGATATTATGTGTGTCGGGAAAGCGATTACGGGCGGGTACATGAGTTTTGCGGCTACAATGGCGACGGAGAAAGTGGCCACCCAGATCTGTGCGAAAGATCCCGGTGTATTTATGCACGGTCCGACGTTCATGGGTAACCCATTGGCCTGTGCTGCAGCAAACGCCTCGTTGGATTTGATCCGGAGTTATGACTTGACAACCATGATCGGGCGGATTCAGAACCAGTTGGAAAGAGAACTTGCCCCGGCCCGGGAATTCCCGAACGTGGCAGATGTACGGGTGTTGGGAGCTATCGGAGTGGTGGAGATGAAGGAACCCGTGAACATGGGATTAATTCAAGCCGCTTTCGTCAAAGAGGGGGTATGGGTGCGCCCGTTCGGCAAGTTGGTGTACGTCATGCCGCCTTTCATCATCCGAGACTGGGAACTACAAAGGCTGACATCCGCCTTATTGCACGTGATCTCGTGTTTGAGATGATTGAAAATGAAAAGATAAAAAATTGAAATTTAGAGAGGTAAGAACTTGTAACTTTGCCGAAGGCAAAACATCATGAATAAGGAACGATATATTAATAAACTGAACAAGATTAAGGAATCGGGGAATTACCGGGTGTTGCGAAACGTGCAGCATAATGGATTCTTGATACATTATAACGAACGGGAAATGCTGAATCTCTCGTCGAATGATTACTTGGGGTTGGCATCGAACCCGGTGTTGTACGAGGATTTTCGCAAGGAGACAGACGTGAAGTTGCTGTCGTATAGTGCCGTGTCGTCCCGTTTGTTGTCGGGAAATCATGAATATTATAGCTTGTTGGAAAATGATTTGAGCGATTTGTACGGGAAGGAGGCTGCCTTGGTGTTGAATTCCGGTTATCACGCGAATATCGGGATATTACCCGCGTTAGCGGGTAAACGCGACTTGATCGTGGCAGATAAGTTGGTACACGCCAGTATTATTGATGGCTTGCGGTTGAGCGAAGCCGAGATGTTACGCTATCGTCACTTGGATTACGAACATTTGCGGGAAATCCTGTTTAATCACCGGGAGGAGTACGAGAACGTGTTTATCGTAACAGAATCCATATTCAGTATGGATGGTGACGTGGCGGACCTGCAGGAGTTGTGTGATCTGAAGAGAGAGTACGACACGTTCCTGTACGTGGACGAGGCGCATGCCGTCGGGGTGCGGGGCACGAATGGACTGGGGTGTTGCGAGGAACAGGGATGTATTGATGATATTGATTTTATCGTGGGTACTTTCGGGAAGGCTTTTGCATCCTACGGGGCTTTCGTGGTCTGTGACGAGATGTTCAGGGATTTTCTGGTGAACACGCAGCGTAGCTTGATTTTCACAACGGCATTGCCCCCGGTGAACGTGGCATGGACTCGTTTTATCCTTAACCGGATGCCGGAATTTTACTCTTACCGCATGAAACTGTCGGGTATCGCCGAGCGACTGCGTGCTACGCTGGCAAACCGGGGATTCGAAACACGGGGTGATTCTCATATTGTGCCTTTCTTGTGCGGGAGTAATGAGAATAGCGTTTATATGTCAGAATTATTCCAAGATAATGGTTTTTTTGTGTTACCTGTGAGATACCCGACCGTGCCGAAGAACGAGGCTCGTATCCGTTTCTCGTTAAATGCGGCGATACCGGAGGAAGATTACGATTGCTTGATGGAGTTTATAGAAATCAGTCTTTAATAATTTTAAATTTCATGATTTTAGATTTTAAATTCCAGTCGTACGGGTCAGATCCTCAACTTGAAACTTGTAACCCGGCAAAGGCGATTTTCATGAAAAGAAAATGGATTACTAAAGAAGGAAGCCGGGTACTTACGTTATTTTTTTGCGGTTGGGGTATGGATGAACGTGCCGTGCAACACGTGAAGGGAACGGGTGATTTGCTTTTGTTCTACGATTATCGGGATATATCCGGGGAGGAAGCTCCGGAGGTCGCGGGGTACGAGTGTGTGCGTGTCGTGGCTTGGTCGATGGGCGTGTGGGCGGCATCGGTATTGTTGGGGCGTTGGAATATCCCTGTTGCTTACCGGGTAGCTATCAATGGGACAGAACGTCCGGTAGATGAACATTACGGGATTCATCCTAAAATATATTTGTTGACCGAGCGGGGAATGACCGTGCAGGGGAGAGATAAGTTCTTTGCCCGTATGCTCTCGGGGAAGGAGGAGATGGAACGTTTCGAGGAAAACAAGCCTTGCAGGGATATTGATGAGCAAAGGGAAGAGTTGCGACTTATCCGGGAGCAGGCGGCACGGGAGATGCCCGAAATGCATTGGGACCGGGTTTATGTTTCCGAGGGGGATGTTATCTTCCCGGTGGAAAATCAACGGAACTGGTGGAGAGATCGTGTTGAGAGGATTATTACCCTGTCGGGAGGGCATTACCCGTTTTACGTGCTAGATAATTGGGAAAAGATATGGAAATAAATAAAGAAGAGGTAGAACAGCGTTTCAGGCGGAGTCGAGCCAGTTATAACGACAATGCACGGGTGCAGAAAATGATCGTAGACCGGATGGTTCCCATGATCTTGTCATCCGTGAAGCGTGTGCCGGAGAAAATATTGGAGATCGGTTGTGGTACGGGGTTGTTGACGTCACAGTTGCAACGAACCTTTCCGAACGTTGACTTGTACTTGAACGACTTGGTGGAGGAATTATGTTATCATGCGGCGACGATTAACCAGGTACCGCAGACGTGTTGTTTCCCGGGAGATGTGGAGAAGTTGTTTCTGCCCCTTAGTTTTGATCTGATTGCTTCGGCGTCCACCTTCCAGTGGTTTACGACTCCGGAAGAGACGTTCATGAAATTATCTAAACAGTTGGAACAAAATGGTGTACTGGTGTTTAGTACCTTCGGAAAGTTTAACTTGCAGGAGATACGACTGACCACGGGGGGCGGGCTTGATTATCGGAGTAAGGAAGAACTGGAAAAGATGCTGAAACCTTACTTTAAAATTGAAGGAATGGAAGAAGAGTTGCATACGCTTGAATTTGACAGCCCGTTAGCGGTACTCCAACATTTGAAAAAGACAGGGGTGAATGTTTCGGGTGATCCGACCATCTGGACGAAAGGACGGATGGATGCCTTTATCAAGGACTATAATGCCCGCTTTGCCGTAGATGGGAAGGTGACCTTAACCTACCATCCGTTTTATTTTGTGTGTAGGAAGAACAATTTATAACAGAGTACCCCAAAGGGAGAGGGTGGGAGTTTAATCATAAATCGTAAATCATAAATCAAAAATCAATAACGTGGTATATTTTGTAAGTGGAATAGATACGGATACTGGGAAGTCGGTAGTAACCGGCTTGCTGGCTCGCTCTTTGAGAAAAAGAGGGGTAAACGTGATTACCCAGAAGTTTATACAGACGGGATGTGTCGGAATATCGGAGGATATTCTGAAGCACCGGGAGATTATGGGGATCGAACCGCAACCCGTGGATAAGGACGGGACGACGTGTCCTTACGTGATGACGTATCCCGCCTCGCCTCATCTGGCAGCGGAGATCGACAAGGTAACGCTGGACATGGATCGAATTGAGGCGTCTACTCGTAAGTTGGATGCTTTGTATGACGTGGTGTTGTTGGAGGGAGCCGGGGGACTATACGTGCCTGTTACTCGGGATTACTTCACGATCGACTATATTCAAGAGCATGGACATCCGTTGATTCTTGTGGCCTCATCCAAGCTGGGAAGTATTAATCACACGCTGATGAGTTTGGAACTCTGCCGTACGCGGGGAATCGAGGTGGCTTCTCTCGTGTACAACCGTTTCCCGAATGACAGCGAGTGGATCACGAATGATTCGATCACGATATTCAAACAGTATCTGGAGCAGTATTTCCCGTCGACGGCATTGATCGAGGTACCCGTGGTACACGGAAACGATTACCCGGACGTGGATGTCAGTGCGTTGGAGGGCAGGGAATGAGAAGAGTGGAGCTACTTTCCCCGGCAAAGAATGTTGATGTGGCGATTGCTGCTATCAATAACGGCGCGGATGCCGTGTATATCGGCGGTCCGGCTTTCGGGGCTCGGAAAGCGGTGGGCAACAGTCTGGAGGACATCGAGAAGGCGGTACGGTATGCACATCGGTTTTATTGCCGGGTATTTGTTACGTTAAACACGATTCTCTACGACGAAGAGTTGCCGGAGGTGGAACGTTTGATTCATGACTTGTACAGGATAGGCGTGGATGCTATTATCGTGCAGGATCCGGCCGTACTGAAGTTGGATTTACCTCCGATAGCACTACACGCCAGCACGCAGATGCATAATTATGACTTGGAGCGAATCAAGTTTTTGGACCGACTGGGATTCCAACGTATCGTGTTGGCGCGGGAGTTGTCGTTGGAGCAGTTACGGGAGATTCGCCGGGAGGTGAAGGCCGAGTTGGAATACTTTGTCCATGGGGCCTTGTGTGTTAGTTTAAGCGGGCAATGCTACATGTCGTATTACCTGACGAATCGCTCGGCTAACCGGGGCGAATGTGCCCAAGCCTGTCGGATGCGGTGGACCGTGGAGGATGATGCGGGAAAGGTGGTGTTAAAGGATAAATATGTACTTTCACTGAAGGATTTGAACTTGTCGGCTCACTTGTCGGAATTGGTGGAGGCGGGCATTGATTCTTTTAAAATCGAGGGCCGGTTGAAGGAAGCGGATTATGTGGCAAATGTTACGAATTACTATTCCGGTCGTCTGGATGTAATCGTGGCTCGCGATGAGAATTTGGCACGTGTGGGTGCCGGATACGTGAAGGCCAGTTTCGAGGCCGATCCCGAGCGAAGTTTTAACCGGGGATACACGGACTATTTTTTCAAGCAGAGGAAACCGGGTATGGTGAACATGGATTCTCCGAAGTCAATGGGGAAGAAGGTGGCCGTGGTGAAACAGGTGAAGGGAAACCAGATGTGGGTGGAACCGTTGGAACCCCTGCATAACGCGGATGGATTGTGTTACTTTGACGGTCGGGAATTGCAGGGGGTGAAGGTGAACACGGCCGAAGGAAATCGACTGACATGCAACGAGAAAGTGAACGTGAAACCGGGAACGTTGTTGTACCGGAATTATGACCACGAGTTCGTGACACGCCTGGCGAAAGGAACTTCCGTGAGAAAAATCAAGGTGAAAATTGATGTCTACGCGGAGGATGCTCGGCTGGTATTGGTGGCCACGGACGAGAATGGTGTTTCTGTGAGTGTTCGGAGTGACGAGACATTCGAGAAGGCCACGAATCCTGTACAGGCAGAACGTGTAGTCGGGCAATTGCGGAAGAGTGGGGATACGGAGTTCGATTGTTGTGAGGTGGAGTATCACGATGAAACGGTGTTATTTATACCTTCTTCCGTGGTGAATGGTTATCGTCGGCAATTACTGGATGCTTTGAGTCGGGAACGGGAAGAGCAACGGGAGAGATGGGTGCAGGAGCCTTTGAACTGGGACGTGAAATATACCGGGCCTGCCGATTGGCGACTGAACGTGGTGAATCGTCTCGCGACGGAGTTCTACCGGGAGCATGGTGTGGAGACGCTTGAACCGGGGTTTGAAGCCGGAAACAGGAAGAGTGGCCGGGAGGTGATGACTACCCGCTATTGCCTGTTGTTCGAATTGGGTATGTGTCGTAAGACGGGGAAGGATAAGGCACTGAAGTTACCGTTGTACCTTTCTAACAATTTGGGGCGGTTCCGGCTTGAATTTGATTGTAAACATTGTTTCATGAAGGTACTATCTATGTAATAGATAATCTGTTTATAGTATTTATATACCACTTTGCAACGGAATGTATTATAAAAATACGTGATATAATTGGAATATATGGGTATTTTTTATTATTTTGCATGAGTTTATGTATTTATTATAAGGAAGTTATGCGAATTATACAATATATAGGAGTGATCCTTTTCTTTTTCCTCGTGTCCTGCGGGAAAGATGATGTGGAGCCGCAGAAGACGAGGACGTTGATGGTTTACTTGGCGGGTGATAATACTCTTTCGTCTGCAATGCAGAAGAATATCAATGATATGATGGTTGCATGGAAAAAGAGTTATAATGCGAATATTGTTATTTATTTTGATGGTCGCGGTTCCACTCCGGAACTTTACACGTTCCAGTTTAAAGGAAAAGAGGTGGAAAAGCAGGTGTTGAAAACGTATGAGGAGATGGATTCTGCAGATCCGGAAGTGCTGAAAGAGGTGTTGAACGAGATGCAGGAGTTGTACCCGTCAGATTCGTATGGATTAATTCTCGGTTCACACGCTTCGGGATGGCTGCCTCCTAATCTTGGGCGTAGTCGGTATTTGTATCAGGAACCCAGACTTACTCGGAGTTTTGGTGATGATGGTGGTAATTTGATGGATACGCGGGATATGGCAAAGGCAATTCCTTTTAATAAGGAGAATCTGGAGTTTATCTTGTTCGATGCTTGCATGATGTCTTCTATTGAAGTGCTTTATGATTTACGGGAAAAAGCAAAATACGTGATCGCTTCCCCCGCTGAACTGCCAGCACCGGGTTTCCCTTACGACCGAGTGATGCCTTATTTCTGGGGGAAGGGGGCCGATTTGGAAAAGGATTTGGTGAAAGTGTGTGATGAATTTTGGAATTATTATAACACGTATAATGCAGCTAGTCGATTTGGAACAATAGCATTAATTAAAATGGACGGGATGGAGCATTTATTTGATCTTACCCGGGAAATTTTGAAAGGGGAAAAAGAGGTGGTTGCCGGTTGGGGAAAAAATGATGTTTGGTGTTATCCTAAAGTGGAGTATGGTAAACACTATATGTTTTTTGATTTAGGAGAGTATATAAAGCATGTGACAGGGGGGGAAGGACGACTTTATGAGGAGTTTCGAGACTTTTTGGATAACCAGGTCGTGATCCATAAAAAAGCAACTAACCCATTTTATTATACAGAAATATCCGATGATACATTCAGTGGAATAGCAACTTACATTCCTCTTGGTGTATGGACTACCGAAACAAAGGCTTATTGGAACTTTTCCTGGGCGAGAGTTTATGATGCGGTGACGGAATAAGTAATATGTAATCATCAGAAACAACTTCTACTGAAAACGATGGGAAATCCTACTGAGAAGCTAGGGAAATACTCCCCCTTATTCGTAGCTCAACCGTTGTTCATCCGTAGCTCAGCCGTCCTGTAATGGTTGAGCTACGAGTAAACTTCAAATGATCTCTGAGTATGTGGGATTATTTGGGTATATTTACTACTTTATTTGGGTAAGATGTGAGTAATATCACGGGAGTCGGTTTCTTAGCATTCTATCGTGGTACACTTAATCATCTTTGATTTTCTTCAGCGATCATGTAAAACAGGGTTGCTCCCGTTTCAATCACCTCGTCCGGGAAATCGTATCGTGGGGAGTGGAGTGGAGCACAGTTTTCCCCGGCCCCCAAACCGAATAGGGCTCCTTTGTATTGTTGCGTGAATAATCCGAAGTCTTCTCCCCAACTGAAGGGTGTCTGTAATTCTATGTACGGCAAATCATTGCGAATGGCCGCACTTTTAATCAGGCTTACGGACTGCGAGTCGTTTTCATTGGCGGAGAAAGGTTCCAACCATTCCATCTCGTGTTGCAGGTCGGGGGTACGTTCACATTCGGTGGCAACCAACTCTTTCAATTGTTGAGCGTGTTGGTGTAAGAGTTTGTCGGTTTTGGCCCGGAGTGTGGCCCGGATTACGCTGTTGCCCGCCGATACTCCGTATGCCTCTTCACCGACGTGAATTTCCACGATCGTGGAAAGAAAGTAGTCGTCAGATTGAATGTCTGTGTTGTTCCAACGTAACAGTTTGTCAACAATGCTGAGCGTGGCGGGAATGGGACTGATGCCTTTTTGGGGTTCGGCCGCGTGTGATGTTTTCCCCGTGAGCGAGATGGAAACGCTTACTACGGCACACGTGAAGCTGCCTTCTTTGCAAAGAACGGCGGAAGCGGGATAGCCCGGGATGTTGTGTAGGGCAAACGCTTTGTCGATCTTGTAGTAATCTAGTACTTTCGTGTCCATCACGGCTTTTGCTCCGCTACCATCCTCTTCTGCCGGTTGAAAAAGGAGCAGTACGCGTCCTTTGGTCAACGGGTGTTCCGACAGCATTTGGGCAAACCGGAGTAATATGGTTGTGTGGCCGTCATGGCCGCATTTGTGTGCTACTCCCGGATTCTGTGAATGGTAGAGCATATCGTCCGGTTCCTGTACCGCAACGGCATCCATGTCAGCCCGAAACAGGAGGGTAGGGCCATCTTCCGAGAAGAAGTATTCAACGAGCAGCCCGTGGCCACCCACGTGACGAATGACTTTAGTCGGGTTGAACGCTTGTAATTTATCCTCGACGAAACGGGCCGTCTGAGCCTCGTGCCCCGAGAGTTCGGGATGTTGGTGCAATTCCCGGCGTATCTGGTAAAAGGTATTGCTTTGCATAATTTTTCAATTTACACCGCGAAGGTAAAATAATTAATTGTTCGTGTGGTTACATTTATTTTCTATCTTTACGTCGAATTATAAAAGAAAGCAGTCATGAAGTTAAATAAGTCACAAGGGGATTTGTTGAAACGAGTGATCGAGCAGTGGGAGGCGGAAGGCACGATTGACACGAGTACGGCGGATCGGTTGAAGGAGAGTTATACGGTGCGTTCTTTCGAATGGAAGGAATTGGCGAAGTACTCGTTCTGGATTGCCATCATTTGCGGGGTGATTGCCGTGGTATCGGTGTTGGCAGATCATTTGATCATGGGTTTACTCGAGAGATTGTTTCTTTCCTCTTATTCTTTGGCTAGCGGCGTGTTTGCCGTGCTGGCGACTTTGGTGTATTACTGGGGGTGGAAACGGCGGAAGCGGATGCCTTACAAGGTTTTCAGTAACGAGACGATTCTTTTTCTTGGCGTACTGCTGACGGCTGTATCGGTAGGTTATTTGGGGGCTGCCCTGGATAGCGGAAGCGGGCATTTCTCGTTGCTTTTTCTGTTGGCGGCGGTGATTTATGGCGTACTGGGTTTTTATTTCTTGTCGGTACAGGTGTGGGTGTTTGCCCTGTTGTCGCTGGGAGCGTGGTATGGGGCCGAGACGGGGTATTTGACGGACTGGAGCAATCATTTTCTAGGACTGAATTACCCACTGCGTTACGTGGTTTTCGGGGGATTGCTGGTGGCATGTCGTTTCCTGTTGGCCAAGAAGAAATGGTTCACAACTTTTGATTATTCGACATACGTGGTAGGGATGCTTTACCTGTTTATCTCGTTATGGTTTCTTTCTGTATTCGGGAATTCGGAAAGTTGGATTCGCTGGTATTCCACGAAACAGGTGGAGCTGTGGACTTGGAATTTGTTGATTCTTCTGGGGGCGGCGGTTGCCATATTTATAGGTTTGAAACGAGATGATGCTGTTGCCCGCGGGTTCGGGATCACTTTTTTTCTACTGGGTATTTACACGTTATATTTTTCCTTGTTATGGGATGTTATGCATGCCGGGTTGTTCTTTTTTATCCTGGCTGTATCTTTCTGGTTGCTGGGACGTAAAGCAGAGAAAATATGGCACTTGGAGTTTCTACGTGACTCGAAGAAACTGAATGATGATATGAATTAAAGTATGGATACACTGGTAAGTTTAGGATATTGGGGGTTGTTTATCGGTTCTTTTCTCGCGTCAACGATTATCCCGATGAGTGCTGACGTGCTGTTGGTAGGCGTGTTGGCATTAGGAGGAAACGTGTGGGGATGCTTGGCGATAGCCACGGTGGGAAACTGGTTGGGTGGGTTGACCTCGTACTGGATAGGATGGTTGGGACGCTGGGACTGGATCGAGCGCTGGTTTAAGGTGAAGCGGGAAAAACTGGAGCAACAAAAGGAACACGTAGATCGTTATGGCGTTTGGCTTGCTCTTTTCACGTGGTTACCCGTCGTGGGTGATTTGTTCGCCATTGCCCTCGGGTTCTATCGTGTCCGTCCGAGAATGTCTGCTTTCTATATGCTCGTGGGGCGTTTTGCCCGCTTTCTGGTGTGGGTGTTGCTGTACATCAAGTACGCCGATCGTTTTATCGAATGGATCCGTTGATCAAGTGGTCGGTTACCAGCTACCACTGGAACCTCCACCTCCGAATGAACCGCCCCCGAATCCGCCGAATGACCCGCCACCGCTGCTGAATCCGCCGAATCCTCCGCTACTGCTGCCTCCCATGGGGAAAATGAAGAATCCTCCGCTACCGGAGGTGTGACCGGGCGAGTAACCACCGCCTCCTCGTTTCCGGTATATGAGTGATAGGATGATCGCGAAAATGATGACCCCGATCACGATGTCAAGGGGACTGCCTTCACTCTTTTTCTTATACTCGTCTGCGGTATATTCGCCTTTGGATAAGTCGATTAGTACATCAGTGGCTTTGTCAATGCCCTTGTAGTAGTTGTCAGCCTGGAAAGCGGGAATGATTTCATTCCGGATGATGCGGGATGCCGTTATGTCCGGAACAACGCCTTCTAGCCCGTAACCGACGGAAATGGCTACTTCTCCTTTTTCTCTTCCGGATTTCGGTTTAATCAGAATGACAATGCCGTTGTCTTTTCCCTTTTGGCCGACACCCCATTTTTCCCCGAGACGGGCCGCGTAGTCGTTGATGTCGTACCCGTTGAGTGAAGGCACGGTGACCACGGCGATCTGGGTGGAGGAGTTGGTGTTGAAGTTTACCAGTTTTTTCTCCAACGCCTCCCGTTCCTGGGTACTGAATAATCCCGTGAAATCATTCACGATGCGTTTCGGGCTCATGGGTTCCGGAATATCTTGGGCTTGAACGGTAAACAGGGTTCCCGCGATGAAGGCGAATAATATGAAAAGTCTTTTTATCATTTTGCTATAAGTTACAAATTAGAGTACGGGTTTTCGTACAAAATCGTGATTCCTCTTTACTGGAAGGAGATTTCGTCGGGGAGTTCGTTCACGTCGTCAGCCTGGTAGGGGAAGTACGCTTTCAGTTGTTCTCCGGCGGTGACGACTGCCTCGCAGATGCCTTCCGTGATCTTGCCTTCCTTGAATTTCCCGATCATGTTTTTCATGATCGAATCCCAGAAGTCCGAGGGGACTTTGGCGTTGATCCCGGCATCTCCCAGGATGGCGGATTTGTGGTCGAGTAAGGCCACGTAGATCAAAACCCCGTTTCTTTGTGCCGTTTTGTGCATGTTTAAGCGGGCAAAAACGTCGGCAGCCCGGTCGAGTACGTCTATTTTACTATGATTTTCAATATGTACCCGGATTTCCCCGGACGTGTCTTTTTCTGCTTGCTTGATGGCAGCTACCATGGCGTCTTTCTGTTGTTGGGTAAAGGCCTTTTCGGGAGACATGAGCTGATGGATTTTAGATTTTAAATTTTAGATTTTGGATTCCGGCCGCACGAGGCAGGCGTTCTGACTTCCCCTTGTTCCGGGGGGAGACCAATACACGGAGCGCTATCATGCTACAATGTAGCGTGTCCTCCCCCTGTGTAAGGGGGAGTTAGAGGGGGTAGTAGTTGGTTAAAACTTAACTTCCGGAGCTTTTTCCGCACCGGCAGTGGCCTCGAAGTAAGGTTTCGGGGTGAAGCCGAACATTCCGGCAATGATGTTTTTGGGGAATGAGCGGATGTAGGCGTTATAATCTTTCACTTCCTCGTTGAATTTACGTCTTTCGACGGCAATACGGTTTTCTGTCCCTTCCAGTTGGGCTTGTAAGTCACGGAAGTTCTCGTTGGCTTTCAAGTCCGGGTATTGTTCGGAGATTGCCAGCAAACGGGAGAGGGCAGAGGAAAGTTCGCCTTGCATATTATTGAATTTCCTGATAGTTTGCTCATCCAGTTGATCAAAGTTCACCTGCATCTGCGTGGCTTTTGCACGGGCTTCCACGACTTGGGTCAACGTGTTCTGTTCATGCTCCGCGTAGCCTTTCACCGTGTTCACGAGGTTTGGAATTAGGTCCAGACGACGTTGGTATTGATTTTCCACGTTCGACCATTGGGAGGATACATTTTCACTCCGGGTTACCATTTGATTGTAACTTCCTTTGAACCACATGAAAATTCCAATCACGATAACGATAATTACTCCAATTACAATATAACTCTTTTTCATATGTTGCTTTTATTTTAGTGTTACGGGTACAAATATAATGCTTTATTAATTGTTTGTAGCAAGAAGTTCCTTGCAATTATTCCCATAAATGTGGTGTGAACTGAATTATATTGACTATCTTTGTGGCATGAAACATTGTGAGTTCATTTTGATCTTTATCTTCTTTGTATTTTCCGGATACGTTCCCTCCGGCTCTTTCCATCGTTGAATTGACCTTTGTAAGCTTTCTTTGTTCAGATAATTTTTTGCCCGAGTAAGTTTGTATGTACGAACTAAAAATAACAAGAGGCAATTTAAAACGTAACAATTATTATTATGACATTTAGAGAATTAGAAATTGCAGAGCCTATTCTTAAGGCTATCTGTGAAAAAGGATATGAAAAACCCACCCCGATACAAGAGAAGGGGATACCCGTGGCTCTTCGAGGTGGTGATATGCTGGGGATTGCCCAGACTGGAACCGGTAAGACGGCAACATTTGCAATACCGATATTACAACATTTGCTCGTTGAGCGTTCCACTGAAAGTCGTTCGGAAGCCCGGGGCAGTAAAGGACGGTTCGTGAAAAAACGAGCCGTTAAAGCTCTAATCTTGACTCCAACCCGGGAATTGGCTATCCAGATCGGAGAGAGCATCACGGATTACGGGAAGCACACGGGAATCAAGCAGGCGATTATATTCGGCGGGGTGAAACAGGGAGTGCAGACGGATCAGTTGCAGGCGGGAGTGGATATTCTTGTTGCCACACCGGGACGTTTGCTCGATTTGATCCGGCAAGGATACGTGAATCTTTCCTCGATCACGCATTTTGTTTTGGATGAAGCCGACAGGATGTTGGATATGGGATTTATCGCGGATATACGACGTTTGTTACCCATGCTGCCAGTAAAGCGTCAGACGTTGTTTTTCTCGGCAACGATGCCTAAGGATATCGTGAATCTATCGAAAAGTATTCTTTCAAACCCGACAAGGGTGGAGGTAACCCCGGTTTCTTCAGCCGTCGACACGGTAGAACAGTGCGTCTACTTCGTGGAGAAGCCGGAAAAGAAGAAACTTCTTGTTTCTTTGTTAAAACAAGAGAAAAAGTCGGTACTTGTTTTCTCCCGTACCAAACATGGGGCAGATAATATATCACGCTTGTTGAAGAAATCCGGAATCAAAAGCGAGGCGATTCACGGGGATAAATCACAAGGGCAACGCCAACGGGCCTTGTCAAACTTTAAGGCAGGCACTACCCGGGTGATGGTGGCCACGGACATTGCGGCTCGAGGAATTGATATTCAGGAGTTGGAGATTGTCATAAATTATGATCTGCCTGATGTGGCAGAAACATACGTACATCGTATCGGGCGTACCGGACGTGCAGGGCATCTCGGCACGGCGGTGACCTTCTGTTCCGAAGAAGAACAACCTAAGATTCGAGAGATTCAAGGTCTGACAGGTAAGAAAATCAATCGGTTGTCTTTTCAGATATGATACTGAACGTAAATAAAAAAACGACCGGTAATACCAGTCGTTTTTTTTATATGTGGAAACAATAGCTTATTTCACGAGATTCATGGTGTCTGTTGCGATAACCAATTCCTCATCCGTGGTGATACTCATCACGATTACCTTGGAGTCGGCGGTAGACAGTATTTTATCTTGTCCGCGAACGCCTTTATTGGCTGCAACATCGAAGTGGATACCCATGTATTCCATGTTGGTACATACTTGCTCACGTACTTCGCTGTCATTTTCTCCGATACCTCCGGTGAAGACAATCAAATCTGCTCCGTTTAGTGCGGCAGCGTAACTACCCACGTATTTCTTCACGTCGTAAGCGAGAATATCAAGAGCGAGACGGGCTTTATCGTTTCCGGCTTCAGCAGCAGCCTGTAAGTCACGACAATCGGAAGAAACTTCAGATACTCCTTGCAATCCTGATTTCTTGTTCACGAGGTCGTTTGCCTGTGCCGCGTTTAAACCTTCTTTTTCGCAGATGTATAACAATGCACCCAAGTCAAGGTCTCCCGTGCGGGTTCCCATGATCACTCCGGCATTGGGCGTGAAGCCCATGGAGGTGTCGACGGATTTGCCTTTGTTGATAGCGGTTATGGATGAACCGTTACCCAAGTGACAAGTGATGATTTTTTTCTCCTCGATGTTCCATCCCAGTATTTTACATGCTTTTTCTGCCACGAACTTGTGGGAGGTCCCGTGGAATCCGTAACGACGGATACGGTAATTTTCGTAGTATTTGTACGGGATTCCGTAAATAAATGCTTCTTTGGGAAGAGTTTGGTGGAATGACGTGTCAAATACTGCTACCTGTGGTACACCCGGTAATAGTTTTTCCATCGTCTCGATTCCTTTCAGGTTCGCGGGATTGTGAAGTGGAGCCAATTCGCAGCAAGCAGCGATCTTTTTCTTGGCATCCTCGTCAACACGGACGCTCTTGGCGAAGAATTCACCACCATGAGCCACACGGTGCCCCACGGCCTTGATGTCCGTCAAGGTCTTGATTACCCCATGTTTTGGGTCAACCAATGCTTTCAATATCAAGTCGATCCCGGCTGTATGGTCGGCGATAGGTTCTTCTACCACGTATTTATCTTTTCCTTCCGGTTTGTGAGTGAAACTTCCCACGGGTAAACCGATCTTTTCCACTAATCCTTTCGCGAGTAACGTCGGTTCTCCTGCCATGTCAAGTAATTGATATTTGATGGAGGAGCTTCCGCAGTTTAAAACTAGTACGTTCATTATAATTTAATTTGAAATGGTAATACTTGTTGAGTTTATTTTGCCGCGGCTTGATTTACCGTGATGGCAACGAGATTCACAATGTCACTTACTGAACAACCTCTTGACAAATCGTTGATCGGGGCTGCCATACCTTGAAGTACTGGACCAACGGCTTCGATTCCCGCGATGCGTTGTACCAGTTTATAGCTGATGTTTCCGACTTCAAGACTGGGGAAAATCAATACGTTGGCTTTACCGGCTACAGGGCTTCCCGGAGCTTTGCTAGCACCTACAGATGCCACGAGAGCTGCATCGGCTTGCATTTCACCGTCAATCATCACGTCGGGAGCCATCTGTTTGGCGAGTTCGGTTGCTTTCACTACTTTGTCTACCAATTCATTTTTAGCAGACCCCTTGGTAGAGAAACTTAACATGGCAACTCTCGGCTCGATTTTAGCGATAGCTCTGGCCGTTCCGGCAGTAGCCACGGCGATTTGTGCCAATTCTTCAGCAGTCGGGTTTGGCAACACGGCGCAGTCAGCACATACGATCAAACCGTTTTCCCCGTATTCAGGTTTATTGGTTAATAACAGAAATGCTCCTGATACAACAGACATACCCGGTAAGGTTTTCACGATCTGTAACGCGGGACGTAACACGTCTCCGGTAGCATTCTTTGCTCCGGCAACTTCTCCGTCAGCATCACCGCTCTTGATCATCAAAGTGGCAAGGTATAGTGGGTCAAGAACGAGCTTCATGGCTTGTTCTTTTGTCATACCTTTACTTTTGCGAAGTTCAACCAAAAGGTCTGCATACGCTTCCTTTTTCTCGTGGTTTGCAGGATCGATGATCGTGGCTTTACCGATGTTTTTCAAATCGAATTTCTCGGCCAATGCTTTAATTTCAGCCGGATTACCGATCAGGATGATTTGAGCGATACCTTCACCGATCAGGATGTCAGCTGCTTTCAACGTACGTTCTTCTGTTCCTTCCGGAAGTACAATGCGTTTGTTGTACTTCTTCGCATTTTCTTTGATTTGTTCAAGGAGATTCATGATATTTTTATTTTAATATATAGTTACTCGCAATCGTTAGCGCGAAAGTAGAAATAAATAATCAATTTGTAATGCAGACATTACAAAAAAGTTCATTGTTGCCCCCGTTTTATTTTCCGAGCTTGAAACGAATGCGTAATACTCCATCATTGAAATCGAACGAGATGATGCGGAAAGTTCCGATCTCGGCCGTGTTGGTGACATGAAGACCGATACAGGCGCATTGATCGTAATCCCCGATACGAATTACTCGTACCGTCTTGATTCCCGGTTCAGGAAGGCGAGTGAGATTGATGCAAGCCGGCACTTGATCGATCGGATAGAAGATTTCTTCCACGTTGATATTCTGTTGTATGATGTCATTTACCGCTTGCTCCACGGTGGCAATGTCTTCTGCGGAAGGAGCTGTCGTGAAGTGGTAATCACATTTGGATTTCTTTTTCTCGATATGGGCAGAGAAAGAACGTTCACAATGGAAGTATTTGACCATCTGAGAATTTAAAAGGTGTTCTGCTGTATGCATAGGTGCGAGTAACATATCCTGAAATTTGGGACTTGTTCGATTAATATTTATGCTTGTTTCCATATTAGAACGTTAAATGTTAATACTACAACAAATATAGGCATTATGGGACAGAAAAAAAATATTGCTATCTATTGTCGAGTGAGCACGCAAATGCAGACTACCGACAGACAACAAGAAGAGTTAACTAAGTTGGCGAATGAAAGGAGTGATTGGAATTATTCAAATGGTTATTCAACTGTTGATATTTGTTCGCTATTTAATAGTGAAGTGTTCTAGCCCCATATACAAAGAGAATTGAAAATTACAAAGAACTAAGAGCGAAAAAAGGGTTAGAACCTAAAGAGTATAAATATATTGATATTGACAATCTTAAATGGCGAACTAGTTCGTTATTAAGAATCTTGCGGAACAAATTATATATTGGCAGTCGGCATGAACAGCGAGAAAGGTAAAGTGTTGAAAAGCAGGGAAACGGAACGTGAACTTCTAAAACGATTGAAAGGAGCAGACGAAATATATATAACGATACGATAAATCAAAAGGGGAATAACAAGCTATTCCCCTTTCTTTTAACCACTTAATTAAGAAATTGTCAGATAACCAATTGAGCGGCTGAATTATTTATCTTGCAACTAATATCTTTCAAAGCGTGCCTAAGTACTTCAATTTCTTCTTTACTGAACCTTGCTTGTTTCCCGTTTACGATGTTGTTGTTAAGTCTTTGATAAAACCAAGCGGTTGTTTTGTTGAAGTAATTCTTAGCTATGTAACTAGCTGATATAATGCCTAGAATGTCTTTAAGTTTCTCTTTAATAATATATTCTTGTGCCTCCTTGTTAGTCGCTTTAATTGATTCAACAACCGCTTTTGAAAAGCTATCGTTGTCTTTACTTGCTAACACGCTAACCTCGTTAAGTATAGCTTCTTTCTCTTTCCCTGTCTTTGCCTCCCTGTAACTTAATTTTAGTCTTTCTATGTCGTTTAATACCTGTTCCATAATTAATTAGTTTGTGCCCTCTTTCGAGTGCTATTTTTAAATCTCTGAACTCTTTAGTAACTCGATTAGCAACTCTATTTCCTTGTCTAGTACCGCTTGCATCCTTAGAGATACTTGTGAGTAGATTTGCAAATAGAACTCCAAATCTTTCTCTAGTTCTTTTCTCTTTTTACTTTTTCGTTTCATCGCTCTTTTTTTATTTGATTATCTGACACCACAAAGATAATAATAAATTTGTTATTGAAAAAGAAATAATAATATTTTTATTATTGGATAAGGAGATGTTATTAGGAAGGCACTTTATTAAAAATTTAACATTTTCAAAGGTAGAGGAGGATATTCCTGTTTGTTGTGTGCATTTAGCTGGATTTCTTGTTCCATAATTAATTGTTGTGATTGATTAAATTTACTACTACTAAGGAATACATCGGGTTACATTTCTTTTTCCATCTGTTCGAACTTGTGCGATTTTTGCACAAGTTGATTCTGACTCCAATTCTTGTTTTTTTAAATATTGTTCATATGGCGCAAAATGGCTATACTGTCTGTTTGGAACAATTCACTCATTTGTAATCGTTATAAAATATTTGTTTATATCTTTTTATAGCGTAGTTCCAATGTTCCATCATCTTCTCGTAAATTATGATCGAATTATTCCTTAATTTTGAATCTGCATGAAATTCATAATAATCATTCCATCCCCAGTCTGGATGTTGCGGAATAATTCCCCAATATTTGTAAACATGTCCTTTATAAATTATGACCAAGAACAACTTGAAAGGCTCCAAACCACCTAGCTTATCTTTCGTGAAATAAAAAAAAGTTATAACTTCTTCATTTTGCAAAAAATAATAATCTAAAGAATGAACCACGTAAAATATATCTTGAGTAGACGTACTATCTATATCTATATATTTACTCACGTCATTTTTACCATAAACAATTTCAAGAGATTGATTAGAAGAGTTTGCACGATCCACGTATATCTTGAATGAAATTCGCTTAGAATCACCCAATAGTTCAAAACCATCAACACACCAATTATCAAAAATTAGAGGCTGTTTGACTTCAATACTATCTCTTAATTCCTGAGCATTTCCTCGTACAATTATATTTCCCAAGAAAAAACAAGGAAACAATAACAAAATTATTCTATCTCGTGCTTTCATTATTCGTTTTATTAAAATTATATTTTACTAAAGGTACATCATATTGTTCCATATATTAATTGTTGTGATTGATTTAATTTATATCTAACTTAGATTCAATTAGAAAATGCAATAATAAACAATTAATTTCCTGTTTTCAATTAATTTTCTAACTTTGTCGCTTGATCGGGCGGGATTTTTCCGCCGCGGGATTGCTTTACAAGTGGTTCCGGTTTAAATTTAGGTTTAAATAAAACTGTAATTATGAAGTTATTAGAAGGAAAGACTGCCATTATCACGGGGGCATCAAGAGGAATCGGAAAGGCTGTGGCATTGGAATTTGCCCGTCAAGGAGCGAACATCGCTTTCACCGATTTAAGATATGATGAAATAGCTCAAGAAACCGAAAAAGAAATTGCTGCTTTGGGTGTGAAAGCTAAAATGTACGCTTCCAATGCTGCCGATTTCGCGGCTACGAATGCTACCGTGGATGAGATTGTTAAAGAATTCGGACGTGTAGATATACTTGTAAATAATGCCGGTATCACGAAAGATACCTTGTTAATGCGCATGAGCGAAGAACAATGGGATGCCGTGATTAACGTGAATTTGAAATCCGTGTTTAATTTCACGAAGGCCGTGTCTGCCGTTATGTTACGTCAAAAATCAGGTTCCATCATCAGCATGAGTTCCGTGGTGGGTGTGAGTGGTAACGCTGGACAAGCAAACTACGCTGCCTCCAAAGCCGGAATTATCGGATTTACAAAGAGCGTGGCTAAAGAACTTGGTTCGCGTAATATTCGTGCCAACGCTGTTGCTCCGGGATTCATCATTACCGATATGACCGCACAATTACCAGAAGACGTGCGTAAGGAATGGGCTGCCAAAATTCCGTTGAAGAGAGGTGGTACTCCGGAAGATATCGCGAAAGTATGCGTGTTCTTGGCTTCTGATTTGTCTGCTTATGTGACAGGTCAAACAATCCATGTTTGCGGTGGAATGAACATGTAGACATCGCTGAAGGCGAGTTAAAAGTTGCAGGTTGTCAGGTTACAAATTGTACCGATAACCTGCAACTTTTTTTCTATCGTGAGAATTCGAGTCTTTTCGTTAAATACCGTGAAAAATAAAACTTTGTCACGCTTGTCTTGGTTATTTTCCGGAATATGTCTAATTTTAAAACATCGTAATACCACCATCTTCGGATGGCACTAACGAATTATGGTCTGGTTTTTGTAAGTTTGGATATTGAACAAAAGGAATAAACTCATGGGAAATAATGTCAGATGTAGAGTGAAGGCGGCTTGGCGAACAATAGGGGCGTGTCTGTTATTGGGAGGCATCGTGTCATGCAGTAGTTACAAAATATTGGATATTGACGTGTTGCATCCGGGGAAGTTGAACGTCGGAACCAAGAACGCCCAGATTTTGTTTATCGACCGGAAACTGGTACATCAGTTGGATTCTCTCACCGCTCACCAGTTGTTCTCTAGTTTGCGGTTACGGAGAAACGAAGTCGTCAATCATTTCTATAACGGGGTGCGTGACGGATTGCGTAACGGTGTACAGCCTATTTTATTGGTTAAAGGGTTAGGATTGAACACGGAATATATTCCGGACGGATATACCCCCGCACCTATTTCACCGGAAGGTATTGCCGCGTTGGAAAAAGTTTCCGGACAAATGTATATACTCTCGGTGGAATACTGTAAGTTCGGGGTGGATGATGCGGGTCGGTTGATGCTTGATTCCAACCTCTTTGTGCGTTTATATGACCCGGAGGGTGTCGTGGTGGATTCTGCAACTACCCACAAGTTGGACGACGTGGACGAGACACTCTTCGAGGGAAACAGTTATGATATAATTTGTAATTTCTTTTACAATAACGGGGTGAAATATGCAGAACGTTTAACGCCAACCTGGAAGCCTGAAGAGCGTAGGATTTACACGAATAACCGTCTGTTGAATCTCGGTTACTACTATTTTGAAAACGAAAATGACGAAGAGGCCCGGCGAATATGGAATGCGGCTTTGAACCTGAAACCCAAGGTTGCGGCTAGTGCCGCGGTGAACCTGGCATGGTTCTACGAAAAGGATGGTAACTTCTCGTCGGCGAAGGCGTTATTGGAAGCGGCATTGAAAACACTGCAAGCGAATAACATCAGTAATGGTTTATCCGTATATATTACGGATTACATAAAGCGTTTGGAGAAACGCATCAAGGATGAAACCAAAATTATGGAACAGTTATAAACGATTTTAAAGCATGAGAAATTTCGATTATTACAATCCCGTAAAAATCCTTTTCGGGAAAGGAAAAATTGCCGAGATCGCGAAATGGATTCCGAAAGGAATGAAAGTTATGATGACCTACGGTGGTGGAAGCATCAAGAAAAACGGTGTCTATGAACAAGTGATGGATGCGTTGCAAGGATTTGATATTGTAGAGTTCGGGGGTATAGAACCGAATCCGAAATACGAGACATTGATGCGGGCCGTGGAACTGGCAAAGCAAGAAAACGTGGGATTTCTTCTAGCTGTGGGTGGGGGTTCCGTGATTGATGGAACAAAATTTATTGCCGCCGCCACTTGTTTCGAAGGGAGTGAACCTTGGGACATCGTGGCAAAAGGAGCACGGGTGAATGCAGCTCTCCCGTTGGGAACCGTGCTGACTCTTCCGGCTACAGGATCGGAAATGAATAATGGAGGAGTGATCACTCGCCAAGCCACGTTAGAAAAATTGGCGTTCAGTTCTCGTCACGTGTTCCCGAAATTTTCTGTGTTAGACCCGATGGTGACTTATTCCTTACCCATGAAGCAAGTGGCTAACGGGGTGGTCGATACTTTCGTGCATGTCATGGAACAATATTATACATTCCCGGAACAAGCTGAAATTCAAGATCGTTTCTCGGAATCCATTTTGAAAACCCTGATTGAACTGGGACCGAAATTGATGCATGCCGAGAAGCCGAATTATGAGGATCGGGCCAACTTCATGTGGGCCGCCACGATGGGCTTGAACGGGTTGATTGCCTGCGGGGTATCGCAGGATTGGTCAACCCACCATATCGGTCATGAATTGACCGCTTTCAACGGGTTGGATCACGGGATCACGTTGGCGATTGTTCTACCGGGAGTGATGAATGCCACGAAGATCAAACGTCGCGAGAAACTGTTGCAATATGCCTCACGCGTGTGGAATATTGACACGGATCAGCCCGATGCTGCCGATCAGGCAATTGCTCGTACGGAACAATTTTTTAATGAATTGGGCGTGAAGACCCGCTTGTCTGATTACGGCGTGGGTATCGACACGATCGACCGTATCGAAAAGCGTTTCCGTGAGCGGGGAAATTTTGCCTTAGGCGGAATCGACGATGTGAACGTGGATAACGTGAGAGCGATATTAACTTCTAGACTTTAATAATTTAGAATGTAATATGTAGAATTTAGAATGTGATAAAGGACTTTCTTGATATACATGTTACATTCTACATTTTACATTCTACATTTTACATTTCATATCGTATGTTGCGTGTATATCGGGCTTCCGCCGGTGCGGGGAAGACTTTTGCTTTGACGATGGAATATTTCAAGATCGTTTTTAACGCTTCTTCCGAGTATAAAAACGTGCTTGCCGTGACCTTTACGAATAAGGCCACGGAAGAGATGAAATCCCGTATCGTGCGAGAGTTGAACAAGCTGGCAGAGGGACAGAAGAGCGATTACCGGGAGGAACTTAAACGGGCGCTGAAATTGACAGACGAGCAGGTGAAGGAACGGGCCGGCGTGTTACGTACCTTGATCCTGCACGATTACGGGCGATTATCCGTGACAACAATCGATCGTTTTTTTCAGCGGGTAATCAAAGCGTTTACCCGTGAACTGGGAATATTTCCCGGGTATAATGTCGAGTTGGATAGTGACTACGTGTTACAGCGGGCCGTAGATCAGGTAATGCAGCGCATGAACAAGGACAAGGAGTTGAGAACGTGGATTACCGAGCTGATGAGCGATAGCGTGGAGGATGCCAAATCGTGGAGCGTGAAGAATAAGATTGCGGAACTGGGGAAGGAGTTGTTTGGCGAAAGTTACATGCTTTTTGACAAGGAAGTGAGGGAAAAGTTTAACGATCGTGGGTTCTTGAAAGGCTATAAGATGTTCTTGCAGGGCGTGGTTTCCCGTTTTGAGGATCGCATGGAGGCGTTCGGTCAATCTGCTTGCCGGTATATCGAGGAGAGTGGATTACACGCGGAGGATTTCAAAGGAGGGAAGCGAAGTTTTATAAATTATTTTTACAAGCTGCGGGACAAAGGCTTGGATAAGATTCCCGATTCTGCCCGAAAGGCAATTGATAACCCGGATGAATGGGTGACCAAAAAGCAGGACTCCTCGCTTCGGGCATTGATCGAGAATGTTTACCCGGAGCTGAACACGAGCTTGCGGGAAAGTGTTGAATATTATGACAAGAATTTGCCGGATTACGTGTCGGCGGTTCTACTTTCGAAGAATCTTTACCAACTGGGGATTTTGAATGATTTGTACGGGGCCGTGAGGGATTATTGTGACGAGAAAGGGCTTATGTTACTGAGTGACACGACCCGTTTGCTCAACATGCTGATTGCTGGGAATGACACCTCTTTCCTGTTCGAGAAAACGGGAAACTTCTACAAGCATATCATGATTGACGAGTTCCAGGATACCTCCACCATGCAATGGGGAAATTTCCTGCCACTTGTCGTGAACACCCTTTCCGAAGGGGGGAGGGCTTTGATCGTGGGCGATGTGAAGCAGAGCATTTATCGCTGGCGTAACGGAGACTGGCGTTTATTGGCAGAAGGAGTGGAGCGGGATCTGGCAACATTTGGCACGGATAACGTGATTCTCGAGCATAATTGGAGAAGTTGCAAGGAGGTGGTGGAATTCAATAACCGTTTCTTTGTCTTGGCCGCGCGGCAGTTAAAGGAATTGTACGACAGCGAATGCGGGGAAGAAAACGTGTATTCCCGTTCCATCACGGAAGCCTATCACCACCCGGAACAACTCGTGAGCCGTTCGGGAAACGGGTACGTGGAGATCCGTTTCGGTGGAGAAAAACAAGAAGAGGGAAGTGACGTGGAGATCATGAATGCAGTCGTGGATGTCATCAACGATACGATACACCGGGGCGGAGAGTTGAAAAACTGCGTGATTCTTGTGCGTAACGGTAAGGAGGGGGCTTTCGTTGCCGATTACCTGATCGAATATAACAAGCGGGAGAATATCCCTTTCCCGATCACGTTTATATCCAATGATTCGTTATACGTTTCCTCGTCACCTTACGTGGAATTAATTATTAACGTGTTGCGCTACATGGTGGAACCGTATGATGCCGTGAACCGAACCGTGTTGCTTTATAATTATCGGACCTTTGTCCGGGGAGAAAATACTTCACAGGAAGATCTTCTTTTCAAGGCCGGTAGTACGGACGAGAGTTTTCTTGACACGATTGACTTGCCTTTTTTACGGGAGCCGGAGAAATTGACCTGTAGTTCCTTGTTCGAGATCACGGAATCGATTATCGAGGTTTTCGGCTTACGGGCACGAACGGAAGAGTTGCCTTACCTGATCGCTTTTCAGGATATTCTCTTTGATTACGAGAAAAATAACACGAATAGCATCCCTGTTTTTCTTGAATGGTGGGAGAAAGAGAAGGATAAAAAGGTATTATCCACCTCGGAAGAAGTGGATGCCGTGCGTATTCTCACGATACATAAATCCAAGGGATTGGAATTCAAAACGGTTATTATCCCTTTCTGTGCATGGGATCTCGATGACACTCGTCACGGACGTCGGATATGGTGTCAAAACCGGGAGAAAGGATTCCGGGAGCTGGAATACGCACCGTTAAACTATTCCTCTAAATTGCTAGATAGCCATTTCCGTGAGGATTACCTCCATGAACACGTGAAAGCTTACGTGGATAATTTGAATCTGCTGTACGTGGCATTCACGCGGGCGGAACGGGAGTTGTACGTTTTACCTTACGCTCCCAAGATAACGAAAGAGGGAAAACCCTCAGATATCGGTGCTTTCCTATTTCAAGTTCTGGAGACAGGCGAGATACCGGAATGGAATTCCGAAAATTCATCTCTGGTCATCGGGGAGAAGCAATTGATAACCGGTAAGGAAAAAGTGGAGGACGATAATACGTTAAGCCTGGCGGAATATCCGATTTATGAATTAAACGAGCGGGTCAGCGTACGGTATAAATATGAAGATTATACCGATCCGGAAAAGACGGAAACTTCTGCTGTTGACGAAGGGAAAATATTGCACGAGATTTTCCGTCGTATCGAAACGGTGGAGGATGTCGATCGTGCGGTAAATAATATGTATGCCTCCGGATTGCTAACCTCGGTGGAGCGTGCGGATTACCGGGAACAGGTAGTGGCTTATTTGAACAACACCCCCCATTCGGAATGGTTTGATGGGAAATATAAAGTTATTAATGAACGGGATATCCTTTTCTGTCATTCGGGAAAAGCTCGTCCTGACCGGGTTATGATTGATGGGAAAAAAGCCATTGTCGTGGATTATAAATTCGGTCAGAAGGAAGAGAAATCATATATCCGACAGGTTGGATTCTATTGTAAAACATTGCGACAGATGGGGTACACCGATGTCTCCGGTTATATCTGGTACGTTCCTTTGGGCAAAGTCGTGTCCGTGTGAGGCCCATACAAATATTCTATTAACCTACCACCCCTATCTCCTCTTAAGATTACACGAGAGGGAATAGGGGTGATAATCAACTCTCCCCTCGTGTAAGGGGGAGTGGTCGTGACGGCGGAATTTTATTTCCTGCGATAATCCTGCCGTTTTTTGCCAAGAGGCACGCTAACACCTAAGTAGACATTTGCCCGGTTAGCATCGCCTAGTGATTTGGTCATCAAGTAGTCAGAACCAATGAAAATAGAACCTAATTTCAAACCGATACCCAACGTTTCGAAGTCACTATGCAAGAAAGAGTAACTTAATGACACCCCGAACCAGTTTTTCGGGCGGTAGTTGGCTGAGATCGTTAATTCGGAGTAAGCTTCGGGCTGCGTGAACTGAGTGGAGGACAACAAACCGAATCCAAGCTTGTTATTCAGAAGGGTGTATTCTGCACCAAGATTCAAGGTTGAACGAAGACTGGTACTCCGGCTTTTGGCATTTTCTTCCGTTTGGAATTGAATCAAGTCGAAGTCAAAAACATCTCCTGCTTCAGTATTGTCCGGATCGTATTCATCTGAGCCGGAATTGGCGAAGTCACCGTAATCATGTTCACTGTTCGTCGTGGCGATTGTGGTAGATGATTTTGTCCAATTGATAAAACCGAGGTCAATAATGGCTGCTGATAAGTTAATGCAACCAAATAAATTGTAACTTGCACCTAAATCAAGACCCAATCCATAACCGGAAATCCCGGGAGAATCGAAATCAATATCATCAATGTATCCGCTGTCTGAATTATAAGAGAATTCCAAGCCTTTCATGGAAGCCTCCAAGCGTCCTTTTGTTTTAACTTTCCAAGATTGATAACTTGCAAGGTCGTCGGTATTTACGTGTGCGTAAATCTGATCTATTTTGGCGTCCAAATTTCCTAACCCGACTAATAATTTCACGCGTCCGCCGACAGTCAAATCCTTTGTTACCGGACGGGAATACCCTAATCCTATTTCAGTGAAAATATTTGCATGGAGCTCCATGTCCTTAATATCATAATTAAGATTGACATTCTCGTCGAGTTCCGGATTGGTATTGGCGTAACGGGCAAGTTCAAACATACTCTTCGGGATAGAGGCACTAATAATGGAGCGCGCTCCCAGGTTTACCGTCCAAAACCCTTTCCCGCTGTAAATACCAAAGGAAATAAGGTCCAGCGTCAGGTCGATGTTCATCGTGTTCTTGTTGTCCAGACGATTTATAAACTGATCACTATTCAAAAAGCCATTCTTATTTTGGATAATGTCGATAAAATCATCGATACTTAATTTGTTCGAAGAGGCAGATAATCCGATGGCACCGATAGCGGGAATATTAAAATATCCTCTAGCGGGCTGTAAGGCTGGGTTCATTTTAAGTCTGGACGGAACGTTGTCCATAAAATAAGAAGTTCTCAGTCCTTGCGCGAACCCCTCGGAAATGCTCATAACACTCAATAACATAGCTATGTAGCTAACTTTCAAAAAGGTAAAACTTTTTTTCATAAATAGTGTCGTTTATAAATCTGAATTGATATTTATTATGACGCAAAATTGCCATTTTATTTTAGAATAGACAAGGATTATTATTAATTATTTGTTTCATTTTGATATTTTGAAAACATAATTTATCATTTGATGTTTGGAGATGTAAAATGAATATTCTATCTTTGCACTCGCAAAACGAAAGGAGTTCTGCTTATATTGCGGGATGGAGCAGTTGGTAGCTCGTTGGGCTCATAACCCAAAGGTCGTCTGTTCGAGTCAGGCTCCCGCTACAAGTAAGGATCGATGAAAGTCGATCCTTTTTTATTACAAGAAATATTTCAGTTTCCCGCAAGCCCTTTGTTTTTTTCAAAAAAAATTTGCATTCATCAAGAAAATATCTACATTTGCGAATGTATAAAGAATTTATTAGTTCTAATCCTAAAACTGTCTATTATGAATAAAGCTCAATTAATTGACGCGATTGCTGAAAAAGCTGGTTTGACAAAAGCAGATTCTAAAAAAGCATTAGAGGCTTTTGTAGCTACAATCGGAGAATCTTTGAAAAAAGATGAAAAAGTAGCCTTGGTTGGTTTCGGATCTTTCTCTGTATCTGAAAGAAGTGCAAGATCAGGTAGAAATCCGCAAACCGGGAAAACGATCCAAATCCCGGCAAAGAAGGTGGTGAGATTTAAAGCTGGTGCTGAATTGGAAGGCCAACTATAATTACCATTTAAAAGATTAAAAAGGGGGGTGTTTTGAGACACCCTTTTTTTGTTCATCAACAAGTTGCAGGTACTTTGGTTGCAAGTCGCGAAAACTGGAGAAAAATGAACTTGTAACCTGTAACTTGCAGACTTGTGACTTTTAACGTGACGAAGTCACCTTAAAATGATATTATGCATACTGTAAAAGAACAAGTTGAGTATCTGAGCGAATTTGTGACGGATTATAAAAATGACTTGTTCCGTCGGTTAATCGCGGAGCGGACGAGTTATGTCACGATGGTTCTTGAAGATTTCTACCAGCAACATAATTGTAGTGCCGTCTTGCGTTCATGCGATTGTTTCGGGATTCAAAATGTACATGTAATTGAAAATACGAATACTTTCAAGGATAATTCCGAGATTTCGATGGGTGCTGCCGACTGGTTGACGGTTCATCGGCATCGGAAGAGAGAGAATAACACGGAGGAAACAATCGACATGTTGAAATCACAGGGATACCGGATCGTGGCGACAACCCCGCATGAACGGGATACTTTTATTGATGATATCGACCTCCACAAAGGGAAAATGGCTTTTTTCATGGGAACGGAATTGACGGGATTGTCGGACGACGTGTTGTCCCGGGCCGACGAGTTCGTGAAAGTACCCATGTACGGTTTTACGGAGAGTTATAACGTGAGCGTGTGTGCCGCCCTACTGATGTATAGCGTGGTACAGCGTTTGCGACAGACAGATATAAATTGGCATTTATCGGAAGAAGAACGCTATCAGGTTTTGTTCGCTTGGTACAAGCGTTCGATTAAAGCTTCGGCCCAGATATTGGAACGATTTAATCATAACGAGTGAGAGATGTATTATTTGAAATGTAAACATTGTAATCACCTGAACGAGGTGAAATCCGAATACCTGGTGGTATGCGGTTTGTGTAACCGGAAACTGGAGGATAACTATAAGGATTGGAAAGTGAAACATCCGGAGAAATCATTCGAAGACTTTCAGCGTGAAGTATGCCTGACGGAAGAACAGGTGAAGAGGGGAGATATCGTGAAACCGGGCGGAAAAAAAGGGAATAAAAAAGGATGGATTGCCGGGTGTATAGGGGGAATACTGGTGGTGACATTGATGGTCGTGTTTGTCATGAAGGGGATGAAGAATGATTCTGACGAATTGTACGGAGATGGCAATACCCCGGTGTCGGAACAACAATGGTACACGGGGACATACGCGGGAGGCGTGTCTCTTGCAACCCCCAAGGCCATGAAGTCCGCGGGGAACGTGATAAATAAGTTGCCCGAAGAGGAGCGTCCTTTAGTTAAAGAGATGCAAACCTTTAGTTATCATGCAAACGATTTGGAATTCACGTATTTATATGCCGAATACACCCCTGAAGCCGGACAAGTTGATTTGGAGAAAGCCGTGAACGCGGGATTGAATCAGATGAAGGATCAACCCGGCGTGTTCGATTTGAAAAACGATATCGCTTACGTGGAGGAGGGGGATTTGAGCGGAGTGGTTATGCAAGGAACCTACGTGAAAAGAGGAACGGAATATGAATTTAAAATTACTTTATACGCGGCCGGATTGAAACTTTATCAATTTATTTCCAGTAATAGAAAAGGAGATGACACGGCTAGAGAAGTTGCGCGTCGAATATACGGTTCGTTGAAAATCAGCGGATATGGAACAACTGCAGAAGGAGGTACAGAATGAAAAAACAAGCATATTTATTAGAACAGTTTGATGATATAAAGATATTGCGTTACGACGTCCCCGCTTTTGAAGGACTGTCATTGCGGGAAAAGCTATTTGTTTATTACTTGAGCCAGGCTGCCTTGGCCGGAAGAGATATTCTCTGGGATCAGAATAATAAATATAATCTCCGGGTACGGGAGGCTTTGGAAAAAATTCTTCGGGCATATCGGGGAAACCGGGAGACAGAAGAATTTCAGGCATTCCTGGTGTACGCCAAAAAAGTATTTTTTGCCAACGGGATACACCATCATTACTCGATGGAGAAATTTATCCCCTCCTTCACGCCCGAATACTTTAAAACCCTTCTTCGGGAAGTGGGGGCAGAACCGTTATACGGGGAAGTGGAACGCGTCATTTTTGATCCCGAATACATGGCCAAGCGGGTCGTGTTGGACGAGGGAAAGGATTTGGTCAAGGCTTCTGCCAACCATTATTACGAAGGAGTGACACAAGAGGAGGTAGAAAAATTCTACGGGGAGAAGAAAAAAGAGAACGCCTTGCTTTCTTGGGGACTAAACTCCACGCTGGTGCGTGATGAAAAAGGACAATTGCATGAACAGATTTGGTTTGCCGGGGGAAAATACGGGAAAGAAATTCGCCACGTCGCGGACTACCTGAAAAAAGCGTCGGAGTACGCTTGCAACGAGCACCAGAAAGAGGTAATTGAATGGTTGATACGGTACTACGAGACAGGAGATTTGTCCTGGTTTGACCGTTACTCTATCGAATGGGTGAAAGAAGTGGCTGCCCCGATTGACTTTATCAACGGTTTTATCGAAGTATACGGGGATCCGTTGGCATACAAGGCCAGCTGGGAATCCGTGGTTCAGATTATGGACGAGGAGGCTTGCGAGCGTACGCGCAAGCTGGCCGACAATGCCATGTGGTTTGAACAGAACGCCCCGATTGACGAACGCTTCAAGAAGAGCGAGGTGGTTGGCATTACGGCCCGGGTGGTACAAGCTGCCATGCTGGGAGGGGATTGCCATCCGGCAACACCGATCGGGATCAACCTGCCGAATGCCGAATGGATTCGGGAACGTTATGGTAGCAAGTCGGTAACCCTGGATAACATCACGTATGCTTATAACCAGGCCTCTCTAAATTCAGGAGTACTGGATGAATTTGCCTATTCGGACGAGGAAAAAGAACTGGTGAGAACGTACGGGTACGTTGGAGGAAACGTGCATACCGACCTGCATGAATGTTTGGGACACGGATCCGGAAAAATGTTACCGGGTGTGGGACAGGAAGCGCTGAAAAATTATTATTCCACGATAGAAGAAGCCCGCGCCGATTTGTTCGCCTTGTATTACGTGATGGATCCGAAACTGGTCGAGTTGGGAGTAATTCCCTCCCTGGATGTGGCAAAGAGTGAATATTGTAATTACATCCGCAACGGGTTGATGGTTCAGCTGACCCGGGTGAAATTAGGAAATAACCTGGAAGAATCGCACATGCGTAATCGCCAATTGATAGCCTCCTGGGTCTACGAGAAAGGAAAAGAGACGAACGTCATCGAGCGGGTAAACCGGGAGGGGAAGACCTATTTCACGATCCGGGATTACGAGGCCTTGCGGATGTTGTTCGGAAGACTGTTGGCCGAGGTGCAACGGGTGAAATCGGAAGGTGATTTCGAGGGGGCGCGGGATTTGATTGAAAATTACGGGGTACGCGTAGATCCCGTGTTACATCAAGAAGTGCTGGAACGCTATCAAAAACTAAACGTGGCCCCTTATGCCGGATTTGTTAACCCGAAATACAGATTGGTGGAGAAAGAGGGATCCGTGGTTGACGTGGAAATAGAATACCCGACGGATTTCCTGACACAAATGCTGGAATACGGAAATAATAATGAACCGGATTCCCCGTTATTTGAATAAATATTGCCAATAATCGAAAAGTGAAATTTAACACGCCATTCACTCCCCATAATTAGGGAACGAATGGTGTGTTTTTACCCCATTTTGAGGATGTGCGTGTTCCGGGGGTATTTGTAACTTTGAAAACTTGAAATATTACCAATAATTCTATAAACTAATGAATAAACTTGGCCTTGAATCAATTATTTCTAATATTTGCGGTAAAAATAGGGATATGAAATCGCATCTATTTTCCGCGGATATGAAACTGGCAGATGTCATTCATGCCGATTACTCGCTATTATTACTGTTGCATCGGTTTGGAATAAATCTGGGGTTTGGAGATAAAACGGTCCAGGAATGCTGCGAGGCAAACCATGTTTCGTGTACATTATTTTTGATGATTTGCAACGTGTACAGTAACGAGCAATACCTGCCAACGGAGGACGAAATCGAGGGAATAGGGGCAAACGTGGACCAGTTGATCGCTTACTTGAAAAATTCTCATTCCTACTACTTGGACAACAGGATGCTTGCCATCCAGGAACAATTGAAGGAAATTTCCGAGGGATGCGAACAGCAACACCAACAAATATTGTACCTCTTCTTCAATGAATACAAGAATGAAGTCATTCGCCATTTCGAGTACGAGGAGATAACGGTGTTCCCTTACATCTCTAACATGATGAAGGGAGTTCGCCCGGGCGACTACGACATCGGGGTGTTCCGGGGAAATCATAGTAATATTGATGATAAACTGAATGACTTGAAGAATATCATCATGAAATATTTACCGGGCGACACCTTGTCGGATATGCGTATCCGGGTGTTATTCGGAATTTTTGCCTTGGAAGAGGATTTGAGTAAACATTCTTTAATCGAGGATAAAATACTTGTTCCTTTAGTAATGAAATTAGAACAACGGTATGCAAAACAATAATAAAAGTTACAGGATTGTTATTATTGAACCGTCCATGATTATTTCAACCGGACTGAAGAAGTTGATCGAAATGCGGAATGAGTTTGAGGTCGTAGCGGTTATCGCGGACTGTTTCCATAGCCTGGAAAGAATTAATCATTTGAACCCGGATGTTATAATCATTAACCCCTCGGTCGTGGAATTGAAAAAACGGCAGCATCTGGAAGAGTTGTTTGACGGGGTGAAGGACACGGCTTTCGTGGCGTTAGTTTACCAGTATATCGATCCGGAGGTCTTGAAACAATACCACACGACGATTGACATTGCCGATGATGGGGATAAGATCGCCCAGAAGTTGCTACATTCAATCGACGCGTTGAGTGCCCCGGCTGATTTGCTCGACAAGAATGAACTTTCCGAACGGGAGAAAGAGATTTTGATTTCCCTGGCCAAGGGGAAGATTAACAAGGAAATCGCGGATTTGCATCATATATCAGTACACACCGTGATCACTCACCGGAAAAATATTATCCGGAAGACGGGAATAAAATCAGTTTCCGGGCTTACGGTGTACGCGATTTTGAACAATCTCATCGATATTAATGAGGTGGAATGATATTTTGATTGAAATATCCCCATTATAAGGGGTTGCGGGGAAGGGTGGAATTGTTGATCTTTGTAATGTTAATAATAATATGATTTTTTTCTTTTCAACGTAAGCCATTGAAAGAATTTTGCCAAAAAAGACTGTTTAACAATAAAAGTTATTCAGTCTTTTTTTATTTGTGAAATCTTCGTGCGAACCCGTGGAAATTTTTGTGTACAAGTATGCCCGTGGTTATGAAATATTCTAAAGCAGTTAAATCTGAAATCATACAATATCTAGCTATCAAATAGCGTTCATATTCCCATCATATAGCGAGCCGCTCCCATTCCGCTCCCATTCCGCTCCCATTCCGCTCCCATTCTCCTCCCATTCCGCTCCTATTGTAATAGTAAAATATGGTAGAATTGTAGAAAGTGTTAACGTTCGGGTGGATGTATGGTACCAACTTGCTCGCGAGGATGTAGCTCTGTGTGGTAGGTGCTCTATCCAAGAACCGGTTTGTCGCGGATAAAACTTCGCTTTCCCGCACGGGGCGGTTTCCCGTAACACGGTCGAGCGTTGTCAGTTCCCCATCAATTTCGAGCCTTTGTAAGCGATGGCGTACAGGATAAACGTGAGTAGAATCAGTCCGGCGATAAACCATTGCCAGCCGAAGTGGTCGAGAATAACCCCGGTGGCGGATCCCCAAATACTGGACCCCATGTAGTAGAACAGGAGGTAGATGGAGATGGTGACCGAACGTTTCTGGAGGTTGTAGTCACTAACGATTCGGTTGCAGATCACGTGTACCACGAAGAAATTGAACGTGAAGATAGCCAGACCGAGAGTGACGAGCCAAAAGTTGTTGATGTACAGCAAAAGTAATCCTGCCACGGAGAGGGCAATGATTGTTTTCAGTATTTTGAAGTGGTTGTACAATGCCGTCAATTTTGCCGTGGCAATCGAGCCGAATACTCCAAACAGGTACATGAAATAGATGTAGTGAATCAGGTACGGGGGAAAATTGAACGGTTCTTTTATCAGGTAAAAACCGAGGTAGTTGTACAAGCTCACGAATATCCCTAACATGAGGGAGCCGATCAGGTAGAACGGGATCAGTTTCACGGAGACGATGAGGTGAAGGTTGGAAACGATCAATGATTTGAAACTTTCCCGCTTGGGTTTGAAATTGACAGAGCGGGGACTGAAAATCAGGAATGATATGGCAAATAGGGCACATAATACCCCGATCGAGACGGAGGCAACACGCCACGAGAATTCACTGCTGAGGTAGGAGGAAATTACTCGTCCCCCCATTCCCCCCAAGGCGTTCCCGGCAATGTAGAGCCCGGTGATTTTTCCTTTGTTCTGGGGTTGTACTTCTTCCGATATATATGCTAATGACACGGACGTGGCTCCCGATAACAAAAATCCCTTCAACGTGCTTAGGGCTACCAACAAGAAGAAGGAGGGCGAGTAAGAGCAGATAACCGAAAAGACGGCTGACGATAACAGTGCCGCGCTGATCAGTTTCTTTCTTGGAATCGTGTCCGCCACGAACATGGCCGTGAATAGACCGATGACCATTCCCAGCGTGGAGAATGATATAGCCAGGCTACTATGGCTGGCTGATAGTCCAAACTCTTGTGCCAGATCGGGCAGGAGAGGTTGGAAATAGTATAACTGGGCAAAACAGGAGAAGCCGGACAGAAAGACACATATGGATATCTTTCGGTCCTTGGTTATATTTCCCGGTGTGATAATTACTTGACTTGTATTCATGACTTTTCTTTCTCCGGTGCAAAAGTACGTATTCTAAGTGCAGGTTATCCTTTCACGACGAAGTTTTTCATCGGAAGTTCTCTAGAAAGAACATTTGGCGTGTGGAAACATGAGGTGATTTGTTTTTAATCCCTTGATTTTATCATAAAATGAGAAAAATATCCCCTTGATTTTATCAAATTGTGTTATTTTTAATCCCTTGATTTTGTCAAAAATACTATCTTTGTATTTGAATATCAAATTATAAATTTAAAGAGATGGGTAGGTATCTTCCACGTTCAATTGATAATATTCTTTTAGCTTGGAAAAAAGAATCGAAGCATAAGCCTTTGTTGTTAAGAGGTGCTCGCCAAGTAGGAAAGTCTTCAGCTGTAAAGCATTTGGCTTTAGAGTTTGATAATTATGTAGAGGTGAATTTTGAGAAACAGCCACAATTAAAAGAACTGTTTGTTGGGGAGTTAGATGTGAAACAAATTGTAGCGAAATTGGCAGTGTTTTTTGGGGTAACCATACAACCGGGAAAAACCTTATTGTTTTTTGATGAAATTCAGATGTGTAAAGAAGCGATTTCTAGTTTACGTTTCTTTTATGAAGATTATCAAGAATTGCATGTTATTGCAGCCGGCTCTTTATTGGAATTTGTTTTGAATGAAATTCCTACTTATGGTGTTGGGCGGATTCGTTCGTTGTTTGTGTATCCGATGACTTTTGATGAATTTTTGATGGCAACGGGAAACGAGAAATTGATTATTGAAAAAAAAGCTGCTTCCGCTTCTCGACCGTTAATGGAGGTTTTCCATCAAAAGTTGGTTGAGTTGTTTCGAATTTACTTGATGGTGGGAGGTATGCCGGAATCTGTTGTGACGTGGGTGGATGAAGGTGATTATTTGCAATGTCAACAAGTGCAGGATGAGATTATTGTGTCTTATGAAGATGATTTCGCCAAATATAAAAAGAGAGTTGACACAACATTGTTGCGTTTGACCGTTCGTGGTGTTGTCCATCAGGTTGGCGAGAAATTGATGTATAGTCGAATCTCGCGTGATTATAGGAGTGGTCAAGTAAAGGAAGCTTTAGAACTTTTAAGGTTAGCCGGATTGATAATACCTGTTGTACATACAGCGGCTAACGGTTTACCGTTGGGAGCGGAATGTAATGATAGCTTTGTAAAATATTTGTATTTTGATAGTGGGCTATTATTACGTATTCTTAACATGGATTTAGGGGATATAAGTAAAATTACCGAACAACTTCTTGTTGGTGGAGCTACGGACTTGGTAAATAAAGGTTTTTTGACGGAGATGGTTGCAGGGTTAGAGCTTTTGCGTTATCAATCACCGACTCAACGTCATGATTTGTATTTTTGGATGCGTACAGAAAAAAATAGTATGGCAGAGGTTGATTATTTGATAACTCGTAATCTGAAAATTCTTCCGATAGAAATAAAAGCGGGGATTAAAGGTGGAATGAAAAGTCTTTTTAATTTTATGAAAGACAAAAATGTAGAAGTAGGTATTCGTTCATCTTTAGAAAATTTTGGAGAGATTATAAGTGATGGTAAACGGGTAGAAATCTGTCCTTTATACGCGTTGTCTAATTTGTAAGTTATTGTAAACAGAAAACGTTTATGATGTAGTGTCCATGAACGTCCTCCCTCCCCATTCGGGGTATTGAGCCCGAAAGGGACTCGAACCACCTTTCGTTCGACAGATTCCGAGCAAGCTCTTCGTCTGTTCTCGCTTACCCGGTGGTTTCCCTCTATAAACCGAGGAAGAGTTGAGTACTTACCGTTTTCGGGAAGAAGTACCAACTCTCCCCCTGTGTAAGGGGGAGTTGGAGGGGGTAGTGACGGAGGAGTTTGTGCGTAAAAACAAAGCTTGCATTTATTGGGTTTCGATCCAAAACCCGATAATCCTAATAATTTTATTAGTAATAACATTATTAGTAATAACATTATTACTTATGATAAAAAGAAGCTGAAATTTTAGTTCACTTCAGCTTCCAGGTCTGCCCGGCTTTTACTACGCGTTACGAGGAAAACGCCGGAGAAAACGCAGATAACGGCGATGATTTTGAGCAGGTTGAAGGAGTCCATACCCCAGTAAACGGCAACACAGCTCGCGATGATCGGTTGGACATAGCAGTACATGCTTACCACGGTGGGACGTAGATGGCGTTGTCCGATAGGTGACAACAGGTAACTGACGAACGTGCTACCCAGAAGGATAAAGCTGAGGCCATACCATGTATTGGGTTCAAGTGATAACCATTCCAGTTGTGTCATGTTTTGAAAGGAGAATGGAGTGATACATATTGCCGCGTAAGTGAACATCCATTTCATGAGTGTGATGGGAGAGTAGCGACTGATGAGTTGTTTGAACAGAACGAGGTATAGGGCAAAACTAAGTTCGGCGACGAGGCAGACGGTATCTCCCCAGATGTTACTGTTGTGGGTTGTTCCCCCGATATTTTGGTTGCTTACGATTAGTAATAGGGCTCCGGAAGCACCTAGGAATATTCCCGATACTTTTTTGCTCGTGATGGGTTCTTTCAAGTAGATAGCCGCGATGATCATCGTTAGGATGGGGGTGCTTGTGGTGATGATGGAGGCATCTACGGGGGAGGTCATGCCGAGTCCTATGGTGAATAGTCCTTGGTTGAAAAGTACTCCCAGCATGGCGGCAAAGAACAGCTTCAGCAAGTCGGGAGGGGACACGTGTTCCCGTTTGGTGAAAATGGAGGCAATCCAGAATAGAATTGCGGCCCCGATAATCCGGATTTCAACAATAATGAATGGTGTAATGATGCTGGTGATAAGCACCATTTTTGAGATCGGGGACATCAAGCCCCACATCATGTTTGCCGTGGTCATGGATATATGACCTTTCAACTCATCCTTTTTCACTTGTTATTTTATTGGTTTCCGGTTGCAAAAGTAGAATAGGAAAGAATTTTTATTCCTGTATATTTCAATCATTTTATTGTATTTTTGTACCATGAAAAGAGAGAATATGTTTCAAGCATTCGAGTTGATTGTTAGGGAATATAACACGTTTCCTTTACCGGTGCATCAACATACTTTCTTTGAATTGGCTTATATTGTTTCTGGTACAGGGACTTTTCAGGTTTCTCTGCATGATACTCCTTATTCGGCTGGTTCTCTTTTCTTGATCTTGCCTAACACGAGTCACGTTTTTAAAATTGAATCTTATAGTCATTTTGTCTATTTGCGATTTACAGAGCATTATTTGGAGCAGTATTTCACTTCTGATGAGAGGGATTTAATTCGATCCGTTCAACATACTGGAAGTGTACTTTGTGATCCGAAGGATCGTGAGAATGTACGTGATCTCGTGAATGTAATCGTACGTGAATACACGCAGGTTCGAGTGTATTCCAATGAGCTACTCAATTATTGGTTAAGGAGTATTATTGTTTTGATTGTCCGTAATCTGATTGTAAGTGAGAGCTTGGGCGTTTTTCGTGTTGAAGAAGAAAAAATTATGCAGATTATACAATACATTCAAGCCCATATCCGGGAACCTCGTTTATTACAATTGGCATCGTTGGGACAAAGATTCCATTTGTCCGAGACTTATATCGGGCGCTATTTCAAAAGGCATACGAATGAAAATCTCAAGGATTATATTCTTCGTTGTAGACTTGCTTCCGTGGAGGATTTATTGTTACATACGAGTATGCGGATTAATGAAATTGCAGCCATCATGAACTACACGGATGAGAGTCATTTGATTCGGGAGTTTAAGAAGTATAAGAATATGTCTCCATCGGATTTTAGAAGTGGGAGAAAGAACTAGAGATATTTTCATGTTGTTGGTTTTGAAAATTTTCATAATTCTCCCATAATAGGATTAAACTTTTTGGAAATAAATCACTATTTTTACAACATAATGAATGTAAATAAATGCCCCTTAAAATATGTGATTAGCCTATGCCTTACGGTATGGGCCGCGGGTGCTCTCTTTGCGCAACCGGTTGTTTCTTCGAGTGACAGCGCTTACGGTCGTGCATTGTACAAACGGATCATGCGTCTGAACCCCGACAGCCTGCTGCGTGCCCATGCCGATCCGGCCGTTTACCAACGCACCATCACGGCCGAAAGCGGCAGTGACAGTATTTATTCACGGGAGGACAAGCGGTGGTTTTACATCGACCGCAACGAATTTCACCGTGTGATAGCTGCTGGGCCGTCCTACGATACTTACGAATACATTTACGCCACCTACAAAGGCTATTTTTACCACCTGTCGCGCGAAAAGTTATTACACGAGGCTGATCTCGCGGAGCAGGCGGCCGACAAGTACCCCGGCGATGCGCTGCGCAACGAGGCCGACTATCTGCGGGTGTGGTACAACAACCTGGGCAGGGATTCCACGGTCTGGATTGCCGAGCAGCAGGCCGCCATAAAAGCTTTCCAGCGCAAAGGTGCCACCTGGTGGGCACTTAGGGTAAAGGGACACCTTTTCCAACTTACCGCCGGTTTCGGCACTTCCTATCCCGTGGCTTTCGCTACCGCCGAAGAGCTTATCCACGACATCGACGGTCTCGATTGCAGGCAGTATCCCTTTAACGGAAACATGTATGGCGATATAGGATTGCTTTATTATAAATTTCGTGATTACGAAGCCGCCGTACCGTTGCTGAAAAAAGCCACGAGGGAAACTCCGGGATTCTATTTTGATGACTCCAACCTGAAAGCCCGCAACTCCCTGGCCATTTACTACCGTCAGTCGGGCGACCGCAAGCGTTCGGATGACTATTTCATCTCCATCCTCCAAAGCCCCGACACCATCTATGCCCGCGCTGTTTACGATGCCGTGGCGCTGGCCAACCTGGCGCACAATCTCACCCGGGCTGGGCTCTACTGCGAAGCCATCGGGCTGTATGAACTTTCGCTGCCCATTATGATCAGCGATAACGACTATTCTTTTGCTTCGGGTATTGCCGTGGGCATGGCCGAATGCTACATGGGGCTGGACAACTGGGAGTGGGCCAAACAGTGGGCAGATACCGCCACCGCCTATATCCGCGAGCATATACATTTTATAAATCCTCACCGGGCCCGACAGATATACCCCATACTAGCAAAATATCACCAGCAGAAAGGCGATGCTGCCACGGCGGGAAAATACATAGACTCCCTTTCCATGGCTCATGCCGATTACAGGGATGAGTTTGACGCCATGTTACTCATGCGTACCCGGCAGGAACTGCTTGCCGAGAAAAACCGCTCTCAACATGAGAGGTTGCAACAGCAACAGACGGCGATTACCAGACTGGTCGTTTTTGCGGTCATCGCCGTGTTGGTTTCCATGCTTATATATTATCTATACCATAAAAAAAAGGCCGCTTACCGCGAGTTGGTGGAGAAAAACAAACGGTGGGCCGACAGCGACCGACTGGAACAGATAATTGATCCTGTTTCTCCCAATCACACAATCACGGAAGAAAAGGGCGAGGACGGTAACCGACAGCAGGGACCTACGGAGAAAGATGTTGAACTAGCAGCCCGTATTCATAAAATAATGGTCGAAGGACAGATCTACCGGGACAACTCCCTTTCGCTGGATACCCTCTCGCAAAAGCTGGAAGTAACCCGCGAAACTGTTTCGCGCGCCATCAACCGAACCACGGGCAAGAATTTCACCCGTTTCCTGAATGAATACCGCGTGAAGGAAGCCGTGCGTATCCTCTCGACGGGCCGCAATCATACGGTTAATTTCGATGAACTGGCCGAACAGGTTGGTTTCAACAGCCGCATCACTTTCCACCGGGCCTTCAAACAGCTTACCGGACTTCCTCCCGCCGAATTTAAAAGGAACAGCTAGATTTCGGGAGTTTTCACCCGTTTCGGAATACATTCTTACTCCCACAACATTCGGAAATAGTTTTTAAGGCTGTTTCCGGGTGTCTTTTTTTATGCCGTTTCCTCAAAATTGGATAAAAATATTTCGTTGTTAATCAATGTATTATTCGTTATCTTTTATCAAATCATATTTTGATAACGCATTTTATTTTCATCTCTTTACTTTTACTAACAAATAGTAATCAGAAGGATAAGAGGCTATGGGTTTTAAATTAAAAACAGAAATGATGAGAAAAACACTGCTTGCAGGATTGTTCCTGCTCTTTCTTAGCCTGCCGGGATACGGCAGCGAGACGCTGTACTCGGGTTCCCCTACAGGTGGCGATACGATTATCACCTTTCGCTTCGTTCCCGGTGAGGATATGTTCTATGTTCCCTACGGCGGCAACAATACCGAACTCGACCGGCTTTACGCGTTGGTGGACGAATACCGGGCGGAAATCACTTCGGGGCGAATGCCTGTCGATGTGGATGGTTACTGCGCCTCGGGCGAAACACCCGAAGCAAGTTTTAGGATAGCAGTAACCCGGAGTAACCGCGTAAAGTCGGAACTTATCGTGCACAAAAGACTGGCAGAGGAACATTTTATAACGAAAAATCATGTTTCGGCTTATACTGCACCCGACGGGAAAACCTATCGGGATATGGTGGTCGTAACCCTGCGTATTCCGGCAAAGGAGCAACCTAAACAGCCGAAGTTGGTAAAGGAGGAACCCCGGTGCGAAGAACCTCCGGTAGAGGAACGCCAGCCGGAGTCGGTTGTAGAGCAGCAGCCTGAACCTGTTGTGGAAATTGCCGTACCCGCAAAGTTCTACTGCTTTGCCGTGCGTACCAACCTGCTTTACGACGCCTTCCTGTTGCCGACTTTAGGTGTGGAATGGCGTGTCAACCGCCATATCGGTATCAAAGTGGACGGCAGTCATTCGTGGTTGGGAAACGAAAAGGGCAAGGTGCAGAAAATCTGGTTGGTCAGCCCCGAGGTACGCTGGTATCTGCTCAACAACAAACGCTTCTATGTGGGCGTGGGTGCGAATATCGGCGAATATAATATCTATAAAGGAATGCTGGGCAGCCTGTTCTCCGATGACACCGGTTACCAGGGCAAGTTGTGGGGTGCCGGCTTAACAGTCGGCTACCAGCTTTGTCTTTCGCACCGTTTTTCGTTTGATTTCAATCTCGGCCTTGGTTATACCCGTATGGAGTATGATCGCTTTACGGTATCGAACAAAGTGCGCGTATTCAAAGACAGGGATAAAACCAAAAACTTCTGGAGCCCGACACAAGCGGGGATCAGTCTTATTTGGACCATCGGCAGTAATAATATAGTACGATAAAAAGAGATGAACATGACTGTAACTAAATTAATGATGGCAGCCGGGGCAATAATATTCCTGACCGCCTGCGATGTGAAAGACCCCATCCACGAAACCGACCACCCGGACAAGGCGAAGATCACCGTAACGGCGGATTGGAGCGGTATAGGGCAGGGCATTGCCAAACCATCGGGTTACACGGTAGCTTTCGGCGACAGGACTTTTACGGCTATGGCAGACAAATATACGCTTCCCGACTTGATTGAGCCAGGCAATTATACCCTATATTTCTACCATGAGGCGGATAATATTACTATAAACGGCACCGCGTCAACGGCAGATTATGCAGCGGGGATGCCGGGGTGGTTCTTTACCGGGCGGCTGGACGCTGTGATAGACGGGGGCAAACATCATGAGCTTACCGTTGCGATGAAGCAGCAGGTACGGCAATTAACGCTGGTAATAGAAGCCACGGGCGGCACGGTAGACAAGATAGCAACCATTACCGGTACCCTTTCGGGTGTGGCTGGAAGCCTCGATATGTCAAACGATACGCACGGTACCCCTTCGGATGTGGCGTTGACTTTCGCCAAGGGCACCGATGGTAAATGGACGGCCACCGTTCACCTGTTAGGAATAACCGGGGCGAAGCAGAAGTTGAGCGGAACGATAAAGTTCACGGATGGCACTCCGGACGATATGATTCTGGACAGCGATTTGACGGCCGCATTAGCCACTTTCAACGACAACAAGAATGAACCTCTTACGCTCGGCGGGCAGGCGGAAGAAACACCGTCTCCGGCAGGGTTTACGACCATTATAAATGCCTGGAATAAAATAACCGGTGGTAGCGTGATAGCCAATTGAGGTAATTAATTAAGAACGATAATTAAAACAGAGATATGAACAAGAAGAAACTTTTACTGTTACTGGCATTCCCCTTGTTTCTGCTCGCGGGATGCGGTCATGACGATATAGAGGGCGACGGTCCGGACATCCCTGTCGGACAGAATGGCGATATAAAATTCAAGATAGGCTTTGTCCAACCGGATGGAGTTGCTTATGCAACGGAGGACAACGATGCACCCCGCACCCGCGTAGCCACGGACAATCAGTTTCGCAGCACTTGGGAGGATGGCGACGAGATAGGTGTTTTCGCCGTAACGCACGGGCAGCCACTTGCCGCCTCGGACAATTTTATACATAACGTAAAGTTGACGTACAGTAGCGCGGACGACTCGTGGAGCGGAGCGGTTTACTGGCCGACGGCAAGTAGCGGAATTACCTCGCTCGACTTCTATGCCTACTATCCTTACGACGATAACGGCGGTACTCCCGCAACGCTCGACCCGATAGCAATAACTTTCACCGTAAAGACCGACCAGAGCGGCAAGACCACTGTTGGAAGTGCGGAGAAAAGCAATTACAATCTTTCCGACCTGCTGACGGCCAAGGCCGACAACACCGGTAGCGGTTATGGCAAAGGTGAAACTGTTAGCCTGCAATTCTCTCATGCGCTGGCAATGGTTCAGGTAAGCATTGATGATGTCAAGTATAAAGCATTGAACACGAATGAAGATATTACCGTGGAACTCCGTAATGTACGTACCGCCGCCGGACTAAACCTTTTCTCGGGAGCAGTTGCTGCATCCGGAGACGCGGGTGGAGTAACGATGCGGCGGATAGAACAGCCGAGTGATGCCGATTACGAAAGTTCATTTACTTTCTGCGCCCTTATTCCGGCGCAGGTGGTAGCAAGAGACGCAAGGATATTCCTCATTTCCAATGGTGACCTGCTCCTTAACGGCTCGCCCCTGACCGCGCAGCTCGATATGACCGCTAGAACCGTCGAATCCTTTACACAGCAAATTCCTTATACGGCGCTGCCGTTTATTCCTGCCGGCTCTTTCATTATGGGGAGTCCCGGGAACGAACCGAACCGTGGTACTAATGAAACCCAGCATAAGGTTACCCTAACCAAGGGTTTTTACATAACAAAATACGCGATCACGAACTCTCAGTATGTGGAGTTTTTGAATGCCAAAGGGATTCAGGGTGAGATGTTGAAACATCCTAATATTCCCGGTGCAGGCGGTAATATGATTGGCGGAGAATATAGCGGTGAGCCTTTGATTTATGAAGGCAATACTAATCAATGGGGCGTAAAGTGGGATACGAATAAATGGATTCCCCAACCGGGTTATGAGGATCATCCTGTTGTATGGGTAACCTGGTACGGGGCAAAAGCCTACGCGGAATGGGTGGGTGGTTCATTGCCAACGGAAGCGCAATGGGAATATGCCTGTCGCGGCGATAAAGGATCTTTGCCTTTCGGTGTGGGTGACGGTTACAAATTGGACAATACCCTTGCCAATTTTGATTGGAAATATTCGTGGAGCTGGGATGGCAGTAGCCCGACAGCCGATATTACGGATACCGGCACTTGTCCTGGAGTGACGCAAGCCGTGGGCAGCTATTCACCCAACAGCTACGGTCTTTACGATATGCACGGCAATGTATTGGAATGGTGTCTTGATAACAGCGACTGGGTTCCAGCCGATTATGGCGAGGCCTCTGTTACCGATCCTACCGGCCCATCGGCGGGCAACCGCCGCGTGCTGCGCGGCGGCTATTATGGCTTCAGCGCCCAGTATTGCCGTTCCGCGTATCGGAGCAACTACGAGCCCGATGACGCTAATTTCAACTTCGGGTTTCGCGTGGTGTTTGTCCCATAGTTCACGTCGTTGCCTTGAGCTAAAAGAAAAACGAGCCTGCCTGATAAGCGAGGGAGGGACGACCGAAGCAAGGGGCAGGCAAGCCGAAAGCATAATACCGGCGTGGCCGGTCGATTTTAAAATTAAAAAAAAGAAACTGATTTTTGACACTCTATATATTTAAGGTATATGCAAATACAGATATTCAACATACCGCTGACCGATACGGGCGAAGCCCTCTCGGAAATGAACCGTTTTATGACCGGCCGCAAGGTACTGGAAGTGGAGCAACGCTTTTTCCAGAACGAAAAGGGTGGCGGATGGAGTTTCTGCGTGCGTTACCTGCCCGATGTTACCCAGAGTGGTGCAACGGGCAGCAGGGCTAAAGTAGACTATAAGCAGGTACTTACTGAAAGCCAGTTTGCCGTTTTCTCACGCTTGCGTGAAATCCGTAAGGCACTTGCGAACGAGGACGGCGTGCCGGCTTATGCCGTGTTTACCGATGAGGAACTAGCGGGCATCTGCCGCCTGGCCGAGTTGACCGAGAAATCGCTGGCCACGCTGCCCGGAATCGGCGAGAAAAAGATTATCCGTTACGGCAAATCGATGTTGAAAAGATACCATACCGACAATAATAATCACACGGCGCAAGCCGACGAAATACAGATAGGAGGACAGGGATGAAACGCGAAGGATACCTGATGGAACGCATCGCCGATCCGGACAACCTGCGGCTGGCATTCTGGAAAGCCCGCAAGGGAAAGAACTACAACGACGAGGTGAAGCATTACCGCTTTCGGCTGGATGCCAATCTGGCCGAACTGCGCCGGGAGCTACTTGCTGGCGACGTGCCCGTGGGCGATTACCGCTATTTCCACATTTATGACCCGAAAGAGCGGATGATCTGCGCGGCGGCATTCCGCGAACGGGTATTGCACCACGCCGTAATGATCGTGTGCCACCCCGTTTTCGAGCGTTTCCAGACCGATGACAGCTACGCCTCCCGCATCGGCAAAGGACAGTATGCGGCATTGGAGAAAGCGAAAACGCACACCCGGCATTACCGTTGGCTCTGTAAATTGGACGTGCGCAAATTCTTCGACAGCATCGACCACGAAACGCTCTATGGACTGCTATCCCGCCGTTTCAAAGATCCTGCATTGCTTGGTCTTTTCCGGCGCATCATCGACAGCTACCGGACGGCTCCGGGCTGTGGGCTGCCCATCGGCAACCTGACGAGCCAGCATTTTGCCAATTACTATATGGCATACGCTGACCACCATGTGCGGGAGGCACTGCGCGCTCCGGCCTATGTGCGCTACATGGACGATATGGTATTGTGGCATGATGACAAAACGGAATTACTGCGCATAACCGCAGGGTTGACCTCCTTTATCGGGGAACGCCTGTGGCTGACGCTCAAACCGCCCTGCATAAACAATACAGATAAGGGCGTACCGTTTCTGGGTTATGTGCTGTTTCCGGGACGGGTGCGGCTGAACCGCAACAGTAAAAAGCGTTTCAGGTGCAAGATGAACAGTTATGATATAAAACTTGATACGGGCGAATGGTCTCAGGCGCGGTATGCGCTCCATGTGCAGCCGCTGGTGGCTTTCACCCGCTTTGCCGATGCGCGGGAATTCCGGCAGATATCGGCAAAGAAAAGGGAGGTTGGCTGAAAACGGGCAACAACCGCGTGCTGCGCGGCGGCTATTATGGCAACAGCGCCCAGTATTGCCGTTCCGCGTATCGGAACAACAACAAGCCCGATAACGCTAATAACAACTTCGGGTTTCGCGTGGTGTTTGTCCCATAGCTCAGGGCGCCGATGGATTTCGGACGATATGAACCGGCCAGCCTCCCTCACCCATTGGGTGGAAAACAAAACGAAAGTCTTTCCCGGTTAGTAGCAGCCTATAGGTGGTCGAAAACCGGGGGACTTTAAAAATACCGACTACGGGCTGTAAGTCCAGCCAAAGTGAGTATAGAGGGATAACGAACAATATAATTCTAAAACAAATGTATATGACGAAAGAAACAATCAGACAGTGGCGACGGGGGATCGGAATTCCGGCTGTGGCGCTAATATTGTGTGCGGCTCTATTTGTGGGCTGTTCACGGGATGACGGACAGGAACCGGACGGTGGCGATCCCGTAGCGTTGAGCTTTACCGCCGCAGTGGATGGGGTGGCTTTTGCACAAGGTGGCACATCTGCGGGGCTACGCGGCACTTCCGATGCGTTTACAACCCGTACGACGGCAGGCGGCGATGAGTGGGTGCAAGACGATAAAGTAGGGATATTTATGCTTGACGCGGGTAGAAACCTGCCGGGAATCACCGGAGCGGAGAACCGTAAATTTAAGGTAAGCGATATTACTACCGGGGCATTGACGCTGGACGACGGAGGTGCGGAAATCTACTACCCGCAATCGGGCAATGTGGACTTTATCGCTTATTATCCATACGGTACGACCGGAACAGGAGCCGGCGAAATAACCGCTGATTACAAGTACAATGTTTGTGTGGTCGACCAAAGTGATCCGGCGGTTATCGATATACTGTATGCGAAAAAGACCGATGTAGCCAAGAGTAAAGCTGCTGTGAATCTTGAATTTTCGCACGCCATGAGCAAGATAACGCTTAATGTAAAGGCGGGTAACGGACTCACTTCTGCGGATATTTCGGGGCTTGCAGCTTCGACGATAGCGTTCGGCGGTATGCCCGTAACGGCGGAACTGGCTTTACAGGATGGTACGCCCACGACGGGAACAAACCTTGCGCGGACGTTTTCCCCGTTGAAAGCGGAAACGGTGAGCGCCACTTACGACGCCACTTTCTCGGCTATTCTCGTCCCGCAGGCGGCTGACACTTACAATGGTCGCACGGTGGTCTTTACCGTAGGCGGACAGTCTTATACCTGGGCTATTCCGGCTGCTGAAAAATTCGAGGCGGGCAACCATTACGTTTATCCGCTGACGGTGCAAAAGAGCGGCATCGTCGTGGCAGGCAGCCCAACGATTATCGACTGGACGGTCAATGACAACAATACAGGTACGGCAATAAAACTTCCCGAAATGGTTTTGATCCCCAAAGGCACATTCCTGATGGGATCATCCGACGGTAGCAATCTGGACAATACAAATAATTCCGGCCTCAATACGACTCCTACCGAGCCTAATCGTGGTACTAATGAAACCCAGCATAGGGTTACCCTGACCAAAGATTTTTACATAACAAAATACGCGATCACGAATTCTCAGTATGTGGAGTTTTTGAATGCCAAAGGGATTCAGGGTGAGATGTTGAAACATCCTAATATTCCCGGTGCAGGCGGTAATATGATTGGCGGAGAGTATAACGGAGAGCATTTGGTTTATGAAGGCAATACTAATCAATGGGGCGTAAAGTGGAATACGGATAAATGGATACCTCAACCGGGTTATGAGGATCATCCTGTTGTATGGGTAACCTGGTACGGGGCAAAAGCCTACGCGGAATGGGTGGGTGGTTCATTGCCAACGGAAGCGCAATGGGAATATGCCTGTCGCGGCGATAAAGGATCTTTGCCTTTCGGTGTGGGTGACGGTTATAAATTGGACAATACCCTTGCCAACTTTGATTGGAAATACTCGTGGAGCTGGGATGGCAGTAGTCTGATAGCCGATATTATGGATACCGGCACTTTTCCCGGTGTGACGCAAGCAGTGGGCAGCTATTCCCCCAATAGCTATGGTCTTTACAATATGCACGGCAATGTATTGGAATGGTGTCTTGATAACAGTGACGGGGTTCCAGCCGATTATGGCGGAACCTCTGTTATCGATCCTACCGGCCCATCTACGGGCGACAACCGCATGCTGCGCGGTGGCAATTTTGGGCTCGACGCCCAGTATTGCCGTTCTGCGTTCCGGTTCAACGACAGACACGATCATGCTACTAATCACTACGGGTTCCGCGTGGTGGTTGTCCCATAGTTCCGGGTGTCGATAGATTTCGGGCGATGTGAACCAGCCTGCTCGCAGAACGACTTATAGGAACCAGTGAAATAGCTGCTGATTACAAGTACAATTAATTTCTGGTTTAAACATCAAGCTAAAAACACCTAAAAATGACCATAAAATGAGAGAGAGTCACTTTCGTAACTCTCTCTCTTTCAGTGGTACCACCAGGAATCGAACCGGGGACACAAGGATTTTCAGTCCTTTGCTCTACCAACTGAGCTATGGTACCATCGCTGAATTGCGAGTGCAAATATAGGGGTTTTATTTCAATCTGCAAGGGTTGAGGTAAAGAATATTGAAAAATATTATTTTTCGCTTTGTCGAAGACGGATGCAGAGGTATATCATCCATACGATGATGACCATGGAAGCGTATGGAACAGCCGGAACGAACAAGAACCATAGCAAAAAGCCGATGATCAAGAGATAGAGGTAGATGAACAGGTATTTGTTGATGATCCACGGAAGGGTGCGTTTCCCGAGGAAGAAGGCGGCAACGAGGTTTAAGGGGTTTGCCCAGAAGGCATTGAAGTTGGGGAACATCGTGGGATGTTTCGTGAAGAAACATAAAAAGACGATGAGGCATCCAACAATACCTGTCACCACGAAGAATGGGATGGCAATTGCTTTTAGCAAACGCCGGCTTTTTATTTTTTGTAAAAGTGAAACGAGTGCAAGCGTGCAAATGGCAAAAACAAAGAACGGGGAGAAGTACCAGGGAGTTGAAAGATCTTGTTCCGGGGCTTCGTATACCGTCTCTATGGGTTGCACGAGTGGGGTTCCATTATATGCTGCGGAATCCAAATGATACATGAGGTAATCGGGAAGAAACATTTGTTCCCGGAGGGTGGCCGTGGAAGTTGCGGGAGATCCGAGGATCGTGTGGATGCCCCATTGAATCCACGGGGAACGACCGAGGTATTCGTCCAGAAGATTCCAAAAACTTTTCGTGGAAGGTTGAGCTATCCACGTGATTTGGTTGCCCGTGCTTTTCTCTATGATGTCCCGTACCCGGGTTGAACAGTTGTCGTATAGGAAGTTGTAGAGGTATTCCCGGTTGGCTGGTTGATAATTTTCAATGAGTAAATCCATTAAGTATTGCTTTTGGATGGAATCCAGGTTTAAGGTCTGGGAGTATACGCTACGCTTGTCATAGATGTAGGAGGATAGAAAACGGCGAAATTCGGAACATGATAATTGGTAGGGGAGTAGACCTCGTGCAAATTTGAAGTAAAATCCTTGGGTGTCGAAATCAAAGGTCCCGTAATTGAAAACAATATCCATGTTGTTTGCCTTGTCAACGACCCGGATGCCCGTGTGTCCGAACAGCGAGTAGAGTTCGTTACCCGGGGAACATGTCAAGATGCTGATCGTGGCGTCTTTGGACAATTTGACAGAAGCCGAAGTACTCACCGTGAGTAAAAACAGGAAAAGGGATAGGATGAATAGTTTTGTTTTCATGTGTTTCAATATTATAGTTTGCACGGGGGATATTCAATGTCGCAAAGAAATAAGGCGTTTCCGGGAACGGAGGTCCCTGCCTTGCATCGATCCTTGCTTTCGATGATCTGTTGGAATTGTTCCAGCGTGATACGTCCTTGTCCGACATCCAACAAGGTGCCCACGATGGCACGTACCATGTTACGCAGAAAACGGTCGGCCTTGATGGTGAATACCAGTTGTTCGTCCGTCTCTTCCCAGTTGGCTTCCATGATATGGCAAATGTTGGTTTTTACGTCCGTGTGCAATTTGGAGAAACTGGTGAAATCTTCGTAACGCATGAGACGTTCACAAGCCTCGTTCATTAACCGGATGTCGGGTAAGGGATGCGGACGGTAGGAGAACGGGTAAGTAAACGGATTTTTGTTTTTATCGATGTAGTATTTGTACGTGCGCGATATCGCCGAAAAGCGAGCGTGCATGTCAGGCAGTACGGCATAAATATCTTTGATCGCGATGTTCTTTCCCAGGAAACGGTTCAATTTGTCGACTAAGGCTTTCGTGTGGGGAATGACGATATCACTCTCAAAATGGGCGACAAAAAATGAGGCGTGTACTCCCGTGTCCGTTCGTCCGGCCCCGGTCACGTTGATTTCCTGTTTCAGCAGGAGGGAGAGGGCGTGATTGATTGTTTCTTGGACAGAGGGGGCGTTGGGTTGTATCTGCCAACCGTTGTATCCGCTTCCGTTATATGCTAATTCAATAAAGTACCTGTGCATGTTTTTGCTTTTTCAGGATTCAAAATTAGCAAAATTCAGTGAGAGTGGAAATGTCTTTCCCGGGTAAAATTCAATTAACTTGTAACTTGTGATCTGCAAACCAGTAACGGAAGGATGTAAACGTTAATTTTTAACGGTTGTATCCTGACATTATATACTGATTTTACGTTATATTTGTAAGTCCGTAGTTTTTCAAGGGCATGTTAAATGTTGAAAAGGAATGAGCAGTATTGTAGAAAATTTGAAAGAGATTGCCGGTAGTTTGCCGGATGGAGTAAAATTAGTCGCCGTGTCGAAAACAAAGCCCGTGGAGGCGATAGAGGAGGCATACAAGGCCGGACAACGCGTGTTCGGGGAGAACCGGGTGCAGGAGCTGGCAGAGAAATACGAGGTGCTTCCTAAAGATATAGAATGGCACATGATCGGTCATTTACAGACCAATAAAGTGAAATATATGGCCTCTTTCGTTTCTTTGATTCATGGCGTGGAGAGTTTGAAATTGCTGGAGACGATAGACAAAGAGGGAAAGAAGCACGATCGGGTGATCCCTTGTCTGCTGCAATTTCATATTGCCAGCGAGGAAACGAAGTTTGGGTTGGATATGGAAGAGGCGAAAGTTCTCTTGGAGAGTGACGATTACAAGCAGATGAAAAACGTGAAGATCGTGGGCGTGATGGGAATGGCAACGAACACGGATGACGAAGGACAGGTCAGACGGGAATTTCATCACTTGAAAGAGATTTTTGACGAGTTGAAGACAACTTATTTCGCGGGAAACCCGGAATTCAAGGAACTATCCATGGGTATGTCCGGTGATTACCGGATTGCCGTGGAGGAGGGAAGTACGATGGTACGCGTGGGGAGTGCGATTTTCGGGGCGAGAAATTACGCGAACGTGTAATTGAAAAGATTCATTATTAACTATTTAAATAAATCATTATGGCAGACTTGAAGACGACATACATGGGACTGGAGTTACGGAGTCCGATTATCGCGGGAAGTTGCGGTTTAACGTCTAACGTGGAGAAGATGGTGGAGATGGAGAAAGCGGGCGCGGGAGCCGTGGTGTTAAAATCTATTTTCGAGGAACAGATTAATGAGGAGACTTCCGGGGTGTTCAAAGCGGGTTACGGGATAAGTGATGCTTATCCGGAGGCAGAGGACTATATCAAGGCGTATATTCGTTCTAACACGATACAGAAGTACGTGGAATTGGTGCGTGATGTCAAGAGTCGTTTAACGATACCCGTAATTGCCAGCGTGAATTGTTTTGGTGGTGGTGAATGGGTGTCGTTTGCCCGTCAGTTGGAAGAAGCGGGGGCAGATGCCTTGGAATTGAATGTTTTTATTTTGCCGGTAAACGAGTTTAAAGAGAGTGCGGAAGTGGAGAACGTGTATTTCGAGATCGTGAAGTCCATCAAGAGTCAGGTGAAGATTCCTGTTGCCGTTAAGATCAGTCACTATTTCACGAATCTTACCGCTTTCGTGGATAAAATCAAAGCTTACGGGGCGGATGCGACCACGTTATTCAATCGTTTTTACGAGCCGGATATTAATATTAATACTTTAGAAATGGGGGCCGCTTCGGTGTTTAGCACGGCTGCCGAATTGAGGACCACTTTGAGATGGACCGGTATTTTGGCCGGGAAGGATAAGAGGTTGGAGATCTCTGCTTCCACGGGGGTGCATGGTGGTGAGGCTGTCGTGAAGTTATTGTTGGCAGGGGCTACGACAGTTCAGGTTTGTTCTGTCCTTTACGAGAAGGGGATTCACGTGATCGAGGATATGAATAATTTTATCAAGAGATGGATGGATTCGAAAGCTTTCAAAACGATTGAGGATTATCGGGGAATGCTTTCTTATTCGTCTATTGAAAATCCGGATCTTTATGAAAGGGCCCAGTTTATGAAATATTTTAGTAATAATCAATATTAATTTATGAAAAGTACATTTATCTTGTTGTTGTGTTGCATGTGCTTTGCATGTGCGAAGTATCCGGGAGTGCCGGAAAAATACCATGCTTTATTGGACAAAGCTTTAGAAACGTCGGGAACGAATCAGCCTGAATTGGCGAAAGCCTTGGAAAGTGCTACACCGGAAATGAAAGAGGGAGTGGCATTCTTGATTTCTTACATGCCGGAGCGGGATTTGAAAACGATGAAAGGGGATGATTTGTTGTCGAACGTGAAACTGGCGTATGAAGCTCGTAACCGTTTTGCGTGGGCGAAGAGCGTGCCGGATTCTATTTTTTTGAATGACGTGTTGCCTTACGCTTCTCTGAACGAGGAAAGAGATCAATGGCGTGCCGATTTCTACAAGAGATTTGCTCCCTACGTGGAGAATTGCAAGACTTTGGAGGAGGCAATTAAAGCCGTGAACAAGAATATCCGGGATGAAGTGAAAGTGGATTACAATACGGCTCGCGAGAAACCGGATCAGAATCCGTCAGAGTCTATTCGTCAGGGAATGGCTTCTTGTAGCGGTCTGTCTATTTTGTTGACGGATGCATTGCGGTCGGTGGGTATTCCTTCCCGTATTGCCGGGACGGCCAGCTGGCACGATAACCGTGGGAATCATAACTGGTGTGAGGTGTGGTTAGACGGTAAATGGTATTTCACGGAGTATTACCCGAATGAACTCGATCGTTCATGGTTCCTTGCCGATGCCGGAAAGGCTGATCCAAAGGATCGTATGCACGCGATCTGGGCATCTTCTTTCAAACCGACAGGGGAGAGTTTCCCGTTAGTTTGGGATTTTAATATTAATTATGTGCCTGCCATCAATGTAACCCAACGTTATCTGGATATTTATCAAGAGGTTTATCAATCTCAGTTGGCCGGGGGAAATTACGTGCCTTTGAAGGTGATGATGTTTAAAGATAAACGTAATATGCGTAAATCTGACGATCGCGTAGCTACCAACGTGGATATTTTCTGTGGTAAAGACCAAATTGGTGGAGGACGTACTGCCGGACCGAGACAGGATATGAATGACGTGTTGGAGTTTATGGTGGAGAAGAATAAAGTGTACACGTTGAATTATTTTAATAAAGACGGTAAGTGGGTAGGAGAAGAGGTGAAAGTGAAGGAAAAACCGGTAGAAGTGAAATTGCATTTGTAGTAAATAAAGGGCGGTTTTCGAAACCGCCCTTTATTTAATTTTGGGGTGTTGCAGATATAATCTTGAGATGGTTGGCATCTATCGTGACATCGAATTCCCGGTTTCCTTGTTTGACTTCAAAGATATAAACGAGGGAACCGTCAGCTCTTTCTTCATAATCAATGTCGTCTATCCGGTAGTTCGCGTAAGAAGAAGTTTTCAACACGTTCATCACATTAGCCGGTACATTGTTGTGTGGAACTTCCCAAGTGGTGACAACCCATTGATTCTGGTGGTTGAACACGACTTCTTTCATGATTTGTTGATCAATAATGTCAATCTTTAGTAATCCTTTATCTTGATCGATTTCCACAATATTGGCCTGCGGGTATTTCTGCTGAATGAATTGTAGAACTGCTTGGGGTGCGCTCTCCGGTTGATATCCCCGTCCATCGTTGTCCATGAGGGTTTTTACCAGCGTTCCATTTTCCAAGTAATGCAAGGCAACTTCTTGTTCCCCGAGTTCAGCCTCGATGATGTAGATGGTTTCCATGCCGGATCTTTCTAGCTTGTCAACGTCTTCTACTTTCCATTTCCCGTATTCTCCGGATTCAAAGCTATTGCGAATGACCACGGGTAGGGAACTATACTTGACGTTACTTTCTGTCATCACCCATTGACCGTTGTTGTCAAACCAAGCCTCGGCTTCCGTGAAACCGATATGGAATTCGGCTACTTGATACGTGTTCTTCACTTCCCATTCTACTCGTTTGGCCGAGGGGTATTTTACTTTAAAGGCACTCACAACGTTTTTGGGTGGAGTGTAGCCGTTGTCCTTGCAGCTACTGAAGGCTAGCGTGGTTGTGAGTAGGATTAATGTGGTAACTAATGTCGTTTTCATGATTTTTATTTTAAGATATTCTTGTTTTACGTCGAGACAACTTAAATGTTTCTTGTTTGTTATCCTACTATATTCCCCTCCATGTCAACTGTTACATATTTCTCGTGATCACCTTGTTCCAGTTCGAATATGTATACTTTACTGTTGTCGGCGCTTTCCTTGTAGTCAATGTCGTCAACGTGGAAGCCGGGATTTGCGGCTTTTACGTTGTCTGCTATTTCCTGAATTTCTCTTTCTTTAACCTCCCAAGTCGTGTATAACCATTCATTGGCACTATTGAAGTGTAATTCTTTTGCTTTGTTCTCGTGTAGAATGTCGATTTCGGTAATGCCCTTTTCGATTTCAATATCCACGATCGTGGCTTGCGGGTATTTGTTGTTGATGAAGTTTTTCAAGACTTCAGGAACCGTGTTGGGTTGATAATTGTTGTCAAGATCTTCTATGGCTTTGATTAAAATTCCGTCTTCCGCGTAGAATAGATCGAATTCCTGTTTGCCTTTTTCAACCTCGATCACGTACATGGTTTCCATTTCAACTCTTTCCAGCATGTCCACGTCATCAACTCTCCAGTCTTTATACTCCGACTCGCCAAATGCGGTTTGTATGGCTTGCGGGAGGTCCTCAAACGGGATGTCACTTTCGGTCATTACCCATTCGCCTTTGGTGTTAAACCATGCTTCTTTCTCGATATTATTGTCGCGAAAGTCTGCCACGTAATGATCGCGTTGCAGTTCCCAGTCAACACGTTGTGCATTCGGGTATTTTTCATATAATACATTCACGATTTCTTCACCCGGAGTGTAGTTGTCATTATCGTCATCACAGCTTGTGAAAGCAAATCCGGCTAACAATAAGGAAGTGAAAATAGTCATTCTTGTTTTCATAGCATATAAATTTTAATGTTTGTATTCTTTGTTCTAATTTCTGAGAACAAAGTAAAGGGGTGATTTGGGAAAGATTTGGGAATCTATTTATTTTTTCAATCGTAAATCATAAATCTAAAATCGTAAATCAAATCGGTGTTTGCCGTCGAAGGAGTAGGTGATGTGGAAATGGTAGAGGTGGACGATGCTCTGAATGATTGCCAATCCTAGCCCAGTGGAATCACTTTTTTTGTTGTCGGCTTGATAGAAACGAGTGAAAAGGCGGGATGGATCCAAGGTTTTTCCGTCCGTGCTGTTGGTGAAGGTGATGCCGGTTGATTGCACGCGAATGGTGACACTTCCCTCGTTTGGGGTGTGTATCATGGCATTTTTCAACAGGTTCGTGACTAGTATGTTTGCCAGTGATTCATTCATACGCACGTTGCAAGTGGCATTTTCTTCTATTTCTACGTGCAGGTTTTTATGCGCGTAGATTTCTTGAAAATTTTCCACGAGTTCTTTGATGACCGGGTTTAGTTCTACGTTCTTCGTCTCGTGGAATTGGCCATTCTCGATACGGGAAAGGAGTAACAGGGATTTGTTGAGTTTCACGATACGTCCCAAGTTCCGGTGGATGTCCTCGATTTCTTCTAATTGTCCTTCCGTGCAATCCGGCCGTTCTGCCAGTAATTCCAGTTTGTTTCGACAAATGGCTAACGGGGTCTGGAGTTCGTGAGAGGCGTTTTCGATGAATTGTTTCTGTTGGGAATACATTTCTTCGTTTCGCCGGGTCATTTTGAGTATCGTTTCGTTTAGTTGCCGGAACTCTTTTATCTTGGTGAGGTTGTCCAACGGGAGATTCTTCCCGCCCAGGGTAAATTGGTTCAGCCAATTCAATAGTTTATAGAATGGGGTCAAACTTTTTCTGAAAACAAATTCGGAAACGATCAGTATACAAATAAGCAGCGCGACGTATAGGATGACGATAGACCATAATATTGCCTCTATCATATCGTCTTGTTCCAGGGTTGAGATCATGATGGTTAACTCGTAAAACTTTTTATTCTCTCCCCGAAAAGCTGTCTTTAGTACTCGTACAGGATCAAAATCGTATTCAAGCTCGTAAAAACGAGTCGAGTCAAAGTATCGTTCTTTGTAATGAATTGCCTGCTCTTCAGATATTTCTTTTATGAAGTATTGACTCATTAAATCGCTACTATTATTAATTGCAGCCGTATCCCTCAAAACCTGTTGAATAATAAGATGCTTGTAGTTTTCCAAGCTATCATCCGTCTCGTCCAGAATTTCATCCAGTATGCTATAAAAGAAAAAGCCTGCCCAAAACGTGAGGATAATAATCATCACGATCGAGAGTTTGCTTATGGTATGGTGGATGAGTTTCATGCTTCCGGCGTTGTGATTAGTTTATACCCGAACCCGTACACGGCTTTTATTTCCGGGGTGGCTTCGGCGGTTTTCATCTTTTTACGTAAGTTTTTAACTTGTGAATAGATAAAATCAAGACTGTCGGCTTGGTCAATGTTGTCACCCCACACGGCTTCTGCCAACGTTGTTTTGTTGATCAGTCGATTGGGGTTGGTGGCAAAATAATAGAGCAAATCAAATTCTTTGCGATTGAGTTTTAGCTCTTCTCCATTGATGAACACGGTGTGATTGTCGGGACAAACGGTTAGGTTTTCAATTTCGATCTTGGTGTTTCCATCTGTTTGGTGTCGTCGGATCACGGATTTCACCCTTGCGTGTAATTCTGCCAGGTGGAATGGTTTTGCGAGGTAGTCATCGGCCCCAAGGTCAAGTCCCGTGACCTTGTCTTCAATGGAATCTTTGGCCGATACGATGATCACGCTTTCCCGTTTTTTTAATTTCTTCAGTTCTTCCAGAATCGAAAGCCCGCTACCCCCGGGAAGCATGATGTCCAGTAAGATACAGTCATAGTCGTAATCATTGATTTTTTGCAGGGCTGTAGAATAGTCTGCCGCTGTTTCCACTACAAAGCGTTCTTTTTCCAGTGATCGGGTCATCACTTCCCGCAAGCCTTTTGCGTCTTCAATGATTAATATTTTCATGGTATTGAAATTTTGTAGAACAAAAGTAGCAATTTATTCTGGAAAGAATCTGGAATAAATTTAAAATTAAGGACTTCGGTGTTGGTATTTCGATTTATTCCTGTATATTTGTTGCTAAGCAAAAAGAGGTTGTATAAAGGATGAAGACGTGTCTTCGGTCGACTTATCGGTTCGTGTTCTTCCGGGGTGAAAAAGGATTCTATGCAGGGATATCTTACTTTCTATGATCATGATTATTTGCGGGTTGGTATTTTTTTTTGAATGGAATAATAATTTAAATGATAGAAATATGGAATATTCTAGTATGGAGGAGTTAATGACTCAAATCAGAGATTGGGCAGAGGAGGAGGATTACAATGCAATTATTAAGGTTCTTCCGGAATTAAAAACTTCCGAACGATATTATTGTGAGGCTGTTTTATGTATTGCCGATTCTTATATAAACCAAGGGTTTTACCGAAATGCAGAAGAGTGGTTGCATAAAATTGAAGATCGGGGAAAATTGACCGGAGGATGGAATTATCGATTGTCTGTGGCGTTAATGCATCAAATGCGGTTGGATGAGGCATTAACGTATGCCGAGAATGCCGTGAAAGTAGAGGCTAATTATCCGTGGGGATGGTTGGTGTATAGTAAAACGCTATATGGCTGCCAGAGAACGGAAGAGGCTTTACTGGCTGCTAAAAAAGGATTGTCATTAGTTCCGGGGGATGACGAACTCATTTCGCTGATTGATGATATGTCCAAAGGATTGCCCTTTTCTGCGGTAACGGGAGTGGGGGAGGATGACGATGATTCTGAGGGAGGAGAAGATAAAGCCGGGACATTTTGTGGTTCAGTGTTGTTGGATTCGGTAGAGTTTGATATGAATGGTGTTTTGGCGAATTTGCAGGCAGAGTGGGGTATCATGTCTGATCGAAACCTGAAGGATGGGTTTGATGAGGAGATGAAGACAGTTGGATCGACCAGGGTGTTTTATTATGGAGAAACGGTGGTTGCCATCACCTTGGTACCGGACAGAATTCCGAATAATGAAGCTGAATATTTTGCGGAAGCAAATTATCTGTGGCCGGAAGCGGTTGAAGTGACAAAAACTCACAAAGCTCATTTGTTAGTGGCCGTTCTTGCTTATAATTTGTCCCCGGTAGAGGCTGGAAAGTTATTTGTGAAAGTCGTGGCGACTTGCTTGAAGCAGCCTAATGCTATCGGAGTCTATGTTTCCGGGACCGTGTTTCAACCGGATCTTTATATTGAAATCGCAGATGAGATGAAAAAAGATGATAATTTTTTACCTGTGATAAACTTGATATATTTCGGGGTATATAGAGACGAATCCGGGAATAATGCATATACGTCCGGGATGCAAGCCTTCGGTAAGGATGAAATGGAAATTTTGGGAAGTAAACATGATTTGATCGAGTTGCATGATCTTATGTTTCAAATCGCTTACTTTTTAATTGATCGAGACATAGTCCTGCATGATGGAGCAACTTTGGGAAATACGGAGGAACAAAAGTTGCCAATTGTCCGATCAGAAGGTGTATCCGTGGAAGGGATGAGTTTTAAGATTGCTTATTAGATTACTAAATTTGTTTTGTAGTGTTTCCTGATGTAAATTTATCCGGCAGATAAATTTGATATTGTCAGCGATTCGTTATCTTTGCGTGCGACAAACTCTTGGAACAGGAGATTATTGTGCATGGAAAGTGATTATATACTTGTGGGATTAAAGCATCGGGATGAGGTGGCTTTGTCAACTCTTTTTGATATGTATTACGAGAAGTTATATCTTTTCGCTGAAAAATATATTTATGATTCTGATAGGGCACATGACATTGTGCAGGATGTTTTCTTGAAAATATGGGAGAATGCTGAACGTTTGGAATTGAAGTCTTCTATCCAACACTATCTTTTTACTTCCGTGCGTAACGGTTGTTTGAATTATTTGAAAAGCTTACAAATAGAGGATCGTAATAACCGCAAATATGTTGAGGCTTACATTGAGTCTCAAAATGTTGATATGGTAGAAGATGAAGATTTGCTTGCCAAAATCCGACAAGTGCTGGATGAGTTACCGGATCGATGTCGAGAGGTGTGTTTATTGCGTTTTGTGGAGGGGTATAAATATAATGAGATTGCCGTTGCCTTGAAGATGAACGAGAATACCGTGAAAGTACAGTTACATCGTGGAATGGAACGGTTGAGACAGGCTTTTTCTACTTATGATTATATCGTATTGCTTGGTATTTTAGGTCGATTATTCGTGGAACGTTGATTTTATAAACGGTTGTCGGCACTACATTCAGCCCGAATGGTGCCTTATTTTCTAGTTTTTTTTCTGTTTTCTTTTTTTTGTCTTTTTTTGATAAAAAGATGATTTTCTTGTAAACATTTTGGTAGGGGAGTTTGTCTTTATCATGTGAGCAACAAGAAATTTATGAAAGAATCAATTGAATATATAGATTGGGAGATTATCTCGAAGAGTTTTCGGGAAGAGTTAACCGGGGAAGAGCGGGAAAAATTGGAGAGATGGTTGGTCGCGTCTGAAAAGCATCGTTTTTTTTATGAACGGGCAAGAGTGGGAGGCGAGACGAATCCGGCGGAAGGGGTGGATCGACAGGTGTTGCAGGTTCGAAAGAAAGAACTGATGCGTAAGGCATCGAAAATGAACGAAAAGAAAATTTACCGGAAACCGTTGCGGTTTATGTGGTATGCGGCAGCAATTGTGTTACCGTTGGTTGCCGCTATTGGCATGTGGTTGAGTATGAGAGGGGAGAAAGGTGAAGTGGTGGTAGCCGAGAGAGTACAACCCGGTAGCGGACGTGTTATTTTGGAATTGAATGACGGACGGACTTATTTCCTAGATTCGATCCGGAGTGTGGAGACGGGCGTTGAAGGAAGTTTTGCGAAGGCGGAAAGTAAGTCCTTGGTTTATGAGAAGCAGGAATCCGAAGAGTTGGTATATAATAAAATGATTGTTCCTCGTGCGGGGGAATATGCGTTGACATTGTCGGATGGGACACGGGTGTGGTTGAATTCAGAGACGGAGATTCGTTATCCGGTAGCATTTGGAAAAGATCGGCGAACGGTGTTTTTATCTGGAGAGGCTTATTTTGAGGTGGAAAAAGATGAGAATAAACCATTTTATGTCGTGTTGGATGATGTGGAAGTAAAAGTGTACGGAACTTCTTTTAACGTGAATTCACATTATCGGGGACGAGTTCAAACTACGTTGGTAGAAGGAAAAGTCGGTATTCGAGTGAATTCCACGGGAAAGGAACGAATATTGTTGCCGAATCAAATGGCTGAATATGACGTGAAAAAGAGAGAGATCGAGGTGAAAGATGTGGAAACATATTATTACACGGCTTGGAGAAAGGGAGAATTTGTATTTCAAGATGAAACCATCGAGGAGATTATGGATCGTTTGTGTCGTTGGTATGGTATGGAGGTGTTTTATGAAAATGAGCATGTGAAGGAGAAACATTTCTCGGGAATCATTACCCGTTTTTCTAATGTGACGGATATACTTCATTTGATAGAGGAGACGGCTACTGTAAAGTTTGACGTAAAAGAAAATATAATCACGGTAAGTGATTTAAAATAAACCGTAAGTTTTGCAACAACTTACGGTTTGAAAGATGCGAGAAGCATCATAGTGTTTAATATTAATCAACAAAATTATGAAAAAAATCAGAAAGCTATCTCTTTTTTCGGGATTTTCATGTCTTGAAAAAATGAGACTACGATTAGAAGGGTGGATTATAATGATGACATTTATGTGTGGAATGCCATGTTTAGTTTTTGCCCAAGATCAGAGAGTAACAATTCACGTGACAAATGTCGATATTCAAGTCGTATTTAAACAAATTAAAGAGCAAGCGAACTTGAATTTTGTGTATAACGCGGATCAGTTAAAGGAGATGAAAAGCGTGACATTGAACGTGAATAACGTAACCGTAAATTCAGTTTTAAAAACTTTGTTTGATGATACGCCTTTCGAATATAAATTTGAAATGTCATCTATTGTGATCCGTCAGAAAAAAGCAACTTCGTCTCAGGTGGATAAAAATATAAAAAAATCTGCCATGTTGAAGGGAAAAGTTGTTGATAATCGAGACAAGAAGCCCATTCCTGGTGTTACGGTTGTCGTAAAAGGAACTTCTGTTGGAGTAGTCACTAATATCGATGGATGTTTTTCTCTTATGATACCGGATACGACGGAACATGCGGAATTGGTTTTTTCTTTTGTTGGAATGAAATCTAGGGTAATTCCGTATTCTAGTTATCGAAATATTGGAGAATTGATTGTTTCCCTGGAGGAAGATTTGTTAGAGATGGATGAGGTTGTTGTGACTGGCTATACTACACTATCTCGTCGTGAAACAGCAAGTGCCGTGTCTCAAGTAAAAGCAGAGCAAGTGATGTTAAACTCAAAATCATCTATCGATCAAATGCTTATTGGACAGATCCCGGGAATGGCGATTATACAAACTTCGGGAGAACCTAGTGCCACGCCTAAGATTCGGATTCGAGGAACATCATCAATTACTTCTTCCAAGGCTCCAATTTGGGTTGTAGATGGCGTTATTTTGGAAGATCCTGTAAATGTAGATTATACCCAATTGGATGGCGATGATGCGGCTTATTTGATAGGTAATGCTATTGCTGGTATTAATCCTAGAGATATAGAAACCGTAACGGTTTTGAAAGATGCTTCTGCTACGGCAATATATGGAGTTCAAGCGGCCAATGGTGTGATTGTTTTGACGACTAAAATGGGTAAGGAAGGAAAAGCTCAGTTGAGTTATTCTTCTTCGATAACCTGGAATCAGAGAGTGTCTTATGGTGATTTGTATTTGATGAATGCTGCGGAACGTATTCAAGTATCTCAAGAGATTATTGATAAAAAAATAACCTATGGACGAGTACCGACAGCTTTGGGGTACGAGGGGTTGTACATGCGTTATATGAATCGTGAAATGACATACGACGAATTTGTTGGTAAAGTGAAGAAAATGGCGAAAGATAATACAGATTGGTATGATATATTATTTCGTAATGTATTTAATCACAATCATACGGTGAATCTCAGTGGAGGGTCTCGCGATACACGTTATTACACGTCTATCGGTCTAGATCAAAATTTTGGAACAGCCAAAGGGAGTGATTCTAAGAGATATACAGCATTAATGAAACTGGATTCTAAACTTAATGAAAGTTGTCGTCTCGGGCTGAGTTTAAACGGAAGTGTTCGACAGAACGGAGGATTTCATAGCTCGGTAAATCCTAATAAGTATGCATATGAAACTTCTCGTACAATTCCTTGTTATAACGAGGATGGATCGTTGTTTTTTTATAAAACGCGACAAAATTCATTACTTTCTTCTGCGGAAGCTCCTAAGGAAGAGATCGTGTATAATATTGTACATGAATTACAGCAGACCGGTTCTGAGGGAAAGGTTGTAGAACTCATTGGACAATTGAATTTTCAATGGCGTATAAAGTATGGTTTTATGTATGATTTCGCTGGTTCTTATAATTATCAGCAAAGTAAACAAGACTCGTGGGCAACAGAAGAATCGAATTTTGTAGCCTTGAAACGGAAATATAAAAAAGGATCTTTGGAAGCAAATTCTCCAGAAGAGAATCAGAGTGAGATTCCGGTAGGTGGAATTATTAATAAGTCGGAAACCGAAAAAATTTCATATATGGTTCGCAACAAACTTTCTTATGCGAATCAATTTGGCGAACATGAAATTTCCGGATCTTTTATTTCAGAAATCCGCAGTACGCGAACCAAAGGATTCAGCGGAACATATTATGGTTGGATGCCTGAACGCGGTCAATCGATTTCGCCTATGATAACCTCGGGGTATCAAAAAATATTATCTGGATTAAGTCCCAAAATTTTAGATAACCAGGTGAATTATGTCTCTTGGGCTGGAGTGCTTGCTTATACATGGAGGAATAAATTTACGTTGAATGGAAATATTCGAATGGATGGTTCCAATAAATTTGGTGAGAATCCCAAATATCGTTTTTTACCGATATGGTCCATTGCGGGACGCTATGCGTTGACGGAAGAAGCTTTTCTAAAGAAGAGTAAAGTGTTGTCGTTGTTTGCTATTCGTGCATCTTACGGGATACAAGGAAATGTAGATAAAAGCACTTCACCGGAATTAGTGATTCAGGTCGGTGCGTTGAATACTTCAACGCGAATGAACGAATCCTATTTTGAATATTTACCGAATCCTGATTTGCGTTGGGAGAAGACGACCTCCTATAATTTGGGTGCAGATTTTTCATTTTTTAATGATTTGATTGCAGGGACATTTGATTTTTATCATAAAGTGGGAGTTGATATGATTATGCCAAAGCAAGTTTCTCAATCTATGGGACTTGATTATGTGAAAATCAATGCAGGAAAGTTGAATAATACCGGTTACGAATTGGATTTAAGATTTTATCCTATTCGGAATACAAATTATTCATTTAATGTTAATTTTATTTATTCTTATAATAAGAATAAAGTGGTAAAGGCGAATGGCGGAATTGATGTTACGAATGCGGAAAAATTGGCAGGTACGGCGTTGATAGAGGGAAAACCTTTTGGCGTGTTCTATTCTTATCGTTTTGCAGGTATAAATGGGGAAACAGGATATCCGGTATTTTATGATAAGGATGGTAAGGATTATATGGAAGTGGATGGCGTTCGTTACCCCAATTATGCTTTGTACGAGGAGGAGTTGGCATTGGTCGAATCAGGGACAAAAGATCCGACTTCAAGTGGTAGTATAGGATTGAATTTTAGATACAAGAATTTCCGTTTAAGTGTTAATATGAGTTATTCTTTGGGTGGAGTTGATCGATTGCCTAACATTTATAGGAATGAGTATTATTCCGTTTTTGATCCAATAACGAACTTGCCTAAAGATTTAAAGGATCGCTGGCAAAAACCGGGAGATGAAAAAAAGACGATATTTCCAACGTTGTATGATTCCCGTGTTTACAAAGAAATTAGAAAAAGAAGCGTGTTGAATGGAAAAGTATATTATGCAACTCAATTGTACGATTACACGGATGCGCGTGTTGCCAAAACGGATAATTTGCGTTTGAGAAGTATTGGGTTGAATTATAGACTACCGGGTGAAATTACAAGTAAATTATGGTTACAAGAATTTTCCGTGAATTTTCAAGTAACAAACCTGTTTGTAATAAAAGCAAAAGAGTGGCGAGGGCGGGATCCGGAATCAGGAGATTCTAATATTCCAATGCCAAGAACTTATTCTGTGGGAGTAAATGTGACATTTTAAAATGATATATAATGAAAAAAATCGTGAAATATATAGTTGAGAGTGTCGTTGGAATCATGCTGTTGACCGGTTGTGAAGGTTTTTTAGAAACGACGTCTCAAGATTTGATAGTTCCTGTAACGGTCGAGCATTATAAAGAACTTTTACAAGGCGAAGGATATTTTAAGTCATTACTTTCTAAAAGTGCATTCGTGCTGTACATGACAGATGATGTGGAGTTTTTTGGAAGAGATGGTGTTGACATGATAACAAATGCTAATTTTTCATCTTATGGAGATGCTTATTGTTGGCAGGAAGAGGTTGAAAATGATCATATGACAGATGAATGCTATAAATACCTTTATAAGCAGGTATTGGTGGCAAACACTTGCATTAGCGCGTTGAATAAAATGGAAGGGAGTTCGGAGGAGAGGGAAATTTTAGCAGGTCAAGCTTATTTTACTCGGGCTTTTGCCTATTTCTTATTGGCCAATTTTTATGCTCAAGCCTATAATGAAGCCACGGCATCAGATCTATGTGTCCCGTTGGTTTTAGAACCGACCCCGACGGCGAATAAATTCCAACGAAATACAATAGAAGAGGTTTGGAATCGTATCGTGATGGATTGTGATCAAGCAATTGAATGTTTGAAAGGGAAAGATATTACGAGTATTTATGAGATTAATTATGGGGCCGCGTTAATTTTGGGAATGAGAATCGGGTTATTCATGGAAGATTTTGATAAAGTGATCGATTGTGGTGAAAAAGTTTTAGCACTTAATGATGCGCTTTATAATCTTACCGGTAAACCTCAGATTAATGGACCGTCTGCACCATCGGCTTCTCCTTTTATTGATAAATTTATTTATCCGGCCAATAATCCTGAAATTATTTGGTTGTATGATAATGGAGGGGCTGTATCGTTTTATGAATTGTTTAATGTAAACATAATCTTGAGTGCAAATACGATAAGTATTTCTTCTGTTGCTTCTAATTCTATCATGTCTGCCTATAAACATCAAGAGGGAAGTTCAGAGGGAACGTTAGAAGAAGATAAACGTGTCGCTTATTGGTTTATTCCGGCTCCATCGAATTATTATCCGGCGTATGTTCCCATGAAATTTGACCCTGATAATATTGCCGGAGATGATTATCAAAGTGCATTCCGAACCGGCGAAGTGTATATTTCTTTAGCCGAAGCGTATGTGCGAAAAGAAAATCCCAATAAAGATCGGGCATTGTATTATTTGAATAAATTACGGGAAAATCGTATAACGCACTATACGAACTTAGAAACTGCAGATTTTCTAAGTGATGATGCGTTACTGCATTTTGTCTGGGAAGAGAGAAGACGGGAGTTATGTTTTGAAGAACACCATCGTTGGTGGGATTTACGAAGAACCGGACAACCCGAATTAACCCATGTATGGCAAGGGGGCGAAGTATATCAATTGACAGAAAAGGATATGGCATATATCATAAATTTTCCAAAATCGGAACGAGAGTATAATCCGGACTTAAATAATCCTCGCCCTAAAAGAAATGGAATAAATTAATATAAAATGAATGAAATATGAAAAATATAATATGTTTATTCGTTGTTTTGTGGGGATACCTGATGATTGCTTGTGTTGATGAAGACGCCTCTACAGATGTTAACGTGCCATCTCAAATTGTTTTGTCGGATGATACCCCGGTAAATGCAAAAGTCAAAGAGATGTACGAGAAATATGGAAGTTATTTCATATACAAGTTTGATGATTTGGATCTTCGATATGATTGGTCAACGTTGATAACCTTGCCTAAGTATAAATATCCTAAAGAGAATTGTATTATTGATGTACTTGATTTTTTAGATACGGAGGTGTTGGGAATACTTCCTACGGAATTGCGGAAGTATATATCATATAATGTATATTTGACAGATTCTTTATGGGGATCATACAATGAATGGAATGGCCATTTATTGAAAAGCAAGCTTATTTTAGGACGAGTTGGAGAACGATTTGTTGATTTGGATAAAAAAGAGTTACGAGATGCTTGGTTATCACTTTTTGTAGAACGAATGCTTGATAGTTGGCCGGAACCTACGGAATTTGCTCAAATAAGTAATGACGGGTATAATCCGAGTGTCACGTTACCTTCTGGAACAGTCTCAAAAAACGCTTATCTTGCTTCTTCAACAGATATCGTGGGGAAATATGCCATTTTGAAATTTGGAAGGAAAGGTAAATATAATTCTTCTGGAACTAGACTGCATGTAACAACTTTTGCACAGGATTTTGGAGATTATGTAGCTTTTATAATGTTTAAAAGTCAGGAAGAAAAAGAAGCATATTATGCTAAAAATGAAAATGTAAAGAGAAAAGTTGATTTGGTGAAAGAATATCTCTTGACAAACTTTCATGTCGTATTACCTGAAAAATAATTGTATCAATTAATATGTAAAAAAATGATAAGTAGAATAATTCTTGCAGCATTATTTATTATAAGTTCAAATGTTTTATTTGGACAAGAAGAACAAGATGGAATTCATTTTATGGATAATCAACCTTGGCAAGAGGTTTTGAAGCAAGCAAAAGAGCAAAATAAAATGATTTTTATGGACTGTTATACAGTCTGGTGTGGACCATGTAAAGTTTTGGCTAAAGAAATTTTTTCACAAAAAAAAGTCGGTGATTTTTTTAATGCTCATTTTGTAAATGTGAAATATGATATGGAGAAGGGGGATGGCAAAATGTTGCAGAAAAAATATGAAAAATATATTATCGGTTATCCTTCGATGTTGTTGATTAATTCGGATGGAGAAGTGATACACCAAATGGCTGGATTTCATGTAGCTGATGAATTAATTGCAGGAATGAAAGGTGGGTTAGAAGGAAAAACACTTTTTGTCTTGCGAGAAAAGTATGAACGTGGAGAACGAGATTTCGAAACCGTTCGCGATTATGTTGACGCGTTGAATGGGGCTTTTTTACGAGGTCCGATAAAAAAGATTGTTACGGATTATGTAGAAACAATACCTGTTGAAAAATTACTGGATCCTGCAATTTGGAAACTTGTTGGCGCGTATATAACAGACCCGGAAACGGATGCTTACGAATTTATTTTAAATCAAATTGAAAAATTTCAGTTCCAATTGAATGTAGATCGTTATAAATTGGAACGACAGCTTAAAAGCGGAATGGTGCAAGTTATGAAAGAACTGACTAAAAAGACCATTTGTGTAAATGATATTGATTCCTTGGATGTCCTTCGTGCTAAAATAGAGAGATTTAGAGGGATGTTACAAACGAATATTGTTAAAGGCTTTCCTACATTGCTATGCGAATTGGAGATCATTAATTCTCGTTTAGATAATGATGTTGATATGATGTCAAAGTTATTGGATTTTGGAAATCGTTTAAATCTTTTGAAAAATGAAAGTCGTTTTGTTGTAAATAGTTATCGTTATATTGCTACACAAACGAAGAATAAGAATAAATTGAACCAAATCCTGAATTTATTAATCGAATTACAGGAAGAACAAAATAAAAGTACTGCAAAACTATTGAATTATAATTATTATGATGTAATAGCATTCGTTTATGAAAAATTGGGACAAAAAAAGAATGCAGAAAAAGCAATGCTTGATTATGAGCAACTTGAAAAAGTTAGGAGTGAGGAGGTGCATAGTATTATAAAGAAATGACAGAATGAAGGGATGTTTCCCGCATCTGAAAAAGATAAAGGTAATTTAAATTTAATATAAATAATGGTCGATATTTTATCGGCCATTATTTTATTGCGTTAGATACGAGTGAAATGTTTAAAAGGAAAGAATGCTATCATTTTTCTTCCTAAAATAGGAATTATACCATATTCTCATTATTTTTGGATGCCGAGAATATTTTGATTGTAAGATAACATGGAGATAAACGAACAAAATTTGTTGTTGAAATTGAGCCAAGGAAGTAGTCGGGCTTTTGCGGAACTTTTTCACTATTATTATAAAGATCTTGTTTTGTTTGCCGGTAGTTATGTGAAAAATATAACAGAAAGTGAGGACATTGTTCAAGAGGTATTTATTAAACTTTGGACCGGGCGTAAAGATGCATCTAAAATCTCTTCTTTGAAAGCATTTTTGCTAAAATCTGTACAGAATAGTTGCCTTGATGAATTGCGCCATCAAAATGTTAAGAATAAATATTTCGGATTAAAATCTTTATTTCAAACTGATGTTACATTGGAAACGGAAGAATACATATTGTATTCGGAATTGAATGTTCGTTTACAAGAGGCTCTTATTTATCTTACCTCCGAACAGCGCAAGTGTTTTGAAATGAATCGCATGCAAGGCATAAAACAAGCACAAATTGCGAAAGAGCTCAATATTCCCCTTCGAACCGTAGAATTAAGAATTGCGGAGTCTTTGAAAATATTAAAGCAACAATTGAAAGAATACTTTATACTAGTCGTACTTTTTTTACTTTCCTGATTTTTTTCTAAAATTCTTGCGGTTTTTCTTTCTTGATTCGTCTTTATAGTAGAAACTGTAAAGAAATATGGAAAATTGTAATATAGATGAATTAATTACTCGTTTTCTTGCTTCAGAAGTGACTCTGGAAGAACTTGAACGATTAGATCAATGGCTCATGGAAGATGAAAACCATTTGCGGCATTTCTTTAAATGTAAAAATTTGTATGATGCCATCCATCCTGCTTTTTCATTAGAAGATATTGATGAGAAGAAAGCGTATAGAAAGATAGAAGGAGTACAAAATAGGAACAGAAAAATTTTGCATTGGAAATCGATAGCGGCAGTGGCGATAGTCTTGTTTTCGGTAGCTTTAAGCATATTTTATTTTTCACGCGTAAATGATGAATCATTGCAAATGAGGATTGTAAAAGCGGATTCTTCGAAACAAACAGAACGACTAGTGCTGGAACTGGCTTCGGGAAAAAAGATTATGTTGGATGAACCTGGTGTAAGTGAAATTACCGATAACAACATTACAGTTGCGAGGGTTGAAAAAAATGCAATGAATTATATGTTGCAAGGTTCAGAGAGAAACGAGGAGATTTACCATCAGCTTCGGGTTCCTCGTGGAGAAGAATTTTTTCTCACGTTGAGCGATGGAACAAAAATATGGGTAAATGCAGATACCGAAGTCCGTTTTCCGGTGAAATTTGTGGGTAACGAAAGAAAAATTTTTATTAAAGGAGAGGCTTTTTTGGAAGTAGCTAAAGACTCCGTTATGCCTTTTAAAGTAGTTATGCCTAACAATGAGGTGGTTGTGTTGGGAACATCGTTTGACGTGAAAGCGTATCCAGATGAAAAAGAGGATCAAGTAACCTTGGTTTCAGGTAATATTAGTGTACAATCGAGTGTGACAGCTCAAAACTTATTACTATCCCCTGGAGAACAAGTGATTGTGGATAAAATGAATGGGAAAATGGAAAAACGAATCGTTGACACAGACCTTTATTGTAGTTGGCGGGAAGGTAAATTTATTTTCAAAAGCAGTTCGTTAGAATATATTCTCAACACATTAGCCCGTATGTATGATATGAACATCTGTTGGCAAGATGAATCATTAAAAGAGGTTTCTTTTTCGGGGGAGATAAAAAGATACGATCAAATTGATAAATTATTGAAAATGATCGGACTAACAGATGACGTGAAATTCTTGATACAAGGTAAGAATATCATAGTTTCCAATCCGTAAATAAAAAAGGGATGGAGGTGGTGGCACACCTCGAATCCCAATTCTTAAATATTCAATTAATTAGAATTACAAATCTATGAAAAAAAATGGACAATTACACCCTTTATTATTTGAGGGTAAGCTAAAAAAAATTAAATGGCTTTGTACCTTGACTGTTTTTTTCTTCTGCGGATGGATAACTTCTGCCGTGGGACAGGTACAAACAAAGAAAATTACATTAAATCTTAAAAATGCTTCTATGGCAGAATTTGTCAAAGAAGTAAAACGGCAAACAGGATGCTCTTTTTTCTATAACGACAAAGCATTGGCTGCAGTTGAGCCCATAACAATTTTGAAAAAAGATGCGACTTTAAAGGAGGTACTTCAAGAGGTGGTAGGAACAAAAGGTTTTAATTTCGTACTAGAAGATAGTACCGTTATAATTAGAAAAAATGTTCCCCAAGTAGTTGGATATGTTGTCAAGGGTGTGGTTGTAGATAACAAAAAACAACCGCTGCCGGGAGTAACTGTGAAGTTGGAAAAAATGAATATTGGGACAGCAACCGATTCCCAAGGAATGTTTAAATTGACATTGCCGGTGAAAGAGGGTGTGCTCGAATTTTCTTTTGTAGGTTTTAAACCTCAAAAGATTAATTTCACGGAAACCAATAGTACTTCTCTGCATATCGTGATGGAAGAAGATATACAGGCATTGGATGAAACTGTTGTCGTGGCATATGGTTCAACGACCAAACGAGAAGCAACGGGTTCTATTTCTGTGGTAAAAGCAAAAGAATTGGAAGGAATACCATCTCCAAGTGTGGCAAATTTATTGCAAGGGCGAGTAGCTGGGTTAGATGTAACTAACATGTCAGGAGCTCCAGGAGCGGGTGGTACCTCCATTGTAATTCGAGGTTATAATTCACTAGATCAGGATCTTTATCGAAGATTCTCGAATCCGTTGTGGGTTGTGGATGGTGTACCGATGAATTCGTTTACATCTCCGGTGACAGGAACGAATACATTGGCAGATTTGAATCCGGATATGATTGAATCGGTTCAAGTTTTGAAAGATGCTTCTGCCGCTTCAATTTATGGTTCGCGAGCTGCTAATGGTGTGATTATTGTAACCACGAAGAAAGGAAAAAAAGGACAAGATGCCACCTTTTCTGCTAATTTTTCTCAAACGTGGTCGGTACTTCCAGAATTACCAACTGTAACGATTGGACGTGAAGAACGAATATTGCGTTTGTATCAGCAGCGATGGGGAAGTATGCGTGCTTATCGGGATGAAAATACGATGTCTTACATATACCCGACCTCAAACAAAGATGCATACAACCACATGAATGATAGTAAATATGATGCCAACTGGATTCCGAACCCTGCCGGTAATCGTTTTAATGGTGGAGGCATTTTGCAAGATAGTTTGAATGATTTTTATAATAATGCTACAAATTTCTTTCCCGTATATTACCACACGGGACGAGTGACAAATGCTAATATTCAGACGTATGCAGGTTCTGAACGGATGAATTATAGTATTGGATTAGGGTATTATGATGAAAGTGGTGTGTTGCGTGGAACCGGCTATTCACGTGTAGATTTGAACTCTTCGATGACTGTAAGACCCGTGAAAAAATTGAGTGTTGACATGCAATTTAATGCATCTCTTGCTAATCGAAGAAGGGGAGATCACAGCAATAATCAGATAGAAGTGGTACCCGGAAATCCATTTGAAATGAGTTCTTTAAATCCAGGAAAAGGAAGTGCTGTTTGGAATGATGTGTTGGAAAAATTGAATGGGACGAAAGATAAAAATCGCTCTGTACGCTTGCGTGCTAATTTTCGATTAACGTACGATATTATGAACGGTTTGTCATTCAGTACTTCAGGTGCGGCTGACTATATGATAAATCGTCGAAACTACTTTGAACCCTCAACATTGAGTTCCAAAGGATATTCAAAAAGTACAGGTGAAACGGGAATCAACTTGATGGCATTGAATGAGAATACCTTGACCTATAAAAAAAGTTTTAATGAAACACACAACGTGAACTTGTTGGCAGGTTTTTCTTGTCAATACGATCAGTTGGAGAATAACATGGGATATGCCCAAAATTCCCCCAGCGACAAGATTTATTATGCACCCGCTTCTTTGCCTTCTTTGGGAACAGAGGTATCGGGGAATTATACGCGTTATTTCGCTTTCAAAGAGTACTCGTCAGACATGCAGGAAAAGTTGTTATTGTCTTACTTTTTTCGTGCGGAATATAATTATTTGAAGAAATACCTGTTTTCTTTGAGTTTTCGAAGTGATGGAAGTTCTACTTTTGGAAAGAACAATAAATGGGGATTTTTCCCTTCGGTGGCAGGAGCTTGGACTTTTTCGGAAGAGAATTTTTTGACTTCCCAAGCGCATTGGTTGTCATTTGGAAAACTTCGTGCTAGTTGGGGACGATCAGGGATGGATTTTGATTATTGTTATTTAGCTCAAGGTATTTTGGAGGTTGGCAATCCTTCCGAGGGAGCTTCTTCTTTACAGCCCAATTATAAAGAAGGATTGTATAATGATGACCTTTCTTGGGAACAAACGGATCAATATGATTTTGGATTAGATCTGGATCTCTTTGATTCCAGGTTGGGTGTAGTTGTGGATTACTATTATCGTTATACCAATAGAATGTTAGCTGCCGTGGTTTTGCCCAGTGCTGGTGCTGTATCTGGATTTGTTAAGCAGTGGAGAAATGCGGCCTCTCTCTCCAATGAGGGCTTGGAATTATTAGTAAAATATGAAATTTTTCGTCGACCTGATTTATATTGGAAAATTAGTGTAAATGCTGCGCGAAATTGGAATAGACTCCGATCCACGGCTTCTGGACGAGATGATATAGGTGTTATAGGACGTAGTATTAATGATATTCAAGTGGCAAAAACGAATGGATTTATTGATTATCAAGAAGATATTCCTGCCTATTGGCGAGCAGATGGGTATAAAGCTTATCTGAACGAGGGAAGTCCTCAGTTTTATTTGAAACCCGGTGATTATAAATACATTGATATGAATGGTGACGGTGTGATTGATTCCGAGGATCTTGTTTATGCCGGAAGTGCGTTAGCCGTGTTATACGGTGGAATTGTTAGCGAATTTAAATGGAAAAATTTTGATGTTAATTTATCTATGGCCTATCAAGTCGGACGCCACATGATCAATGCGGTGAAAATTACCTCGTTGAACATGAATGAAGCTCCACTCTTGTTTGATGTGAATAAAGTTTCTTTTTGGTCAAAACCGGGAGATCAAGCCGATTATCCCTTTGGGGGAAGGATGGAGGCCGTAGACCGAGATGTTGAAAAAGTAAATTGGTTGAAATTGAAAACCCTAACGGTAGGATATAGCTTACCTCGTGATTGGATGTCTAAAATCGGTTTAAGACAAATACGTTTCTTTGCGAGTGGCGAAAATTTGTTGACATTTTCGAATTATTCGGGACTTGATCCGGAAACTGTAAATATTCGTACAGGTTACGATGGAGGACGAAATTACCCTTTGGCTCGTAAATTTACATTAGGTGTAACTGTGAAATTTTAAATGACAATGATACGGAAACTACTATTAATATTGTGTTTATCGTTATCACTAATGAATTGTAGTGATATGTTGGAGATGGATCCGGAAAATTCAGTGACTTTTGAAAACGGATTGGAATCAGAATTGGATTTGGAGAGCACGTTGAATAGCATACAGTATAACATTAGACAAAATCTTGGAGTTGGGCAATGGGGTATGATTGTTCGAGGCATTATGTGCGATACGACAGAGGCCGTCGTTGCTCGAAATTTTGAATACTCGTATGCTCCCAAGCAATCATGGAATGACCATTATGAAATTATTGCAGGAGCAAATGTTGTTTTGCATTACGTGGATGAGATTCAAATGCCTGATACCCGTAAGAATTACTATCGAGGGGCAGCCTACTTTTATAAAGCATTTGCATACTTGGAATTAATTCAATATTGGGGAGATTGTGTGTTAGTTGATGAAAATGTTCCGATGGATAGTCAAGCGAAATCATATTGGACGGAAGTTGCCGATCATGCTATTGATTTGGCAGAAAAAGCTGCTGCTCTATTGCCTGATTTTGATAAAGTTACAACGGCAAATGGAGAAGCAGCTCGCTATAAATCGGCTCCCTGTAAAGGTGCAGCCAACACCGTATTAGCCCTATTGACATCATGGAAAGCGGGTTGTAAATGGTTCGCACAACCGTCCGAGCGTAATTATGATGAAAACGAGTTATGGAAAAAGGCTGAAGCAGCTTGTACGGCAATTATCGGTTCAGAAAGTGGGCAGGCAAAAGGTGTTTATCAATTAGCGACAACTCCGGAAGAGGTGTGTACGAGTGTTTTAGTAGGAGAAAGTAAAGAAAGTTTATACGAAAGCCAATATATCGGCTTTTGGGATGAATTTGATATGACCGGTTGGAATCCGTTGCAGGATAATGCAACGTTATTTCAAACTTGGCCGATGATGGATATTGGTAAAAAAGATGTACAAACGGCAACTGTTCGAATTTATGCAGAAACCGTGAAAAGAATGTATGAGAGCGGAGATTTACGAAGAGATGCTTATTTTTATGCTTTTGATGAGATGTCTCACCCGGATTCAGTATCCGTGACGGGAGGTTTTGCTTATCCGTACAAATGGCGTAAAGTTGCATTGGTGACTAGCGGTTCTCAAATTGGAAAATTTTTACATATAGATCAGAATAGAATCTGGTGGCGTTTAGCAGACATTTATTTGTTACGAGCAGAATGTCGAGCTCGCCTAAATAAAACGGAGTTAGCGATTGCTGATTTAAACGAAATTCGAAAACGAGCAAATGCCCCTCTTTATAATGCTTCGGAACATGGGGGAGATTTACGTATGACGATATTTAAAGAAAGAGAAAAAGAATTGATATTTGAAGGTTATCGCTATCTCGATATTGTTCGAAATAACTATGTACGAAGCATGCTAGGAAGAGGATTCCGCTTAGCGTCAGATCAAGACTATGTTGATGGTTGTTTGTTTTGGGCGATTAATACTTTTGCCTTTGTTTATAATCCAAGATTGCGTCAAAACACCTATTGGCAAAAATATGAACAATAACATTAGAAAGAAAAGGTATGAAAAAATTAATATTTATTCTTAGTATAATTTATTTGGCTTTTGCATGTACCAAACAAACGGTGATAGACACTGGAATATGTAGCCCTTATCACGATTGCTCTATTATGGATTATTTACGCGGGAATGATTATGAATGGAAATATACCGTGCAATTAATCGAGCAAGCGGGATTAACTGATTTGTTTGAAGGAAGAGTAGATTCTCTGCCTGAAATAACTTTTCTAGGAATTCCGAGCATGTCTGTGGAACGTTATTTGTATGATAGACAATATGACAGTGTACAGCAAATAAGTGCTAGCTTGTGTCGGATGATGGTGTTACAACACGTGGCGAAAGGAAAGATATTGAAAAAAGATATTCAATATCGCAATTTGGATTATAATGTGAACGATCCTCTACAAGATGGTTGTACGGACATAACTATGTTAGGTGGAAATAAAGTCCGTTTCTACCTTGAAAAATCAGATTATTCCGGAGTACCCGATGCCGGGCCGGTGTCCATGAGTTTGTGGTCATTGAGAAATGACTGGCAGATACCATTGTCTTCTCCGGATATACAACCTTTGAACGGAGTTGTGCATGCATTGAATTATAACTATAAATTAGGATGGACTTTATAAAAATAAAAAAATGAAAGGAATAATATATTGTATTATGACAGTATGCGTGTTGTTATCCTGTCATGACATACCGGAAGGGTATCTTTTTATAGAAGATGCTGGCTATTTGCCGGATAGCATGGTTGTGAAGATGAATTTAGACACGGCCTCCGTGGAGGCTCCTAATCCTATTTGGACGCAATATTATGATGGAGAGTGGAATGATTGGGCGTATAAGTACTACACGAAAGAACAATGGCGGGAGTTTTTGTATTCTCAAAATATTTATGAAACAATATTGGTGAAGGGACCTGACTATGATCGTGATAGATTGGATATTCCTTGGGTAAGTACTGCCATACAAGGGGTGGAAGGCACGAATCCGATTATCGTGACGATAACGGATGTGATTTCCGATGATGGAAATGCTGATAAAATGTTGCAGCACTTAACCGTGAGAAGTAATGGTATGTTGACCGTTCCTTGTCGTCATGATATTCCAGAAGGGCATTATAAAATTTCGCTTCACTTTAAAGGGCCAGGCTACGAGCGAGAATTGAGAGATATTTTTACCATTATTGTAAAGTAAAGAGCGTATGAAAAAAAGTTTTATTGTGTTGTTATTTCTATTTTCTGTTCTTATTGTTCGAGCAGACGAGGGGAAATGGCTGTTATCTCTGTTGAATAAAAATATTGCAACCATGCAAGATATGGGATGTAAATTATCGGCAGAAGATATTTATTCGATAAACCATTCGAGCTTGAAAGATGCTATTGTTGGATTGGGTACCGAAGAGCAACCTTTTCAATGTTTTTGTACGGGAGAGATAATTTCGGAGCAAGGATTAATGCTCACGAATCACCATTGTGGATTACCTTATGTCCAAAAACATTCGACCTTAGAACACAATTATTTGAACGATGGTTTTTGGGCTCGCAATTTTCAAGAAGAATTAACGAACCCTGGATTGACAGCTTCTATTTTGGAAGGAATTGAAGATGTCTCTGAACTTGTAAACCGTTATTTAAATGATAATATGAGTGAAAAAGAGCGAGGACAAACCATAGAATCCATACAACAACAAATTGTAGAACAAGTAACTCGGGGCACGAATCTATCTGCCCAAGTGCAGAGTATGTTCAATGGGAATCAGTTCTTTTTATTTGTATATAAAATTTATCGTGATGTTCGTCTAGTTGGAGTACCACCTCAAAGTATCGGAAAATTTGGAGGAGAATCTGATAATTGGGTGTGGCCTCGTCATACGGGAGATTTCTCCATGTTTCGTATTTATACGAATCCAGAAGGGGAACCGGCATCCTATTCTCCAAAAAATATTCCATTGAGACCCAAGCATTCTCTTCCAATTTCTTTGAAAGGAGTGCAAAAAAATGATTTTACAATGATTTTGGGTTTTCCGGGAATGACTAATCGCTTTTTGACTAGCTATGGATTGAGATCTGTAATGGATGATAACGCTGTTGTGTACAATGTAGGAAAAGAAAAACTGCGTATCATGAAAGAGGGAATGGATAAGGACCCTAAAACAAAAATTCAGTATGCAGCGAAATATGCAACGAGTGCTAATGCATGGAAATATGTCGATGCCCAAAATAAAGCGGTAGAAAAATTGCAATTGATTCACGAAAAAGAACAACTTGAAAAAGATTTTACAGAATGGGTTCATGCTGACCCCCAGAGAGAAGCTCTATATGGTCATGTGCTTGATTGGATTCGGATGGGAATAGAAAAAACGAAAGATTTTTCCAGGGTACAACAGTATGCAATTAATGCCTTGTTGCAAGGGGGAGAGGCTACTGCATTTGCTTATCGTGCCAGCGATCTTTTGGCGGAACTTTGCAATACTCCTCGCCGAGATAAGAAATATGCAAAAACTCTTTCTACTTTAAAGGAAGCTTCGCATGATTTTTTCAATGATTTTAATGGCGATGTAGATGCAAATCTAACTGCTAGCATGTTAAAATTGTATGCAACAGAAGTCGAACCAGCGATGTACCCTGATATTATTGAATGGATCAATCAAAAGTATAAAGGAAACTTCGAACGTTTTGGTCAGGATTTGAAAAAAAATTCCATGTTCATGGATGAAGTAAAATTCAATAAATTCATCGAACATCCGGATGCAATAAAATTAGAGAATGACCTATGTTATAGAATTGCCATTTCCTTAAGTGCCCTTTTTGATAAATTGGCAGCGGTACCTTCCGATTCTTATGAAATGATTTCTAAAGGATCTCGTCTACTTGTAAAAGGTATGTTGCTTCAACATTCGGAAAAAATGTGGGCTCCCGATGCTAATTTTACGATTCGTTTAACTTATGGTAAAGTGTGCGGTTACGTTCCGCGGGATGGGGTGTATTATGATTATTATACAACATTAAGTGGTGTCTTTGAGAAGGAGAACTCTCTGGATGGTGAATACGAAGTACCTGACAAATTGAAAGATTTGTATTTGGCTAAGGATTTCGCTCCTTATGGAAAAGAGAATATAAATGTTTGCTTTATTACCAATAATGATATTACTGGTGGAAATTCCGGTTCTCCCGTTATAAATGGCGATGGAGAACTAGTAGGTGTTGCTTTTGATGGGAATTATGAAGCTATGTCTGGGGATTTGAATTTTGAAGAAAACTTACAACGTTGTATCAGTTTGGATATTCGTTATGTGTTATTTATTATTGATAAGTTTGCGCGAGCTCATAATTTAATTCAAGAAATGAAGATTGTAGCTTAGAATAAAAGTGTTTGATATAAAAAAACGGTCAAAATTTTTTGACCGTTTTTTTTTGTATATCGTTCTCTTGCTTTACTTCAACCACTTATCCAACCAAGCAGCGAAAGTACGTTGCCACAAGATCCCGTTCTGGCAGCCGAGCACCCAGTGACATTCTTCCGGGAAGTATAAGTACTGTGCCGGGATGCCACGCATACGGGCGGCATTGAAAGCTCCCATGCCTTGAGAAGCATCGATACGGAAATCTTTCTGTCCGTGGATAACCAGAATAGGGGTATCCCATTCTCCGACAAATTTGTGCGGGGAATTGTCAAACGTGCGTTGAGCCACCTTGTTGTTCTTTTCCCACGGGGCACCACCCATATCCCAATTGGCGAACCACATCTCTTCGGTGTTGTAGTACTGCATCTCCATGTTAAAAATTCCGCAATGGGCGATGAATGCTTTGAAGCGTTTGTCATGATGTCCGGCAAGGAAATACACGGAGAAACCGCCATAAGAAGCTCCCACGCAACCCAAACGGTTTTCATCGATATAAGGTTCCTGCTTCACCTCGTCGATAGCAGAGAGGTAGTCCTTGATATTTTGTCCGGGGTAGTCTCCACTGATTTGTTCATTCCACTCCTGTCCGAATCCCGGTAGACCGCGACGATTCGGGGCAACGATGATGTAACCGTTGGCAGCCATCATTTGGAAATTCCAGCGATAACTCCAGAACTGGCTCACGGTACTTTGCGGGCCTCCCTCGCAATACAGAATTGCCGGGTATTTTTTGTTCGGGTCGAAATGAGGAGGATAAATAACCCACGTTAACATCTGCTTGTTATCCGTGGTCTTGATCCAGCGGGATTCAACCTTACCCATGGTTAATTGATCCAAAATTCCTTTGTTCACGAAAGATAATTCCGTGTCTTTGCCCGTGGTGGGGTCTACTTTGTAGATTTCGGCGGGTTTGCTCATGGATACTTTCGTGGCGATCAGATAATCGTTTACAGGGGTAACAGACGTGTAGTTGTGTACACCTTCCGTGAGTTTCTCGATCTTCCCGTCATTTAAGGTCAACTTGTAAATTTCATCCGTGGCGTGATAATCCGAGATAAAATAGATCGTATTATCATCTGCCCAAGCCAGGCCTCCGACATTTTGATCGAAATCTTTCGTGTACTCTTTTTTCTCTCCGGTTTTCAAATTCATCACGAACAGACGGATTTTGTCGGCTTCGTAACCGTCACGTTCCATGCTTTCCCATGCCATGAGTTCCCCGTTGGGAGAGATCACCTGGTTTTGGTCGTATCCCATCATCCCTTCCGTGAGATTCGTGGTTTTACCGGAATTCAAATCGTACAGGTATAGATCCGTGTTCGTGGAACTCATGTAAGCAATGCCTTCTTTTTTACGGGCCATGTAGATTACCCCCTTGCCGTCTTTCGTCCAAACGAGTTGTTCGGTTCCACCCCAAGGCCGAACGGGAGATTCCCATTTTTCACCTTCCATGATGTCTTTTCCCGTGGTTACCATTTGTCCGGGGATATAGTCAGCCACGAAAGGATGCGTGTAAGCTTCCACCCAGTCATTCCAATGACGGTAAACTTGGCCATCAATCAAACGGGCATTTGCCTTCGGAAGATCGGGGTGTAAATCATGAACATCTTGTTCTAATTTCACGTCTTTCAGGAAAAGAAGTTTGGACTTGTCCGGAGAGAAAATAAATCCCCCGATGCCACCTTCAACATTGGTTAACTGGGTAAGCCCGCTACCATCGGCATTCATCTCCCATAATTGTACGGAACCGGATTTGCTGGACATGAAAGCGATTTTACCATCGGAAGTCCAGGTCTCTCCGAATTCTTTGTAATCCGTGTCTGTTAATTGTTTGGATTTCCCGTCGGCTAAGTTCATCACGTAGATATCACTGTACGAGCGATCTTCTTCCTTGTTGAAATAAGTCACGTCATACAAGAGTGTTTTCTGATCGGGGGATACACTTACGCCACCGATTCTACCAAATGACCATAACACCTCGGGAGTCATCACGTCGGATGCTAGTTTCATATCCGGTGTTTTATAACTTGGTTTTACTGCTTCTTTCTTGCTGTCACACGACACCATTGCCAACAAGATGAATGCAGAACATAAATAATTCTTCATTGTAATTTTAGCTGTTTTTATTACACGATTTTCTTATTTTGTTGTCGGTTGTACGCCATTTTCCATGGCTTCCACGATCTTTTGGGTAAGCTCTTCTGCTAACTCCGGGTTATCCATAACCAATTGTTTCACGGTTTCCCGTCCTTGTCCCAGTTTACTTTCCCCGTAAGAGAACCAGCTACCGCTCTTCTTGATCACGTTGTATTCAACGCCCAAGTCAACAATTTCTCCGGAGCGGGAAATTCCTTCCCCGTACATGATGTCGAATTCGGCTTTCTTGAATGGAGGGGCAACTTTGTTTTTCACCACCTTCACGCGGGTGTGGTTACCGTAAATCTCCTCTCCGTCTTTGATTTGTCCCACGCGACGGATATCCAGACGTACGGACGCGTAAAATTTCAAGGCGTTACCACCCGTGGTGGTTTCGGGGTTACCGAACATGACACCGATTTTATCGCGCAACTGGTTGATGAAAATACAGCAGGTATTGGTTTTACTGATCGTTCCTGTCAATTTACGTAGAGCTTGTGACATCAAGCGGGCTTGTAATCCCATCACGCTATCACCCATGTCTCCCTCGATCTCGGCTTTGGGCGTAAGGGCTGCCACGGAGTCGATCACGATGATATCAATAGCGGCAGAGCGGATGAGTTGCTCTGCAATTTCGAGGGCTTGTTCCCCATTATCCGGTTGTGATATAAATAAGTTATTCACGTCAACACCCAGTTTCTCGGCATACGAGCGGTCGAAAGCGTGCTCCGCGTCAATGATAGCGGCGATACCGCCTTGTTTCTGGGCCTCGGCAATGGCATGAATTGCCAGGGTAGTTTTACCGGAAGATTCGGGACCGAATATTTCAATGACACGGCCTTTCGGGTATCCTCCCACGCCTAACGCCCTGTCTAATCCGATAGAGCCGGAAGGGATGACCGCAACATCTTCCACGACATTATCTCCAAGTTTCATGACACTCCCCTTACCGAAATTCTTTTCAATTTTGTCAAGGGTAAGTTGAAGTGCTTTTAACTTGTCTTGATTGGTTTCTGTGTTTGCCATAATTAATTTATTTTAGATTTATGATTTACGATTTTAGATTGTCAATTTTCCATTTTTAATTGTTCGAGGATTTGTTTCGCGTGATCCTTCGTGTTTACCTTCGCGATCACTTTTTCAATGATACCGTTTTCGTCAATCACAAAAGTGGTACGCACGACTCCCATGTAAGTCCTCCCGTATAATTTTTTTTCAGCCCACACACCGTATGCTTCCAGTATCTTTTTCTCGGTATCGGCAATCAGGTTAAATGCCAGGTTATATTTGGCGATAAATTTCAAATGTGAATTTGCCGAATCGGGGCTGACACCAACCACTTCAAACCCTTTCTCCGTGAGGGAAGAATAACCGTCATTCAGACTACATGCTTCAGCCGTGCATCCCGACGTGTTATCTTTCGGGTAAAAATAGAGGATTAATTTTTTACCTTTAAAATCATCCAGCGTGATTTTTTTCCCGTCCTGATTTATACCCTCGAAGCAAGGGGCTTTATCTCCTTCTTTTAATGATGCCATATTCATTTATAATTAGTGATTTACGATAAGGAATATAAACAATTTATGATTTGATATAACTTGTTTACTTCTTTTCCCGTAGTCTATGTACAAAAGTAGGAATATTTTGGTGAAATGAAATAGAGTTTTGGAATATTTGTACATTTGCATCAATCTAAAAATAGTCTATGGAACTTATTGAAACGTATAATTTGACAGGACTGATTATCGGGATTTGCACGTTTCTGATAATCGGATTATTTCATCCCGTGGTGATCAAAGCGGAATATTACTGGGGGACGGGTTGCTGGTGGATTTTCCTTGTTTTGGGAATCATTGGAACCGTGGCAGCTTTGTGGGTGACGAACGTGCTATGGTCTTCCTTACTGGGCGTGTTTTCCTTTTCTTCTTTCTGGACGATCAAGGAGATTTTCGAGCAGAAAGAGCGAGTGCGTAAAGGGTGGTTTCCCGCCAACCCGAAGAAACAGAATAAAAAGAATGTAAAATTTAAAATGTAGAGTTTAGCATAAAAAAGCTTTGTGTGGGAGAAAAATCATAAATCGGAAATCATAAATCAATAAATTAACATGGATAGTTCAGCAATAATAGAACGAATGAACCGGGAGAGTCGGGGAACGTTAATGGCGAGTTTGGGTATTGAATTTACCGGTGTCGGGGAAAATTGGTTGGAGGCAAAAATGCCTATTGACGAACGGACAATGCGTCCCGGAAATTTGTTGCATGGTGGAGCAATTATGGCGTTAGTGGAAACCGTGGGAAGCGGGTTGACTTACATCGGGGAGAATTTGGAAGAGAATCACGTGTTTGGAATTGAGATTAATGCCAATCATGTTCGAAAAGCACAAGGAAAATACGTGATCGGTCGTGCGGAATTCATTCATAAAGGCCATCGTACGCACGTGGTAGCTGTCAACGTGACGGATGAATTCGGGAATTTGGCTTCCGTGGGGCGGATTACGAATGTGGTGCTACCTAAATCATCAGATGGGAAGTGATAAAGTTGGATTGTTGTTTCAAGTAATCAATATATCTATCCGGTTCTTGTGGGGAGTCAACGTTAAGGAGACTTCCCTTTTGGATGTATAGTTGTTTCTATATCCAACGGAATTAAGAATAGGATAATTTTCATGAGCCCATTGTGAGCCCTTTTTGAATTTTGGAATGTATTGAAATACAATTAACTGATGGGATTGTCTTGTGAAATTAGTTCATTTATGAGCCCATTGTGAGCCCTTTACAGTATAATAAGTACCTTTTCCTGTTGTTCCCTGCATATCCAACCAATCTGTTAATTGTTGGAGTATACGTGAGGCTGTAGCTTTACTTACTCCTAAAATATTTTGTAAATCCGAATTCGTTATACTTCCATTTTTTACTACATATTCAATAACGGGAATATATCTTTCATCTACTTCTTGTGCTAATAATTGCGAACGTACGTCTGTATAATAAGTAATCATTAAGCCACTGATCATTTCTAATTTAGGTGGGAGTAATTTATAAGTATTGGTCGCTTCCAAAATACGTTTATAACCGCGTCCCCAACTTTCAATATCTCCGCTTCTGAAAAGAGTATTTGCAATAGTTTGGTTATATGGACGGGATGGATGATTTTCAAAAAGTCGTTTGATGGTCCAGTCCTCTGGTAAACGTCCTGCGTTCCAAAAAGTAATATGGTTAGGAAATACACTTATTTGCGTGGGTGTTGCATCAGCATAATCCTTATGTGCGATACAATTTAGTAATGATTCTCGTAATGCTTCAAGTGGGAATTGTGGAGTTTCACGTCTAGAAATTCCTTCGTATGAAATACTATATATTAAGTATTTGGTTTTTATCAAGTCCATTGCTTTGTCTATCTGTTCCATTAAGGAGCCGTGGACTTCGTCTTGAAAAGCCAAATTCCCTTTGTCATCTTTAAAGAAACCTATCTTTATATATGCACCATGTATAAATCTTTCTGGATCGGAATGAAACAGTAATACTGCTGCACGATTTAGTTGTCTTGTTTCTTCATCGATTAAGCGTAAGTCGTAAAGTAATTTTTCGGTAGTATCATTCAATACATCTGGATCTACACGTCCACTTCTTGCAGCTTCCTTACGGAATCGGTTTAAAGCAGTAATGGATAAATCCTCTATTTTAGCCCTTTCTATGGGGTATTCATCCCAGTATTTTCCTGTGCGTTGTAGGATAAATCGGTTCAATGCAGCACCTTTTAACTCTTGTTTTGTACTACCACTTCGGTAGTGGTACTGGCCTTTATAATTTATGGGATTAGGATAAGGTGGTACAATGATTTCAATATATTCTAATCCATTTTCTTCTAACAGATTTACATCAACTATAATCCCTAGTATATTGCGAACTTTGTTAGGAATATCTTCTAGTAACTTTTTAGCATCAGTTACTCCTACTATTTTACCCTGATCGTCCATACCTATATATAGCCTACCGCCTATGGCATTAGTAAAGCCGCATATCCATTTTAGGTACTCGTCACGCCAATTCTCTTTCCACTCTATATTTTGATTTTCATTCATGTATTTGTTCCCTTTTTGCAAAATTACTAAAAATACTGACTATCAAGAAGGAATGTTGTCAATTATTCTTTCTTTTTAATCAGATGATATAAGTTGAAGGGGGACTTTGTATAAGGGAACATTTCTCTTTTAATGTGGAAAAATGGAAGGAAAAATTAGAATACTCTGAATTATGAGATCATGCGCAAGAATTATTTTAGCAGGAGCTCTTTTAATTGTATTATTTCTTGTTTGAGTTTTCCTATTTCTTCTGCAAGTGCTTTTATTTCAGAGTCTTTTTGAGCTATAATGTTAAGAAGTTTATCTTCAATATTTTCGTTTACTGTAAAAAGTGGAGATGTTTCATTTTGTTGAGATTGAAGTTTTTCTCCTTTCCCGGTAAAAACCCAGATAGGTGACAGGTCGGGGAATGCTGTGAAAAGTTTCGTTAACGTGTCTTCTGTAATACCAGTTTTACTTTCTAAAGTCCCCCGTGATATACCGGTTAATGAGTAAAATTCCCTTTTACTTCTTCCTAATTCTGCTATAAATTGCAAAATTCTTTGTTTTATTGGCGAAATATTTTGTATTTCTTGTGACATTATGGCGAAATATTTTGTATGTTTGTAAAGTCTTAGCCGGTTAAGGCCGTGTAAATATACAGAAAATAACGCATCGGGCAATGATAAATTCATTGTCATGAGGAAGGAATATGTTTGTCATAAATGGTAAGGATAGAGCCATTTTTATCTATCTTAATTTTAAATTTTCCATTATGAATGGTATTGAAAAAGGTGATTCTTCTACGTCTCCGCTGAAGGATATACTTGCTGATCTGACGGTAAAAGACGTTGAGCGATTGAAAGATTATTATGTTGAAGAAGCGAAACGTTTGATGGCATTTTTTGGACAGGAGGAAGAGGATGCTTTAGGTTTTATGAAAAAGCACTTGCGGATTGTCGAGGCTTTGTTGCGAGAATTGCAGTTTCCATGGGAGGCTTGTATACCGGTACTGTACGGTAGTTTTATGCACTATATTGTTTTGGAAGAGGAAAAAGGGAAACGGAAACGTTTATCCAATCTAATGACAGAGTTGATAAAGAGAATGAAATTCTTTGCTAAAAAAGAGGCGTTAATCATGGGGACAACACGTCACTATCAAGAACAGCGGCAAGAAGTTGAAGCTTTGATCGCTTTACGAGATAATGAGTTTAATGCATTGCGATCGTGAACGAAAGGAGTGAAGGTGTTTTTTCTGACGGGATGTCGGGAAAGCAACAAGGTATGTCACTGAAAGATTATTATTTGATAAAATCACAAGTGGTGAGAAGATGCCGGAGGCATAAGTTGATGGAGGAAAATGAAGAAAATTTGTTGAGAGGTTTACTATATGATATGGATGAAATAAAACAACTCTTGGATTATTTGAAACTTCCCTGGATGAAGTTGGCAAACGTGTTTTTTCAAGGGTATATCGATTCTCCTTTGATGGGTAAGCACGAGAGAGTGTTGGCTTCACGCTTTATTGAATTGATGGTGAAGTTGTCTGGGGAAACTTCTTTTGTCGAGAAATGGATGGAGTATCATGCTGCCCAGATCAATGAAATTAAGGAATTGCAATCCGCCTGTAAGATAAAACAGGCTTGCAGTATTGCGGTCGGGGAGAAGTTGTTGCGAGATCTCCCGTTAAGGCAATTAGTTGAGATACATGATATGATAGAAACGTTTCTTGGATACAATCCTTGAGAAGTGAAGAGGAGGTGGAGCTTTTTCACTCCGTGGAGATATCGTTCAATGCAATGGCGATTGGCACGAAATGTCATACGCTACCCGTAATGATTTTTGTTGGTGAATCTCTATTTTTGTGTAATAAAAATTTACGTGGGAGGACGAGGGGAAATCAGAAGGTATGTGGGGGGAGATAAGGCAACACAAGCAGATGAGTGACGTGTTGCCTTCGTTTCATAGTCGTTTGGAAACTGGGTTTGATGCATTGGCAATACCGCCATGGTATTCTAGGCGTGATCGAACACCCCCTTATCAGGCAACTATTCGTGTTGAAAAAATAGGTCTTTAGGAATGAAGTCGTTTAATGGTTTCTTCCAATTTGAACATTTCATCCCGAAGGCGGGCGGCTTCCAGAAAGTCCATCTCTTTAGCGGCTTTTTGCATGGCCGCTTTTGTTTTTTGCAGCATTTTTTCCAGTTCCGGTTTGCTCATGTAAGCGGTAACGGGGTCGGCAACCATGTTCACGTGTTCTTCTTCGATGTAAGCACGGGAGGTCTCTTTCAGCACGGATTCCGTGGTTTTACGTATCTGGGTAGGGGTGATGCCGTGTTGACGGTTGTATTCCATTTGTTTCTCTCGACGATACCGGGTTTCATCGATGGTTTCCTGCATGGAGCGGGTAATCGTGTCGGCATACATGATGACTTTACCGTTTAGGTTACGGGCGGCACGTCCCGAGGTCTGTATTAGTGAACGGGTGGAGCGTAGGAATCCTTCCTTGTCGGCATCGAGGATGGCAACAAGGGAAACTTCGGGCATATCCAATCCTTCACGCAATAAGTTTACTCCCACGATCACGTCGATCACTCCTTTACGTAAATTTTCGATGATCTGTACTCGTTCCAGCGTGTCCACGTCGGAGTGGATGTATTGGCATTTGATGCGAATACGGTCTAAATATTTGCTTAGCTCCTCCGCCATACGTTTGGTCAACGTGGTAACAAGTACTTTCTCGTTGATCTCGATACGTTTTTGTATCTCGTTGATGAGGTGGTCTATCTGGTTTTTGCTGGGAACCACTTCTATTTCCGGATCGAGGATTCCGGTGGGGCGGATGATTTGTTCCACGACTACGCCGTTGCATTTCTCCAATTCGTAATCGGCCGGGGTGGCACTGACGTATATGGTTTGCCCCGTGTTCGCTTCGAATTCTTCGAACGTAAGCGGACGATTGTCAAAGGCTGCCGGAAGACGGAACCCGTATTCCACGAGGGTTTGTTTGCGGGAATGGTCGCCGCCGTACATGGCTCGCACTTGCGGGAGGGTCACGTGAGACTCGTCCACGACAAGCAGGAAATCCCGCGGGAAGTAATCCAGCAGGCAGAAGGGGCGAACGCCGGCTGCCCGTCCGTCGAAGTAGCGGGAGTAATTTTCGATGCCGGAACAATAGCCGAGTTCTCTAATCATTTCCACGTCATATTTTACCCGTTCATCCAGTCGTTTCGCTTCAAAATGTTTGCCGATGGAGTTTAAGAAATCAACTTGTACTACCAGGTCGTGTTCTATGTCATGAATGGCTTTCGCGAGCGTGGCTTTGTCCGTGACGAACAGGTTGGCGGGGTAGATGTTCAGATTTTCCATTTCATCAATCGTTTTCCCGGTCTGTGGGCTGAATGATGTGATCCGGTCAATCTCGTCATCCCAGAACTCGATTCGATAAGCCATTCCCTCGAAAGTTTCAATGGACGGGAAGATGTCCACGGTTTCTCCTTTTGCCCGGAAACTGCCTCGTTTGAATTCCAGTTCGTTATTCACGTAAAGGGCATCTATCAATTGGCGTAAAAGTTTGTTCCGACCAATTTTCAGTCCCCGCTTCAAGTGAATGATGTTCGAGCCGAAAGCTGTCGGGTCTGCCATACCGTAAAGGCATGAAACGGACGAGATCACGATCACATCCCGGCGTCCGGATAGTAAGGAGGCCGTGGTGCGTAACCGCAATTTGTCGATTTCATCGTTGATCATAAGATCTTTCTCGATATACGTGTTCGTGGTGGGCAGGTAGGCTTCCGGCTGGTAATAGTCGTAGTAAGATACGAAATATTCCACCGCGTTTTCGGGGAAGAATGCCTTGAATTCCCCGTATAACTGGGCGGCTAGCGTCTTGTTGTGACTGAGAATGAGTGTCGGACGCTGCACTTTTTGAATCACGTTGGCAATGGTAAACGTCTTTCCCGATCCGGTAACTCCCAACAAAACCTGTCCCGGGACTTCATCCAGAAGTCCTTGCGTTAGTTCCTTGATTGCTTCCGGTTGATCCCCGGTCGGTTCGAATTGGGAAGTTAGCTTAAACATGACTAAATATGTTAATTTCTTGATTTATGATTTACGATTTATGATTAATGAATGCATCGAATAGATGCAGTTGGAATCTAAAATTTAAAATCAGTAAATCTAAAATTATTTGAGTTTGCTCATGAATTTCTCCGGGTTGATGATAAAGCGGTCGTGGATGGCCGAGCCGATGGGGGCGGTTTCATCCCATGCCTCGATGGAGAAACGGATGCGGCGACCGTCCACTTCGGTGATGGTGGCTTTGCAAGTTACTTTTTTGCCAACAGCGGTGGCTTTCACGTGTTTGGTGTTGATTTCGATGCCCACGGTGTCGCTGTCTGCATCCAACATTCCTTCCAGGCATTTGATCGCCGTGTTTTCCATTAAACCGACCATGGCGGGGGTTGCAAATACTTCCAATTTTCCAGAACCGTAAACGGCAGCCGTGTCTTTATGTTGCACGGTAATTTCTTGTGTGAATGAGTGTCCTATTTTTATTTCCATAATCGTTAAATTTAGATTGCAAAGTTAACTAATAATCCTGTATGGAGAGATCGTTTTAGGAAGTTTTCACGCGAGGTTATGGTTTATTTAAATCGGTTAACTGAAAAGCAGGCGTGCAGCTACAATCACGAGTACCACGAGTAGGAAATACCGAATATATTTGGCTCCCCATTTGATGCTGAAACGTACTCCCAGCCATGCCCCGAGCATGTTGCCACAGGCTAGGATAAGCCCGACTTTAAGATCCACGAGGTCATTCCAAATAAAGATTGCCAGGGCGATAATCGTGTAGAATAGTACGATAAATAGTTTTATGGCATTGGCTTTTAACAGATCGTAACCACATCCAAGTACCAACCCTGCCAATAGGAAAAATCCAATACCGATCTGGATGAATCCGCCGTAAATTCCCAGGAGAAAAAAGATCACGTTGCGTAGCCAAGGGCTTTTCATTTTTGCCTTGTCCGCGTTTGCTTTGACCCAGGCATCCGGATTCAAGAGTAACATGAAAAACATGATGATCAGCAGTCCGGCAATGACTTTTTTGAATATCTCTTCGTTGATGTCCACGGCGATGAAGGCTCCCGCGATACTTCCGAGAGCCACGGGCAGCAATAGTTTAGAGTCCGTTTTGAAATCAAGTATTTTCTTTTGTTTGAAACTACCGACAGATACCACGTTTTGCAATAAAATGGCAATCCGGTTCGTCGCGTTTGCCACGTTCGCCGGTAGGCCAATAAAAATAAGAAAAGGTACGACCAACATGGAGCCGCCTCCGGCAAACGTGTTGATAAATCCCGCGGTGGTACCGAGGAGTATGGTGACGATGATTTCGGTTATTGTCATGGGGCAAAGGTAAGAACTAAAAACTAAAAGTTAAAAGATAAAAACTAAAAGTTTACCGTGAGTATTTCCGGGGATAGCGAAAGAATATAGCCAAAAGGGCGGCCACACCCATCAAGTACGGGTAGTAGAGGTACTGCATGATGGCTAGCGGGGTAATGGAGGCTAGGCCGGCGGCCATGAGTAATTGTGCCCCGTAGGGAATGATGCCTTGCACGAAACACGAGAAGGTGTCTAACAGGCTGGCGGATTTCCGGGGATCGACACCAAAACGATTGGCAATGTCTTTGGCTATGGGGCCGGACATGATGAGGGCTATCGTGTTGTTGGCCGTGCATAAATCGGCAAAACTGACAAGGGCGGCGATGCTTAGTTCTGCTCCTTTTTTTGATTTGACGTGGGTGGTTAGTTTTTGAATGATGTAGGCAATTCCCCCGTTGTAGCGAATCATTTCGAGCATTCCGCCTGCCAGCAAAGTGATAATGATCAGTTCTCCCATACCGGATATACCCGTACCTATGGCAGCGATCCATTCCCAGAATTGAATACTTCCGGTAATTATTCCGACTATGCCGGAACAGAGAATGCCGAGTAGAAGTACGATCATGACGTTCACGCCGACTAACGCGGTGGTAAGTACCAAAATGTAAGGAATTACTTTTAGCCACTCGATCGGGGTGACGGTGGGAGTTGTCGTTATTTCACTACCTTGAAACAGGTAAATGATGGTTATGAGAATGGCAACCGGGATGACAATTAAGCTGTTGACTTTAAATTTGTCTTTCATGTTACATCCTTGGGTACGGGTGGCGACAATGGTTGTGTCGGAGATGAAGGATAGGTTATCTCCGAACATGGCGCCCCCGACCACGATTGCTACCATGAAAGGTGTGTTTAGGTCTGTTTGTGTGGCAATACCGACGGCAACGGGGGTAAGAGCCACGATTGTACCGACGGATGTTCCCATGGAAAGAGAAATGAAACAAGCCGCAATGAACATGCCTGCTAGTAAGAGAGTATCCGGAAGTACGGATAAGGCCAAATTGACGGTTGCATCTACTGCCCCCACGGCTTTGGCTGTTTGAGCAAATGCTCCGGCAAGGATAAAAATCCATACCATGAGCATGATATTACTGTTGGCGGCTCCTTTACAGAATAGGTCTATCCGTTTGTGAAGTCTTCCTCCTGAAGAGGTTGCTACGGCTACAATCGAGGCGACTAAAAAGGCCACGGTGATGGGCATTTTGTAGAAATCACCCATGATAACGGAGGCTACCAGGTAAATGCTTAAAAAGATGATTAAGGGTGTTAGTGCCCAAAAGTTTGGTTTCGTTTCTTGTTGCATAGCTTAGAAGACTTGTTTTACAATTTCTTGGATATTTTCCGATTTCCCCATGGTATAATAGTGAACGGCGGGAACCCCGTGCGCGATGAGTTCTTTACTTTGCGCCACGCACCATTCGATACCGATTTGGTTGATTTCTTTGGTGTTTTTGCATGAACGGATCTCTTTGACCAGTTCGTGTGGGATGTCGATACTGAATGTACGCGGGAGCATTTCCAGATGTTTGAGTGTTGATATGGGTTTTAGTCCCGGTATGATGGGAACGTTAATTCCTTGAGCCCGGCATTTGTCGACAAACTGGAAAAATTTGGCGTTATCGAAGAACATTTGGGTGACAATGTAATTCGCTCCCGCGTCGACTTTCTTTTTCAGATTTTCGATGTCACAAGCCTGGTTGGGTGCCTCGTAATGTTTTTCCGGGTATCCGGCAACTCCGATGCAGAAGTTCGTGGGAACGGTATCTGTCAGCGTGTCATCCAGGTATTGACCGTGGTTCATGCGGGTGATTTGTTCAACCAGTTCGCAACTGTATCGGTGTCCGCCATCTTCAGGAGAGAAAAAACGCTCACCGGGTATGGGATCGCCCCGTAGAGCCATCACGTTTTCAATGTCAAGGAAATTCAAGTCGATAAGTTCGTTTTCGATCTTGTGGCGGGTCGCCCCTCCGCACACGATGTGAGGTACCATGTCCACGTTGTAGCGTCTCATGATGGCGGCAGCCAATGCCACGGAACCGGGGCGTTTGGTTATGGTAACTTTTTTAATTGTTCCGTCCGGATATTCACGGTATACCACTTCATCCCGGTGAAAGGTGATGTTGATGAAAGGGGGTGCAAGGGCAATCAGGGGTTCGATGGCCTCATATATTTTATTGATATCTCCACCTTTTAATGGCGGTATCAGTTCGAAGGAGAAGACGGGTTTGTCTGTATTGTTGAGTATGTCAATGACTTTCATGATTTAGAATTTAAAATTTAAAATTTAGAATTTGGGTTTAGAGTTTAGTCTGAATGTTTTTTCATTCTAAATTCTAAACTTTACATTCTAAATTGTGCTGAAATATTTCGCTTTCGGATGAGAAATCAGCATTCCACACAAACTTGTGGAAGGGTAGATGGAGTATCCTTCCGTGAGTTGTACCCCGATTTGTGCAGGAGCATCCAGTATGTCGAAAGCTAATTTCTTCATCGCGTGATCCGGACAAGTCGGGTAACCGAAAGCGGGGCGGATGACGTGAGTACCTTCGTTTATTTTTTCCTGCATCCATTCCGCACAAGCTTCAGCCAACCGGGCACACAGGCTTTCTCGTAGCAGGTGTTCAAAGTCATGGCAATCGTTGCATTGGTGATCATCCTTTACTTTTAAGCAGAATAGTCCTACGCTACCGATCCCTTTTTCTTTCGGGATAACGAAATCTGCCAGAGAAAGGCATTCTTCCAAGTCTGTTTGTTGTCGGGGCATCGTGAATCGATGTTGACCATCCAGAACGATGTCTTCATTTTCCGAATAGGCATCAAAGAAGCGGACAATGATTGAGGCGTCAAATTCATTTCCGGCAATTACTTTACCCAGCATATCCAGGGCTGCCTGGTAAGTACGGTCAGCCTCGTCGTTCGTGTAGATGATTTCCGGGTATTTGCCTTTAAATCCCCAGAAATGGAAAAATGGTGTCCAATCTATCTTTTCTACTAAATCTTCAAGGTTCAAACGTTTTACAAGTAGATTGTGTTCCCCGAAGGTCGTGGGTGTCACGTGGTCCCAATCGTACCGGGGGGCTCGCCGACGGGCTTCTTCGAGTGATATTTGTTTTTGTTGGTGTCGGTTGTACAACGTTCGTATGTTTTCTTGTTCATCTTTTATTTCACGAATATAGTTTTCCCGATCACTCAGCAAACGTTTGATGATTCCCACGGTTCGAGAGGCGTCACCGCCCGACACGACGCAATAATCATATTTGGGTGCCAGTTTAACGGCTGTATGTACAGTGGAGGTAGTAGCTCCGCCAACAATTAGGGGGATTTGTAATTGTTCTTTTTGTAGCAGTTCGCACAAGTTTTCCATTTCACCCAGCGAAGGGGTGATCAAACCGCTAACCCCGATAATATCCGCCCCATGTTCTTTGGCAGCCTTGATAATGCTTTGATTGTCAACCATGACACCAAGGTCTATGACTTCCAGGTTGTTGCAGGTAAGAACAATGTTCACGATGTTTTTACCGATGTCGTGGACGTCTCCTTTCACCGTGGCAATCACAACACGGGGGCGACGGGTTATGTTTTGACCGGATGCGTTGTGACGTTCGATTTCCGGCTGCAGGATGTGTACGGCTTCTTTCATGACTTTGGCAGATTTCACGACTTGCGGTAAGAACATTTTTCCTTCCCCGAAGAATTGTCCGACCCGTTCCATGCCTTTCATTAAAGGTCCTTCAATGATCTCGACCGGGCTGGTATATTGTGTGAGAGCTTCCTGCAAGTCGTCCGTTAGGTAGTCTGTGATGCCCTTGATCAGAGCATGTCCGAGACGTTCTTCCAAAGAATGGTTTCGCCATTCTTCCTGTTGTACGGTTTTTACTTCTCCTTTCGTTTCTTTGTATTTTTCGGCAAGGGAGAGCAGGGTTTCCGTGGCTTCGGGCGTACGGTTCAGTACGACGTCTTCCACGGCCTTCAGTAATACCGGGTCGATTTCGTCGTACACTTGTAACATGGCAGGATTCACGATCGCCATATCCAGTCCTGCACGGATGGCGTGGTACAGGAAGACGGAGTGCATGGCTTCCCGTACCGTGTTATTTCCACGGAATGAGAATGACAAGTTGGAGACGCCGCCGGATGTGCGACATCCTTTCAGGTTTTGTTTTATCCAACGTACCGCCTCAATGTAGTCTACTGCATAGTTGTTGTGTTCCTCGATTCCGGTTCCGATGGCTAGGATGTTCACGTCGAATATGATGTTTTCGGGTGTGAATCCGGCTTGTGTGGTTAACAGGTTGTAAGCTCTTTGGCAAATGTCTATTTTGCGTTGGAATGTTGTGGCTTGTCCTTCCTCGTCAAATGCCATCACGACTACGGCAGCTCCCAGGCGTTGAATCTCTTTGGCTTTGTAAAGGAACTCTTCTTCTCCTTCTTTTAGGCTGATCGAGTTCACAATACATTTTCCTTGCGTGTTTTTTAACCCAGCAAGGATGGTTTCCCACTTGGAAGAATCTATCATGAAAGCCGCTTTGGCAATATCGGGTTCGTTGCTGATGATACGCACGAAACGTTCCATTTCGGCTGTACCGTCCAGCATGGCATCATCCATGTTAATGTCGATAATGGATGCTCCTGCCTCGATTTGTTTTCGGGCAATGGTGGCGGCCTCCGTGTAATTTTTTTCCCGGATAAGACGGGCAAATTTAGCCGAACCTGCCACGTTTGTACGTTCACCGATGTTGATAAAATTGTTTAATTCTTTATCCACCACGACGGTATCTAGGCCACTCACTTTCAGTTGGTGTGTGGGTGTCGGGACTTTTCTAGGGGGAATGTCTTTCAAGGCGTTTGCGATTGCCCGGATGTGGTCCGGTGTCGTTCCGCAACATCCCCCGGCAATATTGATCAATCCCTCTTTTGCCATGTTTTGTAGACAAAGGGCGGTAAATTCCGGCGATTCGTCGTATTCTCCCATTTCATTCGGTAGGCCTGCATTCGGGTATATACTAATGTAACACGGGATACGAGGTGCCAGTTCCCGTAGGAAGTGGTGTAGTTCCTTTGCTCCGAATGAACAATTCAAACCAAAACTAAGGATCGGGTAGTGGGAGAGGCTCGTGAACAGGGCTTCCAGTGATTGTCCGGTTAGGGTGCGTCCACTTTTGTCGTTTACCGTGGCGGAAAGCATCACGGGAAGATTGGTACCTTTTTCTTCCTGTACTTTTGCAATAGCATAGAGGGCGGCTTTCGCGTTCAGTCCGTCGTAGATGGTTTCAACTAACAACAGGTCCACGCCGCCTTCTATTAATGCTGCCACTTGACCGGCATAAGCGTTAGCCAGCGTATCGAAGTTCACGATCCGATAGGTGGGTTGGTCGGGATCGGGGGCAAGGGTTAAGGATTTATCGGTAGGTCCGATACTTCCTGCCACGTAGATTTCACGTTCTTTACAAGCTGATGCGACTTCTTTTGCCAAACGGGCACCTTCCAAATTAAAGCGTTCTACCCATTCCGTGCATCCGTATTCGGTTTGTGATATGGCGTTTGCATTGAACGTGTTGGTTTCGATAATATCAGCTCCCGCATCAATGTAGTTTTGATGTACCTGGCGAATCACGTCGGGGCGAGTAATGTTCAGCACATCATTATTTCCTTTGAGGGGAATCGGATGTCGGGCAAATTCTTCGCCTCGAAAATCGGCTTCCGTCAACCGGAATTGCTGTAAGGCTGTCCCCGTGGCTCCATCCAATATGTATATGCGATCTTGTAAGTTCATGTTAATAATTTAGAGTTTAGAATGAAAGAGTTTAAAATCGAAAATGCCGTGTATCCCTATTTTGTCGTCCTTGATGCAAATGGCGGCAAGGATGTCTTTTGTTTTCCCGATCTTTTCGATGCAGGGGGCAATGTCGTCTGTTGTTTTGATCTCGTTGGCAAAAGCCGTGGCGTACGTGTCGGCTAAAGCACAATCTTTACAAATAATCATGACGGCATCCGCTTTCCCAAAGCTTAAAGAGGGACCTACGGTTCCGGATGAAGTACAAATTCCCAGGGGGGCATGGTCGGCCCGGATGGTGAAACCCACTTTTTCCGATAGAGGAGAGGTGCCGGCAAAGACGGCAATATCAATGTCTTTTTGTATGTCCGCGTAGATGTCTCCGCCATTCTCCACGATGATTTCCCGTACCCCGTACTTTTCTTTGATTTCCTGACCTATTCGGCGAGCAACAGCCCCGGCAACCCCACTCATCGGGCCGATACCGGATTTCAGAGCCACCTCCGACATCTCTTGAAAAATGGTTGGAGCTCCCGGCTTTGTTTCGTAGGGAACGAGTGATGTGGTGTAATCCGGATCGTTTTGCAAGTAGGCATCCATGTCTTCCCGCAATGTTTGGATTCGAGATTCGGTGAATGTTGGTATGCTTTCTTGGAAAGATGCTTGATCTATCCCGATCCACAGGTCAGTCTCTTTGTAGGCGACCGTGAATGAATGCCAACGTTCTTTCTGTAAATGCTCCCGATATGTGCGATTTTTGTACTCGATCATAACGAACTAATTTGTGATTTAAGTTTCCAACTACCCCCTCTAACTCTCCCTTACACAAGGGGAGGATGCGCTGCATTGTTATGTTGGTGTGTATTCTTGCGTTCGTTTCTCCCCCTGTGTAAGGGGGGAGCCAGAGGGGGAGCTAGTTTTTCATTTTCATGGTCTAGCAACTCTCCGGGTTACTGAATTCAATCTTAAAAAGTTTGAGAGGGCAAGCTTTCAAGCATAGTCTGCAGGCTATACATTTTTCAGGATTGAATTGTAGTTTCCAGTCGGGAGCCTCGATGGTCAAGGCGTGGGAGAAACAGGCGGAAGCGCAGCTGCCGCAATTGATGCATCGGGATTTGTCGTAAGAAATTTTGCTGGATACCGTGCTTACGGTTACCCCGTTGTCATTCAGGAAGGCGATCGCCTGTTCTATTCTCAAGGGATCTGCCTCGATTTCGATCAAGAGTGATCCGGTTTTTCCGGGTTGTATTTCTGCTTTAAGAATATTCACTTTTACATTATAGATACGAATTAAGTCGTATGTCAAGGGCCTGTCAGTTGCGTCTACCGGAAAGGTTAATATTACTTTTTTAGTCATAGTCGTTATCAATTTTAGATTTTTCAATTTTCAATTCTCCATTTTTATTTTTCAATTTCCTGGAGTTTTTTTAGTGAAGTTCCTGTTGGCATGGGGCGAACGGGTTCCGTGAGTAGGAAGTCTCCTTTCTGAATCCATGACTTTAAAATCTCGGCGATTTGCCGGGCTTTTGACAAGCTGGCAACAGGAGCCGTTTTGATTTTATGACCATTGACTTCGATCTCTCCGCTTTGTAGGGCGGCGTAATTTGTTTTACCTAAAATCTTATTCCCATTTCCGTAATCGACAACCGTGGTTTCTATTTGTTCATTTCGGATAGATACTCTGCGGGCAAGGTCTTCATCCAGAATTGGGATGGGTATACCGATACCGACAAACATGCTTACCCCGTATTTTTCGTAATACACTCCTCTTAAGAATTCCGTACTCATGTTTTTCAAGTCACCGATCACGGCGATGGTGCGGGCGTTGCTGGTGGGAATGCCGTATTCGTTTGTTTCTTTCGTGGAGTGGAATTGTGTTCCGTTCCAAGTGACGTATCCTTCCGTTCCGCAGAGGAAGATGCGAGTTCCCAAACCGATCGTGCGACATTCCGGATCATTCAACAGGGGAGATAATTCTCCGGCCGTGCTGTAAGAGGCGTTCCGCAATTTCGGCAATAAGGTTCCCATGTACGTGTATTTGATTTTATCCGTGGAGTTGGTGGCCACGTTGTAGTTTTGATAGGCATTTCTGGGATTATACAGGATAGCCTCGTTAATGGTGTCTTTGGTTATGACCGTTTTGATATGTTTTCGGGGATAGCAATCCGTGCCTTTTCCCCAAGCTTCCAGGGTGATTTCTTTACCCGCTACCAGATCTTCTATAATATGTGCTCCACCGTAACTGGGGTTTTCTGGGTTGCAGTCGGTTGCTCCCACGTAGGTGTCCACGGCGGCCAATCCTCCGCTAACCCGTACCCCGTTCAATTCGATTTTCTCCATGCGAATCGGTGGATTAGTGTGTCCGAAGTTTAGGAATGCCCCGGAAGAACACATTGCTCCGAAAGTAGCCGTGGTCACAACATCCACTTTCTCCGCAATTTCTTTCGGGGAGAGTGTTTTTGCCAGTTCTGATACCTCTTCGGCCGTCAACACGACAGCCGTACCTTTCTTGATTTTATCGTTTATTTCTGCGTATGTTTTAGCCATGATCTTGTACAGTTTTTTTTAATGAATAGATTGTTTGTTGGTGATTTTTTATACATAAGTTGCCTTGCAACTAGTTGATTTTTAATGCTTTTGTGGGAATATGATGACACGTTTTCATACGGTTTACTCTTGAAACCGATTCATGAAATTTTGAAAATTACCGTGTAATTTTCCCATCAAAAACCTGAAATCAAAAAAAATCTAAAATAAAAAGTCCGGGGTGTAAAAGATATTAGCGCATGCAGCGCATACGCATAGACATGGCGATAGAATGAATGAAAAGAATGCTACAATTTGTAGTGCAATAAATGCCAGTTTGTTTTGTTGTTTCTGTTTTCATTTTCTTTCAGCTTAAATTATAACTCCTGGTTCTCAGGTCGGGTTTTGGCACCTTGCAAGTCATCTTGCAGGTTGTCGGAGTTTCCATGAGCCCGTTCTCTCGACTCCTCTTTATAATTCAAACAATCTTCGCAGATTGAATTGATGGGGACAAAGGAAAACAGAATAAATGAATAATGCAAGTGTTTTGTGAGATTTTTTTATAATATAATTTTCTTCGGGTAGAAGTATATACTTTAAATGATCTGTATCGTTTTGTTTTTCTTTTGGTTATACACAATAAGCCCCGAAAGTTTGACAAAAAACTTTCGGGGTGCATATTAGTTATATTTTTCTTTTTTGTGATTAGATAATCTTGAATCCCAATGTCAAGTTCCAAGATTTGGGAGCTTTTATACCATCCCCGAATTTTTTTAATCCGAATTCGTAGTCAATATCGAAAGTGAGTTTCCATACATCAACTCCGGCTCCGATTTTCCCGTTCCACATCATTTTGTCCGTGTTGAAACCACTTTTTAAATCTTTGGTTACGAAGGAGGCAACGGGGCCCGCGAATCCGCGCAGTTTGAAAATGGGGAGTTTGAGAATGTTGTATCCGACCATGACGGGGATATCGATAGAGTTATATTTGAATTTCCCGATAGAGCCGATTTCATCATTGATTTTACTTTCTTTGTGGGCGAAGTTTAAGGCTGGTTCCAGGTAAATGCTACCAAGATTGATTCTGGCGAATGCACCGATCATGTATCCTCCATGTGAGTCTACCTTATATCCTTTTGTTTTGATTTTTGCATCATTCCAGCCGCCATGAATACCGAAGTTAATAGGTAAGGATTGAGCCATGGTGGTTAAACCGATAAGGCTGAAGAATGCTAAAATAACTAATTTTTTCATACTGTCCTTTTTTGTTTTAAATGGTTGATTTGTTTATTTATATTCTATTCGTTTGAATTCCGAGAGGATGATGCCGGTGGCGACACCCACGTTCAGGGATTCTGTCGAATAAAGACTGTGAGCAAAGCTGGGAATCGTTATTTTATGATTGACCAATTGTTCAATTCCCGCAGAGATGCCGTTTCCCTCGTTTCCCATGACGATAAATCCCTTGTTTGGGAGATGCATCCGGTAGATGTTTTCTCCTTCCAGAAATGTCCCGTAACAGGGAAAGTCCGGGTTCGCGAACTGGGGGATAAAACTGACAAGATCCAAGTAAAAAACGTTTACCCGGAATATTGCTCCCATGCTTGCTTGAACGGATTTCGGGTTAAAAATGTTTGCACAATCGTGATCACAAAATATGTTCCGGATACCGAACCAGTCGCACACCCGAAGTATCGTGCCGATGTTTCCGGGGTCTTGAATCCCGTTGAGAACCACGGAAAGCGAGTCTTTTATCTCCTCCGGGTTATATGTTTTGACGGGGATTTCAGCTAGTGCAATGACTTCCGGTAGGGATTTGAAATTGGAAATACGTCCCATCTCGATCTCGTTAACCTCGATCGTGTTATATTTTTTCACGTGTTGTTGATTGCTTTCGATCCACGAAGGACGGGCAATTAATGAATCTATTTTCATGTCAGAGAGGAGTAGTTCCTGTACCAGTTTATCTCCCTCGACCTTGTATAAATTATATTTTTCCCTGAATTTCTTTTTTTCAAGGTTTTGAATTACATTTGTTAGGTGTTTGCTAAGCATCATTTTTAAGCTTGCTGGTTAAAATTAAAACACAAACATAGTATTTTTTTGAGATTTTTGAGCATGCGGGTAGCGTACAAGATAAGTTTTATTTTTTTTATATTCTTCATTTTTTATTCGTGCTCACCGACGAAGTATGTCGGGAAAGACGAGTATTTGTTGGATCGAGTGAAGGTGAAAGTGGATGATCACAAGCTTAACCGGTCTGATTTGAAACGGAATATCCGGCAAAAACCGAATACCCGGATTTTGGGGGTAGCCCGTTTTCATCTGGGTTTATATAATTTGAGCGGGAGGAATGAAAAAAGGAAATTTAACCAGTGGTTACGACGCATCGGGGAGGCTCCTGTTATTTATGATCCCTTCACGACGCAACGAAGTGTCAGTCAGATTGAATTGTATCTCCATAATAAAGGGTTTTATAAAGTAGAAGTGTCGGATACGATTTTTTATAAGAAGAAGAAGGCGATTGTGGAATATCACGTGAAAATGGGGCCTGTTACCCGGATTCAAGAAGTGCGATTTGATCATAAAGAGGGAGGACGGGCGAACCAGATTGCCGTGGAAAGCGGGTTGATGGCTAATTTCCGGCGGGATACGGTGAACACTCTTTTAGAGAAAGGTGCTCCACTGGATCTTGACGTGTTGGATGACGAACGGGAACGCATCACGAAGATGCTTCGAGAAAAGGGATATTTTAATTTTTCAAAGAATTTTATCCAGTTTTTTGCCGATACGACAAGCGTGACCAGCGAGAATATGGCCAAAGTTTTCGTACGAGTGGTTGAAAATGCCGTGGATAGTAATGCTTATAGGCGTTATTTTGTGCGGAATATCAGTGTGAATTTTGATTATGACCCGATGCTAACGGCAGAACAGGTGGATTCTATGTATAATACGTTGTATTACAATGGTTACAATATCCTGTACAAGGATAAGTTAAAGATAAAACCTAAAATGATTATAGAGACCATTCAATTGCAGCAGATGGAATTGTACGATGCCCGGCGGGTGATTGATACTTACGTGCGATTGCAGGCACTGAATCTTTTTAAGATGGTGAATATCGATTTTAAAGAGGTGGAGTCGGATGGTGATGTAAAAGCCTTGGATTGCGTGATCCAGTTGTCGCCTGTGAAGAGGCAGTCTTATAATGTGTTCTTGGAGGGTACGCATAATTCCGGAAATATGGGAGTGGGAGGTAATTTTACTTATAATCATCGTAACGTGTTCCGTGCGGGAGAAAATATTTCAGCCAGTATTTGGGGAAGTTTGAGAAAAGAACAGGTCAATGGTGAGGGAAAGATATTTAATACTTCGGAGATCGGAGCGGAATTGAAACTTGTGACCCCGCAGTTTTGGATGCCGTTTTTCAAGATGAAAGATTTTCGGCGGAATTATGCCCCGAAGACTTCGATTTCTTTTTCGTATAGTTATGAATACACTCCCTATTATACTCGTTCGATTGCTAACGCCCGTTTCGGTTATTTGTGGCGGAAGGCAAATAAGAAGTGGCGGTATAATTTTGATTTGATCGATCTGAATTACGTGTTGATGAAGGATGTGGATCAGAATTTTATCGAAGGTTTGAGGAATGAATATATCAAAAATGCTTACACGGATCACATGATTCTTTCTGCTGTTTTCTCGGCTACCTACACGGATCAGCAGGTGAACGTGAAAACAGCGAATTATAGTTATTTTCGAGTAAACACGGAGACTTCGGGAAATCTTCTTTCTGTCATAGATGGGATTGCCGGGAGTAAAAGTGCCGCGAGTGGGACGTTGAATGAAAAATATTATAAAATTTTCGGAGTAAGATACGCGCAATTCGTGAAGGCGGATGCGGAATATCGTTATAATTGGTATATCAATCGGGCGAATACGTTAGCCGGACGTCTTTTTGTGGGATGTGGTTACCCGTATGGAAACATGAAGGTGTTGCCTTTCGAGGAAGCATATTACGGGGGTGGAGCAAATGATATTCGGGCTTGGCAGGCCAGAACATTGGGACCCGGTTCTTATCTGGCCACGGAGAAGTACCCGAATAGTGTGGGGGATTTCAAATTGGCGGGAAATATTGAATATCGTTTCAAGTTGATTTGGTTGTTGGAAGGAGCGTTGTTCGTGGATGCTGGAAACGTGTGGAATATTAACCCGAAAGAGAATCGTTCGGGGGCGAAACTGAATTATGATTTCTTTAACCAGATAGCTATTGGTACGGGAGCGGGATTGAGGTTGAACGCTAATTTCTTTTTGCTACGTTTTGATTTGGGAATTAAGGTGAAAGATCCTTCTATGTCCGTTGGAAATCGTTTTGTGTTGTTTGATTCACGGGGAGGTTTCCGACGGTCCGTGTTTAACGTGGCGATTGGGTACCCGTTCTAATAATTTAGGATTTAAAATTTAGAATGAAAAAGAATATTGGTTTGTGGGGTAGAATCTGTGGACGTGACTTTATCGAGTCAATTGTTGATAAATTTGTAAATTATATCGATATTTGGGGGAATGACTTTTGCATTCATTTTAAATTTTGAATTCTAAATTTTAAATTATTGAAGTTGTGGTTACACAAATAGTTGTATACTTGTCTTTGGTGTTGCAAATCGTTGCCATGGGTTTTGCGATCAGTTTGTTTAAACGGACGAAGTTTAATGCTGCTTGGATTTTGATTTCGACGGGCTTTTTCTTGATGGCGATTTACCGGGCTATCGAGCTGGTACCTTCAATGCATCGGGGAGAGTCGGAGGAGTTGTACCAGACGAAGGTGTGGTTGTCATTTGTTATTTCGCTAGCCTTTGCTATCGGGGCATTTTATATACGAAAAGTGTTTCAGTTTTTACGTCGGTTGGATAGCATACGGAGTGAAACGGAAAAAAGGGTACTGTCGGCTGTTATCCGTACGGAGGAACAGGAGCGTCAGCGTTTTGCCAAGGAATTGCATGATGGATTGGGTCCTTTATTAAGTGTTATAAAAATGTTGCTTTCCGGTTTTGAGGAAAAGAATACGCCGGAGGTAAATGACAAGATTAAGGGAAATTTGCAACAGGCTGTGGACGAAGCAATCACGAGCGTGCGGGAGATTTCTGCTAATATCAGTCCTCATATATTGAATAATTTTGGTTTACGGGATGCCACGGAGTCGTTTATTCGAAAGTTACGTCCGGCTGAAGGTATTGATATAAATTTTAAAACAAATATTGATAATCGTCGTTTTATATATAACGTGGAAGTAATCATGTACCGAGTGATTTGTGAGTTGATCAATAATACGTTGCGACATGCTAATGCCAGTAAGATTAATATTGACTTACAGTTACAGGGGGATGTTTTGTACTTGGAATACGAGGATAATGGCATGGGGTTTGACGTGAAACAGGCTGAAAGTGATGGTGGCATGGGGTTGAGCAACATGCAGTATCGGTTGAATTCGGGAAATGGAGATATTAAGATTTCCAGCGAGACGGGCCGGGGAATGATTGCCAGGGCTTTTATAAAGTGTAAGTAAATCTTGTTTTATGGATAAATTGAAAATATATCTGGTTGATGACCACAAATTGTTTCGGGAGGGGTTGAAGTTATTGCTTTCGACTCAGGATTTTGTTCGACATATTTATGAGGCTTCGAACGGGAGGGAATTTATTGAGAATTTGTCGTTTGTTGATTGTGATGTCGTGTTGATGGATATAGAGATGCCGGAGATGAACGGTATTGACGCTACAATCGAAGCGATGAAGATGAAGCCCAATTTGAAGATTATTGTTCTTTCCATGTACGGGGATGAGCAGTATTATTACAAGATGATTGATGCTGGAGCAAAGGGGTTCTTGCTGAAGAACTCGGGAATCGATAAAGTGGTAACGGCTATTCAAAAGGTGGCGGAAGGGGAGAGTTTCTTCTCGGAAGAGTTGTTGGTGAATATTCTGAACAATATGCGTGACAACAAAAGCGAGACACCGGAAACTGTAGATAATGATATTTCAGAGCGGGAACTGGAAATCTTGTATCACGTATGTAAGGGGTTGTCGAATCAAGAGATCGCGGACGAGTTGTTTATCAGTAAACGTACGGTCGATAAGCACCGGGCAAATCTGCTTAGTAAGACAGGATGTCGGAATACAGCAGCGTTGGTGATGTACGCGATTAAAAATAATATTATTGAGATATAGATGAATGGGATGATTTTTGCGGCCGGTTTAGGTACCCGGTTGCGACCGTTGACGAACGATCGCCCGAAGGCTTTGGTGGAGTTGAAGGGAAAAACTCTATTGGAACGGGTGATCGAGAGAATGAAAGAGGTGCAGGTGGAGCGGTTGGTGATCAATGTCCATCATTTTGCTGATTTGGTGGAGCGGTTTCTGAAAGAGAAGGGAAACTTCGGCATGGATATCGTTTTGTCTGATGAACGAGAAAAACTGTTAGACACGGGAGGTGGGGTTTTGAGAGCCCGGGAATTATTCATTCCGGGAAAACCCGTACTTATTCATAACGTGGATATATTGACGGATTTAGATTTAAAGGCTCTCATTTACCAGCATGAGTCACATGAAGCTTATGCCACGCTAGTTGTGCAACAGACGGTAGCAGATCGGGTGTTGAAATTTAATCACGGTATTTTGAAAGGTTGGGAGAACAAGCGAACCGGGGAACAGAAGATTGTGGACGAAGGTTTTCAGGGAGCCACGGAGTTTAATTATTGCGGGATTCAAATCCTTAGCCCGGAATATTTAAAGAATATTATTCATCGAGGAGTATTCTCCATTATCGACGAGCATTTGGCGCAGGCAAAAGATCATCCTATTGAACTTTTTCGACACGATGGCCAATGTCTCGATCTCGGTACCCCGGAGGCGATAAAAAAAGCGGCGAAGAATTTTAAATTTTAGATTTTAAATTGAATGATCGGGTGATTAGGGATATTCAGTAAATGTCCTTAAAAAAGATGGCATACTTTAATGATCTTGCGCAAATCATCCTCGAAAAAGAAAACGTAACGAACAAACTAAAAAATGTTCGTTACGCTTTTGTTTGGTTACCTATTTATTTTAGTAAGTTAAAATCTTTGACTCCAAATACTTCCGTGGAGTTTTCACCGAGCCATCCGCTTTTGGCGTTGGTGCCTACTTGTATTTTGACGAAGTCAATGTATTTCAAATTGGCATCTTTCCCATCAAATGTTTTTGCATTTGATATTTTGAAATGATTATCGGCCGGTGCTGCGTTGTAATTTATGTCATCTGTCAGTCGGTCGGAAGAGCTAAAATTGTCCACATATCCCCAATCGAACGAACCGTTTATCCAATAGGTGCCATTTCCTGACTTGTCGTAGTTGCGTGCTTGCAGACGAGTTCCGCGTAGTGTATAACTGTTTTCGGCAACCCAAGCCGGATAGTAATAATCTTGTTTATGAAATGCTCCCAGGTAGTCGATGGAACCGCTTTGGTTGTGGTTGTCAGTCCATTGTACCGGTTGTTTGGTGGCGTTCGGGCGATAATAGGTAACGGCATAATCCTGCCATGTTTCCTCTTTGCCATATTCGGAGCCAGCCAATTCGTACCAAGTGTCATTCGGAAGTCCGTCACCATTCTCGTCTTGCATGACCCACACAATGCCCGGTTCTGACGATCCGTCAAAGGCATTACCCGTGATGGCGAGGTTGTAGTCCCCATCGTTTTCTACGCTGTGGTCAAATCCGACAATGATGTAGCCACCGAAACCTCCCAAAGATACATATGCAGTTTGTTCCATGCGTTTTTGGGCATAGTCACAGGCTTCTTCCATGGTGGTTGCCGTGTAGTTTTCATTGACAAATTGTCCAGGAGCCGGAAGAAATTCGTAGACTTTGTTCCATAGCGCGGAACTAGATGCCGATGCCGGACGTTTATACTTACCTTCCGGAGGACACACATTTACTGTTAATTGGTGGGTGACAAGAAGATGCTGGTTTTTCATTTCAACAATAACATCGTGTTTGCCTTCGGTTTCTGCTTCGAAGGCAAAAGCACTTTTCTCAGATTGTTGGACGGTTTCTCCATTGACCCGCCACGTGAAGGTGGCATCAAATGCATTTTCTATGTCCACAGGCATTAAGCGAATGGTGCGGTTGAGTGATACGTTGTATTCCTCTTGCAGAAATGCCCATTTGAAATCGATTTCATCGGCGGAACAGACGTTTATCGTGAAGCTGATACTATCTTTACCATCTTCATTGTGCGTGGAGAAGGTCACTTGAAATTCTCCGAGTTCTTCTGTGGGGAAACGGAATTTTTTTTCAGTAGAAACTTCGTTGTTGTTGATGTTCCATGAATATGTTGTTTCGAGTAGAGAGGCTACGTCGGGCGAAAGTTCCAGTGAGGAGTGTTGTAAAACTTTAAGTCCGTCGGAAACGCCAGCCAAAGAGATGGTTGGTGGGGTAAGAGCCAAAACGTCGACTCTCAATTCTTCTTCCGTGGAACCGCCTCTATTTGTAGCTTTGATCGTGATAAAATACCTTCCGATTTCTGTTGTTGAAAAATGTAGCAGGGAGTCTGTCCCCAATAGATTCCCTTGGTCATCGATCCATTCAAAGGTGGCATCATTTAAATTTTCATAGGTGGGAGCAATGATAATTTCACGGCCGCATTTGGTGGTATAGATGGAGGTGGGAGAATCTAGAATAATGGTAGGGGGTGAAGGAAGGAGCTCCGGCTCCTTCTTCGTGCAACACGCCAATAAAAGCGTGATCCCCACTAGTATGATAAACCTTTCCATTAGAAAGCTACTACGACATCATCGTAAGCGAAATAAGCCGGTTGACTGAATCCATAACCGTTGTCGCTTGATCCGGTGACGTTAAAACCTACTTTTACAACTTTCCCCAATACGGACAAATCCCATTTGGTCCACTCTTTGATGATGTGTTTCGGCCCGTTTACCATGTAAAATTCTGCTCTACCGGTCTCTTTGTCATCGGCGTCATAACCAATGGCAACGAGTTTTACCCAGTCGCTCTCTCCGATATTTGTCGTGAGCCCATTGCCATTGATATAGCAATTCATGGCGTATAGAGAATTGTTGACAAACATGTGATCGATAATGCGAGCTTTGCCGTCATAAAATGTTATCTCGGGCAGGTTTTCGGTTGGATTGAAAGTTGAACCATCTATGTATCCGTAGTGCATACAGAAGTTTGAGGATCCATTGTGTCCGCTGTTACCGTACACCATTAATTGATGGTTGAAATCTCCATCAGCAAGGTTTGTCGATACGTAATTTGAAATGGCATGTCCTCCTCCCCAATAACAATAAGCGCTATAGTTATAAGGGAATATGTGGTATAGTTCGGTATTGTTTTGGTCGTACCAATAGTATTGAGTTTTGGAGTAGTCTCCGTAAAGTAGCGGTCCTCCGTATTGAGGATCGTCGATTAAGTCGGACCAGGTGTTTATTGTGAGTCCTGCTCCATTGTTGGCGTAATCCAACGTGTAGGGTGTTGCTTTGAAATCGGTATCTTCGAATGTCAAGGTACGGAACTCGTTTGTGACAAAAAGGTGTACTTTGTAAAGTTTTCCATAGGCATTTGATGAGCGACTTGTTGTTGTCGGTGCAATTGTGTTGATGGGAGAAACCAGAATTTTCAGTTCTCCATCAGATGCGGATGCCGGTGCGGTGACGGTGAGTTGATTCCCATTGACGGTGTAGTTCCATCCGGTAGAGATATAAAGTACGGTGAAGTCGTTCCCTTCATCCACGTTGACGGTGTATGTTTTGGTTTCATTCGGGATGAACACGGCGTTCTCAGAAGAATGGGTTAATGATAACATAAAGTCCGGAGTGCGAGGCAATGTGAACGTTGTGCCGTCGGCTAAGGTGAACGTTACGTTGTTTGCATCGCTAGTGTCTACTGATTTGAAGAAGGTATCCCCGTTTTTGCCGGCTTCACCTACTGCAACCACGTTGAGAGATGTCCAGCTCGCTCCGTTATCCGTGGAGAGTTCCCACATTTTTGTCGATTCGTTAATGCGTACTTGTGGAGCGATGGCGTTCATCCCTTCTGCCTGTACTTTTTGGTCATCAACAAGTAGCCATTCCCCTCCGATAGTCCAATAGAAAATTCCATCTTCGTCTTTGCGAACCGATACACTCGGAGCGTCTATTCCGTCTACGCCGTTGGAGATGGTGACGGAGGTGTTGTCTGTAAATTCGATGATATATCCGGATTGATCTTCTTTTTGTTTGACTTTAGAAACATACACATTTTTTTGCAGTGCGGTGAGTAAAGAGCGCAGCGATTCGATGTCTGAATTTGTTGTTTTTGCGGCTTTTTCGAGTGTTTCGACTCTCGTGTCCAGATCGTTGACCTTATCCCAAAGGTCTCCGTCGTCATACTTGGAACAAGCTGTTATGAAAACAGCGATCAGGCTAAAAATAAAAAATTTTTTCATGTTGATTGATTGTTAATGAATTATACTTATTGTATAGGTTTTAATTTTTTGCGTGTGAATACGAAATGAGCCGGAATATCTCCTGTTGTAACCGACCATTTTTTAGTTCCATCGGGATTGAAGCAGTAGAGTGTTCCGGGAGTGACGTAGTCTTTGGCGTCGGTGACGAAAAATTCTTTTGTTTCGGGATTTACAGCAATGCCGTAGGGAATGGCAATTTCTTTTTCCGTACCATCCGTGATGAAGTTACGCGTGACTGTTTTGCGTTTGGCAACATCGTAGATGGCATACGAGATGGTGTTACTATTGGTTAGATAGCTCCATTCGGTGCTGTATATATAAAGTGAATCTCCGCATAGGGTCATCTCGGTGTTAGGTAGTAAATTCAGAGTTTTAATGACTTGATCTGTTTTGGTGTCGATGATAAATGTTTTTGACGGTGTATAGTAGTAATCCCCGCGAGAGGACACGTATAAATAACCATACTTGTCTAATTCTAACCGATGTAGGTTGATGGCAACCTCTATTTTCTTGATTTCAGTGAATGTTTCCAGGTCGATGACTGATATGGTGTTGTCGTAGTTGGGTACGCGATACCCGCCAGAGTTTGCAACATAGAGTTTGTTGCCGACAACGACCAGTTCATCCGGTTGGTAGCCCACGGTACATGTATCTACGACTTGTAGAGTTACCGTGTCAACCTTTGCCACGTAGCCTAATCGTGCGTTGGGGTCGATTAATACGGGACCGGCATAAGAACTCACGTAAGCATACCGATCTTTGAAGGCGAGGTAGCGGCAGTTGGGTATAGAAATTTGTGTGATGTGTTTTGCCGTGTTTACATCCATTACTTCCACGAAGTGGGAGCAGTTAATGACGGCATAGAGTTTATCTCCATAGATTTGAATGTCATTACCCACATCGCCTAACTCTTTTACTACGCCCGGATTGCGCTCGGCGTAGATGTTTTTGGTGTATACTCCAGTTTCGTAGTCAAAGTAATCGATGGTTGCCTTGTTGCTTCCCATATTGCCTTCGTTGAGAAGGAAGAAGCCTTTGATGCTTTCGCTTTGTTCGCCTTCAGTCACGTTGGTGTCGGTGGAGTGAACGATCTCTTCCTCTTTACGGCATGACAATAACAGGATGATGCAACTTAGTAGTAAAGTGATTTGTCTTGTCATAATGCGATATTGATTTTAATTTTAAAATTGGTTCCCGGCATCGGGTAGCATTGCACTACCTCGTATTGTTGGTTGAAAATGTTGTTGATTTCGGCGGTTGCACGTAAAACACACCTTTTTAGCAGAATAGTTTTCGATAAAGAAAAATCGTGCGTGTACCAAGGTTGTGCGTAGTTTTCTTTGATATTGGCTACCGCTTCGTAGCGCTCGCCAGTGTAAATGAAGCTGTAGTGCCATGACCATGTTTTGTAGCCTCCATTGAGAATAGCCGTACAGCTGTGCCATGGAATATAGGGAATTTGTCCACCATACCATTGGCTGCTCCGATCGGTGAAGTCTTGTGCTTTTTGGTAAGTATAGCTCACTCGGGGAGATAATACCACGTTGTTGAAGATGCATGTACCTTGTATGGCGGCATCTATACCTAGAATTTCCACGTGTCCGAGGTTTATCATGGTCCAACGAAATTGATTGGAGGTCGGCATCGCAATGATCTTGTCATCGATCTGATTGAAATAGCCGTCGATTTGGGCTTCGAGACGAGTTAATTTTTTGTGTGTAAATGTTTTCGTGTAGGTTGCACCGATGTTGTATTGTGTTGTGTATTCCGGATTGAGGTTCTTGTTACCGATAAACGTGTAGTAAAGATCATTTAGCGTGGGCATACGAAACACTTTTTTGTAGAAGGCTCTGAAATTGAGATCTGTTTTTTGAAAAGGTTGCCATGATGCGACCACCGAAGGGGTAAATTCGTTTTTGTCGGGAGCTTGGCTTCCTTCGGTGTTTGTTTTCTCTCGTACAAACGTGTGTAGCAGGCTCGCTTGTAATTTGAATGTATTGAAATCCAACGAAGTGGCGATGGCTGACAGCAGCGAGTATCGGTTGGGATAGACGAAGTCAATGAGATCGGCATCCAGAGTATTCCATTGAAAATCATTTGCAATGGAGAATGACCATTGCGGAGAAATGGAAAATAAGTGGGCTGCGGAGAGGTAAGCCTCTTGTTGAGTGTAGTGATTGTTGACATACATGGTGGTAACGTCGAGCCTGGGATCGGAGAGGTAGTGCAAATAGTCATATGCATATTTCCCGTTTATCATCAGACTGTAGCGGGAGGAAAAACTCTTGTGGAATGTGCCTTGCACGAAGAAATTTTCATCCCATTGCCGGTCTTGGTGCCTGAACTTACCCGGTTCTTCTCGTACGGAAGCTCCGGGGTAGCCTCTTTCGGAATTGTAGTAGTAGACCTTGCTTTTCCATTCTCCGTGATTGATTTTACCGAAAAGGGCAAGTTCGGCTCGCAACATTTTCACATCGCCATTTTTGCGCACCTCTGTTGTGTCGTAACCATTTTTTTTGGCGTACGAGAATTTGTATTTACCTGAGGTGTACATGAATTCGGAACTAATTGACATAGTGATATTTTTGTGTAGCCGTTGTTCGTATAATAGTGATGGGTTGATGGTTTGAAACGATCCTCCCTTTATGCTGATATTCAAGTTATACAACTTGTTCTTTGGAAATACGGGTTTACGGGTTGTCATGTAGATGGCACTTGCGGAGGCGTAGTCTTTGGCAGGCTGAAATATGGCGCTTTTTTGACCATTATACATGGAGACCATTTCCATGTTATCGAGCGAGAAACGTCCCAAGTCGATCACTCCGTTTTGTGCATTGCCGAGTTCGATGCCATCGTAAAATACCCCGACGTGGTGACTACCCATGCTACGAATATTTACGGTTTTCAGTCCTCCGATGCCACCGTAGTCTTTAACTTGAACGCCTGAAAAGTAGCGTACGGCATCTGCGACGGAGTAAACGCTCAAATTTTTAAGTTCTTCTCCGGATAAAACTTGAACTGGGATGATCTCTTTTCCCATCCGTTTGGCAGTTACAGTTACTTCATCGATGCGAAGTAATGTGTCTTGAAGTGACTTGGGTTTAGTGGTTTGTGCAAACGAAGAGTGAATTGTTGATACCAGCAACGTGCATAGTAGTGTTTTAATAAAGAATTTCAGCATAACGCTACACTTCCGATTTAATAGTTTAACAATCGGATTTACAGCAAACGATGCAATGATTTACTTTTTCGAGCAATATTCAAATGAATATGTCGGTAGCTCATAATTGAAAGAGAAAATCTGCTTGTCAATTTGTTGATTTATGCCCATAACCCCGTAGGCTGTAAATCCCAAAATTGCATTGGCAGGTCTTCTGACTTATTCCTCAAAGATAGCGCCTTCTCAGTTTTGAAAAACCAATGGCAAAGAGTGCTATCTGAAAAAGTGGCAGACAAATGCTTGCGATCGGCCTGCTCCTTGGAACTTACAGCAGCGGGAACTGTTAGGGATTTTCACCCTATTCCCATTTAATTTCATTACAGAGGTATCTACACTGCAACGAAAACCATTGCAAATGCAAAGATAAGTGTTTTTAAGATTATTTTCTCCAAAATTTATTTAATTTTTCAATATAAAACAAATAGATCCAATTTGGGTTATTTATGAAAATAAAAAAGCTATGAAAGATGAATATCTAAAAATATTAAAAGCCAACTAGTTTACAATAAATTGTATGTGAATTAGTCGGTTAAGTTTTTGATATTTTATGAATATTCTTGATTGAAGAAACGTTGGCCTTGTGTGACTGGAATCTAAAATTTAAAATTAATAACGGTTTCTATTGCCAGGAATAAGTTGCATCCTATTCGTGTCCTCGAAGAACTTGAAATACATGTAGAGTTTGTAATTGAAATCAAACCCGTAGTTTCTGTTCAAGCTGTAATCGATGTAACTGTTGATCCTTGGATCTCCGGCAGCATATCTCCTGTTCCATTCGATAGCATACTGGTGATTCATGCTTTGGTAATAACTTTCTGAATGTTGATGAGCCACACTTTGGTGACTTGCCAACCAGAAATCGAATCCCGAATCAAAAACGATTAATTCGTATTGTGCTGAATCTTTTATAGCACAACGCCCTTTTTTATTTTGGGCTACCTCTTTTTGAGATGCACAAGAGAAAAATAGGGCAAGCAGAAAGAGTAAACCGAATATTTTCATCATGTAAGATTTAAGTTATGCACTATTTTCTCCTAAGGTAAGAAAAAAAAATGAAAAAACGGCTGAGCCAGCCGTTTTTATCTTTATTTTACAGCAATGGTTTCAATTTCAACCATGGCACCCATCGGAAGGGCTTTTACGGCAAAAGCTGCACGGGCAGGACAATCCGTCTTGTAATATTTAGCGTAAATTTCGTTCATATCAGCGAAATAAGACATATCTCCTAACAGACAAGTTGATTTAACCACGTTGTCAAAAGTATATCCGGCTTCTTCCAAGATGTAACCGATGTTTTTCAAACATTGTTCTGTTTGTTCTTTTACTCCCCCTTCAACGAATTTTCCGGTATTCACGTCAATAGGAAGTTGACCACTGATGTAGAGCGTTCCGTTAGCTTCAATTGCTTGACTGTAAGGACCGATAGCTTTCGGGGCTTTCGGTGAGTTGATTACTTTTTTCATAATGACTTTATTTTATCAATTAAAAATAGATTTCTGTTTCTTTGTCGCGAATATAACGAAAATCGAGTTGTGATTTCTTCGTGATGGATAAAAATAAAAAACTAAAAGCTGAAGCGATTGCCTCAACTTTTAGTTTTATATCCTCAATGACAAGGATAATTAGTAATTGTTTTTCTTTTCTTCGAAATATGCTTGAGGGTGAGCGCAAGCGGGACATGCTTTCGGGGCTGTTTTACCTTCGTAAACGAAACCGCAGTTACGGCATTGCCACAAGATCACTTCATCTCTCTCGAATACCTTACCGGATTCCACGCGAGCTAAAAGCGTTCTGTAACGAGCCTCGTGTTCTGCTTCCACTTTAGCAATATTACGGAATACGGCTGCTATGGCGGTAAATCCTTCTTCTTCGGCAACTTTAGCAAATTCCGGGTAGAGGTCTGACCATTCTTCGTTTTCTCCTTCTGCGGCAGCTTTCAAATTCTCTGCCGTTGTTCCGATTACACCTGCGGGGTAAGATGCGGTGATTTCAACCATTCCGCCTTCCAGGAATTTGAAAAATCTCTTGGCGTGTTCTTTTTCTTGTTCGGCAGTTTCCATGAATACTCCCGCGATTTGTTCGAATCCTTCTTTTTTAGCTACACTAGCGAAAAAAGTATAACGACTTCTGGCTTGTGATTCACCGGCAAATGACTTCAATAAGTTTTGCTCTGTTTTTGTTCCTTTGATGCTCATAAATTTAATCTTTTTAGTGGTTCTGTTTTGATAGCACAATGATATGACAATTTGTTTGTTAAAACAAATATTTAGTTTTTATCATATGATAAAAAATTACTATATAGTGTTTTCGTATCTTTGATGTGCTATTGTATGACCGATGTTAAGCATTCTTCTGGATGGAGTAGTCCGTGATTCCTAAGCTTTCGTAAGTCTTCATGAGAGCTTCGTCGTCATCCGTGATCACGAGTAACTTATCCCCGGTATGTAGTTTGGTTTTTCCCTTGGGAACACAGTAGGCATCATTCTTCTTGATCAAGGCAACCAACGTGTTATCCGGTAATACCAAATCCATTAATCTGTCGCCTTTTGTCAGCATGGAAGGAATGACTTCAATCTCTGACATGGCGGTTTTAATTTCTTCAGGTAGTTCGACGTTAAAGACGTTTTTACGTTCTTCGGGAGTTGATAGACCAAGTAATTTTGCCATGAAACTGACGGTTGTTCCCTGTACAATCAAAGAAAGAATGGTAATAAAAAATACCACGTTAAATATTAATGATGCATGCTGGATGTTTGCGATTAGCGGGTAGGTAGCAAAAATGATAGGGACTGCTCCGCGCAATCCAACCCATGAAACGTATGCCCGTGCTTTGGTTGTCATTTTCCGGAAGGGGACAAGGCATAAAAATACGCTTATCGGGCGAGCCAGTATAATCATGAATATTCCGATAAAAATACTTAAAGTTGCAACCGGAAGCAATTCTGCCGGGTTTACCAGAAGTCCTAACGTGAGGAACATGACGATTTGGAATAACCACGTGATACCATCGAAGAATGTCGTGAGACTTTTCTTGTGTACAACCTTATGATTCCCAACCACTAATCCGACTAAATAAACAGCCAGGTAACCGTTACCTTTTATCAAGTCCGTGAACGAGAAAATGAAGAACACGAAGGCTAATAAAAGAACAGGGTATAGTGCTTGATTGATGTTTAGTTTATTGATGCAGTACACTGCCAGTCTTCCCAATAGGTAACCGGATACGGCACCGATACTCATTTGCATGATAAATTGCAGTACCGTGTTACTTAAACTGCTTTCTCCGGATTGGATAATTCCGATAAGTAATATGGTTAACATGTAGGCCATCGGGTCATTACTACCACTTTCCAGCTCGAGCATAGGGCGTAAGTTCTCTTTTAGCCCTTGCCGCTTGGAACGGAGGATCGAGAATACGGAAGCTGAATCGGTAGACGACATGACGGAGGCAAGCAACAAGGATTCCGTGAAATTCAGCGTGATAAAACTGTTTTCAAGATTCGTGATATAGTAGATAAAATAACCCGTGAGAAAAGCGGTAAACATGACTCCCACCGTGGCGAGAACAACTCCTTGTCCTAGAACGGGTTTGATTTCAGCAGCACTTGTATCCATACCACCGGAAAATAAGATAATACTTAACGCGATAACTCCTATAAATTGTGCTGTTTGCGGGTTATTAAACTCTATTCCTAAACCATCGGTTCCGAAAAGCATTCCTACTCCCAAGAAGAGAAGTAAAGCGGGAACTCCGAAACGGAAACCAGCTTTTCCAACAACAATACTGACAAATAACAGGATGGATCCTATAAGTAAGATATTTCCAGCGTTTAGAATCATAAGTGTATAGTTTTAATAGGTTATTATTTTATTTTGAGCCTCCTTCTCGCTTGGCGGGGTTTTTCTTTTTTATGAAAGAACGATTGCCAAGTTTTCGTCCCCTGCCTTTTGAAGAACCATGTTCGAATGCTTTCGGATTGTATTCCGGTGCCGGTCCTAGATGAGGAGGGAGTGGTATCTTGTAAATTGTTTCTTCGATAAACTGTTCTATGCGGTAAAATTTCCCTTGTTCAGCCTCAGAAACAAAGGTCAAGGCAACTCCTTCTGCGCTGGCCCTTGCCGTTCGTCCGATGCGATGAATATAATCTTCCGGATCATGAGGAACATCAAAGTTGATTACCAACCCAATCTCATCAATATCTATACCACGGGATACGATGTCGGTGGCAACAAGGATATCTATTTTATTATTTTTGAAGTCCATCATAACAGATTCTCGCTCGGACTGCTCCAAGTCGGAGTGCATGGCTGCTACGTTGAATTTTTTACGTTTTAAGGTGAAGGCAAGGTCTTTTACTTTTTGTTTGGAAGAAGCAAAGATGAGTGTTTTGTGCAAGACTGGTTTGCTGAAAAGTTCTTCGATAATACCCATTTTCTGATTTTCGTGGCAGATGTAGGCGGCTTGTATGATAGCCTCGTTGGGTTTGGATACTGCCACGTTGATTTCTACCGGGTTTCGAAGTACATTTTGGGCTAACTGCCGAATCTTCGGTGGCATTGTGGCCGAGAAGAGTATCGTTTGTCGGTCTTTGGGTAGTTTGTTTACGATTTGCATGATATCGTCAAAGAATCCCATGTCCAACATTCGGTCGGCTTCGTCAAGGATAAAGTATTTTACTTGCGAAAGGTCTACATCGCTATGTTGAAGATGTGCGATTAACCGTCCCGGTGTTGCGATGGCAACATCTGCTCCCAGACGCAATGCTTTTTTCTGTTGATCCCATAAACTTCCATCACCACCACCGTAGACCACGACCGTTGAAACGGGGAGAAAATAAGAAAACCCTTCGAATTGTACGTCTATCTGCTGTGCTAATTCCCGGGTCGGAGCCATGATAACAGCTTTTACCGCATCCGATCGGCTCTCTTCTTTGATCAATCGATTTAAAATCGGAAGGGTGTAAGCTGCCGTTTTTCCGGTACCTGTCTGGGCGCAGGCGATTAAATCTTTTCCCTCTAAAATGACAGGGATTGTTAATTCTTGTATAGGGGTTGTTTCCTGAAAATTCATGGCATCTAATCCTTGCAATAATGAATCCTCTAGTTCCAGCTCATCAAATCTCATCTTTTATCTTTCTACTATTCTTTATTTTTAATGCTGCCTTTTTTCTGTTTTAAAGTACAGCGGCAGGAGAAAATTACACCTTAATCAATCACCGTGCCAATCTCTTCTGTTTGTTGCAAAGTTAAAAAAAATCATTTTGTTCCCATTCATTCATTCATAGAATCTTTTGAATTACGAGTAAAATACGTGGAGGTACGAGTGAAAGTTGTAAAAATTAGATTATATTTAAAGAAAAAGTTCACACCATTCTTCAAAACGAGCGGTGGTCTCTTTACCGTAAAAGGCCATTTCTGCTCGAATTTTGCCTAGTTTCTTTTCTCGTGTTAAATTGGTTTTCGAATAAAACTTATCGGCAAAAGCGATTAGTTTTTCTTCAAGTGTAATGGGGAGCATATCCCGCAGGGGTAATGGTAAATGATTTTCCTTGATCATTTCGAGTGATATACCGGCCCCCGTGTGGCGTTCACATACTAGGGCATGACGGGGAAGCCCCTCTGCACGCAGTAAATCGGCTCCTAGGTAACCGTGGCAGATGTAGGGATGTTCCCCGAAACAACCGATATCCGGGGCATTCGTGAGGAAAATCCCGATATCGTGAAGCATGGCAGCCTCTTGAATGAAGGGGATATCCAGATCCATTTCGGGATGCCTGATGGCCAAGGCTTGTGCTTTATCTCTGACAAGTTGACTATGTATGAGAAGGGATTGTCCGGCGAGAGAATCCAACGTGTAGTATTTACGAATAATATCTAATGGGTTTATCATTATTTGTTCTTTTTTTTAAACTTACAAATATATGAGGTTTGTTCGTGAAAATGTCATAATTGTATGTTTAAATGTTTCGTTCTACATTCATATCTTTTTGAAAATTCATTTTGTTTTCTTCTATTTTTCTTTTAAAGTTAATGTTATTTACGAATAAAAGTACATTTTGGTTATTAAAAAGTCTTCTAACTTTTATAATTTTGACTGTTTTTATGAAAGAGGATGGCGTGGACAGATGTGCAATTTCAAAATTTAAGTATATGATCAGGATAAATGTTACAATCGAGGTGAAGAGCGAGGTACGTGCTCAAGTTGTAGAACTTTTGCGTGAAATGTCTGAATTGTCAAGACAGGAAAAGGGGTGTATCGGGTACGAAATACTTGAAAATAATCGTTTGGATAACGTGTTAATGATTATAGAAACGTGGGAAAATGAAGATTTGCTGGCCGTTCATAAAGGACGTGAGCATTTCGTGAGAATTATCCCGAGGGTTCGGGAATTGGCAACGGAAATGTGTAGCCAGAAGTTCACGGATATGGCTTCTGTGAGCGAGGCTATTGTGGGATGTCGTAGTGTGAGAAATTATACTCCGGACAAGGTATGTTTGGAGACAATCGAGCGTTTGTTGAGAGCGGCCATGTACGCACCTTCGGTTAAGGATCGTCGTCCATGGGAGTTTTTTGTGATCGAGGATCGGGAGCATCTTGATACATTGGCCGAGGCTTTACCGGAAGGGCTTGCTTTAAAAACGGCTCCGGTGGCGATACTGGTTTGTTGTAATACCCGTCAGGCCGGTCTTGATGGGGAAAACTGGCCCCAAGAGCTGGGTGCATGTGTCCAGAACTTGATGTTACAAGCCTACGGGGAGAAACTGGGAACCACTTGGATTGAAATTTATCCTCGGATGCACGAGGTTCATCAAGTGAAAACGTTGTTCCATTTATCGTCTGAATTCGTGCCGTTTGCTGTCGTGGCAATTGGCAAACCGGTTGATGAACAAGTGGTTGTTCCAGAGTGTTACGATCCTTCTAAAATACATTTTATCACTCGTTAAAAATAATCGTAAAAAAATCACTAAAAAGAAAACCTTTTCATCTTTCAGTTCGTATAAATTAAATACGAACGTAAAAATAAAGAATATGAAACATGAAACTTCAAATCTATTAATAGGGCTAGGTATTGGCGCTGTTGTAGGAGTTGCCATCGGTTATTTAATGGTAGCTGATAATCGTAGGAAATTGGCAGAAGAATTCGATCATGCCGTCTCTAAAGTCAAGGAAGAGGTGAAGGACGTTTATTCAAAAGCAAAAAGCAAGGCCGAAAACATGAAAGAGCATATGGCCGAGGATGTCAATCATGTAGCTGAAAAGGTTGCGGGGGAGACTGCTACGGAAACGAGATAATAGCTTATGGAAAATATTGCCGAGAAAACGTTCGCTGAGTTGAAAGAGGATATTTCGACTTACGTGGAATTGAGGCTAGAGCTATTAAAATTGAATACCTACGAAAGGGTTGCCAAGACAATGGCAGTCTTTTCGTATGGTATTGTTTTGATTTTGCTGGCTTTTTTTACCATATTATTTTTATTCCTGGCGTTAGGTTTTTTCTTGGGAGAATTATTGGGTAGTATAGCTTTGGGGTTCGTATTGGTGGTTGGGATGTACCTGTTGTTGTTCGGGATTATAATATTTTTCAAGAAAAAGATTACATCCAAGGTGATGAACGAGATTATAATTGCAATGATGAGTAAGGATGAAAAAGATAATGAAGAAACAGCTGACCCCGCTGGACATATTGATGGCAGAACAACGCCGGGTGCGTGAGAATTGCCGGATACAGGAACAGAAGATAAACGAGGATTTTAAGTTTATACATGATCACTCCGGGCGGATTTTGTTTACTGGGATTTCTTCTTTGTTTTTCTCTAAACGAAGAGAAACTTCCGAGAATGACGGAGAGAAAGAGACGGAAGGAGAAATCCCAATGTTGGGAGCGATGTTTAAAAATATTTCGCCTTTATTGTTGGAGGCTGCTTTGCCAATCCTTATGCGATGGGGAATGGAACGGATTGGTGATTTGTTTAAGAGACGACCTAAGTAATAAAATTTAAAAATATGTAGAATCTGGAATAAATAACGAGTTTTATTACCTTTTATCATATAAATGAACGGGTTCACAATTTTCGTGAACCCGTTCATTTAAAAAATGTCTATTCATCGAGCGTTACGGCTCCAGAAAGAGCCACAGCCTCTTTATTACGGAAAGTCATGATCGGTGACACTGCTTCGTAGGCTGACATGATGTACTCGAAGAGTTGTGCCGTCACTAGTTTCCCGCGTTCTGCCAATGAGAGTTCCAATTTAATACCCGTGTCTTCATTCTCGACGCTCTGTAATGCGGAGAGCCCCGTGAATTGTTTGGTTTCTAATAAATATTGCACTCGGTGCAATTCATCTGATTCGAAAAATAACTCGTAATTTTTCTCGTCCCGGTTCTTACTGAATAAAGTTGTTTTCATCTTTTTATGTGTTGTGTGTGTATATGTATACAACGTTCCCAGCGTTGCTCTGTTTTTTATATCAAAGGATAACACTTAATCGTGTAAACATCTTGTATTAGTACAAGATATGTGCCATATTTGACGAGGAGTTTTAAATGATTAACAAGCAGAGTTCATGGAAATATCGCTTGGGGTGCGATATGAATACATCGTGTATTCTCGCGTGATCTGCCTCCTTGTTAATGGTAAGACTTTCATTTGCCTGCTTGTAGACCCCGTCCAGCATCACCCGGACCCGGTATGGTAACTCCGATTTTGTCATGCTGACAAGTGAAGTTCGAATTAACGGGTTGGGATATTGATTTTGAAAATCAAGGTTTTGCCCGTTGTCTATGACGTCATGTAATTGTGCTAACTGGTAGGTTATCGCTGTATGTTGAGATTCCGTCATAATCAATCCCATGGCAACATTGCTGAGCTGTGTTACCACAAGAATGAGGATACTATGTAATATGAATCTTATCATACTTAGTGTTTGTTTCAAATTTAGAGAATATAAATTACATTCGCAATGCTTTCTTCCTTTTTTCTACCAATTTGATTAAAAATAAGTATTTTTACTACTGTGAATTATTTTTTTTATCTCAAAAAGCTTACAAATTGACATTTCATATACCCCATCATTCTACAATCTATGTGGATTTATTACTCATTTATAATCTTTTTACGATAGAAGTTGGAAAAAGGTATAGAATAATACATAATTTTGAAACTCAGATTGCATTATAAAGCGGACTTCATGGAAATAAAAAGTAAACAGGGGAATTTTAGATTGCGGGAGTGGATGTTGACGGATGGGGTATCTCTAGCGAAACATATTAATAATGTGAAAATATGGAATAATGTGAGGGATGGGCTTCCGTATCCATATACCATATTAGATGCGGATAAGTATATCCGGATGGTACAGGTCCTGCCTTATGTCCAAAATTTTGCCATAGAGATAGCGGGGGAGACTGTGGGTGGGGTAGGGATTGCGCCTTTGACAGATGTGGAGCGCCTTAGTGCAGAGGTCGGTTATTGGCTGGGAGAGGACTATTGGAACCGGGGAATCATGAGCGAGGCTGTTGCGTTGCTGGTTGATTATGTGTTTCGGGAAACCCAAATTATTCGTTTGTTTGCCTCTGTTTACGACTACAATAATGCCTCGATGAAGGTGTTGGAAAAGGTTGGTTTTACCAGACAGGCTATTTTGCGTGATGCGGCGATTAAAAATGGTCGGGTGATAGATATGTATTATTATGATTTAGTAAAGCGTGGAATATGCCTCGTTTAAAATACAAGAATTTCAGAGAAGGGTTGGAAACACTATAAAAAATCTATTATATAAATTAGTTTACAATCAATCCTTGTGTAAAAATTTCAGTCGTTTCGAAAATGTGTTTATAATAAAAATATAGTTACATTTGCTGCATGGACACACTTCTTAATGATGTATTAATTGATCGAAGGCTTTTCGAATCTGTTAAGGCAGGAAACGGCAATGCTTTTGAAAGTTTATTTCATAAGTACTATGTGGTTTTGTGTAATTATGCGGCGACTTATCTGGATGAAAGAGTGGAGGTTGAAGATGTGGTGCAAGAGGTATTTGTCTACTTGTGGAGCCAACGGGAGTCGGTGGTGATACAAAATTCTGTGAAATCTTATTTATATTCTGCCGTGAAATATAAAGTTTTGGATGTATTGAAACATCGGGCAGTGGAACGTAGTCATAGCCAATTGTTGACTGAATTTTGGGAAGATCTTATGAGGACGACTTACTCGGAGGAGGAATTGTTTCAGTTGGAGCAAATTCGGAAAGTTGTTGACGGTTTACCGGCCCAATGTCGTATCGTATTTACGATGAGTTGTTTAGATGGGAAAAAATATAAAGAAATAGCCGAGGAGTTACAGATTTCTGTCAACACGGTGAAGTCCCACGTTTTAAAAGCTTATCGTGAAATTCGGGAGCATATTGTGTTAACCGATAAAGTTTCCGTTCTATTCTTTTGGTTTTTTCGGGTATATTCTGTTGAATATCAATCTAATATTCATTTGTAAAAATATTTTTAGAAAAAAAGTGTTTTTCGACTCACCCTTTTTTTATTTTCGATCGCCTTAGTGGAAATAGTTGATAAAAGAGCGTATGAAACCTCATTTTGCAGAAGATATATGGGAAAAGCTACTTGCTGTATGGCGGAAAGACTATCGTGCTGGGGAGGAACCCGATTACCGGGAGGAGCAGATGCGGCAATTGCTGAAAACGATGTTCATGTCCAGGCAGGCTTTAAAGTTACGTGAAAAACAAGAGTATGACGTGCACGAAGCGTGGCAGCGGGTGAATAAACGGACGAGAGCTAAGGGCAGCCGAAGAATGATTCGCGGATGGATGAAATATGCCGCTTTGTTTATCCTGTTTTTGGGGATCGTCTCCTTGTGGAGAGTATATGATAACAAGGAAAAACCGATTGTGGCTGCTGTGCAGTCGGATTCCATTCTGCCGGGTAGATTGAAAGCAGAATTAATTTTAGCGAACGGAGAGAGAATCGTACTGGATTCGGAAGCTAGATCAAAAGAGATGGAAGCGTTGGGGATAAAGCTGGAGAATGATACCGTGAATGGATTGTTGAAGTACGAGGCCGGAGCGGTTGATAATTCAATTGGTATGAAATATAACACGTTGAACGTGCCTAAAGGTGGGGAGTATTCTTTGATATTACCTGACGGGTCAAGGGTTTGGTTAAATTCGGAAACGACTTTGCGGTTTCCCGTGCAATTTGCCGGGGGAAAAAGAGTGGTGTACTTGAGTGGCGAGGCTTATTTCCAGGTGAAGAAAGACACGAGTGCGGCTTTCCACGTCTGTACGAAACAGCAGAAGATAACCGTGTTGGGAACGACGTTTAACGTGAGTGCCTACGAGAACGACAGGTTCACGGAAACAACCTTAATCGAGGGGAAAGTAGCGGTAGAGGGGGGTGCGGAACGTGTGGTGATGAAGCCGTCCGAACAGTATATCCTGGATAAAAGAAGCGGAGTGGGGGAATTGAAAGAGGTGGAGACGGAGTTTTACACGTCGTGGATTGACGGGAAGTTCTATTTCACGTCTTTCACGTTTGAAGAGATCGTGAAGAAGTTGGAACGTTGGTATGATTTTACGATGATATACGAGGAGGATGATATTCGACAGATGCGGTTCTCCGGCGTGATTAACAAGCATCGCCCGATAGAGGAAATGTTACGTTTCCTGGAAAAGACGACAGATATTCATTTCAAGATTTCCGGGAAAAATATAGTGGCAGGTAAGAATTGAATTTTATGAAAAAAGGGACAAGAGGTCGCAACTCTTATCCCCAATAGACTAAATAACGTCCGCAACCGTTCATTGGTAGTGGCTGGTTGAGGACTATTACTAATATTAAAATACAAATGTATGAAAAAAAATGATTACAAGGGCTTATTCTGCCCGTTAGGCAGGATAAAAAAATGGTTGTGGATTATGAAATTAATGGCCTTCTTTTTCTTTTTGGGTATGTTTCAGGTTCATGCTTCGGCATATGCGCAAAACGAGATGGTAACGCTTGACGTGAACCGGATGACAGTGGAAAAGGTGTTTAAGACGATTACCCAGCAATTGAGTTACGATATTTTTTAGTAATGACGAGTTGGATACGCGATGTCAGGTGACGTTATCTACCCGTAAAATGAGTGTGCAGGATTTGCTGGAAGAGGTGTTGAAAGGAAACTACAGTTATGAATTTGTAGGGAAAACGATTATTATTCGACCTGTAAAGCAGTCCGATAAGAAGATCGTGATACAAGGCACGGTGAAAGATCAGCAGGGAGGTTCCTTGCCGGGCGTGACTGTTCTCGTGAAAGGTTCGACAATAGGTGTGTCGACGGACGGGAATGGAAAGTTTAGGTTAGAAGTCGCCTCGGCAGATAGTTTGGTGCTGGTATTTTCTTTTGTCGGGATGGAAACAAAGGAGGTGGCCTACTGGGGTGAGACGGAATTAAATGTCGTTATGAAAGAGAAAGATGCGAAGCTGGATGAAGTGGTGGTTACCGGTTACCAGCAAATCGAAAAGCGTCAGTTGACGAGTGCCGTGTCGAGCGTGAAGACGGAAGATTTGAACATGATTGGGGCCACGAGTATTGAACAGATGTTGCAGGGACAACTGGCGGGGCTTTCCGTGATAAATATTTCGGCAGCACCGGGAGCGGCTCCCAAGATCAGGGTGCGGGGAACGGCCACAATTACCGGGAATGCTGATCCATTATGGGTGCTGGACGGTGTGATGCTTGAAAATTCGGTTCCTATTTCCGTGGCCGAGTTGAACAGTCCCGACGTGATGAATATGTTCAATTCTGCTATTGGCGGTATAAATCCGAGCGACATTGAAAGTATTACCGTGTTGAAAGATGCTTCCGCCACGGCTATTTACGGGACGAGAGCTGCCAATGGAGTGATCGTGGTAACGACGAAAAAAGGGAAGCGGGATGGCGGATTCAATATTTCATATCAACATACCTCCAGCGTGAGTTTACGTCCCTCTTATGATGATTTCGATCTTTTGAATTCACAGGAAAGGGTGGAGCTTACACAACAATGTTATGATGACGGGTTGAGGGTGAGTGGTGTTGTGGGAATGGAGAATTTGATGCAACAATACGGGTTGGGTAATTTAAGTTTGGAGGAGTACAAGCAAAAAGTTCGAGAACTGGAAACACGAAATACGGATTGGTTTAAAATATTATTCCGTAATGCCTATACACAGACACATAATTTAAGTATTTCCGGGGGGACGGAAAAGATGGATTATTACGTGTCGATGAGCTATAATGGAGAACAGGGTGCGGATAAAATCAGCGAGTATAAAAATTATGGGGGATTGGCAAAGATGAATGCCGAACTGTTTAAAGGTGTACGGTTAGGGACGACGCTACAGGTCGGACGACGGGATCGGGAGAGTTATCACACGAGTATTGATCCTTTTATGTATGCTGTACGAACTTCCAGAACAATTCCTTTGTATGATGAAAACGGGGATTATTTCTTCTATAAAAAGAGTGTTGGCGGGTATTATTTGTTCAATATTTTATTTGAACAGGAAAATACCAAGCGGGAATCTACCCAGACAGATTTGAAGGGGATAGTCAATTTGACCGTGAATTTGTATAAAGGATTGAAATATAACGGATTGTTTAGTTATTCATCGTCTCATTCTGCCAGCATTGATTACGCTAAAGAGCAAAGTGCTTACGTGGCTAATTTACGAGGGTATGATTTTGGAAATCCTACCGAGGAGGAATTGGCTGAAACCCCTCTACCGTTTGGGGGCGTGTATAACGAAACGGATTACGAGCAACGGACTTCGTTGATTCGGAATGGTTTGGAGTACAAGGGACATATCGGGGATGATCTTTCTATAGACGGGATGCTAGGGCAGGAATTCAGGACGACAAAGTACAGAGGGCTGACGACTCAAAATTACGGGTACATGCACGACCGGGGGAATATTTTTTATGAGCCTTCTTTGGGCGAGTCCACAGGACATTTGTTTCGAAACATGGTTATCCGCAATGTACCGGAACGTTCGTATATTTCTTATTACGGGGTTTTATCCGCCATGTACAAAGATCGTTACGTGATTAATGGAAATATCCGGTTTGACGGTTCGAATCTGTTCGGCTCTAATCCGAAATATCGTTATCTGCCTTTATGGTCTGTTTCCGCTAAATGGATTGTAAGTAACGAGAATTTTCTTGCAGGTGTGAGTATGTTAAATGATTTGGCTATTCGGGCTTCTTACGGGCTACGCGGGAATATCGTGGAAGATAGTTCTCCCCAGATTATCGCTTCGGCTTTGCCACCGAATAAATTTAATGATTTACTCGAAATGAAAATAGATCAAGCCCCTAACCCGGATTTGAAATGGGAAACAACTTCTTCTCTGAATGTTGGGTTGGAATTGAGTATGTTGAATAATCGTTTGTCCGTGGATGTAGATTACTACCGGGATGCCAGCCGGGATTTGATTGCTTCTAAAGACGTGTCGGCCGTAACGGGATTTTTGAACAAGTACGTGAATTATGCCAACGTGAAGAATCAGGGTGTGGATATTGCCGTGTCGGGGTATATCATTCGTTCAAAACAGGTGTCCTGGATGTCTTCCTTGAATTTGGGATACGTGAAAAACAAGGTGACGAAATCGAATATAACACCTCAAGCACAGAATTTGGTGAAAAGTGTTTATACCCCGGGAGAAGTATATTTGGGCAAACCGGTTAACGGTATGTTTTCTTATCGTTTCGCAGAGTTGGATGCGGACGGGATGCCTTTATTCTATGATCAGGATAATAACAAGTTAAATGCGGGTGACACGGAGTTGCCGACGGCTGTATTTAGTAATATCGAAAACTTGAAATATGAAGGTACCCGTGATCCGATTTTAACGGGAGGTTTTAATAACGTGATTAAATACAAGGAATTTACTCTCTCTTTCTTGTTTTCTTTCGGTTTAAAGAATGTGATTCGTTTACCGGAATATGCCTATAATAGCTCTCCTTCTGACGATCAGAATGCCAATAGACGGATTATGGAACGCTGGCGGAAACCGGGCGATGAGGCTACAAAAGTGATTCCTTGTCTTTCCGGGGGGAGTGGATATTTTACAACGGCTGATGGTACGTACTACACGACCGGACTTTTTAATCAAAGTCAGGTGACCGTGGTTCCGGGTGATTATCTTCGTTTGCGGAATGTTATGTTGGAGTATCGTTTACCTCGGCAACTGGTACAAAAAATAGTAATTGGCGGGTGCTCGCTGGGAGGAATATCTTTAAAGTTGCAGGCTCAAAACCTGTTTGTCCTTGCAGATAGGCGTTTGAAAGGATATGATCCGGAAACGATTAATTATACCACGACGGCTTATGGTTCACAACCGCTGCCAACTAGTTTTACTTTAGGTTTGAATGTTAATTTCTAAAATGGATAGTATATGAAAAATAAATATTTATCTATTATTATAGCGGTTTTAGTCGGAATGTTTCTGACGGCTTGCGAGTCTTACCTGGAAGAAATGCCACAGAATAAATTGAAGCCTTCTACCACGGATGATTATGCCCAGTTACTGAATAAAGGGTATGTTACGGGGCAGGTTGTTCCTTACTTGGATATTCTTTCGGATGATGTTGATCTGATCGCAGCGGACCATGTTATGCCCGGTACGGATAATGGTGACGTGTATATTTCTGCCTATATGTGGCAAGATCATCACGAAGCTTCTATGCTTGACGGGGATAAAGCTTTTGAGAAGTTTTACGAAAGTATATTTTATTGTAATGTCGTGATAGAAAATATAGATAAGGCTTCCGGAGTCGAGCTTAACGAGGTGAACGTGGAACGTACCCGTAAGAATATCAAAGGGGAAGCTTACGCATTGAGAGCCTATTCTTATTTCTACTTGGTAAACTTGTATGCTGTTCCTTATAACCCGGAAACTTGTACCACGGATCCAGGGATGCCAATAACGAAGAGTACTTCCGCGGAAGATAAGGCGTATACTCGGAACACGGTGAAAGAGGTGTATGATCTAATCGTTGACGATTTACTTGAAGGGATTAAATTGATGGAGGCCAACCCGATAAAGAAAGAGGCAAAGTTAAAATTCGATGCCTTATCGGCCAAAGCATTACTGGCACGGGTATATCTTTACATGCAGGATTGGGATAACGCTATAAAATATGCAGAAGAGGTGATTAAAGAAAATCCGGCAATATTTAATCTTTACGAGGCCGGGATGAAGCTTAACATGGAAAATAATTCGGGAACAGGCTGGAATGCCACGAATATCTGGGGCAAGGATTATCTGTCAAAAGACAATGATAACGTAATTTTCGTGAATGGAATTAACGAATTGATGCCAGCAATGAGTTATTGGTTGTTTATTACCACGTTTAGCGTGAATAAAGATTTGGCTCGTCAATTTGAGACAGGAGATGTTCGGCGTTTTTATTTCATGCAAACTTATTCTAGGGATACGTATGCAGGTTATAGAACGAAATTGAGTTATGCTAAAAACCGTTATATTGGACTGACATATACCATGCAAGATAGTAGGGAGAGTGGATATACTCGGGTGATTCGGATCGAGGAAATGTACTTGATATTGGCGGAAGCTTATGCGCATAAAACTGATGGAATGAAAAAAGCCGTTGACTATCTGAACACGTTGCGGGTGGAAAAATTCAGGGAAGGAGAATATACCCCGTTGAAAGTTGAAGATTTTAACCAGAATACCCTCTTGGAATTTGTAATGAAAGAGCGTCGTCTGGAGTTGTGTTTTGAGGGGCATCGTTGGTTTGATTTACGTCGCACGACCCGTCCTGCCATGGAACGTGTGGGCTATAATAACGAGACGGCCCGGTTAGAAAAGAATGATCCGCGGTATGTGTTGCAAATTCCTAAGAGAGAATTGAGTGTTAATCCTGCAATTGGTAGTAATCCCCGTTAAAATGAGAAAGTTATGAATACAATAAGAATACATAAATTACTAATCGTTTGTTTCCTTTTTGCTTGCTTGTCGGCATGTAACAAGGAGGATGCACCTAAGGCTAAATGGGAATATGCAGGACCGGTTCCAAAAATCACGAATGGTCCTTCCGAAGCCCAGAAAATGTGTTACGCTTTGTGGCAGAAATACGATTTGCACGTGTACTACAATTTGAGTGGCGAGGATGCCTTGAGGACGGAAGTTGGTTATACACAAGAAAATAGTATTATTTCTAATAATGGGGCAGCCATTCCCATGCAGGCAGCAGAGGAGGCCGTGGCCGAGAAATTCTTGAGTTTGTTGACCCAATTTTTTTCACTATTACCGGATGATATGGTGCGTGGTGATTTGCATAAGCGGCATGTGTTGGTAAAAATTAATCCCGGGTATAATAAATATAAAGATGAGGACGGGAATATTATTTTTTCGAATACTCACACGGAAGATCAACAAGGGATCATTCATTATGGTTATCTGAATAATGAAGAGGATACCGACGATAAATTTGTCACTAATCTTGTCGGTTGGAAGCGGGGAATTTGTCATGAATTTTTCAGAGGTCTGGCGTATACCTATTATAAAAATATCACCTTACCGGAACGTTTTGGGCTTGTTTCTAAAGGTTTATATTATTACGAGAATGAATCCGGGGTGGATGTATGTATGAGTGGAACTACCTATTTCACGGAAATAGGGAAAAAGTGTGGCTTTATTAGTCCGTTTGGAGCAAGAGCTTCTTCCGATAGCCCTTACGGTGACTGGGCTTCTTATGTAGCTTGGATTTTGACAGTCCCTCTAACTGATCGACAGGCAGATCTGGATGCTTGGCCCAAGATACGTGAAAAATATGAGTTGGTATTGAAGTATTATCAGAATCTTTATGAATTAGATATGGAAAAACTTGCCGTGAAATGGCAGGCTGTACAAATAAATTAAAAACGAATGACGATGAAACTATTATTACTTTTAGGAATTCTTTTTTGTGGAGTAGCTTGTAATCAAGTGAAGACATACACGATTGAAGGTCATATACCGGGAGCGGCTGATGGTGTGGTTGTGCGTTTAGCAGATTTGGGATATTATCCTGAAGTTATCTTGGATTCTACTATCATTAAAGGGGAGAAGTTTGTGTTGAAAGGGAAACAGCCTTTGATTTATCCAAAATATTGTAAGTTGATAATTGATAAGACTCCACAAGAGACAGATGGATTTAAGAAACAGTTGAAAGCTTACTCTTTTTTCGTTGATAACTCTCGAATAAGATTTGAATGCCAGATTGATAGTATGCCGAGTTATTATTGGGAACCGGTGAGTAAAGAGCATAACGTGACACTCTCGGGATCTCCGACTCAGGATTTATATAATCAATACCAGGGATCTGTCAGAGAATTAACAAAGCGAAGTGCCGATTTGTGGAATAAGTATTTGGAAGTGTATCATTGTCCGGCGATTGACGGAATATTTAACACAGAAGAAGGTATGCAAATTGTTCGGGAACGTGAAGCGGTCACGGAACAAATAAATCAAGCGACATTAGAATTTATTCGGAATAATAAGGCTTCCGTGGTAGGAATTTTTGTTGCCAATTGGATGCTTAACAGGAGGAAAAGTGATATGACTGTATCCGAAATTAAAGCTGTGGTAGATAATTTCGATTCTTCCGTGCAGGAATCAGAGCTGATGGACGGACTTCGAGAAACTGCGGAACGGATGTACTGTACGGCTAAAGGAGTTAAATACCATGATATTGAATTGACGGATCTGAAAGGAGAAAAAGTTAAGTTGTCCGAATTTGTGAAGCCGGGAGTGTACAATATGTTGGAATTTTGGGCATCCTGGTGTGGTCCTTGTCGTGGTGAGATTCCTCATTTACGGCATTTATACCAGTCGGGAGGTAAGGACAATTTGAACATGATTAGCATTTCTATTGATGAAAGGGATGCGGATTGGAAAAAAGCTGTTCAGGAAGAAAACATGGAATGGATACAATTATGTGATCAAAAGGGATTTAAAGGAGGGGTACGTTCCGTCTATCAAGTGAATGGTGTACCTTTCTGTTTGATACTGGACCCGGAGGGAAAGATCGTGCGTGGTGGCGTACGTGGGGCAGAATTGGATGTGGTTGTTAAAGATTTGCTGGGTGATAAAATAAAACTCTAATATCGGTATAAAAAATAATCACGCGATTTATAAAAGATTGCGTGATTATTTTTATATCCGAGAGAATAAATTACCAAGCAAACATCGGTCTGTCGCTCATCATGGCATTTACCTCTTTCTTTACTTGTGCAATTACGGTTTCATCGTCCGGGGCACTCAATACTCTGTCGATCATGTCCACGATGACAGGCATGTGCTCTTCCTTCAAACCACGGGTAGTGATTGCCGGAGTTCCAACACGAAGACCTGACGTGGAGAACGGGGTACGGGTATCAAACGGAACCATGTTCTTGTTGATCGTGATGTCAGCTTTAACAAGCGTGTTTTCAGCTTTCTTTCCGGTTAATTCCGGGAATTTGGTTCTCAAGTCGATCAACATGGAGTGGTTATCAGTACCACCGGAAACAACTTTATAACCTTTTTCCACGAATGCTTTCGCCATAGCTCTGGCGTTAGCCAACATTTGTTTTGCATATTCCGTGTACTCGTCGGATAATGCCTCTCCGAAAGCAACAGCTTTAGCAGCGATCACGTGTTCAAGCGGTCCACCTTGTTGGCCCGGGAATACGGCAAAGTTGATCACTTGTGACATCATCTTGATCTCTCCCTTCGGAGTTTTTAATCCCCAAGGATTCGGGAAATCTTTCGGAAGAAGGATCATACCACCACGAGGTCCGCGAAGTGTTTTGTGGGTAGTCGTGGTCACGATGTGGCAATATTCCATCGGGTTGTTCAATAAACCTTTGGCAATCAAACCGGCAGGGTGAGACATATCGCACATTAACAAAGCACCTACTTTATCAGCGATTTCCCGCATACGTTTGTAATCCCAATCACGAGAATAAGCGGAAGCACCGGATACGATTAATTTCGGTTTGTGTTCCAAAGCCAACCGTTCCATCTCGTCGTAATCAACCATTCCGGTCTCTTCTTTCACGTGGTAAGCTACCGGGTGGTAGTTGATACCGGAAAGATTCACGGGTGATCCGTGTGAAAGGTGACCGCCATGAGCCAGGTCTAGACCTAAGAAAGTATCACCGGGTTTCATGCAAGCGAAAAATACGGCAGCGTTGGCTTGTGCTCCGGAGTGCGGTTGCACGTTAGCGAATTCTGCACCGAATAATTGGCATGCCCGATCGATAGCCAGTTGTTCCGTTTGGTCAACAATTTGACAACCGCCGTAATAACGGGCTCCGGGGTATCCCTCTGCATATTTATTGGTCAGGCAAGATCCCATGGCCTGCATTACTTGCTCGCTCACGAAATTTTCTGAAGCGATTAATTCAAGTCCTTCTTTTTGACGATGACATTCTTTGTCAATCAAGTCGAAAATTTGAGTGTCTCTTTTCATTATTTAGATTTTTAATACTGTAGACGTTTATAAATCTAGGCCAAAATTATACTAATCGTCCATGTAAACAAAGTATTTGTCAACTTTTTTTCATCTCTTATTTTTTAATTTTCGAATATTTGTGTACGTTTGTTATATATAAAATTAATTTGATTATGGAAAATCCTTTTAGTGCAGAAAGACCGGTCAGACCGACTTTTCTCACCGTACTTTGCATCTTGACATTTATTGGTAGCGGTTGGGGCTTAATTAATAATTTGTTTCAACTAGCCATATTTACCCCGGAACGACTGGTTGCCCAGATTCAACAGATAACGACGATGGCCGGGGCCGAAGCACAACCTTCTTGGGTTTCTTCCCTCATGACTTCATCCTTGGAAGTGTTACAAACCACCATCATGCACGGGAAAGCTATCTATTCTTTAGCAGCCCTATGCTCCGTGGTCAGTTTAATCGGAGCTTTCATGATGTATAAGTTAAAAAGAAATGGTTTTTATTTATACGTGATCGCCCAGATCGGTCAGTTGTTTATCCTACCCGTTTATTCCGGTTGGAATAGTGTCGTGTTGATTTCTATGGCCATGTCCGGTTTTTGGGCTTTGGTATTTATTATATTATATGCTTTGAATTATAGTAAGTTGAAATATTGATAATTTGAACGTATATTTCTTTCTGAAAGGAATTTATGCTTGACGTGGTGCATATCATTAAACGATCGTTTATTGATATGCATTTTTTTGTTACCGGGGCTTCAAGAAAAAGAATTAAATAATTGAGAATGAATTTTTAAGAAAATGATTGAAAAGTCGATTTAATGCTTTTTATTTGCAACTATTATATGATCATTTCTAAATACAATCGTTTATGATATTTGATACTTCTAAATCAAAAGTTTACACCGGGAAAATGAATTATTTGAAGAGGGGTTTCTTGTTTTATGCCTGTGCCTCTTGCATGTTACTTGTTCAATTTGTGATTTATCTCGTGAATAGTAATTACTGGGAATCCTTGGATTTCACCGGAGGTCTTTATTATTTGATAGCGGCATTGGGGCAAGCTTTTCTTTTCACGTTGATTCCTTGGGTCATTTTATATCTTCCCTTCACGTGGTGGCAGAAAATGCGGAACGTGGGTACGATATTATTCACTTGTGCTATATTTTTATTGAACGTGCTGGCCTATTTGAACGGGATTGTTTTTCAGTTGTATAAATTTCATATCAACGGATTCGTGCTGGATCTGGCTTTTGGTGGGGGTGGGAGTCAGGTGTTCGTGTTTAACAACACGTTGATCCTGCATGGAGTACTTATCGGGTTACTTATCTTGCTGTTTACTTTGGCTGTTGTTTTTATTGCTTATCGATATGCCCGGTATGTTACTTCTAAACAGGTGAAAATAGGGATTTATCTTTTCTTGTTTTCTTGTATTGCTCCCCAATTAACTCATGCTTATGCCGCGGCTGCCAACGTGAACTCGATCATGGAAGTATCGGCTTGTTTGCCACAATACTATCCTTTGACGGCCAACCGATTGATGTTGAAGTTGGGGGTGGTCAAAAAGGAGGACTTGTATGTAAATAACCCGGATAAAGGGCAGGGGCATAGTTTCGTGTACCCTCTTTATCCTCTGGAAAAAGTGGATAGCGTGAAACCGTTGAATATAATCTATCTTATTTTGGATTCATGGAATTTCAGAACCTTTACCCGGGAATGCTGTCCCAACATCCGGGCTTTTGGCGATCGTTCTGCGGTATTCAATCGTCATTTGAGTTCCAGTAATGGCACACGAGGTGGGATATTCGGTTTGTTTTTCGGTATTTCCGCAACCTACTGGCAAGATTTTGAACGTACGGGAGTACAGCCTTTATTTATCGAGAATTTATTGGAAAGAGGATATGATATAGAAACATTCGCCAGTGCAACTCTCGTGAATCCTCCTTTTTATCGCATCATCTTCGGGGAGGTGAAAGATATTCGCAAAGAAACACCGGGAGCCACTCCTTTTGATCGGGATAACAAGATCACGGAAGACTTTCTGAATTACTTGGATGAACGGAAAGAGGTAAATAAACCGTTCTTTTCTTTCGTATTTTATGATTTGCTGCACGCGATAGACATTCCGGCTCCTTATCGTAAGAAATTTCAGCCTTCGTGGGATTATGCCAATTATCTGGCTTTGAATAATAACCTGGATCCAGAACCGTTCTTTAACTTGTACCGTAATTGCGCCTATTACGTGGATTCTCTTGTGGGAAAAGTGGTGAATAAATTGGAGGCGAACGGGTTGTTAGATAATTCCGTGATTGTTATTACCGGGGATCACGGGCAGGAATTTAACGAGAATAAGAAGAACTTTTGGGGCCATGGAAGTGATTTCTCGAATGCACAAGTGCATGTTCCGTTTATCCTGTATTATCCGGGAAACACTCCCGGAGTGTATTCGCATAGAACATCTCATTACGATGTGACGCCGACTTTAATGAAACAAGTGCTGGGAGTAAAGAATCCAGCGGGGGACTTTTCTATGGGAAAAGATTTATTTGATCCCGAGCGGCCGCCTTTTCATCTGGCCGGAGACCCGCAAAACTATGCTTTTATCATGGACAACGTGATCTACGAAAAAAAGGTAGCCGGGAATATACACGTGACGGATTCTTCGTTAAATCGTCTTTCTAGAAATCAGGTAAATGCCGGGTTACTGCTTGAAGCGATAGAATTTAAGAATATGTTTTTAAAGAAATAATAAAAAAGCTGCTTTCACAAGCAGCTTTTTTTATTTTGATTATCCTCCGAAGTTATCGTACATCACGTTTTCATCCGGAACTCCAAGGTCGTACAGCATTTTGGTTACTGCCGAGATCATCATAGGAGGACCGCAGAGGTAATATTCAATATCTTCAGGGTTTTCATGATTCTTCAAATAATTCTCGAAGATTACTTGGTGAACAAAGCCCGGTTTATAAGCCACGCCTGCCGCATCTGCCACGGGATCCGGTCTGTCAAGAGCCAGCGTCCAGTGGAAGTTCGGGTTCTCTTCTTGAATCTTGTTGAACTCATCCACGTAAGGAGCTTCTTGCAAAGCACGCGCACCGTACCAGAAAGTAACTTTACGATCGGTGTGCATCGTGTGGAAGAGGTTAAAGATGTGTGAACGCATGGGGGCCATACCGGCACCACCACCGATAAACATCATTTCATTATTCGTGTCTCTCAAGAAGAACTCTCCGTAAGGTCCGGAAATATTTACCTTATCTCCCGGTTTGCGAGAGAAGATGTATGAAGAACAGATACCGGGGTTCACGTTGGCAAAACCACCGATGGCTTTGTCAAACGGGGGAGTAGCGATACGAATGTTCAACATGATAATGTTACCTTCCGCCGGGGAGTTGGCCATAGAGTAAGCCCGGTAAGTAGCTTCCGGATTGTGCATTTTGAGATCGAACATCTTCATCCGCTCCCAGTCTGCCTTATACTTCTCGTCAATATCGAAAGTCTTGAAGTCAACATCGATTGCGGGTACGTCAATCTGGATGTATCCACCGGATTTGAATTTCAAATTTTCGCCTTCCGGTAATTTTACCACGAATTCTTTCAAGAAAGTAGAGATGTTTCTGTTAGAAACCACTTCACATTCCCATTTCTTGATTCCAAGAACTGCTTCCGGAATGTGCATTTCGATATTCTCTTTCACTTTCACTTGGCAAGCCAAACGCCAGTTGTCGTGTTGTTGTTTATAAGAGAAGAACCCTGTTTCTGTCGGTAGGATAGACCCTGCTCCGGATTCAACCTGACAACGACACATACCGCATGAACCTTTACCTCCACAAGCCGAGGGAAGGAAGATCTTGTTGTTTCCAAGGGTGGCCAACAACGTGGACCCCGGTTCGGTTACTAATTCCTTTTCGCCATGATTAATATCAACCTTCACCTCTCCTTTGGGAGTCAGTTTGGCCTTGGCGAACAAAAGCATGCCTACCAGAATCAGTGTTACGATAAGGAACACGATGACCCCCGACATGACAATTGTTGTATTTATTGCTAATAACATCATTTTAATTTTAGATTTAATGATTTACGATTTACAATTCTTGATTCATCGTGTGTAATCTGAAATCAAAAATCATAAATCAAAAATTACTTTACAGGTTAATTCCCAAGAAACTCATGAATGAAATAGCCATCAATCCCGTCACGATAAAGGTAATACCGATACCTCTAAGCGGGGCAGGGATGTTTGAATATGTCAGTTTCTCGCGAATAGCGGCAATACCCACGATGGCGAGCATCCAGCCGATACCTGAACCCAAACCGAAAGCGGTTGCCTCTCCAATGTTAGCGTATCCTCTTTCCTGCATGAACAAAGATGCACCCATGATGGCGCAGTTTACCGCGATCAACGGAAGGAAGATTCCTAACTGGTTGTAGAGAGCCGGGGCAAACTTTTCAACCACCATTTCCACGAGTTGCACGATGGCGGCAATAACCGCGATAAACATGATGAAACTCAAGAAACTCAAGTCGATATTTGCTGCACTTTCACCTAATAACCAGCTTAAAGCACCGGCTTTCAACACGAAGTTATCCAGCAAGTAGTTCACCGGAACGGTGATCAATAACACGAATACGACGGCAATACCTAATCCGAATGATGTCTTCACGGTCTTCGATACCGCAAGGTATGAACACATACCCAAAAAGTAAGCAAAGATCATGTTATCAATGAATACGGACCGTACAAATATATTTAATAGATTTTCCATATCGTTATTTCACTATTAGTTGACTATTTCTGTTCTATTAAATCCTTGTTCTTGGAACGGTGAACCCAGATGATCAGCCCCACCAGCATCAACGCCATCGGGGGAAGAATCATCAGACCGTTGTTTTGATAACCCCAATCGTAGAATATTTGCGGGATTACTTTTACTCCGAACAAAGTTCCGGATCCGAGTAATTCACGGAAGAATGCCACGATAACGAGGACTAAACCGTATCCGAGACCGTTACCGATACCGTCAAGTAATGAAGGCCACGGTTTGTTGCCCAAGGCGAACGCCTCGATACGTCCCATGATGATACAGTTTGTGATGATCAACCCGACGAACACGGACAATTGTTTACTTACCTCGTAAGCAAATGCTTTCAGTACTTGGTCCACGATGATTACCAGTGCGGCAACCACCACCAATTGCACTATAATACGTATACGTGTCGGGATTGTATTTCTCAGTAGCGAAAGAATCACGTTAGAGAATGCCGTTACGGCTGTAACCGAAAGAGCCATCACGATGGCCGGTTCCATTTTCGCGGTTACGGCGAGAGCAGAACATATACCCAGAATCTGTACCAGAACGGGGTTATTTTTGCTCAAGGGGCCGAGTAACAAGCCTCGGTTCTTAGCTGAAAATAATGTTTCTTTATCGCTCATTATTGTATTTGTTTTAAGAATTGTTCGTAACATTTTAAGTAGTCGGCAATCATGGTCTCAACTGCTTTTGATGTAATAGTACCCCCGGAGATTCCGTCAACTTCGTGTGCCCCGGTTGCGTTGCCGCCTTTCTTCACCGTGATGGCTTTTAAAGAGGAGTTCTCAAAAATAGTCTTTCCGCTGAATTGCTTTTGGAAAAACGGTTGAGTGATCTCGGCTCCAAGCCCGGGAGTTTCTCCTTTGTGATCGAACAAAACCCCGTAAACCGTGTTTTTGTCCTCGTTTAAAGAAATATACCCCCAAACAGGCCCCCAAAGCCCAACCCCGTAGGTCGGCAGGACATACTTGATGGCACCGTCAACATCGGCCACGAATACCGGGAATTTGATATCTGCCAATGCTTTGTCATCTTTGATCGTTTCTGAAAGCAGTTGTCCGTCCTTCAACGCTTTCTGAAGTTCCGGATTTTTTAGCGCTTTCTGAAGTTTCTTACCTTCCGTCGGGATGTCCACGGCGAAAGCGTTTCCTTCGATAGCCTCACCCTTGTAGTTCAGAATGAATTGTTTCGTGATGATCTTATTGAACAATTCAGCCGAAGTCTCCGGGGTAGAACTAACATTTACAGAACTCAGAATGTTTTGTCTCTTCTCGTTCTCTATATTCTCATCTTGATATGGCTTCAGTGAAAGAGACACTATCGCCAAAATGGCTGCAACTACGACAACCAAAACGATGGAATAAATAAAGGTATATGTATTTCCTTGTTTGTTCATCTCATTAAAGATTTAGTGATTTACGATTTATGATTTACGATTGTTTTTAGGTAATCTGAAATCATGAAATCTTAAATCTGAAATTGTTTAGCTCTTTTCAGTCTGCGCTTGATGTTGCCTTGGACAACAAACCAGTCAATAAGCGGAGCAAAGGTGTTCATTAACAGGATGGCTAACATCATTCCTTCCGGATAACCGGGGTTAAGCGTACGAATAAGGATGGCCATGACACCTAAAATGAAACCGTATATCCATTTCCCTCTTTCCGTTTGTGCCGATGTTACAGGGTCTGTAGCCATGAATACGGCTCCGAAAGCAAAACCTCCCATGATTAAATGGGTAATCGGGGTGATTGCCGCGTACGGATTGGTCGCGGGCAACGTGTAGTTAAGCAATAAAGCCATGCAGTAACCTCCGATGAAAGTGGAAAGCATGATCTTCCAGCTACCGATTCCGGTGGCAATTAACAGAATAGCCCCAAGCAGGATGCAGAACGTGGATGTTTCACCCACGGATCCCGGGATAAATCCCCAGAACATGGAAGACATATCATACGTCATAGGTAGCCCCTGAGATACCTCTGCAAGCGGGGTGGCTTGCGAGAACCCGTCGGGCATTCCGGCAATCCATACCTTATCTCCTGAAATCATGGAAGGGTAGGAGAAGAAGAAGAAAGCACGGGCTAATAATGCCGGGTTCCAGATGTTCATACCGGTACCGCCAAAGATTTCTTTACCGATAATCACCGCGAAGGCGGTAGAAACTCCTACCATCCAAAGGGGAGCGTTGATCGGCATAACCATCGGGATTAACAGACCGGATACGAGGAATCCCTCGTTGATCTCGTGTCCCCTGATCTGCGCGGCGGCAAATTCAATACCCAACCCGACCACGTAAGAAACAACGATCATGGGTAATACTCTCCACAATCCATAGAAGAACAACTCGAAGAAACCTGTGTTCGCCAGCGTTCCCATCGCGTTGAAATGCTGGTACCCCACGTTGTAGATACCGAATAAAAGAGCCGGAATAAGGGCCAGTACGACAACGATCATGGTTCTTTTCAGATCGATCGCGTCCCGGATATTACAGCCTGAAGATGTCGTGCGGTTAGGCACGAAAAGAAAAGACTCAAAACCCGTGAAAACAGAATGCAACTTGTATAGTTTGCCTCCCTTTTCGAATTTTGGCTTTTGCTTATCTAAATAATTGCGTAAAAAATTCATCTTTATAATTTTAAATTTTAGATTTTAGATTTTAAATTTTGAATCGTGTTCCATCAAGGAGTTGACAATTTAAAATTTGCAATTTAAAATTAGCTTAGTTCTTTTATCATTAACTCTATACCTTTTTCCAGGATCTCCTGTACCGGGGTTTTAGAGGTACAAACGAACTCGCATAAAGCCATATCTTCCGGGACAACCTCGTACATTCCGAGTTGTTCCATCTTGTCCAAATCCTCTGCCAGTACGGCTTTCAGCAGGTAAACGGGAAGAATGTCCATGGGAAGGACTTTCTCGTATTGGCCTGTCACCACGAAAGCTCTCTCTTCCCCGTGATAATTGGCATCAAGGGTGTATTTCTTCTTCGGGCATAAGAAAGAGGGGAACGTTTTTGATATGGAGAATTTATTGAACCCGGGAGCGGCCCAGCCCAAAAATTCGTAATGATCTCCTTCGGGAATAACCGTTACCATGTTATTATAGTATCCGAGATAATTCTCTTCGCTAACCTTGTAACCCGTGAGTACATTACCGGAAATAATACGTTGATGAACTTGGTTCTTCAGTTTCCCGTTCACGATGCAACCGATGTTTGCACCTAAAATAGTCTTGTAATAAGCGGGCTTTTCAACTTCCGACCCCACCAGAGCGATCGTCTTGCGGGCATCGAATTTACCGGAAATAAATAATCGCCCGATAATGGCAAGATCCATGGCATTTACCACCCAAACGATCTCTCCTTTATTGATCGGGTTCAAGTGGTGTATCTGGATTCCTGCATTCCCAGCCGGATGCGGTCCCGCGAAGTAATTTACCTCCACGTTTTTCAGCTTGGTGAACACGGACGATGACGGCGTACCTTCTTTCAAGTTTAAGTTCACGTTTTTACCGCCTAACTTGTTTAAGCAATCGATTCCGGATTGAAGCGCGGCCAACTCATCTGTAAGAGTAATGTCAAAATCCGGAGCGAGAGGTGCGGAATCAAAACCGGACACGAATATCGCTTTCGGCATATCGGCCGGGTTCGCGATGATGTCGTACGGACGTTGTTTGATCATGGGCCATACGCCACTGTCAAGCAATTTTTCGATGATTTCCTCCCTGGAAAGTTTGTTCACGTCGGCGGCTCCAAAATCTTTGTATTGGATCTGGGCATCCGCTTTAACCACGACTTCCAGTAATTTTCTTCTCTCTCCTCTGTTCACGGCTTCGACTGTACCGCTAACAGGTGATGTGAATTTGACTTCGGGCCTGTACTTGTTGATAAACAACACGTCGCCCGCTTTCACTTGATCGCCTGCCTTTACTGCAAGTTTGGGGGTAAGTAGACGAAAGTCTGTCGGTTTGACCGCGTAAAAATCACATTTCTCAATGCTTTTTACCAGATTCTCTGCTTCTCCTTTTAACTTGATATCAAGGCCCTTTTTCAGTTTTATAACCTTGGACATTGTTCTATTATGTTTTTGATATGTAGATAATTATTTCTAATTTACCCTATAATTATTCATTTTAAAAATACGTGCAAATATATAATCAATTATTGAATTTATTCAGTAATTCAAAGGTTAATTCGTCCCTTTAGTTGTTTTTTTTCACGGTACGTTTTTTTCAAACAAATGAATCTTTGAATGAGGTGGCAATGGTTGAGTACATGGCTTTTTGGCATAGTATTTGCTAACAAGAGTAAGAAAACGAATGACTACTAATTATCCAAAAATAGAGATTGAATTATGAAAGGAATATTTTTTTGTTGTCTACTAACAATATGGATGGCTTCGTGCAAATCGGCAAAAGAGAGTGTTTCTCTGACCGGGGTGAAATGGGTAGCGGAGAGTTTGAACGGAAAAGAAATTAAGTTCAAAGAAAGGGGAAGCGAGGTCTTCATCACGCTTGAAAGCGATAATAAGAAAGTATTTGGAAGGGCCGGATGTAATCGTTTTTTTGGTACTTACGAGCAAAATGAATCGCAATTAACTTTTAGCGGGATGGGAGCGACCCGGATGGCTTGTCCTGATATGGATATTGAAACCAGTTTTTTCAAGGTGCTGGAAGATACGAAGAGTTTTATCATCAAGAATGATAAGTTGACGCTGAAAGATAATAATAACGTGATCGCGGTATTCAAAGCGCAAAAAGAAACGCCTGAAAAGGAATAAGATAAAGTTTATAGTTTGATTTTTCGTGTAGTTAAAGAAAGAGTGTCAAACTGATTTTGACACTCTTTTCTTTATGACCTTATTTTAAATCACTTCCGCTACAACAAAGGTACTTCCCCCGATATATATCATATCCCGCTCGCCGGCAGCATCGCGGGCTGCTTGATAGGCTGCCGCGACGGTCGGGAAGGTTGTCCCGTGAAGATGATTTGCCCGGGCTTTCTCGGCTAAAATCTTTTCGTCCATGGCCCTGGGGATAGAGGCTTTGCAGAAATAATAGATAGCATCTTTGGGCAGAATATGCAACACGCTGTCCACGTCCTTATCATTTACCATACCGATCACGAAATGAAGTTTTTCGTACGTGCAGGTTTTTAGTTGCGCGACAATCTCGGTCAGTCCGTCGATGTTATGCCCCGTGTCGCATACCGTGTAAGGCGCTTGTGATAATTCCTGCCAGCGTCCAAGCAGTCCCGTGTTGCGAATGGTGTTGGCAATACCGTCATACACGTTTTGATCGGAAATATGCAAACCATTGTTCCTGAGGGTTAGAATAGTTTCCAGAACGGCCGGAATATTTTTTCGTTGATAAAGCCCCTTCAAGTCTGCTTGCACGGGGGCAAACACGACCCCGTTTTTGTTCTCCAACCGGTAAACATTCTTGTCATCCCGTGTTACTTGCCAGTTTTCGGACGCGAATTCAAGGGGACTTCCGCATTCTTTTGCTTTTTCAATGAAAACAAAATCACTGGAGGCATCTTTCGTCCCGATGATAGCGGGGATACCGGGTTTGATGATCCCGGCTTTCTCGCGTGCGATTTTTTCCAACGTGTCACCGAGAAGAGCCATGTGATCGAATGAAATATTCGTGACCACCGAGGCCAGGGGGGTAATGATATTCGTGGAGTCCAACCGTCCCCCAAGCCCTACTTCAATAACAGCGATATCAACCTGTTGCTCTGCGAAATATTGGAAAGCCATGGCTACCGTCATTTCGAAAAAGGAAGGTTTGATTTCGGCGAAAAACGATTTGTTCTCTTCCACGAAATGGATCACGTATTCTTCCGTGATCATCTCCCCGTTTATTTTGATACGTTCCCGGAAATCTTTCAAATGCGGGGACGTGTACAGTCCGGTTTTATACCCGGCTTCCTGTAAAATGGAAGCCAACATGTGAGACACGGACCCCTTGCCATTCGTACCTCCCACGTGGATCGTTTTGAATTGCTTGTGCGGGGAACCGAAGTGTTCGTCCAGTTTTAACGTATTATCCAAATTGGCTTTGTACGCGGCCTTGCCTTCTCTCTGATACATGGGAAGTTGGGCAAACAGCCATTCTAATGTTTCCTTGTAATTCATGTATGTTCTTTTAAATAAACTGGTTCATCTTATTGAGCGGGCAAAAATAGTAAAAATATACGGTGGGTGTAAGTCCGGACTTTGATATTTCTTTTTAGTGAAAAAGAGAAGGCATTAAAGAAATGAAAAGTTAATAATACATAATAAACATGTAACTTTTATCGCGTACGAGCGTGAAATGAATTTTAGAGATATAGGCTGTACGGTATATTCTTTTCATGTATTCTATTGGGAGAGCATGGAAAATGAAGTAAATAACGTGTGTATGTCGGTGAAAATGATATATGTATCTGATGGAATTTCGCTAACTTTAGACCCGGAATTACGATGTCATGGTAAGAAAACATGCTAATTGTTGGAATAAAAAATGAAATAGAAATATGGAAAAAGATGTACAGGCAATCTTGAATCTTTTGAGTGAAGGTGCTGTCGTGGAGGGTGATATTCAAACGCCAAGAGACATACGGATAGACGGCTCGCTAGTCGGGACGGTTCGTACTGATGGGCGTTTGATCCTCGGGCCTTCTTCTCGTGTTAAGGGAAAAGTTAATTCTCCGAATATCAACGTGTATGGAAACGTGGAGGGGGATATCGTCTCGACCGGTATTGTCGTGTTAAGGGCAAAATCAAACGTGAAGGGAACGATTTCCACGACAACGATGCTTGTTGAGGCCGGGGCCGTGTTTAACGGGGAATGTTATATGGTCGCGTCAGCCAAAACAGTTGTTCGTCCGGAAACAACAGATAAGAAATAATGCAAATTCTTTGTGTCGAATCTCGCCGAAAAGATATAACTTTGCAGAAATTTTAGAACGTTATATGGCTAATGATAGTAAAATTGTTCCAGTTCCTGTTTTGAGGCGGATGCCCGCGTATCTTTCTTTCGTGAAAACATTGCAAAAACAGGGGGAGAAATACGTTTCATCGACAAGAATTGCTGAATACATGGAAATAGACGCCACGCAAGTGACGAAAGATTTATCACATACCGGTATCTCCGGGAAAACTCGTGTCGGTTACGAGGTGGATAATTTCGTGGAGATACTGGATGACTTTCTTGGTTTCAATAAAATTAATAATGCCTTTCTGGTCGGGGCAGGTTCACTAGGGTGTGCCTTGCTGCAGGATAAGGGATTAAGGAATTTCGGGTTGAATATACAGAAGGCTTTCGACGTGGACAAGTCTAAAATCGGAACAAAGATTAATGATGTCGAAATTTTTCACGTGGACCAGTTCCGGGGTATGCCGGGAGAATGTAACGTGGCGATAGGTATTATTACCGTTCCGGCCGAATGTGCCCAAAATGTGGCCGATTTAATGGTTGCTTGGGGAATCAAGGCTATTTGGAACTTTACCCCGGCCCGGATCAAGGTTCCTGCCCATATCGCCGTGCAAAACACGACAATATACACGAACTTGGCCATTTTATTCAATAAATTGCACGGGCAGGAATAGCTTTATTAATTTCAGATGTTAAATTTTAGATTTTAGATTCCAGATTTTAGATTCCAGTTGCACGAACCGGTGCTTTTTTACGTTTACTTTTTTATCTTTACTAGCAAGGAGGGGGTTGATTACCAGGTGGTTTTACCCTCCCGTGCTAACCTCTACGTGTCGCCTTGTTTTAGACGAAGATGATCCCTGTTGTATAGGATGTTATAAATCAAATTCCTATATTCCATGTATTTGCTTGGTATCATAGATGAATCAGCTTGTATATAGAATATATTATATTTTAATATTTTTTCAATAGGAATAGGAGCGGAATGGGAGGAGAATGGGAGCGGAATGGGAGCGGGTGGCAATATGAAGGCAATGAAATAGATATAAGATAGCATTTATTTGTATTTGTTAAAGATGAAATGGGGGTGTTTCGGGGCATACATGGTGTCGGATTCTTTTTCAAGGCAAAGGGCATGTTTAAGCCGGGCTTTTTCTTTGATATCCCGATGTTTTTTTATAGTTTTGCAGTTCGTAAATTACAAAGAGTAATAACTAAAAGAAAGCAGAATGGTAAAGATTAAATTTCCCGATGGGAATGTAAAAGAGTTCGAGTCCGGGGTTACCGGCATGGACATAGCTAAGTCGATTAGCCATAAGCTGGCTAAGGAAGTGTTGTCTATATCCGTAAATGGCGTCACGTGGGATTTGACGCGCGGTATAACAACAGACTCCGAGATTAAGCTATATACATGGGACGATGAAGAGGGACGCCATGCTTTCTGGCACTCATCTGCACACCTTATGGCAGAAGCTTTGCAGGCTATTTACCCGAATATCAAGTTCGGTATCGGTCCGGCTATTGAAAATGGTTTCTACTATGACGTGGACCCGGGAGAAGGTGTTGCTATCCAAGAGAAAGATTTGGCGGAGATCGAGAAGAAGATGTTGGAATTGGCAAGAAAGAACGAGGAATATTGCAGGATAGACGTTAGTAAGCAAGAGGCGTTGAATCATTTTTCATCGCTCAACGAGACATATAAGGTAGAGTTAATCAACGATTTGGAAGACGGGACAATCACGTATTACCGTCAAGGTGATTTCACGGATTTGTGCCGCGGACCGCATTTGCCTAATACATCCTATATCAAGGCTATCAAGTTGACTTCTGTTGCGGGGGCTTACTGGAGGGGGAATGAACACAACAAGATGTTAACCCGTATATACGGAATTACTTTCCCGAAACAGAAAATGTTGGACGAGTGGTTGGTGATGATGGAGGAGGCCAAACAACGCGATCATCGCAAGATCGGTAAGGAGATGGAGTTGTTCATGTTCTCGCAAGCGGTTGGTTCGGGACTCCCGATGTGGTTGCCGAAGGGTGCCATGTTGAGAGATCGTCTGGAGGCTTTCTTGCGTAAAGTGCAAAAGAAATACGGTTACCAGCAGGTGATCACGCCGCATATCGGTAACGTGAATTTGTACAAGACTTCAGGACATTTCCAGAAGTACGGTAAAGATAGTTTCCAGGTAATCACGACCCCGCAGGAAGGCGAGGAGTTCATGTTGAAACCGATGAACTGCCCGCACCATTGCGAGATGTACAAGTTCAAACCGCGGTCGTACAAGGATCTTCCGGTGCGTTTTGCCGAGTTCGGTACGGTGTATCGTTACGAGCAGAGCGGGGAATTGCACGGGTTGACAAGGGTGCGCGGGTTCACGCAGGATGATGCCCATTTGTTCTGTACGCCCGATCAGTTGAAAGAGGAGTTCAAGAAAGTGATCGATATTATTTTCACGATATTCAAAGCGTTGAGTTTCGATAATTTCACCGCGCAGGTTTCTTTGAGAGACCCGAATAACAAGGAAAAATACATCGGAACCGACGAAAACTGGGAGAAGGCCGAGAGTGCTATTATCGAGGCTGCTGCCGAGAAAGGATTGAAAACGACGGTAGAGTTGGGTGAGGCTGCTTTCTATGGACCGAAGCTGGATTTCATGGTGAAGGATGCTATCGGTCGGAAATGGCAGTTGGGAACGATTCAAGTGGATTACAATTTGCCGGAACGTTTCGACTTGGAATTCACGGGTGCCGATAACCAGAAGCATCGTCCGGTTATGATTCACCGGGCGCCGTTCGGAAGTATGGAGCGTTTCGTGGCCGTGCTGATCGAGCATACGGGTGGAAAATTCCCGTTGTGGTTGACGCCGGATCAGGTCGTGGTGCTCCCGATCAGTGAAAAATACAACGATTATGCTCAAAAAGTTGTAAATTTCTTAAATAATTCCGACATTCGCACCGTTTTAGACGATCGTAACGAAAAGATTGGTCGTAAGATACGTGATAACGAGTTGAAAAAGATTCCTTACATGTTGATTGTCGGTGAGCAGGAAATGAACGAGAATAAAGTTTCTGTTCGTCGTCAAGGGGAGGGAGATAAAGGATCGATGACAACGGAAGAGTTTGCTGAAATGATAAATAAAGAGGTAGAGGCTCAGTTGAACTCTATCTACAATGAATAATAATAAAAGGAGGATTAATTATAGCAAGAACAATGGAAATTAGGGGCAGAGGTCAAAATGACAAGCCACAGCACAGAGTGAACGAGCAAATTCGGGCTGCTTCTGTGAGAGTTGTTGGTGAAAATGTAGAAGCGGGTGTTTATTCTTTAAAAGAAGCTTTAGCCATGGCTGAAGCTGCCGGAGCTGATCTGGTAGAGATATCCCCCAATGCCGATCCACCTGTATGCAGGATCATTGATTACAGCAAGTTCCTGTATCAGTTGAAGAAAAAGCAGAAAGAGATTAAAGCCAAGAGCGTGAAAGTCGTTGTAAAGGAGATCCGTTTCGGGCCTCAGACAGATGATCATGATTTCAATTTCAAGTTGAAACACGCGATCGGGTTCCTGCAAGAAGGTGCGAAGGTGAGAGCTTACGTGTTCTTCAAGGGTCGTTCGATTCTGTTTAAAGATCAAGGGGCTGACTTGTTGGAACGCTTTGTCAACGCGTTGGAAGATTACGGGAAGTTGGAATCCGCGCCCATGCTTGAAGGGAAGAAGATGATCGTGGTTATCGCCCCGAAAAAATAGTGAAAGTTTAGCATTTAAAATTTGGAATTTGGAATGAATCGGTTTCTGTATTCAAAATCATGGAATGTTTCAATCTGAAATCTAAAATCATTAAATCTAAAATTAATAAGGTATTTTATAATTACATATATTCTGAAACAAATTAAAATTAGAACAAATGCCAAAGATGAAGAGTGTAAGTAGTGCAAAGAAAAGATTTTCTTTGACTGCTACCGGGAAGATTAAGAGAAAACATGCTTTTAAAAGTCATATTCTGACCAAGAAAGCAACCAAGAGAAAAAGAAATTTGACTCATACGTCTATCGTTGACATTGCTAACGATGCAACTGTGAGAAAAATGCTTTGTATCTAAGAAATTTAAAAAAAAACAGTAATTAACCGGGATGTTATGCCAGTTAAGTTCCTTGAGGGGCGCTAACATTCAAAAAACAAAAGATTATGCCAAGAGCTAAAAATGCCGTTGCTTCAAGAGCACGTAGAAAAAAGGTGTTAAGTCAAACCAGAGGTAACTTTGGTGCAAGAAAAAATGTCTGGACGGTTGCCAAAAACACGTATGAAAAAGGCTTAACGTACGCGTACCGTGACAGAAAGAAGAAAAAATCAGAATTTAGAGCGTTGTGGATTCAGAGAATTAACGCTGCGGTTAGAATGGAAGGTTTGTCTTACTCTAAGTTTATGGGCTTAGTTCATAAAGCTGAGGTAAACATGAACCGTAAAGTTCTGGCTGATTTGGCCATGAATCAACCGGAAGCTTTCAAAGCGATCGTTGCGAAAGTGAAAGAGTTAGCTTAGTAATTATAAAATATCAGAAAAGGCTGCCCTCGGGTGGCCTTTTTTATTTTTAAATATTATCTTTGTAAAATAGTGATACATTATTTTTTTTAATTAATAGAATGAAGATTGCATTACTTGGATACGGGAAAATGGGAAAAGCGATAGAGCGTTTGGCTCGGGCGCGAGGGCATGAAGTCGTGTTGATCGTGGATGAGAATAACCGGGCAACGTGTACGGATGATCAGTTGAAACAAGCGGATGTCGCGATTGAATTCACAACCCCGGTCGTGGCAGTCGATAATTATAATTGGTGTTTCCGTAATCATGTTCCGGTGGTGTCCGGCACGACGGGATGGTTGGAAAGATGGGACGAGGTGATGATGTCGCGCGAGCAACTGGGGGGAGGCTTCTTTTACGCGTCCAATTATAGTATCGGGGTGAATATATTTTTTCATCTGAATCGGTGGCTGGCACGGACGATGGCTCGATTTGCCGATTATAAAGTTTCTGTCGAGGAAACCCATCATATTCATAAGCTGGATGCCCCCAGTGGGACAGCGCTTACTTTGGCAAAAGATATTTTGAAAGAGCATCCGGAATACACGTCTTGGGTGTTGGACGAGGGGAAGGTGGAAGCGGGAGAGTTGCCCGTGAAAGCTAAAAGAGAGGGTGAGGTTCCGGGGATTCACTCGGTAACGTATAAATCGGGCGTGGATGAAATTCAGATATATCATTCCGCTTATTCCCGGGATGGTTTTGCCCAAGGGGCTGTGATGGCAGCGGAGTTTTTGATGGGGAAAAAGGGGATGTTTGGAATGGAGGACCTGATTAAGATAAAAGATGAAAACTAAAAGATAAAAGTTGAATTTAGTTTGAAATTTAAAATTTAAAATTTAGAATTTAGAATGAAAGAAGTGTTGGTCTTGTTCGGTTGGAATCTAAAATCTAAAATCATAAATCAAGAAATAATATGAGTAGGATATTGACAAATAGATGGTTTAAATTCGGGTGTATGCTTTTCGTGTACCTGCTTTGGACGTTATGGATCGGGAGTTGGTGGCTGTTGTTAGGCGTGCCTGTCCTGTTTGATATTTATATCACGAAGAAGGTACACTGGGCTTTCTGGAAGAAAAAAGGAGTGGAAAAACAGAGCAAGGCGGTGGAATGGATTGATGCTTTGATTTTTGCAATTATCGCGGCTACATTGATCCGGATGTTTTTCTTCGAGGCGTACACGATCCCGACTTCCTCTATGGAAAAGTCCATGTTGGTCGGGGATTATCTTTTCGTGAGCAAGGTGGCTTACGGGCCGAAATTGCCTAATACCCCGTTGTCAGTACCGTTCACTCATCATACCTTGCCTTTCACCCAGTCAACGAAGGCTTATTCGGACTTGATACAATGGCCCTACAAACGGATTGCCGGGTTGGGAGAGGTCAAACGAGAGGATATTGTCGTGTTTAATTTCCCGGCGGGGGATACGGTTGTCGTTGGAAGGGAGAACCCGGATTACTATTCGCAAATCAGAGGAAAGCTGCCTGATGTTCAGGATGCAGCATGGGAGCAGGGATTGAGTGTAACCCCGGAGGAAGCTTGGTCTATCGCTCGTAAAAAAATCTGGCGGGAGAATGAGATTATCGCTCGTCCGGTGGATAAACGGGAGAATTATATCAAGCGATGCGTCGGGATGCCGGGTGATGTCCTGGAAATGAAAGATGCCGTGCTTTACGTGAACGGGAAGAAGTTGGAGGACAATGATAAGATGCAATATAATTATGATATTATCGTGAATGCACCGTTTAATAGGGTGAAGTTGCAGGAGATGGGTGTTTCCATGGAGGATATTAATAGCGGTTATAGGGGAAATAATTGTTACGTGTTGCCTTTGACGGTTGAGATGGTGGAGAAGATCAAGAAGATGTCGAATGTCCTGTCGGTGACTCGTGAAGAGGAGGACAGACTGATATTCCCGTATAGCCCGAATTACCCGTGGACCCGTGATGATTTCGGACCGCTACCGATCCCGAAGAAAGGGGAAACGATCGATCTGACGTTGGAGAATTTACCGCTTTATGACCGTATTATCGGGGCATACGAGGAGAATAAGCTGGAGGTAAAGGATTCTGTAATATATATTAACGGCTCCCCGGCAGATAAGTATACTTTCAAGATGGATTACTTCTGGATGATGGGGGACAACCGTCATAATTCGGCCGACTCCCGTTACTGGGGCTTCGTTCCGGAGGATCATATTGTCGGGAAGGCTTATTTTATCTGGCTTTCTTTGGATAAGGATAAATCTTTCTTGGGTAAGATACGTTGGAACAGGTTGTTCCGGTTTATACATTAAAAAAAAAGCGGCGTGAGCCGCTTTTTTTGTTATTATATTTTGTAACTTGTCATTGTTTTTAAAAATTACATTATGGCTAAAACGAAGAATAAGAAAACATTTGTATTAGATACGAATGTGATTTTACACGATTACAGATCCATCTATAATTTCGAGGATAATGATATTGTTATTCCAATCACGGTATTGGAGGAATTAGATAAGTTTAAACGCGGGAATGACCAGATTAATTATCATGCCCGTGAGTTTGTCAGGGAATTGGATCAGATTTCCGGATCGGATTTTTTTGAAAAAGGAGCCCCGCTAGGTAAGGGACGGGGGCGTTTGTTTATCCAGACGGGTGTCCCGTTCTCCCCCAAGATGAATGACTCTTTTAGCGAAGATATACCCGATCATCGGATATTGGCCATTGCCGAATATGTAACAGAGAAGAGAAAAGGGGAAAAGGTCATTCTGGTGTCGAAAGATATGAACTTGAGGATGAAGGCGAGGTCTCTGGGTATTTTGGCCGAGGATTACAAGACCGATCAGGTGAAAGATCTGGAGGTGTCGCTGAACAAGTGTATAGAGACAAAAGAGGATTTTTCTCAAGAGCTGATCGCCAAGCTTTACGAGAGCGGTGAAGCGGGAGTTCCCGTGGAAACGTTCTTCCCGAAAGAAGAGATAAAAGGCAACAATTATTATATATTAAAGAATGGTAGTAATTCGGTGTTGGCTTGTTACGATCCGGTTCGGAAAGTAGTACGGAAGGTAGAGAAGTTAAATACTTTCGGTATTTACCCGAAGAATTCGGAGCAGGCGTTTGCATTGGACGCGTTGATGAACCCGAATATATCGTTGGTTGCCTTAAGCGGTAAGGCCGGAACGGGAAAGACGTTGCTGGCTTTGGCCGCGGCATTGCAACAGAATAAGGCGTTCGAACAGATTTACCTGGCACGTCCGATCGTGGCTTTGTCAAATAAGGATTTGGGGTATTTGCCGGGGGATGTGAACGAGAAGGTTAGTCCGTATATGCAGCCCTTGTTTGATAATCTGGCCGTGATTAAGCATCGTTATAATATGCATAGCTCGGAGAACCGGCTGATCGAGGATATGTTGAAAGACGAACGTCTGGTGATTTCCGCGCTGGCTTATATCAGGGGACGGAGTTTGTCAAACGTCTTTTTCATCGTGGATGAAGCGCAGAATCTTACGCCGCATGAGGTTAAGACGATTATCACCCGTGCGGGAGAGGGCGTGAAGATGGTGTTCACGGGGGATATTGACCAGATTGACTCTCCTTACTTGGACAGACAGTCGAATGGTTTGTCACACTTGTTTGATCGAATGCAGGGACAGGATATTTTTGCCCACGTGCATTTGGAAAAAGGGGAGAGAAGTTATTTGGCAGAGGTGGCAAGTAACTTGTTGTAGAAATAAGGACTAAAAGATAAAAGCTAAGAGTTCAATGATTAGGACTATTAGCTTTTATCTTTTAGTCTAAACTAGTTTTTAACTTTTAGCTTTTTCAAGTGAATATACTGGGTTTTCTAAGTGCAGCCATATTATTGACCCTGATGCCGGGGCCGGATATTTTATTCGTGATCACGCAAAGTATTACCCGGGGAAAGAAGGCGGGGATTATTTTCGCTTGCGGTCTGTGTACGGGGTTAATCGCCCATACCGCGGCTGTAAGCCTGGGGCTTTCTTGGATCCTGTATAATTCTCCGGTGGCATTTAGCGTGCTGAAGTACATGGGGGCGGCTTACTTGATCTATTTGGGTGTGAAATCATTTATCCACCGGAAGGAAAATTCACTGGCTTTACCAACGGTTGCCGGGGTGGAGTATAAGCTGTACCGCAAGGGGATTCTGATGAATATTCTGAATCCGAAAGTATTGTTGTTTTTTATCGCGTTTTTCCCCCAGTTTGTAAGTCCTGCCGCGGAGAATCCGGCAGGAGAGTTACTGGTGCTGGGGTTGCTTTTTATGGCGCAAGCTATTGTTATCTTCTCTTTGATAGCTTTGCTGGCAGATCGTTTGTCTCGTCGGTTGATGCAAAATGTTCATTTCTCGTTGATTATGCATATCATCGAGTCGTTGGTTTATTTTGTCATCGGAATCAGTTTAATCTTTGTGGTCGTCTGATTAAAATTTTCTTAACCGCAGTATTCGAGGAATGTATGTCGAGATGTGACGGGCTTTTTTGGTTTCGTACACATCTGCAATCTTGATCAGAATAGCTGTTTCTTCCACACCGCCAAAGCCTGAATTTATGGCCGTCCCAAAGGTTTTCATGGAAGGCGACAGGCTCATGTAGGCATTTACCAGGGGGGGGATGTTTTCTCCATGTTCCCTGACATAGCGGGAAAGAATACGGTAATCTTCGTCATAGTTATTCCCGCAAAGTATTTTTCCGAGTTTATTGTCATCGATATGAATTTCCAGCGGAGTAATCGGTTCGACAAGTTTTTCTGTATCCTTAAAGTACTTTCGCATAAAGAATAAAATCATGTCGCGCGCTTCGATGTTGAAGCTGGTGTACATGGTTACTTTCCCGAAGAAATATTCCATGTTCGGATTTTCCACGGTAAGGGCTCCCAGTCCGTCCCACAAGTTATCTAAGGCGAACAGGGACTTGCGTCCCATTTTTGTAGACTGGTACAAAGGTTGTACGAAAGAACGTCCCAGTTCGATCATTTTAGGGAGATATTGCTTTTTGAATGTCTCGGAGAAACGGAAAAGTTCGGTGGTGGCCAGGTTGGGTTCTCCTTCTTGATTTAAAGGAAGGTTATCGCATAGAATATACCGGTAGCCGCCTAGAATTTCTTGTTCTTTCGGGTCCCACACGATTAATTGCTGGTAGGGAACCTGTTCGTCAACGTCAAACGGGTCAATATCAACCTCTTTTCCTGTACCCCCTCCGGCTGTTCTGAAAGTTAATTCCCGTAACCTGCCTACTTCTTTCATCAAGTTAGGACTGTTGAAAGCGTTAAACGAGTAAATTTCGTTTCCTCCCTTGTTGGTTTTACGAATGAATCTTTCTTCTGTTAGTTCTGCTAATAATTTCGCTTTATTTACAGGATAGATAACTGGTTGCATAGTTTATGTAGATCTATAATTGGTAGACAATGTTCTTTATTTCTTCCGCCCATTCTTTCGGTGTCTTGCTTTTATCCAGCGTTTCCCATTTAATAGGTTTTCCGATAATCAGAGTAAATGTTGAACCTTTTTTGTTGAATGTTTCTTTGGGAAGATACATCATTTCGAGATTTACTTTTAGTCCTATTTTGGTACGAAAGTTTGCTAAATTATAAAAGAATTTTGAATTTTCCGCTTTTACTCGTATCGGAATGATGTCCCGCTGGTATTTAACGGCTTTTACCACGAAACTTTTTTGCCATTCCAAATCTTTCACCACGCCTTTAATTTTGCGGCTTACCATTCCGGCAGGGAAGGTGATGACCTGGGCATCGGAGGCAAAGGCGTTTTCCAAGTCAACCGCGGCTTCCTTGGCTAAGGCCCCGTGTTTGTTAACCGGTAAAAAGATGTTATTAAGATTTTTGAGATTCATCAGTAAATCATTTACCGGGAATTTCAGTTTTTTATATATTTTCCCCAAGAAAGAGATCAGGATGATACCATCCGGTCCTCCCAAAGCGTGATTGGCCGCGAAGATATAACGTCCGTTGGGGTCCGGTAAATTTTCTTTACCTTCGATAATGTAAGAAATATCAAGATATTCCAAGATGCCTTCGGCAAAATCCAAACCTTTCCGATCCCCGTATTTAGAGATGAAGTCGTTGATCTGGTCTTGGCAGATGACACGTTTTAAAAATGAATAAACGAATTTCGGAATCCAGCGGGCCAATTTGGGATTCTTACTTTTAAAAAGCTGTTCAATGTATATCGGTTTAACAGTTTCTTCCATAATAAATGTGAATTGAATCTCCTTGTTTTAAAACTTTTGGCAAAGATAAAAAACCTTATTCAATAAAATTCGTTAGAGAGGATATGAATTGAAAAATATGAACATTTTTAATGGATAGAATAAGTTAAACGCAAAAAAAGAGAACTATGAGAAAATTATCGTTGATAACGAGTGGAGTTATTTTGATGCTCTCTTTCTTGATGGTGGGGTGTAATACCATGAAGAAGTTGGAGAGAGAGGCCATCGAAACGGCCATTGTGGGGAAAGTTTCTCCTCAGCAGTTGACTGCGGTGGATGGGGCAGTGAATTTTAATTATAATATTGCTTTTGCCCCGAAGCAATTTTATAAAAAGTTAATCTTGAAAGTGACTCCTAAAATGCAATATCCCGGTGGGGAAGAAGCGATGGGACCGCTTTATTTTCAAGGAGTGAAGGTGAAGGGAACCGATTATCCGGTGGTGGAATACAAGGGGAATACGCTAGGTACATACAATTTGTCATTCCCTTATCGTGACGGTATGCAAAAAGGGGTACTTATCGCTGATATTGAGGCGATCATGGGGAATAAAACCGTTGAGTTTACTCCGGCTATATTGAATACGAACGGGGTGAAGGAATGGAAAACATACATGTATTCTCTACCGGATAATCCGGATGCAATTCCTTTGTTTACCGAAACTTTCGTGAAAGATGTTCCGTCCACGGGTGTGGGAATTATTAGCGGGTACGTGTTATTCCCGTTATCTAAATCCGTGATCACGGATGCACAACGAAAGTCGTCTGTCATGACGCAGGCTGCTCAAGAGATGAAGAAAATATTGGCTGAAAAGAATGCCAAGATTACTAATATGTTGATGTACGTTTCCAGTTCTCCGGAGGGACCGGAAAGGCTGAACAAGAACTTGACCACGAATCGTTTCAATACGGCCAAGGCTTATTTCATGAAAGATTTGGGATTGGCTAACACACCGATGGCAAAGAATGCTAAATTTATCGTTTCCAACAAGGTGAGCGAGAATTGGGAAGGGCTGTATATGTTGTTGAATGATTCCAACTTGAAGAATAAGGCGCAAATGGTGAAAGATTTGCAGAATGCCCCGAATTTGAAGAAACGGGATGCCGTGTTGGAATCATATATTAAGACGGTACCGGAATTGAAAGATGTGATTCTTCCGACCTTGCGGCGGGCTGATTTCTATATTTTTTATACCGTGCCTGAAGTGACGCAAGTGGAGGATCAAGTGACGACTTATTACGTGCCTCAATTACAAGAGACTTCTGTTTTATCTGCTCGTACGGATGTAAACTTGCTGAATGATTTGGCCGTTATCGCTATCCGGAACAAGGATTATAGAAAAGCTAAAAAATTACTGGAATCGGCAGTTGTAATTAATCAAAAACCGGAAGTGATGAACAATCTTGGAATTGTTTATCAAAATGAAGGGAATAATACTCAAGCTAAAGATATGTACACGAAAGCTTCTATAAAGAAGGAGGCGAAGTACAACTTGGGGATATTGTTATTGAAAAATAAAGAGTACAATAAGGCTATTCCTTACTTGAAAACGATGCCGAACGTGAACTTGGCTTATGCTCAGTTGATGGCTAATGATAATCGGGCTGCCCTGGAGACATTGAAGAAGTTGAATTTGACGGAAGGGTATGAATATTATATGATGGCCGTGGCTGCGGCAAGAGTGAAAGATGTACAGACGATGGCTAGCGCTTTACAAAAAGCGATACAACTTGACCCGCAATTGAAAGGAATGGCAAGTACTGATAAAGAATTTTATCCTTACGCTCAAGAAAGTATTTATTTGAATATTGTTGATTAAAATTGTTTGACTTTGCATGTTGAATCGGGCCGTAGCGGGAGCTATGGCCCGATTTGTTACAGGTTACAAGTTAATTGGTTACAAGTTTGTCATAACTTGTAACTTTGTAAAACAATTTATTGTTTTACAAAACCTTATCCGGATTTTGTTTGATGAAGTCACCCCAATCCTTGCATTTGGGGTTTCCCGTGGTAGGCAGGTTGCCTTGTAGGTGGTGGCAATAGGCGATGGCGATGGCATCCGTTTCGTCCAAGGTGGAAATGGTGGTCGGTATTGTCATGAATTTGCCTAGCAGAAGGGCAATCTGTTCTTTGGAAGCTTCTCCTGTGCCCGTGATGCTCATTTTGATTTTTTTCGGGGCATATTCGAAAATGGGGATATTCCGTTGTAGAGCGGCAGCAATGGCGACCCCTTGTGCCCGTCCGAGTTTTAACATGGACTGGATGTTTTTACCGTAGAATTGCGATTCGATGGCCAGTTCGTCCGGGTGGTAAGAGTCAATGACTTGCAGCGTGCGTTGGAATACTCTTTGCAGTTTGAGATACGGATCGGTCATTTTTTTCATGTCAACGACTCCCGACACGACAAGTTCCGGTTTACAATTCTTCCCGGTTGTTTTAAGAATTGCATATCCCATGAAGTTTGTACCGGGGTCTATCCCCATGATTAGTTTTTCCATTGATCTGTTTTAGTTTATAAATATAGCGAAAATCTGCCTGAATGTCAATTTATTCGATTTCTTCGAGTGTCGTGCTGAAATATAAGAGGTTCTCTCCGAACACATCTACCAGCATGTGTAGCAATCTATCCTTGTAGACTTCGATGAAGATCGTGTATTCTTCGGCAGAGGGAAATATGAGTTGCAAGGATAGAGATAATCCTTCTCCTTCGCGAATCATGACACGGGTAAATAGGATGTCATTACAAAGATTTTTGCTTTTAAGATAAGCGATGTAGCCGCCTTGAACGACTTGAATGAACTCCTCTGCAATGTTTTCGTCAATACTGAATGTGGTGTTGTATATAAATCGCATGTTAAATCTAAAAGTTAAAAACTAAAAGATAAAAGATCCGTGGAGGATTAACTTTTATCTTTTAGTTTTCAGTTTTTATTTTATATAGTCAACACCCATGAATCCGCGGAGTACATCCGGGATCCGGATCCCTTCCGGTGTCTGGTTGTTTTCCAACAATGCGGCCACGATTCTCGGTAATGCCAAAGCGCTACCATTCAGAGTGTGTGCCATTGTTGTTTTCTTGTCTCCTTTATCTCGGAAACGCAGTTTCAGTCGGTTTGCCTGATACTCTTCGAAATTGGAAACAGAGCTTACTTCCAGCCAACGATCTTGTGCTTTTGAATATACTTCGAAATCGAAGGTTAGGGCAGAGGTAAAACTCAGATCACCACCGCACAGGCGTACGATACGATAGGGTAAACCTAACTTAATGAGTAATCCTTCCACGTGTTTTACCATGTCGTCAAGAGCCTCGTAAGATATTTCCGGACGGGTGATTTGCACGATTTCAACTTTGTCGAACTGGTGCAGACGGTTCAACCCGCGTACGTCTTTCCCGTATGATCCGGCTTCCCGGCGGAAACAAGCGGAGTAGGCCGTATTTTTGATTGGCAACTGATCGGCATCCACGATCATGTCCCGGTAAAGGTTGGTGACGGGCACTTCTGCCGTGGGGATAAGGTATAGCTTATCTTCGTTCACGTAGTACATCTGGCCGTCTTTATCGGGCAACTGACCGGTGCCGAAACCTGAATCTTCATTGACAACAAGCGGGGGCATGACTTCTTGGTAGCCTGCTTTGATGTTTTCTTCCAAGAAGAAATAGATTAAGGCTCTTTGTAGACGGGCTCCCAAACCTTTGTAGACAGGGAATCCGGCACCCGTGATCTTCACGCCTACCTCGAAATCGATCAACTGATACTTTTTCGCCAATTCCCAGTGGGGCAGTTGGCCTTCTTCATGGGCAGGCACGTTATCGCAGATCTTTACAATCACGTTGTCCGCATCGCTCTTTCCGGGAGGTACGGATTCGTGTGGTAAATTCGGTAAACGGACAATCAGTGAGTTCAACTCATTCTGAGTGCTATTATGTCGGGCAGTCAAAGCTGCAATCTCTTCTTTCAGACGGGTTGTGTTAGCCCGTGCTTGTTCGGCTTCCTCTTTTTTTCCGGCTTTCATCAAGGAGCCGATTTCTTTGGAGATGCTATTCATTTCGGATTGTTTGTTATCCGATTCTTTTTGTAAATTTTTTCTCTCGTTATCGAGAGCAATAATTTTCTCAACTAATTCCTTGGCATCAAAGTTTTTTACGGCTAATCTCCGAATGACCGTGTCTTTGTTTTCCTGAATAAATTTAAGGTTTAGCATCTCTGGTAATTTTAAATTTTAGCTTTCAATTTTAAATCATCGAAACGGGAACATTGATGTTCTTGTTTCGAGGCGTAAAAATAAAAAAAACTCCTGTACTTTGTAAGGACAGGAGCTTAAATATGTTCATTTTTCTACTTATTCAGCGATAGCCTCAATAGAAACGTAAGATTTGTTGTTTTGTTTTTTTCTGAAAACAACTTTTCCGTCGATCAATGCAAATAAGGTGTGATCTCTACCCATACCCACATTTAATCCCGGGTTGTGTACTGTTCCTCTTTGACGAACGATGATATTACCTGCTTTAGCAAATTGTCCGCCAAATACCTTTACTCCTAATCGTTTACTTTCTGATTCACGACCGTTCTTAGAGCTACCGACTCCTTTCTTGTGTGCCATATCGTTTTAAATTTTAGAAGTTACAAAATAAATTAAGCGTTGATAGCTTCGATTTGAATCTGAGTCATACATTGACGATGACCGTTTTTCTTACAATATCCTTTTCTTCTCTTTTTCTTGAAAACTATCACTTTGTCAGCTTTCACGTGAGATAATACCTTTGCCGTAACTTTAGCTCCTTCTACAACCGGAGTTCCGATTTTGATGTCACCTTCGTTGTCTACTAAAAGCACCTTGTCGAATTCAACTTGAGCGCCTTCTTCTGCAGTCAGTCTGTGAACATAGACTTTACGGTCTTTTTCAACTTTGAATTGTTGTCCTGCGATTTCTACAATTGCGTACATTGTTCTATTTCATTATTAAGTTAATACCGTGGGGTGGGATTTCTCCACTTGTTATACCCCTGAGGTTAAATTTTCGCTCGGCAAAAGTAGTAATTGTTTTTGTATGAACCAATAGTTTACCGAAGTTTTATCAATAATTTTATCTTTCCTCAAAAAACACTAACTTTGACGGAATTTCAGAAAACAGAATGGTTATGAAACATATTGCACGGCTGATATTGAAGATGTTCGGGTGGAAACTTAGGGGAGGTTTGCCCACGGATAAAAAGGCGGTAGTCATATCCGTACCGCATACTTCTGTTATGGATTTTATCTGGGGAAAGCTGACTTTTATAAGTCAAGGGATTCCTACTTATATTTTGATGAAGAAAGAATTTTTCTTTTTTCCGTTAGGACCGATTTTGAAAGCATTGAACGTGATTCCCGTTGATCGAGGAAACAAGGAGAATCATATCGTGGAGAGGATGGTGGAAGAATTCAAAAAGCGGGATGTTATGTATTTGACCATAACCCCGGAGGGAAGCCGGAAAAAACGGAAAAAATGGAAAAAGGGATTTCTGGTGATTGCCAAGGAGGCTGGGGTTCCGGTATATCTGGGGCGTATTGATTACAAGGATAAATATTGTACGTGGGGACCTCGGTTTGAACCGACAGGTGATCCCGATGCGGATTTAAAATACATCATGTCAACTTATAAGGATGTGAACCCGCGTCATCCGGAAAACTTTTCCGCGGGCGATTAAACGAAATTAGTTACATAATAATATAGTATATATGAATGTTGCGATCGTACAGGCACACCTGGAATGGGAGAATGTGCCGGTGAACTTGAAACTTTTTAACAAGCGGATAGCGGCGATAGAAGGAGCGAATGTGATCGTTCTACCCGAGATGTTTGCTTCGGGGTTTACCATGAAGGGGAAAGAACGGGTGACACCTTTTTACGAGGCTATTTACCAGTGTATGCAAGAATGGGCCAGGGAAAAGGATGCCTTGATTATGGGATCGACTGCTTATTTCGAAGATGAACATTATTACAACCGTTTGCTGGCGGCTTTCCCGGATGGTAAAATCTTGCATTATGACAAGAAACATTTGTTCACGATGGGAGAGGAAAAAGAGCATTTTACGGCAGGGAATGAATTGTTGGTGTTTGATTATCAAGGGGTCAGAATCGCTCCATTCATTTGTTACGATTTACGTTTTCCCGTGTGGAGCCGTAACACGGGTGCGTATGACTTGGCCGTGTACGTGGCTAATTGGCCGGAGGCGAGAAGACAACCGTGGCAGATATTATTGATGGCCAGAGCAATAGAAAATCAATGTTACGTGGTCGGGGTGAATCGCGTAGGCGAAGATGGGGTAGGATTGAATTATTCCGGCGATTCGGCGGTGATCTCTCCCAAAGGGGAGGTACTGGCTGCTTGTGAACCTTTTGCCGACGAGGTGAAACAGGTGAATATTGATTTGAAGGCTTTACGGGAATTTCGACGGAAGTTTCCCGTGTTGGAAGATCGGGATGAATTTACAATTGAAGATTAATAATAACAGCTAAAAGTAAAGCATGAAAAGGATGTTTTTGGCAATAATCGGATTAAGTATGATGTTCGATTTGAGTGCACAAAAGAAGGTTTTAACCATGGAAGAGGCCGTGATGGGATATCATTTGTATCCCCGGTCTAAGTATATTCAATGGCAAGGCGACAAGAATCAGTTGACCTATCTGGATCGGGAAGGTTTGATGAGTGAATCTGTCGATAAAGGTGAAAAAAAGGTATTACTCACGGTGGCGGAACTGAACAAAATATTGGGTGCCGAATTAAAAGGATTCCCAAATTTTTCTTGGTTGGATGCCAATACGCTGGTAATCGCTCGCCAGGGAACTGTTTATCACATTGATGTAGTAAAGAAGCAGGTGAAACAGAAATTTACTTTCCCGAAAGGGGCAGCTAACGAAACTTATTCTAAAGCAAGCAACAGGTATGCTTACACGATCGGTAACAACTTGTATTACATGGATGAGCGTGGAAATAGTTATACCGTTACCGCGGACGAGGATAAGAATATCGTGAACGGACAGGTGGTTAGCCGGAATGAATTTGGAATCACGGGAGGTATCTTTTGGTCTCCGGATGGGAAGAAATTGGGATTTTACCGTAAGGACGAGAGTCAAGTGACTAATTTCCCGTTGTTGGACATCAATACTCGTACGGGTGAATTGAAGGAGATCAAGTACCCGATGGCGGGCATGAAATCCGAGCTGGTAAGTCTTGGTGTTTATGATATCGCTTCTGCCAAGACGATTTTCTTGGATGTGAATGATTTTGGCCGGGAGCAGTACTTGACGGGAATTACTTGGGCCCCGGAGTCTGATATGGTATATATTCAGGTGCTAAATCGGGGACAGAACCATATGCGTTTGAATAAATATGATGCGTCAACAGGTAAATTCATTGCTACCTTATTCGAGGAAAAGTCCAATACTTACGTGGAACCGCAAAGCGGGCTGGTGTTTTTGGCTAACAATCCGAAACAATTTATCTACTCTACGAATAACCGGGATGGTTTCATGAATCTTTACCTGCATGACGTGAATGGTAAATTAATTCGTCGTTTGACAGATGTGGATGCCGATGTGGTATTCGTTGCTGCTGATGCTGCCGGAAAATACGTGTATTACCTTTCATCAGAAATCTCTCCGGTAGAGAAACAACTTTTCAGGGTAGAGGTGAAAAGCGGAAAGAAAAACCGTCTGACAACGGAAGAGGGATGGCACAATATCACGATGAGTGGCGACTGTGCTTATTTTATAGATAATTATAGCAGTATTAAAGTACCTCGTAACGTGGATTTGACAACAAATGCCGGTAAAGTAGTACGTCGTTTGCAGGAAGTGGAGAATCCGAATAAGGATTATAACTTCGGGGAGATCACGTTGGGTTCGATTAAAGCGGATGATGGTAGTGATTTATACTATCGTTTGATCAAACCGATGGATTTTGATCCAAACAAGAAATATCCGGTGATTCATTACGTGTACGGGGGACCTCATGCACAATTAGTGACCAATACGTGGAACGCTTTATTGCGGACGTGGGAGATGTACATGGCTCAACATGGTTACGTGGTGTTCGTGATTGATAATCACGGTACGCCGAATCGCGGTAAGGCATTCGAGGATATTATTCATCGCCAGTGTGGTCAAGTTGAAATGAAGGATCAAGTGAAGGGAATCGAGTGGTTGAAATCTTTCCCATGGGTAGATGCGAACCGTATCGGGGTTCACGGTTGGAGTTACGGTGGTTTCATGACGATTTCATTGATCACCAATTATCCCGATATCTATAAAGTAGCCGTTGCCGGGGGGCCTGTGATCGATTGGAAATGGTATGAAGTGATGTACGGGGAGCGTTACATGGATACCCCGCAGGAAAATCCGGAAGGATATGCTAAAACGAGCTTGATCGCCAAGGCAAAAGACTTGAAAGGGAAGTTGTTGATTTGTCAGGGAGCCGTTGATCCGGTTGTGGTTTGGGAACAAAGTTTGAGCTTTATCCGGGAGTGTATCAAGAACAACGTGCAAGTGGATTACTTCCCTTACCCGTGTGCCGAGCATAACGTGATGGGACGGGATCGGATTCATTTAATGCAAAAAGTGACGAATTATTTCGAGGATTATTTGAAGTAATTGAAAATGAAGAGGGGCTGAAAAGTCCTGTTGATATTATCAACTCTCCCTCTAGCACTTCAGAGCTAGAAGGGAGAGTTTTTTTTCGACTTTTAGTTTTTGAAGGCAGTTGCTAATATTGTGGGAATTTTGTATTTTTGGGAAGTTTAGAGCGAGAAGAATAGTATTTTTTTTTGATTCTAACCTCTTAAATTTAAATTCTGAAATCTATGAAACGAATTTTTGTTTTTCTTCTTGTTTTATTTGTCATTTTAGATGCTCAAGGACAACGGAAAAAGGTCGGGTTAGTGTTGAGTGGTGGGGGGGCGAAAGGCGTGGCACATATCGGTGTATTGAAGGTGTTGGAGGAAGCCGGGATCCCGATTGATTACATTGCAGGGACAAGTATGGGGTCCCTTGTCGGGGCGTTGTATGCGATCGGATACGATGCGCACGCGATGGATTGCTTGGTAAGAAGGCAGGACTGGATGTTCCTGTTGAGTGATAAAGTATATCGTTATAATCTCCCCTTCTCTGAGAAAGAGGAAACGGAAAAGTATTTGGTTTCCGTGCCGATAAAGAATAACCGGGAAATCAAAATTCCATCGGGATTTATCAGTGGGCAGAATGTTTACAATCTATTCTCGGACTTGACCATCGGTTACCATGATTCGTTGGATTTTAAGAAATTACCTATTCCTTTTGCCTGCGTGGCGAGTAATTTGGTGGATGGTAAGGAGGTGATACAGGATTACGGAGTGTTGCCCTTGGCTATGCGTGCGAGTATGGCCATTCCGGGGGCTTTTGCTCCCGTACGACAGGATAGTATGGTATTGGTGGATGGAGGAATTTCCAATAATTTCCCGGTGGATATAGCTAAAGCGATGGGTGCCGATATAATTATCGGGGTGGATGTGCAGGCCGAGCTGAAAAATGCTTCCGGACTGGAATCTGTGATGGGAATTCTTGACCAGATGACCTCTTTTCTGGGTATACAGAAGTACGAAGAAAATAAAAAGATGGTAAACATCTACATCAAGCCGGATGTTACCCCTTATTCGGCAGCCAGTTTCTCGTCAAGTGCTATCGACACGCTGATCCTGCGAGGGGAGGATGTGGCTCGGAGTCAATGGGATGAATTGATGCAATTAAAGAAAGAGCTGGGACTTGCAGAAAGTTTCCAACCCAAAAAAGTATCTGAAGATATCATTATCAAGAATGATACGATACGGGTGGCACGCGTTCATTTGTCAGGAATTAATGAACGAGATGAGAAGTGGTTACGGAAAAAGATACGGATAAAAGATTATAGCCAAATCACGTTGGACGATCTGCACGAGGCAATTGCTGAATTATACGGGATCGGGGCATTTTCGAGCGTAAGTTACAGGCTTAGCGGTGGTCCGGTGTATGATTTGGAATTGATACTGAAACAAAAATCAATGAGTTCTTTGAACCTGGGTTTCCGGTTTGATTCAGAGGAAATGGCAGCTATTTTGTTGAATACCACGCTTACACACAAGGATTTGAGAGGTTCGCGGCTTTCCCTGACCGGACGTTTGAGCATGAATCCCTATGTGAAGTTGAACTATTCGCTGGGAAATACTTTCCTGCGGCGTTTTGAATTGGAATACATGTTCAAGTACAACAACCTGGATATTTATACCAAGGGAAAGAAAACGGATAACGTGGATTACGGGGTTCATCGGATAAACCTGGGAGGTTCTGATATTTATTTCCGTAACTTCAAATTACAATTGGGTCTTCGTTACGAGTATTACAATTACGATTCATTCCTCTTCTCGGACAAAGATCATAATATCTCCGTGAAACCGGAAGGGTTCTTTAGTTATTATGGACTGGCACACTTGGAAACCTTCGATAAACGCTATTATCCGACACGGGGAATGTCGCTGAAAGTGGATTATTCCTTGTACACGGATAACTTGATTACTTATAATGATGGAGCCCCCTTCTCTGCCATCGGGCTGGATTTCGAGTCTGTGCTATCCATCACCCGTCGAGTGAAATTTATCCCGTCGATCTACGGACGAGTGCTGGTGGGACATGGTGTTCCCTATCCTTATTTGAATTGCATGGGAGGGGATGTAGCCGGGAGGTATGTCGATCAACAGTTACCTTTCTTGGGAATTCAACATCTGGAGATATTTGATAATTCACTCATGGTGGCCAAAGTCAAGGTAAGATATAATATCGGTCGTAACCATTATGTTTCTCTGGCCGGAAATTACGCGAAACAAGAGGCCAACTTCTTTGATATATTGGGTGGCAATGATATTTGGGGTGGAGGTGTCGGATATTCATACGATAGTATCGTGGGACCGATTGATTTCGTGTTCAGTCTTTCCGATTGGTCAAAGAAGCTGGGCTTTTATTTTAATTTGGGATATTATTTTTAGAAAAGTGTATGAAAAAATTGGGGATTATCATTTGCGGGCTGGTGTTGGTGATGGGATGTCAGCGTAATGTATACCGTTTTACGGAAGGCCATGTGTATGGTACCGTTTACCATGTGTCATACCAGAGTGAAACGGACTACGCCGTGGAAATCCGTCAAGAGATGGAACGGGTGAATCAGTCCTTGTCAATGTTCAACAAAAACTCTGTAATTGCCCGGTGGAACCGGGGAGAATGTGAACAGGTGGACTCGCTTTTTGTAATCATGTACAGGAAAGCAAAAGAGGTGAACGAAGCAACGGGTGGGGCTTTTGATGTAACCGTGGGTCCGCTGGTGAATGCTTGGGGATTCGGTTTTAAAAACGAGAAATTGCCTTCGGGCGAGAAAGTCGATTCGCTGTTGCAATACGTGGGAATGGATAAAGTGCAATTAGAAGGAGAGCGGTTAGTGAAACGGGTGGAGGGGGTACAGATGGATGCCAGTTCCATTGCCAAAGGATTGGGCGTGGATCTTGTAGCCGAGTTTTTTGATCGGAAAGGAGTACAAAATTACATGATCGAGATCGGTGGTGAAATCCGCGTGAAAGGGGAAAGTAATAAGCAACGCCCGTGGCATATCGGGATCGACAAACCGATTGACGATGTGGCAGCGGCAAACCGGGAATTGCAGCTCGTGTTGGCTTTGCGGGAAGGTGCGTTGGCAACATCCGGGAATTATCGCCGTTTTTACGTGGTGGATGGAAAAAAATATTCTCACACGATAAACCCTCGGACCGGTTATCCTGTCCAACAAGATATATTGGGAGCTTCCGTATATGCTCCGACATGTATGGAGGCAGATGCTTATGCGACGGCATGTATGGTATTGGGAACGGAAGAAGCTAAAAAAATAGTGTTAGATAATCCTTATATAGAGGCTTGTTTTATTTACCAAAATAAACAGGGAGAACGAGAGGTTTGGATGTCTGATCGATTGAAAACGTTAGTGTTAGAGGAGTAATTTTATTGGAAAGGAAGCGTGTGATTATTCGTTGTATGATATGGATGCTGACATGGGTGTTACTCGTGGAAAGTCAAGCAAATGCAAGGCCTTTATCATTCAACGTGCGTGAGAATAAAGGGTATGACCTTATAAAACTTCCTGATTCACTGAAACAAAGTAACGTGGTTTTCCTGCCGGATAGTTTAATTCGGGATACTCTCCAATATGAGTATTCCAAGATCAAGGAGGTCGCTTATCGTAGAGGGTGGACGAAAGAGTTGTACAAAATGATTTTCGTGAATCCTCGGAAGATTAATATCGATATTGTACAAACGGAGAATAGCGAGGATCGTTACAAACCTTACCAAGGAAAGACCATCCATGATATTTACGTGAAAATCTTATCTCCTTTCGGAACGAGTGTTAACGACACGCTTCCTTTACAGGACAGTTTGCAATGGCTGTTGAGTATGGCAAATTCCGTTCACCAGAAATCGTCCGAACGGGTGATAAAAAAACAGTTGACCGTGAGGCCGGGAATGCCAGTTGACCCTTTCGAGTTGGTACAGAACGAACAGTTGCTGAAATCGATGTCGAACGTGGATGATGCGTTGATCGAAATACAGGAAGTGCAAAACGACACGAATCAAGTCAATCTGGTGGTTATTTGCAAGGATGAATTTTCATGGACGGGGGAGGTGTGGAGTAACTTCTTGAACGCAGTAGACCTGGGATTGGAAACCAAAAACTTGTTCAAACTGGGGCATAGTTTGCATTACGAAGCCAGTTTTCGAGGAAATAAAGATCAAGCCTGGGGAAACTTGGTCGAGTATAAAGCCAGTAACCTTCTTGGCTCTCACATGGACTTCTATGGGCTGTACGAGAACTCCTATAATCAGAATATTTTGCGGGTGGAACTGGATAAAGAGTTTTTGACGTACAAGACGAAATGGGCTGGAGGAGCGGCGTATAGTCGAGTGTATTCCTCAAAATCATTAGTCGACCGGGATATAAATAAGCCCGTGGAATTATTTAATTATCGCTTGTGGGACTTTTGGGGAGGAACATCTTTTTATTTACCGGAAAAGCATAGTTACAACCGGATATTCTACCTCACGGGACGTTACACAGGAACGAGTTTTGTCGATCGTCCGCAAGTGTCGAGCGATTCCAATCATTTCTATTATGACCGTAATCGCGTCATGGGAGCCTTGACATTCACCAAAATCAAGTACTTCAAGGCTAACTTGATCTATGATTTCGGGCGAACAGAGGATATTCCATCCGGACTTTCAGGAACATTGCTTTTCGGGTACGAGAAGAGCGACTTCACGAAGTACGGGTACTTGGGAACGGAATGGCATTATTCGTGGTTCAACAAGTACACGGAAAGATACCATTCTTGGTACGCGGCTTTAGGTACTTTTTTGAACGGTTACACGGCGGAGAGTGGCGTGTTTAAAGTCGGAAGCCAATACATCAGTCGTTTGTACGATCTGTCCCGCCACCGCTTGCGCTTTTATGGTAACGTGGATTACGTGTTAGGAATCAAGCGGAATCCGGATGATTGTATTTATTTCGAGGATGCCAACATCCGGGGATTTGATTCCGATACCACGTGCGGAACGCAACGACTTTCTGCTTCCATGTCCGCAACGTTGTTCATGCCTTATATCAAAAGAGGATTTCGGGTGTCGGTTACCGGGTTCGTGGATTGGGGCGTGCTGGCCCGGGAGAAGAAGAATATATTGAATAGCCAATCGTATTGGGGGATCGGTTTTAGCCTGAATTTGCGAAATGATAACTTGATCCTCAAGAACGTAAGTATACGTTTTGCTTTTTATCCCAAAGGTCCACCCGATATGCATAGCATAGAGGTGAACGTGTCCAGTCGTCGAAGAAATGGATTTTATGATTACCGTGTTTATAAACCTGATGCGATTAAATACGAGTAAATCAAGGATTTTGATGTACATTTTTTAACTAGATACATTTTAAATAACGATAGATAATTGCTTGAAAATCCCTATCTTTGTGATAAATTAATTTCAATGGGGATGAAGAAAGTTTTTTTATTTTCTATTTTCTTACTTTGCGGCTTATTTTTTTCTCAAATACTTCCCTCAACCTTAGGAAGTACGTATGGAACGTTTGCATCGATAAGTAAATGGTTACTTTTTATTTGTCTTGCTTTTATCATGATCAACGTGGGGAGGGAATTCGAGTTGGATAAGGCAAAATGGCGTTCGTACACGAAAGACTATTTTATTGCTATGGCAACGGCGGCTGTACCTTGGCTTCTGATAGCTTGTTATTATATCTTTTTCTTGGACACGGGATTGTCGTGGGAGAATAATTTACTGATCAGCCGGTTTGCCGCTCCCACCTCAGCGGGAATTCTCTTTACGATGCTTGCTGCTGCCGGGTTGAAAAAGGAGTGGATCTACAAGAAAACACAAGTGCTGGCTATATTTGATGACCTGGATACTATCTTGTTGATGATTCCGTTACAAATATTGATGATCGGTTTCAAATGGCAATTGTTTGTTATTATCGGGGTGGTTTGTGTCCTTTTAATATTCGGATGGAAACGGTTGAATTCATTGAACTTGTCACAATCCTGGAGGGCTATTCTGCTCTATTCCGTGTGTATAGTGGCTGCATTCGAGAGCGTGTATCTGATTTCAAAAGCATTGATGGGACAAGACGGGGCGATTCATATCGAGGTACTGTTACCGGCATTCGTCTTGGGAATGGTAATGAAAACCGTACACAATCACTCGCGGGAAGAAGAAAGAGCTTCTAGTTTTATTTCATACCTGTTTATGTTTTTGGTCGGGTTGAGTACGCCTATTTTTATCGGTTTGGAAACTGGGGGAGACATGCCCGGATGGGGAATTCTGATTTTTCATGTAATCGTTGTAACGATTCTTTCAAACCTGGGGAAAATGTTCCCGTTATTCTTCTATCGAGACCGGAAAATTCAAGAGCGTTTGGCACTTTCGATCGGTATGTTCACGAGAGGAGAGGTCGGTGCTGGAATTATCGTGATCGCCATGGGATACCAGTTAGGAGGTCCCGCGTTGATTATCTCTATTCTAAGTTTGGTACTTAACCTCGTTTTAACTGGCTTCTTCGTGATCGCCGTGAAACGTATATCCCAAAGTGTGTACGGGGTGAAAGAATAAAGGGTTTATGACCTTCTAAATTTGTTCACCAGGGCATAGATTCTCCACCAAAGATAAACGATAATTAACACGGATAAAGAATAAATAATCCAATCATTCGTTTTAAAGAATCGTTTGAACATGAGTGGTACGGCCTGAACGGTATTCCACGGGTTCAGCCCGTGCCAAGAATAACGCATTTCAGCCGGGGCTGCAATCATGGATATAATACTGAAAGCAATGGCCAGTATGATAAGAGCAAGGAATAGAGAGGTCTTGTTTATTGTTTTCATGGTGAATTATTTTTTGTCTTTTTTCTTGAACAGGTCCCCGATTTTCCGGAAGAAACCTTTTTTCTTGGGAGATTCGGTATCTTTTTCTGTATCTTGTTTCTTTACTTTTTCCAGTTTTTGGTTGGTCAATCTTTCCCACAAATTTATGTTTTCCTTGAACGTGGGAACTTCCAGTTCTTTTTCTACCTCCACGGGTGGAACCGGGAAGGACAATCTGGACCAATAGGCGTAAGTATTACTTTGCAGGCATTCCTGCATGAATAACCCGAAGATGGGGAGAGCCATGTTGGCTCCTTGTCCTAATGCCGTGGAGTTGAAATGTACGCGGGAGTTGTTGGCCCCGACTCTTATGCCCACGACGATACGAGGGTTGTAGCCAATAAACCAGCCGTCGGCTTGATTCTGGGTGGTTCCGGTTTTTCCGGCTAGGGAAATATCCAGCCCGTAATTATTGGGCAGTCTTTTTCCTGTTCCTTCTTGGATAACGGTGGAAAGCATGGAGGACATAATATGAGCCTGCTCTGCCGGGAGCACCCGTTCTCCGCGGGGAGGTTCGGCCTCGTAAAGAATACGTCCTTCCCGGTCTTTTATGGAAAGCAGGTAATGGGGCGTTGTCGATATGCCGTTATTTGCATAACACAAGTAGGGAAGAATCATTTCCCGGAGAGGAATATTGGCAGCTCCTAAGGCGAGGGAGGGGACCGCGGGCAGTTCACTTTGTATCCCCAAACGACGGGCATGTCCTATCGTGGCGTCAATCCCTGTTTGTAGAAGAACTTGCACGGCAATCGTATTGATGGATTGACTTAAAGCCCCTTTCAGCGTGTAGTAACCACCGTACTGGTTGTTCGAATTTCGAGGCGTCCAGTTGTCGTATTCCGGGTAACTTTTTTGTTCATTATTATAGTAGGCATCGACTCGGGCTCCCTGTTCAATGGCTGCACTGTAAACGACCGGCTTGAACACGGAACCGACTTGACGGGGGGCCAACACTTGATCATATTGGAAATACTTAAAATCCAGTCCCCCGATCCATACTTTTATTTTTCCGGATTGGGGTTCCACGGCAATCATGCCGGGTTGAAGTATTTTCAAGTAGTGCTTGATCGAGTCGATGGAAGACATTTGCATTTCGACCTCCCCTTGATACGCGCTATAAATAGTCATGGGCTTTTTCTCGTTCATGGCGGCGAGGATGTCTTTCTCGTTAAGTCCCTGACGTTTCAACTCCTTGTACACCTCGCTTTCCCTAATGGCGTTATCGAGAAGATTTTTCTCCTTATCCCACGGTTCTTGTTTCCCCAGATGCGTGTAGAAAGCGTGTTGCAATGATTTCATGTGCTGCCGCATCGCTTTTTCCGCGTAACGTTGCATCTCAGCATCAATCGTGGTGACCAATTTTAGCCCGTCTTTATACAAGTCATAATTGGTACTGTTTGCCTCGTTGTATTCGGCAATGAACTTGACGGCATCTTGGCGGATTTGTTCACGTAAATAGGGTGCCAGACCGGAATAGTGATTTAAGGGCTTGAAGCGGAGATGTAACTTTTCTTGTTTCAAGGCTTCTCCTTCCTCTTCCGTCAGGTAATCGTACTTGACCATCTGGGCGATCACCGTGTTGCGTCGTTGTAACGTGCGATCGGGATGTACGCGGGGATTGTAGTAAGAAGGCCCTTTCAAGAGTCCGATCAGCGTGGCGGCCTCCGGAACGGAGAGACGTGTTGCCGTCGTGGAAAAATACTTTTGGGCGGCACTTTCAATACCGAATGTGCCTTCGCCAAAAGACACGGTGTTTAAATACAGCGTGAGAATTTCATCCTTGGAGTATAATTTTTCAAGGCGATGCGCCGTGATGATCTCTTTGATTTTGATCACCGGAATCATGAAACGACTGTTGTACTGACGGGGATAGAGATTTTTGGCCAGTTGCTGGCTGATCGTACTTCCCCCTCCCGAACTCTTGTCTCCCAGTAGTAACGTCTTGAACAATACCCTCAACATACTGATTTTATCGAATCCATGATGCTCGTAAAAGCGCACGTCTTCAGTAGCGATCAAGGCGTTTATGGCATGGTGGGATATACTGCCGAACATGACGTTCGTACGATTTTCCACGTAATATTTTCCGAGCAACTCCCCGTCCTCACTATACAGGGAAGAGGCCTCGTTATTACGAATTTCCCTCAAATCCTGGTAGTCTGGAATTTTTCCCCACGTTCCGTAGTACACGCAACATACGAAAAGCCCGACGAGAATAGCAGCCAGTAAACTACTCAATAATATCGTTTTGAAAACACGAGCAAAGATACTTTGTTTCTTCTTCGCGGCTTTTTTTCGTGTTGTAGTCTTTTTTTTGTTCATATTTTTGATTCCGGAAATACCTGCGAATGTACTAAATTACAATGTAATTTTCAAGAACAGAAGTAATGCAGTATAAATGTTTTCGTACACTTATATGCAATATTGCTAATTTTACAACAAAATTAATAAACTGTTTGATTTATTTCGTATATTTGTAATTACAAGGAGATAATAGCATTTATAATGCAAAAAGTGTAGGTAAATTGTTTCGATAAATGAATAAAACCATGACAAAAGAAGAATATCTAACTTCTATGAGAGATCTGGAAGAAATTATAGCCGGATATCGGGAGCAGGAAAGGCAACTGAAAGAGCAGTATATTAATGAAAACAAGCAGTTTGAGGTGAATGAAAAGGTGAAAATTACAACTCCTGCTTTCCGGCGGGTTATTCCGGACGAGGAGGGGCGAAAATACATAAAGGAAGAAGCTAGATATGGATTCGTGGAAGATTATGAAGTTGATAACCAGGGAAATATCAAGTACATTTTGTCTAGAATGAATGCGACGGGCAAAAAATCATACCATCGAACCTATTACTCGGGGCTTGACATACTTGAAAAAGTGGAAGAGTAATTCACACGAATGACTTTATCATGAAGTCTTTTAAATATTGGAATTCATGATTATGTAAAAATGATGCTATTCAAAACATAAAATTAGAAAATATTCTGACTTTTCTATTTTATAATTTGGATTAAAGTATACCTTTGTGCCTGAGTTCATAAAATGAAACAATTAATACATCAAAAGGAATAAAATAAAGTTATTGTCATGCTGAATATTGCATTGTTTGGCCCTCCAGGAGCCGGGAAAGGTACTCAGGCGAAAAAGATTGTTGAAAAATACAATCTGGCGCATCTGTCAACAGGGGAGATGATTCGTAAAGAGATAGCCGAAGGAACGGATTTTGGTAAAATGGCTGCCGGAATTATTAATAAAGGCGAGTTATTATCTGACGAGTTTGTGGTTGCATTAATCAAAAATAGCATCGAACATCACAAAGACGTGGATGGTTTTTTGTTTGACGGGTTCCCCAGAACGGTAAGACAAGCCGAAATTCTTGACGAGATGCTGGCTAAAACGGGACATCCGTTGAGCGCGTTGGTGAGTATTGATGTCCCTCACGACGAATTAATGCGCCGTATGTTGGAGCGTGCTAAGATTGAAGGACGTGCCGATGACAACGAGGAGGTGATTGAAAATCGTTTCCGCGAATATAGGGCCAAGACACTGCCCGTGGCTGATCATTACAAGGTTCAGAAAAAACATTTTTCTGTGAATGGACATGGTACCGTGGAAGACGTATTTCAGGCTATAACCAAAATACTCGAAGACATAAGGTAAGTTTCTGTCGGAAAATAAAATGAAGAGAGGTTGTCGTTAAAGCTAACCTCTCTTTTGTTTTCTTGTGATATATTTTACACGGAAGGTTCTTTCGGCTTGTAGCGATATTGCAGGATCAAGAAGAGCAACCCGGGTACGAAAATAATAACGGCCGTGGCTTGCAGGGCGATAGAAAGAGAATACAAGTCGTGTAACCAACCGACAAGCGGTGCCATGGCCGCGAACATGAGCCGGATGACAAAGTTACGGATGGACAACACGGTAGCCCGCATTTCGGAAAAGGTGATTTGATTGATATATCCTTTTAATATCGGAGTGGCAAAACCCCGCACGATATAAAAAAAGAATAGGCATACCAAACCGATATACGAAACGTTAAAGGCCACGGCAATATATCCCCCCGTGATAAAGAACAAGATTAACGTGTACATCTTCATGCTCCCCAGGCGTTGGTCCAGTTTGTCCGAGTAAAGGGCCGAGATCCCGACGGTGAGATTTAGAATGGTCCAGATGATCCCAAACCAAGTGGTCGGAGTATCCAGTTCTATCAAGAGAGGTTGAACAAACCAAGCCATCGTGAGCGTGGCTGCCCCGATGATACCGGAGAACATGATGTTATAACACAACTCCTTGTTCGTGAAAAGCGAGTATCGAATAATCTGTACGATATTGGCAAAAGAGTTTTTTATCCTGGTTTTCGCAGCGTGTTCGGTTAAGGCAATGGCGGCCGGAATCCCGATGAACGCGATCCCGCTTTGCACGTAAAACGGGAGCCGGAGGGAGTAAACAGCCAGTAGGCCGCTGAATATCCCGGCAAAAGCCTCCGAAAAATTCCCGATCATGGTGACTCTTCCCTCGTATTTCAGGTACTCATCCTCTTTTTTGTAATGTAGCATGGTGTCGTAGAGTAGGGCGGAATCGGCCCCGGATACCAAACTTTGACCGAATCCAAGCAACACCTCCGAGAGAAAAAATGCCGTGAACGTGTCGGAGATCGAATAGTTGGAGAATCCCAGGAAGCAGAATATGCACCCCGCGATCAAGCAATTCCTGCGTCCCCACACGTCGGCCAGATAACCCGTCGGTATCTCCAGCGACACCATGGCGATGGAGTAAATGCTCTTCAAGATGAATATATCCGCCAAATCCAGCCCGCATTCCTTGTAAAATAGCACAATGATAGGCATCACCAGGGTAAACCATTTGGAAACCTTGATCAAGTAGAGTGCTATGATATTTTTTTTTAACGACACGTGATTTCTATTTTTCTTTTCGAAAGACAAAAGTAATTTAAAATTAAGAATAAACGAAGTGATTAGAATCTAAAATCAAAAAGCATCTTTTTGTTTCCATTTTCATCAAAAAGCGTTATTTTTGCTTCCAAATTTTAAACATAAATCACTAATTAAGTAAAAAATAAGTTTGCCATGGCAATACAGAAAATTGATGACATCTACGAGTTATTGAAGGGAAATACCCAAAAAAAGCGTTTGGTTGTAGCTTATGCTAACGATAGTCACTCTATTGAAGCTGTAAACAAAGCAGTTGAAATGGGACTTGTTGAAGCAACCTTATGCGGTGACGAGAACGAAATCAAAAAAGTGTGCGCTGAGCATGGTTTTGATATCTCCCGTTTTAAAATTGTACACGAGCCGGTGGATACCAAAGCAGCTGCCAAAGCCGTACAAATGGTACGTGACAAGGAAGCTGACTTTATCATGAAAGGTTTGGTTAGTACCGACAAATATATGCGTGCCATCTTGAATAAAGATTGCGGTTTGTTGCCCCCGAAAGCCACCTTATCTCACGTGGTTGTGATGGAGTGCCCGAATTACCACAAATTGTTGGTGTTCAGTGATGCCGCTATCATTCCGGCTCCGGATTTCAGCCAGAAAATGGCTATCGTGAAATACGTTACCCAGATTGCCAACGCTCTCGGTGTGCAACGCCCGAAAGTGGCCATGATTTCTGCCACGGAACAAGTACTTCCGAAGGTGGAATCTACCACGGATGCCGCTATTCTTGCCAAGATGGGAGAGAGAGGCCAGTTAGGTAATATCGACATCGACGGACCGTTGGCTCTTGACGTGGCTATCGATAAGGAAGCTGCCGAGATCAAGAAAATCAAATCTCCGGTAGCGGGAGATGCCGACTGCTTGGTATTCCCGAACATCGAATCCGGTAACGTGTTCTACAAAACGAACACGAAGTTGGCTAACGCTCGTCAAGGTGCCATCCTTGTGGGTGCAACTGCCCCGAGCGTGCTCTCTTCCAGGGGTGACAGCGTGGACGCGAAATTGAATTCTATCGCGCTGGCTGCTCTTTTTGCAAAGTAAGATAAGCAAGATACAAGTGAAAAGCCGAAGTTGTTGCATAAACACTTCGGCTTTTCTGAATTATTTAAACAACTAAGAACACAGGCTTATTCATTTTCCTCCGTGATGACAATTTTGATTATTTTGTCTCCCTGACGGATGGCATCAATGACTTCCAATCCCTCGTAAACCTGTCCGAAACACGTGTGGCGTCTGTCCAGGTGAGCCGTGTTTCTACGGTTATGACAAATAAAGAATTGCGATCCTCCGGTATCCCGCCCGGCATGAGCCATGGATAGCACTCCCCGGTCATGATACTGGTTATCCCCGTTTAATTCACATTTGATGGTGTAACCCGGTCCCCCGGTCCCGTCGCCTTTGGGACAACCGCCCTGGATCACGAAATCCGGGATAACCCGGTGGAACGTCAATCCGTCATAAAAGCCTTCGCGGGCGAGTTTTACAAAGTTGGCAACGGTATTCGGCGCGTCTTTTTCAAAAAAAAGAACCTTCATGACACCTTTCTCGGTGTGTATTTCTGCTCTGTACATTACGAAATTGATTTTGAATTATCGCAAACAAATGTAGAGTATAATCCGAATGAATGCAAATCGTCCAAGTTTATTTAACGCAATTTCTGTTATTTGAATATAGTTAAAAAAAGAGGGTTTCCCCCGAATTTCGCGCCTTGAAAGATCGAAAATATCGGCATGTATTTAAAAACTTCGTCGTATATTCGCGTACGATAAAAAAAAGAGAGTATGACGTGTTGTAATAGCAGACGAAAACCGGAATGGTTGAAGATCAAATTACCGAAAGGGCAGAGTTCCACGGAGGTATTAAATATAGTTAGAAAGCATAATCTACATACGATATGTACCAGTGGTATGTGTCCCAACCAGGGCGAATGCTGGGGAAACAGGACGGCAACGTTTATGATTGGCGGGGACGTGTGTACCCGTTCGTGCAAGTTCTGTAACGTGAAAACCGGGCGTCCGGCCCCGTTGGATCCCGCGGAACCGGAAAACATCGCTAATTCAGTGAAATTGCTCGGTTTGAAACACGCCGTGATCACTTCCGTGGATCGGGATGATCTGGCTGATTTGGGTGCGGCTCACTGGGTGAAAGTGATCGAGGCCGTGAAACGGGTGAATCCCGAAACGACAATGGAGGTGCTGATCCCGGATTTCCAGGGACGGCGGGAACTCGTGCAACAGGTGATCGAGGTTCGCCCGGAAGTGATTTCACACAACTTGGAAACGGTGAGAGAATTGTCGGACGGCGTGCGTAGCCGGGCGAAATATGATACCTCCTTGCAGGTGATCCGCCAGGTTTCGGAATCGGGTATCGTTTCCAAATCCGGGATCATGTTGGGATTGGGGGAAACGCGTGAACAAATTCTCCGGACAATGGATGATCTGCTGGCCGTCGGCTGTAAGGTGATGACAATCGGTCAGTACCTGCAACCGTCCGAGGCGAATCTTGAAGTGAAAGAGTACGTGACGCCGGAAACCTTCCAGGAATACGAGCGTATCGGGTTGGAAAAAGGGTTCCGTTACGTGGAGAGCGGTCCGTTGGTTCGCTCCAGTTACCACGCCGAAAAGCATGTGAGATAAGTTATGAAACGGACACGGTTAATTGATCTGGGAACCGCGAGCTACATGCCCGTGTGGCGGCAGCAGGAAGAACTGCATAACGAGATTATCGCCGCGAAATTACGGGGAGAGGAAACGGGGAATTGCATGATTTTCGTGGAGCATAATCACGTGTACACGCTGGGGAAGAGCGGGAACGAGGCCAATATGCTGATTGGTGCCATCCAGTTGCAGGCTGCTCATGCTGAATTCGTGAAGGTAAACCGGGGTGGGGATATTACGTATCACGGCCCCGGCCAACTGGTCGTGTACCCGATCATTGACATGGCCAATTTCGGGGTGGGTGTAAAAGAGTACGTGGATCGGTTGGAAGAGGTGGTTATCCGTACCGTGGGAGAGTTCGGGATTACCGGGGAACGGTTGGAAGGTGCCACGGGAGTATGGTTGGATGCCCACACGCCCCGGGCCCGCAAGATATGCGCGATCGGGATTAAATGTTCCCGTTACGTGACAATGCATGGTTTCGCGCTAAACGTGAATACGGATTTGAATTATTTCAATTACATCAACCCGTGCGGCTTCGTGGATAAGGGGGTAACTTCTATTGCGAAGGAGGTGGGGCACGAGGTCCCCGTGGCAGAAGTGAAAACGATCGTGAAGAAGTATTTCGAGGAACTTTTCGGGATGGATTTTTACACGCTTTAATATAATTTGGCGGGAAATGTCATGCACTTCCCGCCATGAATTTGTTCTCGATTGTTTTAATTTTGTAGCCGAAATAAACGGGAACTAGTGGAGAGTTAGGCGGGAAATAAGGGCCGAAAAAGGAATGACAGACAGATCCCCTTCGTTGCAAACTCGTTTGGAGAGTGACTATGCTGTCGGGGAGGGGCAAATGTATTTTAATGCCGCATGCTTATTTCTCCCTTTATTCTTTTTTGATACATGATACTTTCTTGAATACATGTGAGTTAGAAGCAATTTAAGAGACAACGTGCATTTTATCCTTGCTTTTTATTTGAAGTTTAGCAATAATTTTGTTATATTCGTAGAACGAAATAATAAATTGACAAGGCGGAATGAAGAATAATATCGAGGTCGAAATATGTACTTTTTCTTTGGAATCGTGCTTGAATGCCCAGCAGGCAGGAGCGTCCCGGGTGGAGTTGTGCTCCGGGATGTATGACGGGGGAACCACCCCTTCCGCGGCCATGATTCGTATGGCCCGGGAAAAGTTATCCATACAACTTTACGTGATGATTCGCCCCAGAGGGGGTGATTTTCTTTATTCAGACCTGGAGTTTGAGGTGATGAAGGAGGATATCCGGTTTGCCAAAGCGTGCCGGGCGGATGGCGTCGTGTTGGGGATATTGAACGCTGACGGTTCGGTTGACGTGCAACGCACGCGGGAATTGGTCGAGTTGGCGGCTCCTTTGAAAGTAACGTTTCACCGGGCGATAGATATGACAAGGAATATGGAAGAGGCTTTGGAGGGGATTATCGAGGCCGGGTGCTACCGGGTGTTGACCTCGGGAGGACGCAACACGGTAAACGAGGGTATGGAGCAAATCGAAGCCTTGGTGAAACAGGCGGGAGGACGCGTGCAAATTATGGCGGGAAGTGGCGTGAATGCCGCGAATGCCCGTGCATTAATGGAATTGGGGGTGGATGCCATTCACTTGAGCGGGAAGAGCAGTCGGGATAGTGAAATGAAATTCCGTAACCCGAACGTGTTCATGGGCGGGGTTCCTGGACTGCCGGAGTACGAGCAGTACTATAGTGACGCGGAGAAGATAAAGGCCGTTTTAGATCATGTGCAAGGTAAAATTTAGAACATAAAATTCAGGGGGAGATGTTCATTCTACAGGTTGACTTCTAACTTCTAAATTCAATATATGCGAACATTTGTAGAGAAGATATTAAATGCCGAATGTGGGAGTATCGTGGTCCGTGAACCGGATTACGTGATGAGTCACGATAATTCGGCACGGGTTAGGTTTTTGTTTGAACGAATTCACGGTACCCGCGTGTACAAGCCCTCCCAGTTGGTGATCGTGCTGGACGGGAAGGTGTCGGGAGTGATCAACGAGTTGTCGTTGGAATATAATTCGATACGGGATTTCGTGGAAGAGCAGGGTATAGAGCATTTCTATGACTGTGACCGCGGGATCGGGCACCAGATTATTTCCGAACTGGTACGTCCGGGGATGTTGGTTGTCGGGAGCGATTCGCATACCGCCACGGCAGGAGCGTTCAACACGTTGGCCATGGGGATTAATAAAACGGAGACGGCCGTGTTATGGAAAACGGGGAAAATGTGGTTCCGGGTGCCCGAGACGGTGAAGATCGTTTTAAAGAACCGTCTGCCGGAAGGGGTGTTTGCCAAAGATTTGGCTTTGTGGATCAAGGGTATATTGAGTAAGTTGGACGTGAACGGGTTGGCGATCGAATATCACGGGGAAGGGGTTGCCTCCTTGTCCATCGATGATCGAATGACGATAGCCAATATTTCTACGGAAATGGGCGTGGTCAGTTCTGCTTTTCCTCCGGACGATCGGTTGGCCGACTATTTTAATGAACCGGCGGTACGGGGTGTTTGGGCGGACGAAGAGGCCGTTTATTCCCGGTTTATAGAGATCGATCTGGCGAATGTCTTTCCCATGGTGTATGACACGGGAAACAATGTTCTTCAAGCAGTTGAGGAGCTTGTCGGGCTGAAAATACAGCAAGGGCTCATCGGGGCTTGTGCTTCGGGACGATTGGAAGATTTGCGGTTGGTATCCATGATCTTGGAAGACAAACATATTGCTAACGGGTTCCAGTTATTCGTGGTCCCGGCTTCCAGGGATATATATTTGCGGGCGGTTGAAGAGGGCATTATCGATAAGATCGCACAGTCGGGGGCCGTGGTGCTTGGTTCCAGTTGCGGGCCTTGCCTGGGAGTGGGACGCGTGGCGTCTGTCGGAAACAGCTGTTTTATCTCTACTGCCAATAGTCAGTACATCGGGGGGAACAATCACTCCGGAGTCGAAAAATATATCGCTTCTCCGGCAACCGTGGCCATGACCGCACTGCGAGGGGAACTGACCCCGATGATTCATTTCGAGGGTGCCCAATATAAATATAATGTTCCCCGGGTTGAACCCGTCGTGCTGGGAGAGTATGATTATCGCAAGAGTAACGGGGTGTGGAATTACGGGGATATAGATAATATATCCAGTAGCCAGATTTTCTCGGAAAAGTTGACCTGTCGATTGACACTTGAACAGGTGGAAGAGATTAAACCTTATTTGTTTAAAGGGTTGGATCCGAATTTCACTTGCGACGTGAAGCCGGGAGATATTATTATCGCCGGGGAGAATTTCGGGTGTGGACGACTCGTGAAGCATGCGGCGACGGGATTGGTGGCCGTGGGGGTGAAACTGGTCATCGCGAAATCGGTGAACCGGGATTTCTACCGGATGGCTATTAATCACGGGTTACGGATTCTTATTGATTGGGCCGTGGTGGATGCTTACACGTCAGGGGAACGGCTGACAATAGATGACGAAAATCATGTACTATATTTGAACGAGAGAGCGTATAAGCTCCCTCATGTTGACGCGGAATTTCAAGACATCCTTGCGAAAGGAGGATTGGTAAATGCTTTTTCTTGAATACGGGAGTAGGAAGAAGAAGCTATTGATATTTATGTGTGTGTTGTTTTTTTCTGTGTCGGGGTGCCGAGGCAGGGAAGAGGGCAACCTTTAAAAGGTTGCCCTTATTCATGTTGATTTTGTAAATCTAAAACAACGGGATGTGGTAGATTAACCCGATGGATAAAGTTGAGGTGGAGTAGTTTTCGGCTCCCAACGCTTTGGCTTTACCCGTGAATCGATAAGAACGCCCGATATACGACGCGAAGAAGTGTAGGTTTTCCGTGGTGGGATAGTATTCGATTCCACCGAAATACCCATAAGCTGTCCGGTATTTCCCTTTTTCTATTTGATCGGCATATTTGTAAACAGAGGCATTCTCGTACATTCCTTTCACGAAAATATTCCACTTGGGTTGGAACCGGTAGTTTAATTTGGTAACCCAGGATTCGTAACGGGCATTTTTGATGCAATCGGCATTCCCTTGAAGACGTTGGAGGCTTGAAACAATGCCTCGGTTGTCGAGTTCTTCGTCAGAAAGGTAGAAATCGAGGTACATGTTGAACTTTCCTAAATCCAGTTCGTTACCGATGGCGTAAAAATGGTTGTTGTATCCTTTGGCCAGACTGAGTAGGGAGTATGACCAGCGGGTTCTCAACTTGTCGTTGAAGAAGTTGCCGTTCCAGTTGGCCGTGTAAGCGAGAGGTGCATGGCTTTCTTCCACGTCTCCCGGGAGTTGCCCGTAAATATCGTCCATGGAAGCCGTTCGGCTGTTCACGATTTGTAATGCAAGTTCTTGGGTTGGGGTGACTTGATACGAGAAGGTGATACCGGTCATGAAATCGAAGAGCATGTAATCGATCATGTCACTGTACTGGTAGATTTCAATCGGGTCCAAATCGTACTCGAAACCACCGTATGCTGCTGCCTGTTTCCCGATGGAGGTGACGAGTTTATCAGTCAAACGCACGGAGATCATGGCATAATCGATGGAGGAGGGGAGGTTGTCCAACGCGTGAGGGGTGTTGCTGCTGTTCAAGCGTTGCCGCCAACGGTAGGAAAGCCAGTCGTTGAGGTCACCGCGGGCTTCCAGTCGGAGCTGGTTCATTTTGAAGGCAGCCTGCTCGAATGTTCCGTCTGTAAATGTCCCGTTGAACGTGGTTTGCATGTGCAATTTCAAGTTGAAGAGATTATTCTTTTTCTCGATGTTTGCTACTCTTTCGAAAAGGGTTCGTCTGCTTGTCGTGTCGTTCAGATGGGATAACAGGCCTTGGGCTGACAGCCCGTGTAGCGATAGTGCTAATAGCGTGATTAGTAATAGTTTTTTTCTCATCGTTGTTATTGGATTAAAAAAAAACTAAAAGCTGGAGATCGTTCGAAAACAGCCTTCCAGCTTTTAGTGTTATTTGCTGATTGTATCTTATTTCAAGGTACCTTCTTCTGCTTGTTTGATCATGTTCGCGCTTGCCGTGATGTACACTTCTACACGACGGTTTTTAGCACGTCCTTCTGCCGTGCTGTTGTCGGCTACCGGTTGATCGAACGCGAGTCCTTCCGTGGTGATTCTGTTGCGGGCGATTCCGTTGCCAACCAAGAAGTTTGCAACAGCTTCCGCACGTTCTTTGGAGATTCTTTCATTCACGGCACGGGTTCCGGTGTTGTCCGTGTGGCCGTAGATCGTGATGTCCGTTTCCGGAGAGTTCTTTAGTGACGTGGCGAATTTTGTCAAGGCATCTTTGGACGACGCGCTTAATTGACTGGAGTTCGTGGCGAACAATATACCGTTGTCAAAAGTCACTTTAATGGCTTGCAGGTCGTTGGCATCAGTAACCGTTTCTACTTGAGCCCCTTGGATGGCTTCCAGTTCTTTTTTCTGTTTGTCCATCTTTCTACCGATCAAGGCTCCTGTTCCGGCTCCCACCGCACCACCAATGGCTGCCCCGATGGCTGCCCCTTTACCTTTTCCGACTAATGCTCCGATACCGGCACCAAGTGCAGCACCACCGCCGCCTCCGATAGCGGCACCTTTTCCCGTGTTGCTCATGGAGGCACATCCTGAGAAAATAATGCTTCCGCTTAACACTAAAATAGTGAGTAGATTAGCTCTTTTCATAGTGATAGTTTTGTTTATAAATTTAAATTGTAAATTCGTACTTTATTTGTGGTGCAAAAATAACATTCACTCAACCAATTTCAAAATAAAACAGGGTAAATCAAGCGTGGGAATATTTTTAAGTATCCCCCACGTTTGATTTACCCTGTTTATGAATCGTTAGAACATCGGTAATTGGTAAATAAATCCGACTTCCAGTCGTTGTGTGTTGTATCCTTTTTGTGCGGCACGGTCCGTGAATTTGTAAGAACGTCCCACGAAGGTGCAGAAGAAATGCAAGTTGCTGTCTTCTAACGGGTAGTACTCGATACCTGCCAAGTAACCGTAGGAGGTACGATAGTTCCCTTTTTCGATGTCACCGCGTGTTTTTGTCACGGAGGCCGTTTCATACATTCCTTTCACGAAGGCATTCCATTTCGGTTGGAAACGGTAGTTTATTTTTGTCACGACTGACAGGTATTCCGCGTCAAGAGCGTTGTGGTCATCGAGATCTGCATTCTGTTCTTTTAGGATTCCGGTAATGATACCTTTCCGGTCGATCTGTTCGTCGGAATACATGAAGTCGACAAACATATTTACTTTTTTTGAGAAAGTAAAGTCGTTACCTAACGCGTAGTAGTACATTTGTTTGTTTTTTGTTTCTGACATCACGGATGCCGACCAACGGGTTTTATATATCCCGTCGAATAGGTTTCCATTCCAGTTCAACGTGTACAAGAGTGGGGCACGGCTTTTTTCAAAACCGGGACCGTACGTTTCCTCTTGGGAACCGTTACGGCTGTCCAGGATTTGGAATTGAAGTTGATGGTTGTCACAGATTTGGTAAGCGATGTTCAAACCGGTCATGAAGTTGCTCATGTTCTCGATCATGTCGCAATACTCGTAGATTTCGATCGGGTTCAAGTCAAATTCGATTCCACCGTACGCGGCACATTGTTTTCCGGCGAAGAATGAGAATTGGTCATTCAATTTTACCCCGATGCCGGCAATATCAATGGAGGTCGGCATGTTGTCTATGTTGTTTCCCCCGTTGTTCCCGCGGTTTAAACGCTGTCTCCAACGATAGGATAACCAAGGGGTAATGTTCCCTTTTGCCTCGATACGGAATTGACGCATTTTGAATGCTGCCTCGCTTAGCCCGCTTTGGTCATAATTGAAACTGGCATCAAATGAACCTTGCATGTTCAAATAGAAGTTGAACCAGTCTATTTTTTTCTCTATGTGGGTTACTCGTTCGAAGAGGGGCTTTTCGTTCGTGGTATTTTGTGCGAAAGCACCTGTCGCACAACCGATAACAAGTATTAATAAAGCTAATTTTTTCATATTCTGAGTTTTTCTTCTTTCACGCGTTAATATTCGTTGAAATATTGTTGAATCTGTTGCCAGTCGTTTGTCTTGGTCAAAGCTAACATCAAGAGGATTCTTGATTTCTGGGGATTCAATTCTTGCGATGCGATGAATTTGTATTGATTGTCATCTACTTCCGCATCCAGTGTGGTAGGTCCTGTCGGAACACGGGTGGAACGAACGATAAGGATGCCGTTGTTGCGTGCGTTGATTAATTCGGGGAACACGTTTTTGTGGATGTTTCCGTTACCTAATCCGGCATGGATAATTCCTTTATAACCGCTGTTGGCCATCATTTTAACGACATCACCTTCCATGTTTGAATAACTGTACACGATACCTACTTTCGGAAGAGTGTTCAGATTTGTTACATCAAATACGGATTGGCTGGTGTGTTTTTTCAACGGGGATTGATTGTAGAATACTTTACCGTTGTAGACATAACCGAGGGCTCCAGAATTGGGGGCTTGGAAAGTTTGGACGTCAATCGTGTTCATTTTTAAAACACTGTGAGCCCCGAGGATGATGCCGTTCATGGAAACCAAAACTCCTTTGCCCATGGATTCTTTTGCTCCGGCAACCACCACGGCATTGTATAAGTTTAACGGACCGTCGGCGCTAAGAGCGGTAGAGGGGCGCATTGCACCTACGAGTACGACGGGTTTGTTGCTTTTCACAACGAGATTCAAGAAATAAGCGGTTTCTTCCATCGTGTCGGTCCCGTGGGTGATCACGATTCCGTCAATGTCTTTTCTTGCCAGTAATTTGTTGATTGTTTTGGCAAGTGTCAACCACACGTTGTCCGTCATGTCTTGAGAACCGATCTTAACGATTTGTTCTCCGGTTACATTGGCTATTTTCTGAATTTCCGGTACGGCAGATAGAAGCGTACCGATGGCAACTTGTCCGGCCGTGTAGTTGGTTCCGGTTGAAGAAGCTCCGGTTCCGGCGATCGTACCTCCTGTTGCCAGGATATGGATGTTAGGCAACTTTTGCGCGAACGTGGTCGCGACAGTGAATAGCACTAAGGCTACCAGCAAACTTAAATTCTTAAACATTTTCATAACCTGTAGTTTAAAATTTACTTATAATTGAAGTATTTAGAAAATCTGTATAAAGAGTAGTCCAAGTCCTACTGCCACAACCGTAGCAACAAGTCCGGGCATCATGAACGAGTGGTTTAGCACGTATTTGCCGATTCGTGTTGTACCCGTTCGGTCGAAATTGATGGCAGCGACTACGGTCGGGTAATTGGGGATGAAGAAATACCCGTTGACAGCCGGGAACATGGCGATCAGCATGTAAGGCGATATTCCCAAGGCTATTCCGAGGGGCATGAGTGCCCGAACGGTAGCTGCTTGGCTATACAACAGGATAGACATCACGAATAGGGCTATACCGAACAACCAGGGCATTTGGCTGACAATTTCTTCGATAGAGGATTTTAGTTCTGTCATGTTCCCTTGTAAGAATGTATCGCCCATCCAGGCTATACCGAAGATGGCTACCACGGCTTGCATGCCGGCACCGAAGACGGAACCTTGTGCGGCTTTCAACCCGTCGGTACGAGTTATGAGTAATATGAGCGCTGCTGCGGATAACATGATTATTTCAATGATGGATGGCATATCCAATACTACTTGTTCGTCGTTGATTATGAATAAAGGACGCATGGTATCGAATGAACCGAATAGCACGATGAATACCGTGGCAATGATAAAAACAAAAACCGATAGACTTGCTTTTCTCTGGTTGGCAACATTTTTCAGTTCGTATTTTTTGTCATTGAAAACGCCTTCTTTCAAACGTTTTTGATATTCCGGGTCATCAACGAGTTCTTTGCCAACCTTCATGGAAAAGAATGCCCCGACGAGTACGCCGATTAGCGTGGCGGGAATCGTGATTTTCAAAATGTCAAACAAAGTAATGTCGAAGCCGGCTAGCAATCCCAGCAATGCAACCGTGGCTGCAGAGATGGGACTGGCGGTAATGGCTTGTTGAGAAGCGATCACCGCTATTCCCAGGGGGCGTTCCGGACGAATCTTGGTTTCCGTGGCTACCTCGGCGATCACCGGAAGTACGGAATAAGCCACGTGACCCGTACCGGCGATAAACGTGAAGATGTATGTTACTAATGGGCTTAAAATGGTGACCTGTGCCGGATTTTTTCTTAATAATCGTTCGGCCACCTTAACCATAAGGTCCAATCCTCCGGCAGCCTGCATACACGCTGCCGCGGATATAACTGCCACGATCATGAGCATAACGTCAATAGGGGGTGCCGTTGGTTGCAGGCCGAACACGAATGTCAGTATCCCCAATCCGATACCTCCCATGACACCTAGTCCGATGCCACCTAGACGCGCTCCGATGATGATTGCTGTTAAAACGAAAGCTAATTGTAAAATCATTTCATTTATTGGTTTAAGGTTATATTTTTCCAATCATTATCAAGTGTTACACAATATGTCCTACGATGATCTCGAAATGAATGTTTCACTTTTTACAAATAAATGAAACTTGTTGTTATTACGCTAAAATCTGTATAAATGTGGATATCCGTTTAGGTCTTCGTTGTTCGGCTTTTATATAGTAGTACAATATTTGAGCCAAAAGTGTTATTTTTGTACTAAAATTTAACAAGCATGCAAGATTTGTACCTGTTTAATCCGGATAATGAAATTTCAATAGCCAATGGAACAAATGGTTATACACCCAAAGCAAATATTTCCATCATGGCTGGTGATCTGGCATTTTTATCTGCATATTTAGCGAAAAATGCTGATTACGTGTTGGTTGCGAGAATGCCGGACTTGAATTTTATGAAAGGTAGAAGAGAAGTTTTTGGGTTGGATTGCCAACCGATTATCTGGGAAAAAGCTCAATTACTTTCTTTTAACGAGATAAAGCCTTGGGGATGGAGTCCCCGGGTTCATAATTTATTGAAAGATTTGAAAAGTCGTTGTAACGAGCAGTTTAGGGAGAGTGTGATGGCCACGTGGAGTGAGGAACGGAGAGGTTTGTATAGTCGGCGAGTGGCTGCTGCTTGTTTGACGGATATGATACGCGCTATTCCCGGTATAGGAGAAGAGGTTATCCCTTGTGAATGTAGGACATTGGCAGAAATTCGGTTGTTGTCAGAAAAGAGGGATATCGTGGTAAAAGCTCCTTGGTCTTCTTCCGGTAAAGGGGTACTTTTTATCCCGAAAGGGCAGATGACCGGTAAAGAAGAGGAAGTTTTATCCGGTTTCTTGCATAAACAAGGGTACGTGATGGTGGAAAAAAGGTTGAACCGGGTACTGGATTTTGCCATGGAGTTTGAGATGGATCGTTTGTTTCACTTGAATTTTCTTGGGTATTCTGTTTTTCAAACTAGTCGCCGGGGGGAATACGAGGGGAATAGGGTGGCATCGCGTGCTCGTTTGGAAGGGATGATCTCAAGATACACGGGCATGGGTCTCCTGCATGAGATACGGGAACAGTTGGAGAAGGTGTTGACCTCGGTGTTTCACGGGAAGTACGTGGGATGTTTGGGCGTGGATATGATGATATACGAAGATGAGTCGGGAGGATTTGGCGTACAGCCTTGTGTCGAGATAAATCTGCGTTATAATATGGGGATTGTTTCAATCGCTTTGCAGCGTTTTTTGCAAGAAGAGGTCGAGGGTGTTTTTACGATTCGTTTTTCTCCAAAGCCGGGAGAGATTATGCAATCGGTGGAAGAAAATAGAGATGCGTATCCTTTGCAAGTAAAGACGGGGCGGATAACAGCCGGATATATAAATTTAACACCGGTATCTCGCGAGTCACGCTTTGTCGCTGAATTATATGTAGGTGATAAATAAAAAGTTTGTAAACTTTATGAACTTTTATAGGGAAAATAAAGAAAATTTTATTCTCTTTGCCGTTGATAAAAAGGATGAGTAATTTATAGATAAGCATATGCATACGAGAATGAAAGGTGAGGGTATCAAGGGGCTTTTTATTGAGCAAATTGTTCCGGTCATGGAGAGGCATGGTTATCATTTCATGAAGGCTAAAAATGCATTTGTTTATGAGGATCAGGAGTGGAGGAACGAGTGTGTTCTTCGGTTTACAAACTGGGAAAATAATCAGTTGTCTTTGCGTACGGAGTATTTTGTCACTTGTAAGAAAGTCAGCCAATTCTACAAGGCGGCGATATTGGAAAAGGATTCCATGCCTATTTGTGGTGTGCTGGATGTCGGGTGGGTTTACAAGTATTTGGGAATACCTTTGAATGACAAACCTTGGTTTCGAATGAAAATTGCAAAACTTCATTCGCTCGTGCAGAAATGGATTGTGGAGTTCGAGAGCGTGGGGCTTTCTTTTTTCAAGGAAATGAACGATTATGAGAAGTTAGAGAAAGCGTTGGATATTTTCAATGTTTCGGGTTGGGCTCCTTTGGCTGTTTGGACCGGGGAACGTGTTTTGCATGGAATTTGTTTGTATTATTTGAATACTCATGACAAGCGGGGGACTCTCGGCTTGTTCGATTTGTATCGTGATAAAGTAGGGGAAATGGAATATTCCCCGATTCGGGAACAGTTTGAGCGTTTGGAGCGATACATGAAATGTTTGCCCGAGACGATCAATCCCCAGAAGATATGAAGATAAAGAGGGAATTGTCGAGAGTGGGGGTGACGGTGTATTTGAAATCCGGTATTAAAGATGGTGATTCGTTGATGTGTTAACGAAAGAAAAATATATATTGAAACTTTCGATATTATAGCCGATTTTTCCTATATTTGTATGTTTTGTATTTGGACTAAATACTCGCTGTAAATGAGTGGTTTAGTGAATATGAGGAATAAGGAAAAACAATTAAATATATCATATGAATGAAGAATTAGAGCAGAACATGAGTGAAGAAATAGAGCAAACGAATAACGAATATTCGGCTGATAGTATTCAAGTGTTGGAGGGGTTGGAGGCTGTTCGTATGCGTCCGTCCATGTATATTGGAGATGTTAATACGAAGGGATTGCATCATTTGGTGTACGAGGTGGTTGATAACTCGATTGATGAAGCGTTGGCCGGTTATTGTAAAAATATAGAGGTAACGATTAACGAGGATAATTCGATCTGTGTGAGCGATGATGGTCGTGGAATCCCGACCGGGATGAATCAGAAAGAGAATCGCTCGGCACTGGAAGTTGTGATGACGGTGTTGCATGCCGGAGGTAAATTTGATAAAGGTTCTTATAAAGTTTCCGGAGGGCTTCACGGGGTAGGAGTATCTTGTGTGAACGCGCTCTCCACGAAATTGGTTGCTACTATTTACCGCGAAGGTAAGATTTGGCGTCAGGAATATAGTAAAGGAGCCCCGCTAGCTGATGTACAAGTGATTGGCGAAACAGATCGGACGGGTACAACGATCTATTTCAAGCCGGATGATTCTATATTTTATGTAACAGAATATAAATATGATATTTTAGCTGCCCGTTTACGGGAACTGGCTTATTTGAATCGGGGCATTCGCCTGTCGTTGACAGACAAGCGAACAATTGATCCGGATACTAACGAGTTTAAATCTGAAGTTTTCTACTCGGAAAAAGGGTTAAGTGAATTCGTGGAATATTTGGATGAAAACCGGGAGAAATTGATTGATGAAACCATTCATATCACCACCGAGAAGAATGGTATTCCGATAGAGGTGGCCATGCATTACAACACGGAGTTCAAAGAAAATGTTTACTCTTACGTAAATAATATCAACACGGTTGAGGGAGGAACGCATCTTGCCGGGTTCCGTCGAGGGGTGATGCAAACCCTGAAGACGTATGCAGACAATTCCGGGATGTTAAGTAAATTGAAGTTTGATATTAGCGGGGAAGATTTCCGGGAAGGTTTAACGGCCATTATTTCCGTAAAAGTGGCAGAACCTCAGTTTGAAGGACAGACGAAGACAAAATTAGGTAATACCGAGGTGGGGTCGGCCGTGGCTCAGGCCGTGAGCGTTGCATTGGCAAACTACCTGGAGGAGCATCCGAAAGATGCCCGCGCTATCGTGGATAAGGTGATCCTTGCCGCGCAAGCTCGTCATGCGGCTCGTAAAGCCCGTGAACTTGTGCAACGGAAGACTGTACTTTCCGGTTCCGGTTTACCCGGTAAATTGGCAGATTGTTCGGATAATAACCCGGAGAATTGTGAGATATTCCTCGTCGAGGGAGATTCGGCAGGGGGTACCGCCAAACAAGGTCGCGACCGTAAATTTCAGGCTATTCTTCCCTTGAGAGGTAAAATCCTGAATGTGGAGAAAGCGTTGGCTCACCGGGTATGGGAAAGTGAGGAGATCAAGATGATTTTCCAAGCTTTGGGAATCACGATCGGTACGGCAGAAGATAGTAAAGCGGTTAACTTGGAAAAAATACGTTATCACAAGATCGTGATCATGGCCGATGCCGATGTCGACGGGGCGCACATTGCCACGTTGATTATGACGTTATTCTTCCGTTACATGAGATCTGTGATTGAAAACGGTTACCTTTATATTGCCACCCCGCCTCTTTATTCCGTGAAGAAAGGAAAGGAGCAACGTTATTGTTGGACGGAGGAGCAGCGTTTACAGTTGATTCAGGAGATGGGAGCAGGCAAGGAGAGCAGTTTGCATATCCAGCGTTACAAAGGTCTTGGTGAAATGACAGCAGAACAGTTGTGGGACACGACCATGTCTCCCGATGGTAGAACGTTACGCCAAGTGACAATCGAGAATGCTGCTGAGGCAGACCGTATTTTCTCCATGCTTATGGGTGACGATGTTCCGCCTCGTAGACAGTTTATCGAGCAGAATGCTACATATGCTAACATTGATGCTTAAGCATCAATGTTGTTCCAAATTGCAGGTTAATGGGGTACAGGTTTATGCTATTAATCTGCAATTTGTTTTATGAAGGGATAACTTGCAACCTGTAACTTTTTTAATCTATGAAAATTTGTGTGTTTTGTGCATCATCGGAGAGTGTTGATGACGTGTATTTTGAAGCTGCGGCTGATTTAGGGAAAGAAATCGTGATGCAGGGATGGGAGTTGCTGTATGGCGGAACAAATTGCGGGTTGATGCGTGAGGTGTCGGATGCCGTGAAGAACAGTGGAGGTAAGGTGACCGGAATCATTCCACAATGCATCGTGGACCGGGGTGTCTCGGCGGAGGGTATTTCTGAATTAATCGTGACTTCCGATATGAAAGAACGAAAGAGCATGATGCGTGAAAAAGCGGATGCTTTTATTGCTTTACCCGGAGGATGGGGAACACTGGAAGAGATCACGGAGGTGATTACCTTGAAACAACTTGGAATACATAATAAACCGGTTATTTTCCTTAATACGAATGATTTTTACGAGTATTTTTTTCTTTTTATCAGTAATATTCGCAAAGAAGGATTCGTGTCGGAGGCCTATGATGGGTTGTACACGGTTGTGAACACGGTGGAAGAGGCGGTGGCGTACATCAAAAATTATCGGGCTAAAGATTTTTCAAGTAAATATTAATAAAAACTTGTTTTTTTAATATTTATATTCTATATTTACAAGGCTAATATAGCGTATGAGTTGACTATTGTAGTGATACAAAAGTTTGGTTAGTTTAGTTTAGAACGTGAAGGGTGGCAAAAGCCACCCTTCACTTATAGGAATAAAATCGTTGATATTACTATCAATATCTCTATTTTTTGAAAATTCTCACAATCTTATCATGTTTGAATTCTTCTATTGTAAAAATAAACCGTTCCTTTGTTGAAAGAATAACTAAATACGTAATGTATGAAAATAAAAATTTTGTATGCGGAGGATGACACGTTTGCACAGGAATTTAAAGTGAAGATGTTAAAAGAGTGTGGATTCAATGTATGTTTGGCTGAGGATGGGCAGAAAGCTTGGGATGAATATCAAAAAGGCCGTTATGATGTATTGCTTCTGGATGGAAATATGCCGGAAATGACGGGAGAAGAGGTGATGCGTCTTGTCAGGGCAACGGGAGATGATATTGCTATCGTGATGTATAGTAATCTGCCGGATTATACTCTCTTGAATGAGGGTGCTGATGAATGTATTGATAAAGGAAATTGTTATCCGAAAGAATTGGAATGGCGTATCAAGGCGGCATTTAGACGTTCTCAAGAAAGAAAGGAATGGAAGCGTTTAGAAGTGCCAAAGACTGAAGAACGGAAAACATTCTGGAGTAGATTCAGACGAAATTCATAAACGAAGAGGGGCAATCCAAAAGTGAAGTTCGGGAAATGGATATGGTCTCTAGCTCTCGTTACATAGGTGGGAATCCGCCTGGTAATCAGCTCTCCCCCTGTATGAGGGGGAGCTGGAGGGGGTGGTATTACTCCATTAAACCTCGTCCGACTTTTCTGATTTCATTCTTTTCTTTCAGAAGAGCCACCGTTTTGTCGAGAACACCATTGATAAACCCGCTACTTTTCGGGGAACAATAGTTCTTGGAAATCTCGATATACTCGTCTAAGGTCACTTTTACGGGGATTGACGGGAAATATTTCAGTTCGCAAATTGCTGCATCCATGATTAATTTATCCATATCGGAAATACGGTCGAGTTCCCAGTTGGTTGTAAACTGATCCACTAATTCCAAGTTTTCCTTCATGTCGAGAATTGACTTTCGGAACAGGGTTTTTGCAAAACTCAAGTCTTCTTCCTCGTTATACAAGGAGATAAAGAAAACGGTGTCTTCAGTATAGCTTTCTTTCATGTTCTTCACCGTTTTGTACACGATACTCAGTACGAGTTCGAAATCATCATTCCAGAAAATGTTCTTTTCTTCCATTGCTTGGTCGAAATCTTCATCTTCCGCGATTAAATCCGTGATCATGTCGAGCACGAGTTTCTTATGATCCTCGTAAGTCACGCTGGGTTTAGACATATAAAGCTTGAAGAAATCCATTTCCAACAAGCGGTCATATAACAAGGCAACTACATCTTGACACTCGTTCAAAGAGATCAAATTCGTGGAAACATAGGTCTTGAATTTCCGGTTGTTGGCGATTTGATTGATTACCGGGTTATCGATAAAACGAGTATTGGGGTTTAACTCTCGTTGCGATGCAAGTTTCCGATTACGGGCAGCATCTATTTTTAAAAATGCACGACGTTGGATTTCAGTGATTAAGAGGAATATGTGGTAGTATAAATCCGTGCTTTTGGTTATACTTTTGAACAAATCTCTTTCTACTTCCGTGATTGTCACTCCCTCTTTCTTCGTGTAAGAATATAAAAGCTGTAAAACTTTAATTCTAATTAATCTTCTACTTGTCATTTTATAAAGAACTATATGTTTAAACCGGTGAGCAAAAGTACGAATTAAATTGAAAACGGAAAATTGAAAATGGAAAATTATTAGTACTTTCGCATGAATTATGCAATAAAGGTTGTAGAAATGATAAAGAACATCCATATAGGGAATTACGCTTTGATCGATAGAACGAATATCGAGCTAGAGAAGGGTTTTACAATTATTACCGGGGAAACGGGTGCGGGAAAATCCATTTTGTTGGGTGCGATCGGGCTGACATTGGGACAGCGGGCTGATGTTGCAGCCATTATGGATAAGAATAAGAAGTGTGTGGTTGAAATCACATATGATGTTGTGGGGTACGATTTACAGCACTGGTTTGCTGATAATGACTTGGATTATGACAACGAGGTGGTTGTGAGACGGGAATTGACGGCAGATGGCAAATCAAGGGCGTTTATTAATGATACTCCCGTTAATAACAAGTTATTGAAGGAGTTCGGGAGTTTTTTGATTGACGTGCATTCGCAGCATCAATCCTTACTTATCGGGCAACCGGAATATCAGCTGGAAATATTAGATGCTTTTTGCGGTAATCAAGTGTTACTGAAAGATTACCGGGTAAAATATATTCGTCGGCAGGGGTTATTGTCGGAACTGACCTCGCTGAAACAGCGAGCGAAGGAGGCGGCTCAAGAGGAAGATTATCTGAGATTCCAGTTTAATCAACTGGATGAAGCCCATTTGCGCGAAGGAGAACAACAGGAATTGGAGGAAGAGTTGGCCGTGTTGAATAATGCGGAGAATATTAAATCCGCCTTTTCAGAATCAACGTATATATTAACGGAATCGGATAATCCCGTTATCCAATCCTTGAAAGGTTTGAAGAATAAAATGGCGACCTTGGAGGGAATCGTGAAAGAAGCTACCGATTACGAGCAGCGTTTGAGTTCGGTGATTCTCGAATTGGAGGATATTGCCGATGAATCGGAACGGATGGCGGAACGGGTGGAATACAACCCGGCAAGAGTCGACGTGATTAATGAACGCCTGAACGTGATGTACGATTTATTGCACAAGCATCGCTTGGAAAAAGTCGAGGAATTGATCGCTTTAAAGGATGAGTTAGGCGAAAAGTTGAAAGGAATACAATCCTTTGCAGAACAGATCGAAATGTTAGAGGAACAGATCAAGTCTGTGGAGACGGAAATGGATTCGTTGTCAAGTAAGATGCATACAGCTCGTGTGGCATCGGAGGAGAAGTTGAGAGAAGAGATGCAGGGATTGTTGGTAAGCATGGGGATTAAACATGCCGTGTTCAAGGTTATGATTACCCCGTTGGATCATTTTACGCCCACGGGAAAGGATGACGTGAGTTTTCTGTTTTCGGCAAACAAGAACCAAGAGCCGGGAGAATTGGTGAAAGTGGCTTCCGGAGGGGAAATCTCTCGGTTGATGTTGTCGCTGAAATATATTCTGTCCCGCACAAAACAGTTACCGGTCATTATCTTTGACGAGATAGACACGGGTGTTTCAGGGGAAATCGCTCACCGGATGGCCGAGATGATGAAAGAGATGGCCTGCCGGATGCAGGTGATCAGTATTTCCCATTTACCTCAGATAGCAGCCGCAGGCGATCACCATTTTAAGGTATATAAAGAAGACGACCAGATGGGAACAATTTCACGTATCCGTCGTTTAACAGATGAAGAGCGGGTAGCGGAAATAGCCGGAATGATCAGCGGAAGCGTCATCAGTGAAGCCGCGTTAGAGAACGCCCGGTTGCTGCTCGGCCAGTCTTGATTGTAGAAAGAATTTTTTAATTTAATACTGTTTTATGAGTTACAATTTATTGAAAGGAAAGAAGGGGATAATATTCGGTGCGTTGAACGAAATGTCTATCGCGTGGAAAGTGGCAGAGAAATGCTTGGAAGAGGGAGCAGAGATCGTGCTGACGAACACGGAATTATCTATCCGGATGGGACAGATCAAGGATTTTGCGGAGAAGAATAATGTTCCATTGATTCCTGCAGATGCAACTAGTGAAGGTGATTTGGAGCGTTTGTTTAAGGAGGCGATGGAGTTGTTGGGAGAAAAGATTGATTTTATATTGCACTCGGTGGCCATGTCGTTGAATGTGAGAAAAAAACGTCCCTACGATAACCTGGATTATGACTTTTTGCAGAAAACGTTGGATATTTCAGCCATTTCTTTTCATAAGGTGCTCCAAACGGCAAAGAAATTGGATGCGATTAATGAATGGGGGTCGGTTGTGGCTCTTTCATACGTGGCTGCACAACGTACGATGTTTGAATATAATGATATGGCGGATGCCAAGGCCATGTTGGAGTCCATTGCCCGTAGTTTCGGGTATATTTACGGACGAGAAAAGAGGGTTCGTGTCAACACGATTTCTCAATCACCGACGGTAACCACGGCTGGTAGCGGAATTAAAGGTTTTGATTCTCTGATTGATTTTGCAGAACGGATGTCCCCGTTGGGAAATGCCTCTGCTGATGAATGTGCAAATTATTGTATCACCTTGTTTTCTGATTTGACCCGTAAAGTGACCATGCAGAATTTGTTCCACGATGGTGGATTTTCCAGTATGGGTATGAGCTACCGGGCAATGCACCAGTATAACAAGAGTTTTGAAAACGGCGAAACAAAATAATTTCGGATTTACGATGTATGATTTTAAATGTAGGTGTGGTGAAGAAAATCATAAATCGTAAGTCATAATTCGTAAATATATAGTAAAGATGTTCTTATTTTTTGATACGGAAACAACGGGACTTCCCCAGCGTTGGAATGCTCCCGTGACGAACGTTGATAATTGGCCCCGATTGGTGCAGCTTGCGTGGATTATGTGTGATGATAAGGGGAATATTATTGAGGAACGTAGCGATATTATTAAACCGGAAGGGTTTTCTATTCCGGTGGAGGCTTCCCGTGTACACGGGATTACCACGATAAAAGCCCAGGAGGAAGGGAAAGATTTATTATCAATCTTAGAGCTGTTTTCGGATAAGATTGATGCGGCCGATGCCTTGATCGGGCATAATATCAGTTTTGACGAATGTATCGTGGGCGCAGAATTCGAACGGAAACGGATGATGACTTCTTTGTTTCTGAAACCAAAATACTGTACGATGAAAATGTCCACGAATTATTGTAAATTGCCGGGTGGAAAACAGGGATTCAAGTCTCCGAAATTATCCGAGTTACATCAGATTTTGTTCGGGGAGGGATTCGAGAATGCACATGATGCCTTGGCAGACGTGCGGGCAACTGTTCGTTGTTTCTGGAAATTGAAAGAGCTAAAAGTAATTTAATATGGCGAAGAAACCGGAGTATAATTACAAATCATTGCAAACCGAGTACGGGAAAATGCCACCGCAGGCCGTGGATCTGGAGGAGGCCATTTTGGGATCTCTGATGTTGGAGAAAGATGCGTTTATTACCGTGAGTGACTTCTTGAAACCGGAATGTTTCTATAAGGAGGCACATCAAAAGATATACCGGGGAATTCAAAACCTTTCCTTGAATAACGAACCGGTGGATATTCTTACCGTAAGCGAGGAGATGAAGCGTTTGGGGGAATTGGAAGAGATCGGGGGATATTACTATTTGGCTCAACTGACCTCGAAAGTGGCTTCGGCGGCTCATATCGAGTTCCATGCCCGTATCGTGGTGCAGAAATATATCCAGCGGGAATTGATTCGGGTATGTACCGATATACAGAATAAAGCCTATGACGAGGCGACGGATGTGGCTGACTTGGTGGATATGGCCCAAAAGCAGGTTTTTGAGATTGCCGAAGGGAATATTAAGAAAGAGACGACGGCTATAAACGCCTTGATTGATGAAGCCATCAAGGGGATTGAGATTGCCGGAAAACGAGCGGATGGATTAAGTGGTGTTCCTTCTGGTTTCACGGCTTTGGATGAAGTGACTTCCGGTTGGCAGCCGTCCGATTTGGTGATTATTGCCGCCCGTCCTTCCATGGGTAAGACGGCTTTTGTGCTTTCCATGACTCGTAACATGGCGGTGAATCACAACCAGCCCGTTGCTTTGTTCTCGTTGGAGATGTCTTCGGTGCAGTTGGTGAATCGTCTGATTGCCAGCGAGACCGAATTGGGATCGGAGAAAATACGTAATGGAAAGTTGACCGAGGAAGAGTGGCAACAGTTACATTCGAAGATTAAGGCCTTGATCAAGGCTCCGATATACGTGGATGACACACCGGCTCTTTCTATTTTCGAATTGCGGGCCAAGTGTCGTCGTTTGCAACAAAGATATGGAATCAAAGTACTGATTATCGATTATTTGCAGTTGATGACTGCCGGGGCGGATATGCGAGGCAATCGGGAGCAGGAGGTAAGTATGATTTCGCGGCAGTTGAAGATTATTGCCAAGGAACTTAATATACCTGTGATCGCTTTGTCTCAGTTGAATCGTGGTGTTGAGCAACGTACAGGAGATGCAAAGAAACCGATGTTGTCGGACTTGCGTGAATCCGGAGCCATCGAGCAGGATGCCGATATGGTGCTTTTCATTCACCGTCCGGAACGTTACGGAATTATGGAGGACAGCATGGGAAACAGCTTGAAAGGGATTGCCGATATTATTATAGCCAAACATCGTAATGGTGCGGTAGGAGAGATTCAATTGCGATTCCGTAATGAGTTGGCACAATTCTGCGATTTGGAAGAGGTTTCTCCGTTTGCATCAGGAGGTGCTACCGTGAAAACGGTTACTTTCGGTTCTCGGATGAATGAGGATGCTGCCCCGCAAATGCCACAACTGGACACCGGTTTTCAGGAGGGAGGCAAGAGCTTTGAGAATCCGATGAATAGTAGTAAAGCTCCATTTTGATTTACGATTTACGATTTATGATTTACGATTTATGATTTCGGATTTACGATTGAGAAAAGTGTAATGATGGAATCTAAAATCTAAAATCCAAAATTTAAAATTTAAAATTATTTATGCGTGATAAATTACTGTTTTTGCTGAAATATTATCTCTTTTGGGTTGTATTTTCATGGGTGGCCAAGGTGGTATTCTTGATATATCAATACAAGGAAACGGCCACTCTTACCGGATATGATTATGTGATGATTTTTGCCAAAGGGTTCCGAATGGATCTTTCATTTGGGGGTTACGTGATCTTGTTGTCCTGTGTGTTAATGGCAATAGGAGTTTTTTTATCCGCAAAAATATTGAAACGTATTTTTTCTTGCCTAACGCTTTTGCTTTTAGTGATGTCAAGTCTGATTATTGTTGGAGATCTCGAGTTATTCAAGAATTGGGGATACCATATGGATGCCACTCCCTTGTTTTACTTGAAGACACCCGGTGAGGCAATGGCTTCAACTCCGACAGGGTTAATCGTATTGCTTTTATTACTCTATGCTGTTATGGTGGTTGTCTTTTATACGTTTTACCGTCGTTGGGTGGCCAAGACCTTTTACTCGGATAGGCGTGAGGCATTGTGGCATGGTATAATATATCTTATTTTAGGAGGCGTTGCGTTTATTCCCGTGAGGGGAGGTTTCAATGTGGCTCCGATGAACGTGAGTTTCGTGTTTTTCAACAACAAAAATATGTATGCGAATCAGGCTGCAATTAATCCGGTATGGAATTTCTTGTACGAGGTGATGCATATTAACAAGATAAAAGGAAATTATGCCTTTATGCCAGAGGAGAAGGCTCAGCAGTTGGTAGATAGCGTGTATATGGAAACGGGTGATTATCCTCGGGTATTGAAAACCGATAGACCTAACGTGGTAGTACTCCTATTGGAAACGTTCACGTTGAATGCCTGGGATGCCATGCCGAATTTACAAGCGGTAGCCAAAGAAGGGATATTTTTTTCTAATATATACGCGACCGGAAATCGTTCAGATCGGGGAATATTGGGGGTAATCAGCGGTTTCCCCGCTTATCCGAATGTATCCATGTTGAAATATCCGAACAAGACTTATGAACAACCCCGTTTCCCGTTGGATTTTGAGGCGGAAGGTTATTCCACCCGTTTTTATTATGCCGGAGATCTTAATTTTGGTGGCTTCCGTTCTTACGTGACTATGAGTTTCCAAAGTGTGGTTACCGAGGATGATTTTTCGGGAGAGGCTATCGAGAACCGTTTCAAATGGGGGGTACATGACGGGTATATGCTTGATCGTCTTTATGAAGATTTGCGAATTGCCCAAGTGCCATTCATGTACATGGCGTTTACCATGAGTAGTCACGAGCCCTTTATCGTTCCCATGGAGACAAAGATTCCGGGAGATGATAACGGTTCCAAGTTGAAAAATGCGATAGCTTACACGGATCAATGTTTGGGAGAATTTTTTGAAAAGTGCAAAAAATCGGGACTCTGGGATAATACTTTATTCGTGTTGGTGGCTGATCATGGAACCCGTCACGTGGGAAATTTGCAACCTCATTTGCCGGAGGCTTATCGTATTCCGATGATTTTTACGGGAGGAGCCTTGAGTGTTCGGGATTCCGTGGTAAACACGCTAGGTTCTCAAACGGATATGGTCGCCACTTTGTTCGCCCAATTGGGAATGGATGCTTCTGCATTCCATTATAGTAAGAATTTGTTGAATCCGGCGGCAGTTCCTTTTGCTTTTTATGCCTTCACGAATGCGGCGGCGGTGGTGACGGATAACGGGGCTTATATTTATGATTTGAAAACGAAAAAGCCGATAGGACCCAACACAAAACCCCAGGACGGTGAGTTGTTGAAAGCTTATTTACAAGTAGTCGACCGGGACTTTAAGAAATGATTCAAAGAGAAAGGGACCTAAAATGTTATTTCTTATTATCTGCAATTGTTTGTTAATTCTATCAGTGTGATTTCCGGTCTTTGACCGATACGTCCGGCGAACCCCAGATACCCTACTCCTCGGGAAACGTATAATTGTTGACCGTTTGCTGCATACAGCCCATTATATTCCGGGTAGACGTATACTGCCGGACTCCACCGAAAACTGCCGATGCTGATTCCCAGTTGCATGGCGTGCGTGTGACCTGCCAGCATGAGATCCACGGGATAGTTTAATACCTCGTGTCGCCAGTGGGATGGATCATGGGA